>CALVCA010000005.1 GCA_944325895.1 Candidatus Gastranaerophilales bacterium
TGCCGATATAGCTCAGTTGGTAGAGCAACGCATTCGTAATGCGTAGGTCAAGGGTTCGAATCCCTTTATCGGCTTTTTGTTTACGCTTGATATGATTTTAGAGTAATATATTTGATTGTTGAGTCCTTTCGGCTTTGCTCACATTTTCTTGTTTTACATTGTGTTAACAAATGTAACATTGCAATCCTCAAAAAAGGCAATTTTGAAATTAAAAATTGCTTTATATAAATATAAAGGTTGAGGATGCAACGATGAAAGAACAAGAACTTAATACTATGATGTCAGTAGTATCTGACCCTATTAATAATGTTTATAAAATTAATTCAAGGAAAGATCTTGAAGAAATTCAACGTATAATCAGAATTTTTAATATTTCTCAAGAACAGCAGAACAAGCACAAAATGTTGTCTATTAAAAATTTAGCGACATTCAGACTTGTATTGAGTAATAATTAGTATATAAGTTCGAATATTGGCGGTAAAAATAATAAAAGCCCGATAGCGACAGCAATAATGGTCGTAAACATGACTGCCCCTGCGGCTATATCTTTTGCCATTCCGACAAGTTTTGAATATCTGTTATGAAACACCGCATCCAGTGCAAATTCTATTGCGGAGTTTACCATTTCTGCACAAATTACCGCTGATATTGTCAAAAGAAGAACACATATTTTTGTAATTGAAAAGCCTAAAAGTACTCCCGCCATAAGAATTAAAAATGCCGTGCAAAAGTGTATTCTTATGTTGATTTCACTTTTTAAAACCAGTCTTAATCCTTTTCTTGCGTTTTTAAATGTATTTGAAAATCCTTGTGATTTAAACTTGCTCATAAACTTTCCAAAGCTTTATTCTGAATTCCTATAATAAAATTATAATCTTCTTCTGTTTGGTGGTCAAATCCCAATAAATGCATTATCCCGTGACTGATTAAAAATAGCAGTTCGTGTTCAAAATCAGTATTTTTTTTGACGCTTTCTTCAGTAACTTTATCTAGAGCAATGACTATTTCTCCAAGGTTAATTTCTCCGTCAAAAATAAATTTTTCTTCGCTGTCTGCAAACATGGCAAACGTGATAATATCTGCAGGATAATCTTTATGTCTGTATTCACGGTTGATTTCATGGGTTTTTGTGCTGTCACAGTATAGGATATCAAACGACAAAGTATTAAATTCGTGTCCCGAAAGACACGATTTTTCAAAAATTTCATTTAAATAAAACCGCAGAATTTTTTTAGCGGCATTAATATACTTTCTCTCGCTTAATTCAAAGCTGCCGTATATGTTTTCGCTAAATACATTAATTTTCATTGCGTTTTTCCAATTGATTAATTTTGTTTTCCAAATCTTCATCAAGCAATTTGGTTGGAACAATTATTTTGTTTTTACCGAATTCTTCAGCCAAATTTTCTTGATATTTAATCCTGTTATGCTGCATACCTCTCAAAATTCTGCTGAAAGTAGCTGCTATAACTTTTATGTCATGTAACGTCAGCGGGCTGTCAGCAAGCTGAGTATCATTCAGTCTTTCAATAATAATTTTATCTATAATTGCATCAATTTCTTCCGGAGTGGGATTTTTCAAAGATCTTACAGCCGATTCCACGGCATCTGCAATCATTAAAATAGCTGTTTCTTTAGTATTAGGCTTTGGACCGGTGTAGCGGAATTGTTCTTCTTTAACGTTTTCCGCTCCTTCTTCCTGAACAGCTTGATTATAAAAGTAGCTTGCCAGCCCTTCGCCGTGGTGCTGTAATATGAAATTATGAATAATCGGAGGAAGCCCGTATTCTTTTGCTATTTCAACACCGTCTTTCGGGTGAGCTGTTATAACCATTTTACTTAATCTCGGGTTGAGTTTGCTGTGCGGGTTTTCAATCCCGAAATAAGATTGGTTTTCAACGAAAAATAAAGGACGTTTCAATTTACCGATGTCGTGATAAAAAGCTCCTACTCTTGCCAATATTGGGTTAGCTCCGATTGCTTCAGCTGCAGCTTCGCACAAATTAGATACCATAAGACTGTGGTGATATGTTCCGGGTGCTTCAAATTGCAAGCGTTTCAGCAAAGGCTGATTATGATCCGCAAGCTCGGCTAATCCGTACGGTGTTATTATTTTGAACCAGCTCTCAAATACAGGGAAAAGTCCAAGTGCTATAATTGAGCTTAATATACCGTTTATTAACACAAAACAGCAGTTCTGTATTACCATTATATTACTTACTTCTATTAAGCATTTTTCGATTAAATATATGCTGAAAACAATAATAACGGCTGCTGTTCCTATATAAAATCCTGTTTTTATTAAATCAAACCGTCTTGAAAAACGAATTCTTGAAATCAATATCATTGAAACAACAGTCAAAAGAACAAAAGCTATAAGCCATTGCACATCATATTGCATGCCGATTGCAAGAACTGCCGAAAGGATTACGGTAGCAATAAATGCTACTCTCGGGTTTAAAAATATAGACATTATAATCATATAAGCCGGTAAAGGCAGTATATAAGGTGAAAATCCGGTCGGCAAAACAGCTGCTATTACCGCTAAAACAAGCGTTAATGTCGCTGATATCCCCATATATCGAGGCTCTAAAAATTTCTTTTCAAAAAATTTCATATATCCCAAAAACATTAATGTCGCCATTAAAACAAGAATATATATTGCACTCAGACCATGCCAGTTGAGTTCGTAAACATTATAACCTGCTTGTCGTAATGCATCACGTTTTAATCTTGTTACGGGTTCTCCTTCAAACAGAATTTTGTCGCCTTTTTGAAATGTTATTTCATAAGGTTTAACTGAATTCATGGCATTTTTGCGGGCAATTTCCGTTGCAAATTCATCCACAACAAGATTTGGTACAATTACCTGTTCTAATAGTGCACTTATAACAGATATTTGACGTTTTGATACATTTGATACCATGTTATTTGTGATCAGAGTCGTTATATTATTTTTTTCATAATCACTTTCTGTTATTCCGGCTCTTAATATTTTATCCAAAGTCAAATTTGTTTTGTCAAATACTTCGTGCAGACTTTTGTCGTCTGATTTTAAAAGAAATGATGTTATAAATTCTTTTTTTGTATTGCCGGACAAATCAAGCAGAATATTTAATTCTTCAAGCTTGACAGAAGTCATGGTGTCTTTTTTTCTTATTTGAATAATGGAATTTTCCATTGTAATTAAATTTGTTTTGATAAATTCATCTTCAGCAGCGGTTAAAACGGGTTCCACACGGGACGCTACTTCTTTTCTGTGCTGCTCTGTACGTTTTACATCTATTACCGTAAGCGTTTTTTGTGCAATTATGTCACGTTTGCTTATACCGTTTTCTATTATATTTTGGAAAAAGTATATCTGTGACGATACAACGCCGGTAAATATTATGGTAAAAGCTATTAATGCACTCCATTTGATTGTGTTTGCGGAGGTTAAAAATGTTTTTATGTCGTTTATTATCATTATTATTTCCCTTTTTTTATATATTTTATTACGTTATGAAAAATTTTCAACCCTTGACATATGTTTTGACGTTGTATAATAGAGTTGTGTCCTAAGGGTGTATAAAGTACCTTGTAATATTTCTTAATATTTTAAGTTATTTTAGCAAATTTAGAAATGTTTTTTATTCTATATATATAGAAGGTGTAGTATGAAAGTAGAAAGTGTAAACAATAGTATTAGCAGGCTAAAACAGCCGAATTTTAAAGGGCAAGGCATTGATGTCACCAAATTTATAAGAAATAATTTGGCAGGAAAAAAGTTTTTTAACACATTTGATAAAGTAAATGCAATAAAAGGAGAGATTGGCGGGATTGTAATAAACTCAATCGGAACAGGTGCAGTGGCTCCGATAGTAATCGGAACAAACCCGTTCGTAAAAGCTCCTAAAGGTGCATCAGAAGAAGAAAAGAAAAAAGTAAAAGATACAAAATGGTATACGGCAATGCGTCAGCCGATTTCGGCAATTTTGGCGGTATTGTTCCAGGTAGGTGCACTTGTTCCTATTAACAAGTGGATTGATAGATTGTTCAATGACCCTGAGTTGGCAAAATATGCCGATTTACATATTAATCAGAGTGTATTGAACAGTAATATGACATTAAAAAGCAAAGCTAAAGCTCAATTAGCCAAGGAAGGTATTAAAAAACCGGCATTTTGGAGTCAAGACAAACAAGCTAAGAAAGATTATAAAGCTCAAATAAAAGCTTTAGCTGATAAGATTGGTGCAAAACAGATAGATGATTTAACCGACAGTTTTGAGCAGACCGGAAAAATTAAAATCGGTAATGAATATTTAGACAATAAGTCACTCGGTAAAATCATAAACAAACAAATTGACGGTTATATAGGTGCAGCTAAGGAATTGAAGTTAGACAACGATAAATTAACTTTCTATACAAACCGTTCAAAAGTTCTGACGGATAATGAAGATTATATAAGACAAATCTTTGATGAGAATGTTTTGAAAACAAAAATGAAAAACGATACCGATTATGCTGGTTTGGAAAAATATATCAAAGAATTGCTGTCAAAAGAACAAAAACCTGAGATGAAAGAAATCTTGCAGGAAATGTTGGACAGACCTGAAGATGTCAGATTAAACAGAATTCACAATACTCTTAATCGTATTGATTCAATAAAATCAGTTTGCGGCAATGAGTATAAGCAAAGTCAGTACTTTAAGTCCATGACCGACAGAAATGCCGAGCTTGATAAAATAATTACTAAATTTACAAACGCTAAATTGGATACGAAAAAACCGATTGATGATAATTTAATCAAATCAACAATGGATGAAATTAAGAAAGTATGTTCGTACAAAGAAGATAATAAATTCTTGAAAGGAATACTTCACGATACGGATACATTTGATTCAAATATCGCAAAACTCAGTAAAAAGATACATAAAGATGTGGTAAAAGGTTATAAAAAATTCGTATCAAATAAATTTACGGCAATAAGCCAAATCATCCAAATTCTTATAGGTGTAGGTATCACGTTACCGATAACCTGCAACGCATTGAACTGGGTATACCCGAGGGCAATGGAGTTATTCTTCCCGAAATTGTCAGGAGTTAAAAAAGCGGGAGGTGACAAATAATGGTTAATGCAATAAATAAAATCGGTGCAAAAATTATAGGCGGTACTTCAAAAGCAAGACCGGTAAGAGCTTTGGCAAATAAATTTGATAAAGATTTTGAAAAATCAATTGCAGCAACAACCGTAATATCAATTATATTAAAAGACGGTATCGGATGTTATAAATATGTTACTCAAAGCTTGAATAACAAAAAAATCCCCGAAGAAAAAAGAAGATTTGTTGCGGCACTGGATTTAACAAACGGTGCATTAATGATAGCAGCACAAATTCTGTTATTCTTAGCAATGCGGAAAATGTCCGGTCCGTTATTTAACAAATTATTCAAAAAATCATTTAATCCGAAAGCTCAGGAAAATATAGCTGCAAAACTCCATATGAATGAAGCGGCAAAGGGTTTACAACGTACAAGAAAAACAGTGTTTGACAAAAAATTCAACGATGTAAAAAATACCGCATTAGGCTGTTTCAAATACGTAGTTGACCTTGCAGCAGCAACAATTATCGGTAAACGTGTTGTAGTTCCTTTAATTGCAACACCTTTAGCAAGTAAAGTTGAAAAAAGAATGAATAAGGAACCAAAAATTCAATCAGAAAATTCAACACCGGCAACAGGAACAAAACTTGACGTTGTTGCCTCTACCAACCTTTTAGCTCCCTACAAAAAAGCTTAATGATTATTAAGCAAAAAATCTGCAACTTGAGTCGCAATGTCAGTTGCGACTTTTGTTTGTGTTTCAACGGTATTGGCTCCTAAATGCGGGACAGCGATAACTTTATCGGGGAATTTTAAAAGCGGACAGTCTTTTATATCGGGTTCTTTTTCAAAAACATCTGTAGCAACCCCTGAAATCAAACCTGCTTCAAGAGCTTCCGCCAAATCTTTTTCGACAACAAGTCCTCCACGGGCACAGTTTATAATTTTTGCACCGGGTTTCACGTATTTGAGAGTATTTTTGTTAATAATACCTGCAGTATCGGATGTCAGCGGTATATGTAATGAAATATAGTCGCATAACGGTAAAAAATCTTTCAGGTCGTTAAAAGATTTAATGCCTTCAAGATTTTTGCTGGAGCAGGCAATAATATTCATGTCAAATGCTTTGGCATATTTGGCAACTCTTGAACCTATTCTTCCAAAACCTATAATTCCGAGAGTTTTGCCAAATAAGTTGTTACCCATAAATCTGCTGCGTTCCCATTTGCCGTCAAAAACCGACTCACAGGCTTGCGGAATATGTCTTGAAAGAGCTAAAATCAGAGCAAAAGTATGTTCAGCGGTGGCGATAGTGTTGCCGTCAGGAGAATTGATAACTTTAACATTGAATTTTATAGCTGCATTAAGGTCAATATTGTCAAGCCCTGCTCCGACTCTGCCAATAATTTTGAGTTTTTTTGCGTTTTTAAGCACGTCTTCAGTAATAAATGTGTGGTTTCTAAGTATTACGGCATCAAATTCTTCGATAATTTCAGCCAAATTTTTAACTTCAGGCATGACAACAGTTTCAATCCCGGCGGATTTAAGCACATCAACGGCTGAGTTATTAACGTTATCTACCAATAAAACTTTCATTTAAAACGGCTTTGTTTGGTTTAATTTTAATCTCAAATCTCTAAATCGGGCAATATCTTCCTGAGTTTTACCCGAATCTTTAAACACAGCCTGCGTAACAGGATGCACCATTAAGACATAATCCATGTGGATTTCCAAAAAATTGTATCTGCGAGGTGATTGGTTAGTATTTCTCGGAAAAATTTCAGCATTAGTAACGGCTAAAAATCTTCTTTCTCTGTCATTGAGTAAATCCGTTAATTCACGGTTAGTATTTGTATATTTAGAAACATGGACAGTACCTTTTATGTCATGGTCAGCTGTCAGAATACAAACTTCTATAGGAACTGTATCAATATTTTTAGCCATTTTATTACCTCGTTAAAAAAAGTATATTATATTTTGCGAAAATTGTCAAAAATTTTAAATTTTATCAAGCCGTTTATGTAATCTTGCCCCGTAAGCTTCGTGTACATCGACTATTGACATAAAAGCATTGGGGTCAATTTCTTTAACAATTTCTTTCAAATTAGACATTTCAAGGCGGGAAACAATGCAGTAAATAAGCATTTTGTCCTGTTTTGAATATCCTCCCTGACCGTATATATAAGTAATACCGATATCAAGTTTTTCAATGAGTGCCTGCCCTATTTCGCATGATTTATCACTGATAATTCTGACGGATTTGGAATTGTTAAGACCTTCCATAACAATGTCAATGACTTTATACGCAATAAAATAGGTGAGCATGGAATACATAGCTTTTTCCCAGCCGAAAACAAATCCGGCTCCGCAATAGATAAAAATATTCAGTCCCATGATAAATTCACCGACTGAAAGCCCCCATTTTTTAGACAGTACAAGCGAAAGAATTTCAGTACCGTCCAGTGAGCCTTCATTTCTTAAAATAATACCGACACCTGCACCGAGTATTATTCCGCCGAATACAGTCGCCAATAGTAAATCACCGGTTGCTGTATGCCCGTGAAAAAGATTTAAAGACAATGCGAACATTAAAACTGCAAAAAATGTCTGTAATACAAATTTTTTGCCCATTTTGGTAAAAGCAAGACATATGAACGGGAAATTGATTATCATAACGATAAGCCCCAAATTTTTTCCGCTCAAAAAGCTTGCTATCATTGAAATACCAATAACTCCGCCGTCAATAATGTTATTGGGGGCTAAAAAACCCTCGATTGCACCTGCGGCAATGAACGCTCCTATTGATAAAAAAATCATTTTTCTTATTAGTAAAGCTATTTTAATTTTTAAAGGAATTTCTTTCATAATTATTTTTTCTTCAAACTGATAAAATTATTCAACTTAAATATTGTTTTGTCATCCTCAATTTGTTTGACACCTAAAATATTTTCTAAATCTGTTTTTAAAGTAACCAAATCATCGTATTTTTTTAAAGTACCGTCAACAGAAATGGAAACATCGCCTGTTTCTTCGGAAACCACAAGACATGCTGCATCACTGACTTCGGACATTCCTATTGCGGCTCTGTGCCGGGTACCGTATTTCCAGCTGAGTTTTGGATCTTCAGTCAGGGGCAAAAGTACGCCTGCAGAAATTATTTTGTCACCGTTTATGACAACGGCACCGTCGTGAAGCGGGGTATTCGGATGAAAAATTGTAAGTAAAAGTTCAGTTGAAACGTCAGCATTTAATGTTGTACCGACATCATAATATGTATTGCTCAAGTCGTCCTGAAACACGATTAATGCACCAGTATGCGATTTTGAAAAATATTTGACCGCTTCTACAATCTCTTTTATAACGTCAATTTTTTTATCATCATTGTTTTTGTTTGGATTACTGAAAAGTTTATTGATAAAATCAACCTGCCCTAAAAATCCGAGCAATCTGCGTAATTCGGGTTGAAATATGACGATAAGGCTTAAAGAAACAAATGTTACAATGGTTTTTAAGAATACTCCCAAAATTTTTAAATTAAAACGTATTAAAGTTTCACTTAAAATCCATAAAAATATGAGAAAGAATGCACCTTTAACAAATTTTTCCGACTGGCTGTTTTTGATAAATTTGTCATAAAGCAGGTACAAAATAAAGACAATAATAAATATTTCGACAATATTTGTCCAGCTAAAAGACAAATCCATCATATTGATTAAGTTAGAAATATACGTCGAAATATCCGATATCATTTTAAAGTCCTGTCGTGAGCAATTAAATCATCTAATGTCTCTCTTAATACTATAATATCAGATTGTGAATTATTTACAAGTACCATGGCAGGTTTTTGTACTCTGTTATAATTAGAAGCCATTGAAAAATTATACGCACCGGTGTTAAAAACGCATAAAATGTCGTTTTTTTTGGGATTTGGAAGTTCAATATTTTTTAACAAAATATCGCCTGATTCACAAAATCTTCCTGCAATTGTAACCTTTTGTAAAGAATTGTTATCAAAGGGACGCTCAGCAATAACGGCAGAATATTTGGCATTATACATGGAAGGTCTTGGATTGTCTGCCATTCCTCCGTCTATAGCAAAATATTTTGTAATGGCCTGTTTAGACGTTCCGAGTTTGTACAGAGTTACGCCTGCCGGTGACACAATGCTTCTTCCCGGTTCTAATATCAATTTAGGGGGTTCAATTTTATATTTATTTACAAGTTTATCCAAACGTGAAATTATAACATCAGCAATTTCGTCAACTGACGGCGGTGCGTCTTGTTCTGTGTATTTTACGCCCAAACCGCCTCCTATATTGATTTCATTTAAGTTCAGGTTGAATTTTTTATTAAGTCTTATAAGTTCTTCAACAACTATTTCAATTTCATCGCCGTAAACTTCTGTTTCAAAGATTTGCGAACCTATATGTGCATGCAGTCCTTTTAATCGTAAATTTTTTTTCAAAATTATTTCAACAGCTTTGTCAATATCTTTCATATCAAAACCGAATTTGGAATCAAGCTGTCCTGTTTTTATGTATTCATGGGTATGGCATTCAATTCCGGGAGTAATGCGTAAGAGAATATCCGCATCATCAAGCATTTCAAGTTCGGAAAAATTATCGACGGAAATTCTTCCCACACCTAATTTTTTTGCCAAATCAAGTTCTTCTTGAGTTTTATTGCTGCCGTTAAAAAGCACGTTCGACATATCAGCACCGGATTTATAAACCGTATAAATTTCGCCGGCGGATACAACATCAAATCCGAAGCCTTCAGAGGCTATTATTTGTGACGTTGCTATTGTGCAAAGAGCTTTAGACGCATACATCATTTGTACATTTTTGTAACCCGAAAATGCACGTTTATACTCACGGCAAGCAGTTCTGATTGTCATTTCGTCAATAACATATAAAGGCGTTCCGTATTTTTCCGCCAAATCAATGACATCACACCCGCCTATTTTTAATCTGCCTTTTGTTTCTGTTGTTACGGGCATAATTAATTGATTTGTAGTCATATCAAGCTCCTTTTCTTAATCATAGCGGATTTAAGAAAATTTTTCAAGTAACAAAGCAGTGCATAAAATAATCGTAAACCAGCTTGTGATGTTTCTTGCAAGGTAAAGTCTTAAATAAAAACTTTCAGAGCCTTCGGCTTTTATATGTTCCCAGTTGCCCAAAGGGTAATTCCACCACTTTACTGCCGGAACAAAAGTTTTGTCTTTGTTGTAAATTTTCATTGTTTTATACAGTAATATTATAAAAGGTATTACAAAGCACGTGCTTAAAACCAGGTAATTTTCAGAAATATATGCAAAAATTCCGAGAAATAAAAATCCTGCAGTATAAAATCCTAAAAGAGCCAAAAGCGAGTTATTTTTATCTTTAAAAGCGGAAGCAAGAGTTTTTTTATGCGAACACAAATCACCGTCATAATCCAAGACGGTATGAGTGTATAAAAACGCAATAACAAACATACAGACGCTTAGAGATAAGATAAGTATTTCTGTTGAAAACTCGCCTTTCATAACGTAATGAATGCCTTCAAAAAGCAATGGGCCGTACATTATACCGACAGCAAATTCTCCAAGACCTATAAGTGTGAATTTGGAATATAAAATTACGAATATACTTGCCAAAAATGCAATCAAAACAACACCAAATCCGGTTAAGTAAGTTAATATTGCACCAAAAAACGCAGCAACAGAAAGACAAACGAGTCCTGCATTGAGCATACCTTTATGGGTAATAAGTCCGTCTGTAATAAATTTACATTTGCAGATTTGAGCTGATTTAAGGTATTTTTCGTCTTTAGACAAAATTTTATAATCAAAGTAGTCGTCAAAAATATTAGCTGCAAGATGTGCAAAACAGACTCCGAAAAGAGCCAAAATTCCGTATAAAATATTGCCGTCAATAGAATAGACAAATGCGGTCAACCAGGACATAACCGTAACCGGCAGTGCAAAAGCTCTTGAACAATTCCACCAAAACTTAAGTTTTTCCATCATAATAAAATATTCCCCAACCCGGCAACGGTTTCATAGCTGGCACCTGCTTCAAGAATTTCTTCGGCAGTAAATCCGAATAAAGTTATAAGAGAATAGACTTCTTTATCGCCGTTTTTGAGCATTTCTACAACTTCCATGACAGCTTCATTGCGGGAAAGCTTTGATACTCTGTCGTTAATTCCCAAATGCAGACTTCTTTTTTTAGCTTTTCCCATTGAGGCTCCTTACTGCCAAAAGTGCTGCCCCAATCATGCCGGAATAGTTTTTAAGAGCTGCTTTTACGACTTTTAGCGGTGTTGTAACAATTTCTTTATTAACTTCACGGGTTAAATAATCCGTATCAACAAATTGTGCCATAGAACCGGAAAGTACGATTAAATCAGGGTCAAACAGATTGGCAAGTCCGATTAGCCCTGCTAAAATATCATTTTGCCAGCGTTCGAAGATAGCTGTCATAAGTTTATCCCCGTTATTTTTACCCTCAATAATATCGTATGTAGTGATGTCAGGGTTATTGGATAATTCTTCGCCGGTCAGTTTAAGTCCTGTGCCTGATGTGTATATTTCAAAACAATCCCATCCGCCGCAGGTGCATTTTCTGTGTTTGTCAGTTCTCATTTTAAAATGCATTTCTCCGGCAGCCCCGTTTTTGCCTTTTAAAAGTTTTCCGCCGGCGATAATTCCTCCGCCGACTCCTGTTCCTAAAGTCAGCATAACGGAATTTGAATACCCTTTTGATGCACCTGTTTCAAATTCAGCCCAGGCAGCACAATTCGCATCATTTTCCAAAAATACAGGCTTTTTGCTGAGTGATTGAAAATCCGTTTTGGGGTATTCTTTTGCAATATTACCGGTTGAACCAATAATTCTTGTATTATTGTTATTTACCGCTCCGCAGGTGGAAAAAGCTATAACGTCTACTTCGTCTTCAAATTTTTCTATAACGGATTTAAATGTTTTAATAATATCGTCATAATTTTTCGGTGTCGAATGTTTTTCTACCTCAGAGATGATATTTCCGGTTTCATCGACAACTGCATTATAAATTTTAGTTCCGCCGACATCAATTGCCAGTGCTTTAAGCATTTTTCCCCCTTTGGATAAATCTTTTAGTAATAAGCTGAGGGCGGGTAATGGCAGAACCTATAACAACGCAGTGTGCTCCGAGAGAAAATGCCCTGTCAACGTCTTTAGGCTCCCATATTCTGCCTTCCAAAACAACCGGAACGTTAACGGCTTTAACCAGTTGTTCCAAAAGCGGAAAATCCGGACCCGAAGGTGAATTTGCGGATTCTAAAGTGTATCCCGCAAGGGTTGTTGATAAAATATCCGCTCCGAGTTCAGCGGCTTTTATTCCTTCTTCAACGGTTGAAATATCTGCCATTGCAACACGTTTATTGATTTTGATATATTTAATCATATCAGAAAGTTTATCCGAACGGCTGCGTTGAGTTCCGTCAAAAGCTATTACATCGGCACCGGCTTCCACAAGTGATATAACATCTTTTAAAGACGGTGTTATATAAACTATCTCTTTATAGTTTTGCGGGATAATATCGGGTTTTGTAATGCCGATAATCGGAATATCAAACAGAGTTTTGGCATTTTTAACATCCCTTATGCCTGCAACTCTCAGCCCTCCGGCACCGCCTTTTACAACTGATTTCATCATTGCAGCCATGCATTTTTCCAAATACAAAGGTTCGCTCGGCATTGCCTGCACTGATACAACAACCTTATTCTTTAAACGCTCCAAAACATCCATATATTCATTATAACCCAAAAAAACTTTTTTGCGATATAATAGGATAAAGAGGTAACAAAATATGAAAAAAATTAAATATCCGTATTTGACAAAAGAAGTGGAAGTTTACGAGAGAGAAAACGGTCATACTATAGTTTTGGCACATAAGGAAGGAGTTTTGGCAAACGTAAGCACCTGGGTCAAAACTGGTTCAATTAACGAAACCGATTTAAATAACGGGATTTCGCATTTTTTGGAACATTTGATGTTCAAAGGCACTCATAAACATAAAGCCGGTGAATTTGATAAAACTCTTGAAGCAAAAGGGGCAATAGTAAATGCTGCAACCTGGAAAGATTACACATTTTATTACGTAACCCTTCCTGCCGGTCAAAATTGTGAGGATTTAAAGCTTGCAATAGAACTTCATGCGGATATGATGCTTGATCCGGTTATTCCCGAAGAAGAAATCGGGGCTCCGTTTGACTTAAATGATACTAAAGTTACTGACAAACGTGAACGTCACGTTGTTATTGAAGAAATACGGATGAGAAAAGATCAATCCTGGACAAAAGTTTATAATGCTTGTAATTTTAATATGTACACAAATCATCCCTATAAACGTGATGTTATAGGTACTCCCGAAATCATCTCCAAGCTTACAAGAGATGATATTATGGATTATTACAGAACATTTTACACTCCAAAAAATATGACCACAATTGTCGTCGGGGATTTTAATCACGAAGAAATTTTGAAAAAAGTCGAAACGGAATTTGATTTTAAAGGCAGGGAAAATTCCCCTGCAAGGGTTAACAATTTGGATAAACCTGTATCAAAGCGGGTTGAAGAAACGTCGCACATAAAAACCTCTTATGCAATGTTCGGCTGGCTCGGTCCTAAAGCATCCGATTTGAAACAGACAATTTGTCTTGATTTGATAAGCATTATATTCGGCGACGGAACAAGTTCAAGACTCTATCAAAACCTTATCGAAAAACCGTCAGAGCCTGTATTTAACATGATAAGTTCAGAACATTACCAGTTTAAAGACGGAAATAATTTCTTTGTTCAGGCTAATTTTAAACCCGATAAAAAAGATGAGGCATTACAGCTTATTAAAGATGAATTGAAAAAATTGCTGGATGAAAAAATTACCGAAAAAGAGCTGCAAAAAGCAAAGAAAAAAACTAAAACAAGGTTTGCATATTCGGCAGAAACTGTTTCGGAAATAGGTGAAACTATCGGATATTATACGACTGTCTGCGGAGATTTGAAGCTTATTGAAGAATATTTGAATGATCTTGAAAAAATTACGGTTGAAGATTTGGAAAACGCAGTCAGAAAATATCTTCCGCTTGAAAATGCAGTTATATCAACACTTGTACCTGAGGACTGTACAAAATAGCAGGCATGTGATATAATGTTTTCAAGATGTCATTAGGTATTTCAAAACTTTATTATACGATGATGAGCCACAATGCGGCTTATTCCATGATGGTTTGCAATTCTGCAAGAATGAGTCTTTGTAACAATAATTTAAAAAATTTGTATTTGGCTGATAAATATTTGACCATGCAAAATTTGAATAATCAGCTTTTGTATAAGATTGCAAATATATGTTTATTAGCTTAAATATTGTCTTTGCAACTGATTGCCATAATATTATTTTGCGATAGAATTTTTATATGGCATTTTTGGAAATACGTGATTTATCAGTAGAATACAAAACCGGCAAAGATACAATCCGTGCGGTGAACGGAGTGTCTTTAGATATAGAAAAAGGTGAAATTTTGGCGGTTGCCGGCGAATCCGGATGCGGCAAATCCACTCTCGCTAAATCAATTATGCTTTTGCAGCCTGTTAAATCAGGTAAAATTATCTTTGAAGGTCAAGATATTTTGCAACAGAAAAATTTGAAAGATTTTCGTAAAAAAGTCCAAATGATTTTTCAAAACCCTTATTCAAGTCTTGACCCTAAAATGAAAATTATAGACACTTTGCGTGAACCTTTAAAAATAAATACGGATTTTTCAAAAGATAAAACAGATGAAATTGTAAAAGATATTATTTCGAAAACCGGTTTGCAAGAAGAATGTTTGAATTTGTATCCGCATGAATTTTCAGGCGGGCAAAGACAGAGAATAGCAATAGCACGGGCACTTGTTTTGCAGCCGGAATTTATTTTGGCGGATGAACCTGTCAGTGCACTGGATGTCAGTATTCAAGCCCAAATTATTAATCTTTTAAAAGAACTTAAAGAACATTATAATTTAACTTTTTTGTTTATATCGCACGATTTGAGTGTAATAAAATATCTTGCGGACAGAGTTGCCGTTATGTATTTAGGCGAAATTTTGGAAATCGGTAAAAAAGAAGAAATTTTTTATGATGCAAGACATCCTTATACAAAAGCACTTTTGGCATCGGTTCCGTCTGTTAATCGTGAAAAAAAGACTCTTTTAAAGGGTGATTTACCGTCGCTGTCGCCGTCAGGATGCCCTTTTCATCCGAGATGTCCCGAGTGCCGCCAAATTTGCCGTGAAAAACACCCTAATCAGGTCAAAATTTCTGATACTCATTTTGTATCGTGTTATTGTGAATAAAAGCAAAAAAAAAGACAGCTTTCGCTGTCTTTTTTTTTTGCTAAATTATTCGATTATTTTCCGAATAATACAGTTCTTGCTGCATCAGATGCAGGTTCTACTGTTTGACCGTAGAACATTACAGGATAAATATCTTTTACGTTTGAATTTGATACTTCACAAGCGGCATCAGCTGCTCCATCTTGACCACTACCTAACCCAGTACCTGAATCACAAGCAATAACAGTATTAGGATTTGTTGAACCATTTACGTCTATAAATCCTATACAACCAAGATTACCTTTTGTACAATTACTAGCATCTTTTTTGAAACCGAAGTATGTACCGTCTGCCAATGCATATACAAAAAAGCTACCATCAGCAGGGGCAATATTAATAGTACTTGTTTTTTCTATAACTGTTGTGTCAGCATCAAAACCTGTAACACCTTTACATACTGCCTCTGCAGTTCCATCAGTAGCAGATTCTGCTGCTGTTGCATCATCCTCGGTACACTCTACAGTAACCTCTACATTTCCTTTTGGTAGATTAGCAGCACCTACATTTGCTGTTACTTCGCTAACATAAGTTGATGAAACATCAGTAGCTGATTGTAAACGTTCTTCCAACATTGCTCCTAATGAACCTGCGATGTGGTTACCGTTAGTTGAAGCAGAATCATCTTTCAATGTAGAAAAATCTGTGTCTTCCATTGCAACGTTCATTAAAACAGCTTGATTCAAAGAAGACAATGCTTTTTTGTAAGCTGATTTAAATTGTGCACCGTTTGTGTTTGAAATCAATGTAGGAATTGTCATTGCGGCAACTACACCGATGATACCCAAGGTAATTAATACCTCGGCCAAAGTAAAACCGAATCTTTTTGTCATAATCTCTTCACCTTTCTTTTTTTTACTAATAAAGCTATGAACAATTTATCTTTACTAATGCGATTATAATATCAATTTTTTTAAAAGGTGTCAAGCATTTGTATGATTTTTAACAAATAAAATTTATTTTTTGGTTAGTTCAAATACCCTAAACTCGCCGTTAGAGAGGGTTTTGAGCAATATTTTATTATCCGGATTTTCAACCAAAACACGTTCAAATTTATCTGTTTTTAAAACAAATTCCGCTGAAACCATGTAATCTCCGGGGATATTTATTGATTTATCAAAAACGGGTTTGCCTTCTTCTATTTCAAAATAAGAGCCTTTTTCGTCGGTTTTATTGATTTTTTCAAACGGATATTTATAATTTGCAGCGATTATAAACGCTGTTTTAGCCGGTTCTTTTGTAATAAGCCATGACGCAAATCCGTCATCCGTTTGTTCTATAATTTGAGCTTCGCCGTCAGTTATAATTGAATTTGATTTAACAAACATATCAATGGCATTAAATTTGTTAAAAAAGTCAAGATTTTTTTCTCTTGGCATGGAAACTTCTTCGCCTATTGCATGTTCTATTCCGATTGCCGTAAAACTTTCATCACCGTCGATGTATAGCATAGGACGCTCAGCAAACTTCCCGCCGGGTAAGAATTTGTACATAAACCATTTAAATAAAGCCCCTTCTTCGCCCAATTGTCCGGGGTACTGGTCTATGCATCTGAATTCTCCGTCTTGATTGTTATAAGTTTTTAAAATTGAAAGATGATTTTTTAATTTAACGTTGTAATTTGTAAGATATTGGTTATCTTCAATAATTTTTTCGGGATTTTTTTGCGACTGGCATACTATGTCATTTCCCCATAGAAGGTCAAATCCCATATCCTGATGATATTCTTTATAAAGGTTATCCCATAGCATGTATTCTGCAAGTGTTGCAAAGTAAGGAATTTCAGATTTTAATACACGGTTTAATTTTCCCAAAACAAGCCGCGGTGCACGATAACTTATCGGTGTTCCGTTGCATTCGGATACATTGTCTGCAACGTGATCGATATGATCTACCCTGAAACCGTCAAAATTGTATTCATTACGCAGTTTTTTCATATAATCTATGAAAAATTCAATCACCGGCTCATTGTAATTTCCGCTTTCCAAAAATACAAAATAATATGGTGTCTGACAGTCTAAATTCGCAAAACTTGTAACATCTTCGCCTTTATAATCGTAATGTTTAAATGTCGGAAATCCGCCGCATTCACTCATTTTGTCGTAAACAGGCACCCCTGCAGAACACCATGCCCCGCCCGGTGCCGGCCACAAACCCTCTTTTATTAATTCTTCTATTATCTGCTGCTGTTTGGTTATATCAGCTTCCGTCAATTTTTGTGAAGGTTTTACATCCTCAATTTTTGCAACAATTTCTTTTACCCGTTTTTGGATTTTTTCCTGTTTTGATTTTTCAAGCATGCTGTTTGAATATTCTTTTTTAAATTCATCCATACGGGTTTCAAAATTGTCTAAAATGTTTTGGTAATATTCGCTTAAATCTCCCGCTACACCGTTTTGCTTATATATCCCTTTTATAACGTCTATGTCTTCGGGGTCAAAAGCATTTTTCATTAACTCGGCAACATCATCTGTTTTTTTGTCAAGCTGTTTTTGCAGTTCAGCTATATCATACCACCTTGCAATAAAAGGATTTGCAAGTACAAGTTTTGAAAATCTGCCGGTCTGAGGCAGGATGTCGTAAATTACGGGATGACCCGCAAGTTGAGCCATCTGAATAAATGTTTTTACCTGACCTTTTTCGTCCAAACCGGTTATTTCTTGAATGTTTGTATCCAAAAGGTTTTTGCTCACATCCGAACTTTTAGGAAGATATGCACAGCCGAATTCTCTAGGGTGAAACGGGATTAAATATATTGTCGTATTAAATATATTATTTTTAATATTACCTGTCGGAAGGATTACAAGCTGTTTTAGCCAGTCGATAAATTTTCCGGCTTCTTTTGGAGTGTTACCAAGTCCTGCAAGGTTTATAAGCTTGATATTATGTCCTTCTCTTTTTATCCAATCGGAATTTTTTACGTTATTTCGTGCTAAAACACTTGTCTTTGTAAATTCAAATTTGTTATTTTTATAAACATTATTTTGTATCCACTTTTCTTTTAATGCAAAGATTGTTTCGGAAGGGGTTAATTCTTCCAGTGCTTTATAATAAGGATAAGGAAGATAACCGTATTCTTTCATAAGATTTTGAAGATATTTTTTCCTTTCGCCTGAAACTTCACCAAATGCATTTTCTAACTTTGCCAAAATTTTGTTCAATTCATCTGCCGTATCAGGCTGATTTTTTTTAAATAAAAAATTTAACATTCCATATCTCCTGTTTTTTAATTTTACCATAAATATTTCAAATAAAACAGAGAATAAGACACTTGGCTAATAGATTAATAGATTTGGCTATTCTTAAATTAACTTATCAAAGAAAAGAGGTGTTCCCATGACAAAAGAAGAAGAAAAGAAACCCGATACTCCGATTACGGTTGTGATAATAGAGGATTTCAAGTTAACAAGAGTAGGCTTAAGATGTGCGTTAAATGCCAATCCGGATATTAACGTGGTGGCGGAATATGAAGATGCCGAAAACGGTATAAAATTAATTGAAAGACTTAAGCCGGATGTAGTATTAATGGATTTGGGGCTTCCCGGCATGAACGGAATTGAGGCTATGTTAAAACTGAGAGAAAATAATCATGAAATGAAAATAATCGCTTTGACATCTCATGACAGAGAAGAAGAAGTTATAGCAGCACTCAGCTCGGGAGCTAATGCTTATTGTCTTAAAGATATTGATCCTGCAAAACTGGCAGAGGTTATAAGAGATGTATATGAAGGAGTTTGTTGGATTGACCCGATGGTTGCTCAAATGGCTCTTAACTCCTTCCCTAAAATTGATAATCCGGGATTTTTGCAAAATAAATCATCGGCAGAAGGCAGAGTTCCTTTGACTGAACGTGAAATTGAAGTTTTGAAACATTTGGTTACCGGCAAAAGCAATACTGAAATAGCTAAAGAATTAATTGTCAGTGTGCATACCGCAAAAGCACATGTATGTTCAATTTTACAAAAAATGTGTGTAAATGACCGTGTTCAAGCTGCCGTCAAGGCTGTTAAGGAAGGTATGGTGTAAATCCGTACCGCCTGTCATTATAAGGTTATGTTTTTCAGCCGCTTTTTTTACGGCATTAACCGTATGGAATTTTATTATTCCTCTGTGGCGGCTGTACGGATAATATACTTCCACACCGTCCAGCCCGTAGGATTTGAGCTTTTTGAAAAATCTGTCCAAACTTATTGCCCAGCAGCATGCTGGATGTGCTATTACAGCTATTCCGCCTGCTTGATGGATTGCTTCTATAAGTTTTTTTATGTCACGTTTTGCAAATATCCTTATTATATCAAGTTCTGTTTCTTTTTTTGACTTTGCAAGAAAAGGTTCAAGGGCTTTTGAATGTACGTCTATTCCGTAACCTAAAAGATGCATAAAAACATAGCCCGTCCATACGTCAAATTCCACACCGGGAATTACGTTATCGGGAATTTCATTTTCCAAATATCCTTGTATTGTGTTATGATCAGTTATTGATATTGCTTTTAAATCTTTTGCCTGTCGGACAAGTTCATCAAATCGTCCACTGCCGTCTGAATACGTGGTGTGGATATGTAAATTTACCAAATTTTCTTCGTAATCTTTTTTTGTAAAATTTTTTATTAATTCTTTGTAATTTTTCATTGCTTTAATTTATTTGTAATAAAATTAATATACAACAAAGGAGTAAATATGTCTAAGGATAACGTTTGGAACATTATCGGTTCGGGGCTTAAGTTATATTTTAAAAATATAGGGGAATTTACAAAATACATGTTGTTTCCAGTGTTCGGACAAATCCTCGGCATTGCGTTAATTGTTTTATTAACGACAGGGGTGTTGATTTGGAATCCTGATGTAAAGACTGCTTCAATTGCTGTTATTTTGCTTTTGTCGGCGGTTGCTCCGGGGCTTATATTATTTACCAAAGCATTTTGGGATTTTATGGTCGCATACGGTGCTTTGAATTCCATGACCGAAGCTTTGCTTGATAACGGAAAATTGTATGATTTAAAAGCTCATAATCAGGTTATTACAAAGCGTACTTTTCGTTATATTAATTTGTTGTTTGATATAAGTGTTTTAGTTTTGATTTCAATTATTCCTTTCTTTTGGGTTATAGGTGCAATTTTCTTCGTATATTTTATACTGGTATTTCAAGTGTTTACGTTTGAAAAAGATATAAGTGCTTATAATTGCTTTAAACGTAGTTTTAGCTTGATTAAAGGGAATTTTGCAAAAACATTCCTGATAATGATTATTGTAGGTTTGATTGCATATTATATATTGCCGTGGATTTTAGATTCAATACTGGAAACTGTTAAAGTGAATGATTTTTTAAGAGGATGTTTGGAACCTCATTTAACCGGGCGGGTAAATCTAATCAGAATAACTCCGTTGGATGTCGCTGATTCTGTAATATCAAGCGTGATAACTTTTATTGCTGCCGGCTTGACCTTGCCTATGAGAAGTGTTGTTTGGACGCTTTGGTATAAAAATTTAAATAGCGGGAACAAATAATGTTTGTTTGTAAAAATTGTAAATCAATTGATAAATTTGAATTGATGTTTTCACCGGAATATAGAGGTGAAAAACATTTAGAAATAAATTATAATGATAAAAACGAAATAATAATTACGGCAGACGGTTATACATTTGTGCCTGATTTACGGTTTATGAACGAGCATGCCGTGTGTAAATATTGCGGACAGATATATATGTGGGATTACGAAGGGATGAAAAGATGAGAACAAAAAATGACGAAACAAGAGAAATAAGATTTACGAAAAATTACACAAAAAACGCTTACGGTTCTGTGTTGGCGGAATTCGGCGATACAAAAGTTATTGTAACTGCATCTGTAGAACATGCAAAACCCAAATGGATGGAGGAGGATGATGAAAGAGGCTGGCTTACGGCTGAATATTCTCTTTTACCCGCATCAACTAATACAAGATGTCAAAGAGAACGTACAAAAATTTCCGGCAGAACTCAGGAAATTCAAAGACTTATCGGAAGAAGCCTCAGAGCGTGTTTGGATTTGTATAAAATGCCTGATATGACAATTACAATTGACGCCGACGTTATTCAAGCTGACGGCGGTACAAGAACAGCAAGTATCTGCGGAGGTTTTGTCGCTTTGTCGTTAGCTGTCGAAAGACTTTTACAAGAAGGAAAATTAAAAGAAAATCCGATTATAGAGCCTGTAGGTGCAATTTCTGCAGGAATTGTCAACGGTGAAATACGGTTGGATTTGGATTATCAGGAAGACTGCCATGCTCAGGCGGATTCCAATATCGTTCTTACCAAAAGCGGCAAAATCGTTGAATTTCAAACAACAGCCGAAGGCGGAGCTTTTGAATACGATGATATGCTCAAAATTTTTGACGTGGCAAAAAAAGGTATTGATAAAATAATTGCAATGTATTAAAAAATTTGGTATAATTTTACAAGAAAGGATTGCTGATGAAAAAAATTTTAACTGTATTTACGGCAATAACGCTACTATCATCACTGCCTTGTATGGCAGCTGAAAATAGTATATCTTCATTTTTTCACAGTTTATGGAAATTTAACAGGGATGTTGATGCTAAAATAGATGCTCAACAAAAGAAAATGGATGAACAGCAAAGAAAATTTGAAGAAAAGTTGAAAGAGCGTGATCAAAAAATCCTTGAGCAGCAAAAAGAACGGCAAGAA
The DNA here is from genome assembly GCA_944325895.1 of Candidatus Gastranaerophilales bacterium. GTDB lineage: Bacteria > Cyanobacteriota > Vampirovibrionia > Gastranaerophilales > Gastranaerophilaceae > SIG32. Next base: position 22,166 of record CALVCA010000005.1, read on the forward strand.
CTTTATGAAGCTCACCAAAAACGTTTGGAAGAAAAACGGGAGCTTTTAAGACAGTTATTAGAAGAATAAGGAGAAAATTCATGAAAAAAGCATTAATTTATTCACTTTTAGTTATGTTTACTGCATCTACAGCCGCAATTGCAGGTCCTTTAGGCGATTGGGCACAACAGACTGCCGACAAAATTAACAAAAAAGAAGCTGAAGCGGTTAAGCCTTTGACAGAAAAACAAGAAGCTTACAAAAAACAACAAGAACAAGCAAGACTTGAAAGAGAAAGACAACAGGCTGAACAACAAAGAAAACGTGAAGCAGCTCAAAGAAAAATTGAACATAAGAAAAAATTATGGAATGAATTAATCAGCGAATAATAAAAAAGCCCTTCGGGGCTTTTTTATTGCAGGATATTAATTATTTGCAAAAAAATACTCAGGCTGATACCATAATATTATGGGGAAAATATTATTCGTATCAAACAGATCAGAAAAAATAAAGCAGTACCGTGAAATAATGAAAAAACACGATTTTACGGTTGCGGAAAGTGAGTCTTCTGCAATTGAAGCCGTCGAGATTACTCAGTTTGACATAATAATTTTTGATGATAATCTCGATAAAAATATTATGAAAAAACTCAAATCCGTGACCAATAAACCTTCTTTTATTCTGCTTACTAAAAAAGACAAGCTTGAATCTGACAAAGATATAAACGGTTTTTTGACGGATGATATGCCGGAAGAACTTGTGAATTCAGCAATAAACCTGAATTTAAGAACTCATAAATCACTTGAACAATTGTCGGATACCAACAAAAATCTCGCAGACAGCCTCTACAGGCTTAATGTTTTATATTCTACAAGTTCAAAGTTCGCAGGCTCTTTGGATAAAGAAAAATTATTGGATTATATGATTGAAGGTATGGATAAATCCCTTAGTTTTGATTTGACCTGCACGCTTGCTTTCTGTACGGAAGAACAGCCTGTATTAATTTTGAATTCGCTGTATGAGATTTCGGATGAACTTTTGAACGCAATAAAAATTCGAACTGCAATGAATTACAAGTCTTTGTTTAAAATGCCGCTTACGGATAATATAAAAGTTATAAAAAATATAAAATATCCCGGTAAAAGTTTTACTTTCAGTATTTTTGAATACGATAATATGTTCGCTCCGATAAGTGCCGGCGATAATTTTTTCGGTTGTATTGAAATTTTTAAGGAAACCCCGTTTACATCCGATGATGCAACCTGTTTTCAAACAATTGCACAACAGGTGTCTTTACCGTTAAAAAGTGCTACGCTTTATCAGGAAATTAAAGAAACAAACCTTAAGCTGGAAAAACTTGAAAGATTAAAATCTGAATTTATATCAATTGTGTCACACGAATTAAGAACACCGCTTACGGCAATAAAAAATTCGTTAGATATACTTTCCTGCGGCAGGTGCGGTGATATAAACGATTCGGGAATAAAGTTTTTATCAATGGCTCAAAGAAATGTTGAAAGACTTTCGGGAATAATAAATGACTTGTTGGATTTATCTAAAATTGAAGCTGGCAAAATGGATTATCATTTCACAAATATGAACATACATTCGGTTATAGATTACGTAAAAAATTCACTTGCAGGGGTGGCAAATGAAAAAGGGCTCAGGCTTATTGCGGAAGAAACGGTTAATTTGCCTGATATAAATGCGGATTCCCAGCGTTTGGAGCAGGTTTTAACAAATCTTGTGTCTAATGCAATAAAATTTACACCGTCCGGAAAAACAATTACTATCCGGTCGCATTTGGCTGATGCTTCTCAAATTACGACAAATGAGTGTTTTAAACCCGATATTGACAAGTTAAAAGGTCAATATGTTATTGTCTGCGTCGAAGATGAAGGTATCGGTATTGCCCAAAAAGATTTGCTGCGTGCTTTTGATAAGTTTGCTCAAATTGAAAATTCACTTTCAAGAAAAGCCGGCGGCTCAGGTTTGGGACTGCCTATTGCAAAGCAGCTTTTGGAAGCCCATAACGGTGCTATTTGGTGCGACAGCGAACCTGAAAAAGGCTCACGTTTCTATTTTGCTCTGCCGGTTTCTCAAATTCCTGCTGATGAAAAAATTCTTATTTCAAATTAACATTGTTTAAAACAAAATCTGTTACATCCAAATTCTTTTCAATCGGTGCAAGCTGTTCAAGCGTTTTGATATTTTCTGCCGTGCGTTCTAACGGTGCGTTTGAATTTACAAATTTGGCTACATCAATTTGTTTGTTTGTTTTAAATGATTTGCTTACAGTGTCAGCAAAATTTTTCAAAAGAGCAACTTTATCGGTTTTTGCATTCGGGGATGTTAATATTTTTATAAACAGCATAAAATCATCCAGCGAATTATTTACAAAATACGGCGGCTTAAGCGTAGATTTGGCAATGTCAGGTATCAGTGCCCGTGCAGCTTCAAATTTCCCGCTTGTTTCCGCTTTTTCTAAAACATCAGAAGCGGATAATTCAGCTAAAAATCTTTTTGATGCAATTGTATCCGTGTTATTTATTACATCTGAGGCAAAATCCAATCCCTTGTGATTATTTTTGGAGGCAACAGCCATTTTTTGGAGCAATTGTTCCAGTATTGTTTTGCCGTTTGAGAATTTTGCGTTAAAATTAATATTTCCATTCAGCATTTCATGTCTTTGGGCTAATTCTAAAGTGTCTGCAAACAGCCCTAAATGCCTGGGGTTAATTTTTTTAATATCAGGCATTTCTTTTACGCCTGATGAAAAATGTTGAATAGTTGATACAAGTTCACCTAAATTACGGGTGTCTTTCGGTCGTTTTACGGCTCCCATTGCCTCAAAACCTTTATTAAATCTCGGGATAAATGTTGTAATTTTATTAAGCATAATTTTTTCTCCTTTTTATATAAAATATGTAAAATATTTTTTTGTTATTTTTTTCGTGTTATTTTACGAAATGTTAAATAAAATTGATTATAGATAAAATATGATATAATGTTAACAGGGGAAAAGGTATGAAAAAAATACTTATAGTTGATGATGAGCAGGATATTGTAGAAAGTTTAAAATTTGTGCTGGAGGCAGCGGATTTTACGTGTTATTGTGCATATAACGGCGAGGACGGTTTAAAGCTTGCAAAAGAAATTATGCCTGATTTGATTATACTGGATGTTATGATGCCGAAAATTAACGGTTACAAAATCAGCAGGCTTTTAAAATATGACAAAAAATATAAAGACATACCGATTTTGATGATAACTGCACGTTCGCAGGAAGAAGACAAGCTTATCGGTGAAGAAACCGGTGCCGATGAATATATTACCAAGCCGTTTGATTTGAATGACGTTGTTAATAAAGTTAAAGAATATTTATGGAAACAGTAACTAACAAAACTTTGGAAAAACTTAAATATGATTTGGTAAGAGCCGGACTTGTACAGTATGAAACGGTAGAACAGGCACAGGAAATTTCTTTGGCTCAAAATATTAATATCGGTCAAGCATTAATAAATTCAGGTGTTATAACGGAAGAAGCTCTTTTGAAATTTTTGGAATCAAAGCTTCACATCCCTTATGTAGACCTTGATGATTATTCGCTTGATTTAAACAGTTTGAAATATATTTCTTTTTCCGATGCAAAAAGATACCGCATAATACCGCTTTTTAAAATAGAAGATACTTTAACGGTTGCAATGGCAGATCCGTTGGATCTGTTTGCCATAGACCGAATAATAGAATCTGCCGAATGTTCAATAGAACCGGTTATCGCCTCGGAAAGTGCCATTAATAAAAAAATTGAGGAATGTTATAAAAAAGACAGCACGGTAGGCGAAATATTTACTGAAATAAATACCGGATTTGACTGGCGGGATGAACTGCACAGTGAGGATTTGAGCGATAACCATATCCAAAAGATTATTCGGGCTATTTTAAAACAGGCTATAATGGAAAATGTTCACGAAGTAACATTTCAGGGTGAAGATTCGGGTTTTGGAGTTAATTTCAAAAAAAACAGCGAAATTATTAACAAAGGTGTAATCCCGAAAGTTCTTGTTTCATCTTTTGTTGCAAAGCTAAAAATTTTGTCGGAACTTGATCCTTCAGTTTCCGAAGTCCCGCAGCTCGGCAAGCTTAATTTTAAAGTTGATGATATTTTGCTTGTGGCAAGTATTTCTACATTCCCGACAATTATGGGCGAGAGAATATTCTTGAAAATTTACAAACCTCCTAAAGCTTTAAACAAGATTATTGATTCGGATAAGCAATTTAAGATTGTTAAGCAATCGCTTGACGAACCCGGTATAATTTTGGTTTGCGGATCTCCTTTAAGCGGAAAAACTCATGTTATTTATTCTTTGCTTTTAGAAGCCGCAAAATCAGGTAAAAAAAATATTATGACGCTCGAAAGTATTGCTAAATACAATTTAAAAGGGGTTAACCAGTGCGAGTTAAACGAAAATGTCGGGTTTAATATGGACAAAGCCTCTCGTTTTATTGAATTTCAGGCTCCTGATTTGATTTATTTGGAAGGTATAAAAACAAAAGAATCTTTTGATTATTTTGCAGGACTTGTCTTTGAAGGTAAAACAGTTATTATGGAGTTTTTGGCTAATAATATGGAAGATATGCGGAGTAAAATGGATTTTTCCGATTTTGAAACCTTAAAATCTTTAATCGGCTGTATGATTTTTATTCATTCAAAAGACAGTATTGAAGTATTTGATAAGGCAACAATTCAAAAATATTTGAATTAAAAAAGCCTCTTTTGGAGGCTTTTTCGGCTATTTATTTGCTAACTTATTTACAGCGAGTGTCAGTCTTGATTTTTTTCTTGCTGCCGTATTTTTATGCAAAATGCCTTTTGATACGGCTTTGTCGCATAATTGATATGCCTTTGAAAGAGCTTTGTTTAAAGCGTCTTTGTCATCACTTTTTGCAAGTTCCAAAACTTTTTTAACCGCTGTTTTGATTGATGTTTTGAATGATACGTTTCTTAATCTGTTTTTTTCAGCGATTAATACTCTTTTTTTAGCAGATTTAATATTTGCCATTTATCTTTCCTTTCACATTTTACGGCAATTAATGACTTTGCCTTTTTGAGGATGTGAGTAATTATTATTTTATCCGAAAAAATTTTATTTGCAAGCTGTGTTAAAAATTTTCACCTGAATGTAAAAATATGTAACCGAAAACAATTTTTTATTAAAGTTTTAAAAGATTTTTTACGTAAATTTAACAAGAGGTATTAGTGTGCGGATAAACAGTATAGAAATAAATTTTTATAATACACAAAAGCCAAAAAGCCAAACAAAGCCGGCAGAAAAGCAGGTAAAACCCGATATCAAGCATTCAAATAATACACCGGAAACCGTTGAAATTCCGGATAAAATACCTGAAGGCAGTCATCTTATCAAAGAAGGTGAAACGCTTTACAGCATTGCCAATAAATATAATACAACGGTTGCGGAATTAATAGCATTAAATCCTGATTTACAAACGGACAAAAACGGCAACAAAATTATCAGGCTTGGTGCTGCCTTGAAAATTCCTGATATTGTTTCGAAAAAATCTGATGCACCTGATGAAATTCACGGGATTTGGGAAATTGAAGCAGGTAAAGGTGCATATTCAGTTATGACGAAATTTAATCTGTTTAGAGAAGAATTAGAAATGTTAAACCCTGATATTGACCTTGATAATATTCAAAAAGGTACACTGTTTAATGTTCCGGGGTATAAAGTAAAAGAAGGCGACTCATTTTATTCAATTGCAAAAAAACACGGAATTACGGTTAAAATGCTCAAAGAATTAAATCCCGATTTGGGTGAAGTGTTAAATGTCGACAGCATAATTAATGTCCCAAAACCTGCCGGAGGCAATTTGACTGTTGAAGAAAAAATTGACAAACATACAATTCAGCAGGGTGAAAATCTTTACAGAATTGCTCAAAATTACGGGGTGCCTTTATGGGCATTAATGCTTCAAAATAATATAGAGGATGAAACCAAAATTTTCCCCGATCAAGTTTTACAAATTCCGACAAAAGAACAGATTGAAGCACTGGAACAATTAAAGCCCGAAGATAAAAAAGAAAATTCCGTTGAATATATTGTAAAAAAAGGTGATGTCTTATCTCAAATTGCTCTTGATAACGGCGTATCTTCAGCAGCTTTAATTTTTAAAAACAATATTCAAGATCCAACTAAAATAATGCCCGGAGATAAAATTATAATCCCTGATAAAGCGGAGATAGCTCAATTGGAAGCTGAATATAAAAAATCAGTAAAAGCCGTAAATGTTTCATCTCAAAAACAAATTCAGCCTCAGGATGTTATATCTCAAAACAGGGGAATTGTAATACATAAAATTAAAAAAGGCGACACAATTGAAAGTATTGCTCAAAAATACGGCATTGCCGCAAAAGATATATCTGTTTATAACCCTGAGTTAAAAAATATAAAATTTGCCGATGAACTTTTTGAAAAAAATATTAAAAAAATAAATATTGTTGCGACTAAAAAGGCTGTAATTGAGGCAACCGGTGTCAGCGAAGAATTTATTGATGATTTAATTTCTTTGGAGCAAAAACGCAGCAGGCTTTATAATGATGCCTGTTCAATCCCGACAATCGGAATAGGTCACAACACACGTGCCCACAATGATACAAAATACTATAGAGGACGCACTCTTTCGGATAATGAAATTTACAGTCTTCTTGCAAGGGATATAGTTTTAGCACAAAATTCTTTAAAAGCAGCCTTGAAAGAATCTTATGAAAATTTAACAATGGAACAAAAAGAAGCTTTGTACGGTTTGAGTTTTAATACCGGTAATTTTACTAACAGCCCGAAACTAATTCAGGCATTAAAAGAAGGTGATTACAGAGAAGCTGCCTGCCAGTTTGACCATATAGCGGGAACTCAAAACGGAGTACAGGTAGTATTGCCCGGTCTTGTGAAACGCAGGTTGATGGATATTTCAAAATTTATTTCAGGTTCAGACCTTTCAAAAAAAGATATTGCGTACATAATGGACAAAGTTCAGCAAATGTATGATAAAGGGTTTGAAAATATAACTAACGATAACACCAAAGTTGACTACAACGCATTTGCCAAAAAATTTATGGGCGAATTTATAGATAGAAATTTATTTGAACTTAAATCGTAGTTACTATTTCCCCGACAATATCTCCGTGCAGGGTTTTAATTGATCTGTCAACTGGAATATCCGCCCAGTTAAGTTTTTTTAATATGTCACAAACCAAAATTTCACGTGCTTTCATACTGCCGTCGGATATTTTTACCGCAAATCCTTCTTTTCCTCTGACAACTATGCAAAGTCCGCCTGCCCCAACTTTTGCGATTATATTTTCGGAGTTTGAAATTATTTTGGTGTCTAATCTGTCTTTACCGCCTATTATATAGGGTTTGTTTAAAAATGCGTTTTTAATTTTTTCATAAACAGGGTCGCAAAAAAGGTTCAAATACCCTTTTAACATATTATAAAGCGGCATGGAATATATAGGAACTCCGCAGCCGTCTTTTGTTGCCGGATAATTTTTTTTGACCTCGCATAATTCATAGATTTTTTGCTTTATTAATTTTTGCAGCGGGTGGTTTATATCGTCGTATGAATATTTGTCCCAGCCGTTCATTTCGCATAACCCGAGCATCATTATGTGTTTGCCCGAGCAATTGTTATGCAAAACCGTTACCGGTTCTTCTGTTTTACAAAGCGGTTCGTGTATGCCGCATTTTAAGTAACTTAAATCAAGCCCTATTTTTTTTAATAATTTCGAGGCGGTTTCAGTATGAATTTTTTCACCTGAATGCGATGCACAGCAAAGTGCTATTTCTTCTTCTGTCATGTCATAAAATTTGTCCATCCCGAAATCTATTATCAGGCTTGCCTGCAACGGTTTGGCACATGACCTTAAATAAAACGGCTGAAAATTTTCACTATTGATTATTTCAGAGCTGTCACACTTTATTATATGCCCCCTGTGCTCCTCTTCCACAAGCCCGTCACGTATATATTTTACTAATATTGTGTCATTAATCATTCTTTTTTACTATTTCCAAAAGCTGTGTAATCATTTTTTTTAACTTTTCGTTTTCAAGTTTTAAATCAGCTATTTCTTTCTCATAAATATTATCATAATTTTCAGTTTTAGGGACTGCATTGTAATCCAAAACAAAGCGTTTGTTTGCTTCATTCTTATATTCCAAAATTGAATATACGTCCTGTTTTTTTACAAAACCTAAATCTATAAGTATTTGTGCAAATTTTTTGTCGGAGGTTTTGCTTATTTCAATTGCCTTTTTTAATTGTTCTTGAGTTATAAGCCCTGTTTTTTCAAAGTATTCACCGGTTCTGAATTTTCCGGCTATATAACCTGCTATTGTTTCTATGTCTGTATTCTCAGGTCTTTCAATATAACCCTGCTCAAAACAAAAAATGAAATATTTGGCAACTTCTTCCGGTGACAGAAAAGTATTTAATGAAATTTCGGAAATGCTGGCATCGCTTTTGCAGTATTCTAAAAAATTATATATGTTTAAATCCATACCGCCGGTTCTGTTTTTTAATTCTTCACTGCCTTTGTACGTCAGTATAGGTTTATACACTAAAAAAATATCTTCTTTATCACTAATCTGTAAATCCTCTGACAGCTTCAAAAATATTATCTGTTTTATCCAGTTCGGGAAATTCTCTATCCGGTCTATAAATTCACTAAATATGTTTTTTTTCAATATTACTCTCCTGTGCAAAAAATTTTAGCATAAATATCTTTTTAATACCATATGCCGGTGAATAATTTTTCACACTTTATACTATTGATTTATTTTTATCAACCCGTAAAATAGGTATTATGGAGAATAATATGAATAAAAAGAAATTGGCTATAGGAATTCTAGCACTTATTGGATTTATTACGACAATCAAACTGGCGGTTATTTATTATAACGCTAACTTTAACGAGTTTGCTCTGTCAAGTTTTTGTTCCGTTAACAGTTTTATAGACTGCGACGGTGTTGCAAAAACATCTGAATCACAATTTTTCGGTATTCCTCTTGCTTATTGGGGGTTGTTCCTGTACTCTTTTATATTCCTCCTTTTATTCGCCGATAAGCTTAAAAATATAGTTATTTTCAAATTTTTGGAAGTTTTTAAAAATCCGATGGCATATATAGCTTCATTAGGAGTTATTTCATTTGCCATATCAATGTGTCTTTTGTTTATAAGCCTTTTTGAAATCAAAAAACTCTGCATACTTTGTGCATTTACATATTTGCTGGACTTTTTAATAGCGGTCATTGCCTCATCAGGTACAAGTATTGTTAATTGCTTCAAGCAAAGTTTTGTTGATTTTATAGATGCTTTAAAAATCCGTAAATACGCAATAGCATTTTCTGCAGCTGCTCTGCTTGCAGCCGGATTTTTATGCTATACAACTGTTTCTTATAAATTCGTTCCGCAGTTAAAAAATCAAAAAGAATTTAAAGAATTTTCAAGAGCAAATAAAAATAAATATGCCGTATCAGGTAATATTTTAGGTGACAAAGACGCAAAATTGGTTGTACATACTTATACTGATTATATGTGCCCGATGTGTTACAGCTACAATATTATGATTCATAAAATGGCAAAAGAATTAAAAGGTGTCAGATTTGAACATCATAATTATCCGCTGGACACAGAATGCAATAAATATTTACGCAGTGAATTCCACCACGGGTCATGCTTAATGGCAAAATATGCCATAGCTGCTGAAAAACAGGGTAAGTTTTGGGATATGAATACCAAACTTTTCGAAAAACAGCCTAAAAATGTTCAGGAAATTTTGGAAATAGCTAAAGATTTAAACCTGGATTTAACAAAGTTACAAGATGATGCAAACAGCCTTGAAACAATGAAAAAAATTCAAAATGAAATTTCGGAAGCTGCCTCAATAGGTATAAACGGTACACCGAGCACGGTTATTAACGGTAAAGTACATATCGGAATGCAAAAATATTCTGATATGAAACAGTGGATAATTGATGAAAAATAAAATACTTTTACATGCCTGCTGTGCCATTTGTTCGGGTTATCCCATAACTTTGCTGCAAGAAACGGGTTATGAGGTTATTGTTTATTTCTATAATCCAAATATTTATCCGAAAGAAGAATATGAAAAACGCTTGAATGCTCAAAGAACTTTGTGTAATTCATTGAATTGTCAGCTGATAGAAGGCGAATATGAACCTTTAGAGTTTTATAAAGCTGCTGCCGGTTTGGAAAATGAACCCGAAAAAGGCAGACGCTGTGATAAATGTTTTGAATTAAGACTTTTAAAAACTGCTGAATTGGCTAAAAAACTCGGGATAAATGAATTTACGACATCAATTGTCATAAGTCCTCATAAAAATTTTTCAAAACTCTCTTTAATCGGCGAAACAGTTGCCAAACAATATAATCTTACATATAAAGCTATTGATTTTAAAAAGCAGGACGGATTTTTAAAAACTAATAAAATATCAAAAAGTTTGAATTTATACAGACAAAATTACTGCGGTTGTAAATTTGCCATGTAATTTTTTAATAATTTCATATATTTATACTAGAAAATATTAACATAAATGTTATATAATTGATTTATATAAATAAATCATTAAAAGGAAAGATATATGAAAAAGTTTTTTGTTTTACTGTTAATGTTAGTTTTTGCAAGCGGGAACGTATATGCTGCGGTCGGTAAAGAAACCAAAGGTCCGTTTGGCTACAATTTATACGATGATATAAACAGAAAGCCGGATGATGAAAAAGCTGAAAATAATGAAAAAACGGAACAACCGGCACAGAAGGAATATTACGGCGATGCGACCGAACCTGCCTGGGAAAAAGAAGAAATCTATTACCCGAATGCAACTCTAAACAGTGCTATAAATAAATATAAAAACGGTAATTATTCAGGCTGTCTGCAGGAAATGATTTCTTTAACCAAAAAAGATGCTTCAAATCCTTTAGTTTATTACTATTTAGGAATGGCATACACTCAGGTAGGCAATAAAGATCAAGCTGTAAAAGCTTATGAAACGGTGATGAAACTTCATCCCGACAATACACTTGTTGATTATGCAAGAAAGGGACGTGACTGCTTAGTCGGCGGTCCTACCTGTGTTGAACCTAAAGAAGATGAACTTACGGATTTGGATAAATTTATTAATTCGCCTTACGGAAACGGTTTTTCCGATGAGCTTAACGAGCAGATTAAGCAGCAAAAACTTAAAGATATCCAAAAAACTATCAACAAAAAACAGAGATTGGAAGATGATGATATAGAAAAAATTCAAAATTTTGACGATAAACACAGCGAAATTCAATCTTCGGATAAAATTGCCGAAGTATCCGATGATGAGATTTTAAAAGCCATTAAAACTTTAAAAAATGCCGGTATAACGGTTTCAATAACTCCGCAAAATCCTTATAATGATTTGAATATGCTGATGATGAATAATTCAAATAGTTTTAATATGGTACCGTTTATGCTCTCTCAATACGAAAACGGACAAAAAATTGACCCGCAGATTATTCAATCAATGATGTTAAATTCAATGCTTCCTGATTTTACTTTTAAAAATGATGACAAATATTAATACTGATTACGAAAATGCAAAGCAAGAGTTCCTTTCAGGAAACGCAAATCCGAAATTTTTTATAAAAAACGGTTACGAGCTGGAAGCTGCATATTGCTATCTTGTCCTTGATGATTTAAAAAAAGCCGAAGAAATGTTTCAAAAAATTGAGGATAAAGATATCCGTGCTCACTGGGGTTTGGTAATGCTCGGGCTTATCAACGGTGCTGCCGGAAAATATCCGACTTATTTTGAGTTGAGAAATTTTTTGGAAATTGATTTGAATATTTTAATTAACTATTATAAAGGTGATTATGTTGAAAAAATAATTCGTAATGCTGCCTATATGTTTACGATTAACCCCGAAGTCTATAAGTATATCGGCAGAGCTTTTATAAATAATGATTTGGAAGAACAGGGTGTATTTATTTTAAATATTGCAAAAAATAATTTTTACAATGACCCGGAACTTCATTATATGCTTGCTGAAATTTATTATGGCAAAAAAGATTACGAAAAATGCAAACAATCACTTGAAACTTGTCTTAATATCTTACCGGGTTATGCACCTGCTTTGAAAAAATATAGACATATGACCGATACAATTATCTAATCGGACAATATACAATATAACTATGAAAATATTGATATTGCCGTTATTAATTTTAATATCATTACAGCCGGTATATGCATTCAAAGAAAAGGATTACCAAACTGCCTGGTGCAGAGATAATAACGGCGATTTGGAGGTTGTATTGTTTGATAAAACCCGTGCCGATTGCGTAACCAAAACATATGCAATAGAATTTGACTTTGCAAAAAAATGGAAAGAAGCTATAGGGCAGGCGTTATATTATTCAATCGTCTTACGGAAAAATCCCGGAATAGTTTTGATAATTGAAAATCCTAAAAAAGATGGTAAGTATCTGAAAAGATTGCAAAAAGTTACGGAAAAATATAATATAAAAGTTTGGACAATAACCCCTGAATATTTAGTTCAAAAGAATTAAGATTTTTCAATATCTCTGCCGCCGACAATTCTCAGATGTCTTTGTTCGCCTTCGCCGACGGATTGGCTTTCAAGGTTATGTTGTTCGACAAGTTCGTGCTGCAGCTTTCTTATTTGATGGTTTTGCGGCTGTAATTCAACGTGTTCCGCTCCTGCCAAAATCTTATTAATTGCGGCTTTAGCTTCATCAAGTGCTCGTTCTGCATCGTCATAATAGCCACGCAGCGTTTCGTTAGGAACATCAAGGGCTTCTTTTAAAACTTTTTGGATTTGAGCCATAGAATTTGTTTTTACATAGAAAATTTGAAGTCTGTAATTGTTTGCAGTGCTTAATACTTTAGCTCCGCCTTTTGCAAAGTTCTTGTGTGCTATAACTATATCGGCATCCTCAATGCTCCTTGTTATTTCAGCATTTAAGTCAAGCCGTTCGATTATTTTTTCGACAATACTTCTTGATACGGCATACAGATAAATTTTCTTAAAGGCTTTAACACTTTCCGTATAATCTTTTCTGTTAAAACTGAATTTCATATTATCAGCGGGGATTTTTTGTTCAAGTTTATGAATTTCTTCGGCAATTGTAGGTTCGTGCGGATAAGTTTGATCCACTTTTCTTATTTCAGGTCTTATAGGCCAGCCTCTGAGAATATAATCAACTGCTTCTGCCGTGTCTTTATAAACCGCAAGAGTATTTCTGTCCAAAATTTCAATAACAATATCAAATGTAGGCTGTTTTTCACGTTCCAAAACGGTTTTTTGCGAGGCACGTCTTTTTGCTTCATCATCACCCAGTGTAACCGATTGTATACCGCCTACCAAATCCGATAGCGTCGGGTTTTTTATTAAATTTTCTAAAGTATTACCGTGGGCAGTTGCAATCAACATAACACCACGCTCGGCTATTGTCCTTGCCGCCTGAGCTTCAGCTTCGGTGCCTATTTCGTCGACTACAATAACTTCGGGTGTATGGTTTTCAACAGCTTCAATCATTATGTCTTTTTGAAATTCCGGTTGGCGAACTTGCATACGTCGTGCATGTCCTACTGCCGGGTGTGGTATATCACCGTCACCGGCTATTTCATTTGAAGTGTCTACTATTACTACCCGTTTGCCGAGCTCGTCAGCTACCAGTCTTGAAATTTCTCTCAATTTCGTTGTCTTGCCGACTCCCGGTCTGCCCAAAAACAGTATACTCTTATTTTGCATACAAAAATCTTTTATACATGCAATTGTCCCCGTAACAACTCTGCCTATCCTGCAAGTAAGTCCGATTATTTTGCCTTGTCTGTTTCTTATTGCACTTATTCTGTGGAGTGTTCCGGGGATTCCTGAACGGTTATCAGATGTGAATGACTGTATTCGCTGAGTTATGTATGCGATATCGTCATCCGTTACTTCATTTTTCCCTAAATATTCTATTCTGCCGGATGAATGTCGTATCTCCGGTACCCTGCCTATGTCCAAAACAATTTCGATAACGTCATTCATTGCCTCATAAGTAATGTGTTTTCGAACCTTTTCAGGCAAGATTTCAATCAACTTTTCTAAATCATTTTGAAATTTTATATCCGTCATATCTCTCTGATATTATTATACCACTTTTTTGCTTTTTTTCATCAGTCTTTGGTGCTACGTATATAGCAATTTTACAAATCTTAATTTCGCACGGTTTTTGCCGCTGTTTGAAAAAATTTTATATAAAAAATCAATCTTAGGAATGATAATTATCCGAAATAATTTTTTAAACCTATTGTAAGTTTTTTATTTTTGCAGAGTTTTTTTAATTTAGCAATTGCCCTGTTTTCAATTTGGCGAATGCGTTCACGAGATACACCATATTGAGAACCGATTTCATCGAGCGTCTTTTTTGCACCGTTATTATCCAGCCCATAGCGTAATATTAATACATCACGTTCTTTTTGGCTTAATTGGCTTAGAATTTTTCTGATATCTTCAAGCAGATTTTCCTGAGAAACCCTGCTGTCGGGAGTTATTGTGCTTTCGTCTACTATAAAGTCGGATAATTTTGTGGCATCTTCATCGGAATTTGCAGGAGTATCCATGCTTATTGTTGATTGTGCCGCTTTTACTATTGACGTAAGTTTGTTAACTGGAACCCCTAATCTGTATGCAATTTCTTGTTTTGTCGGGGTATGCCCCAATTCTGTTGTTAAATCCAGTGTTGCACGGCGTATTTTGCCCAAAGATTCTATCATATGTATCGGCAGTCGTATTATTCTTGCCTTATCCGCAATTGCACGTGTGATTGACTGCTGTATCCACCAGGTTGCATATGTCGAAAATTTGTATCCCTTTGTGTAATCAAAACGTCCGGCAGCTTTTATTAAGCCCATGTTCCCTTCCTGTATTAAATCAAGAAATGATAAACCTCTGCCTATATATTTTTTTGCAATACTTACAACAAGTCTGAGGTTTGCATTGACAAGCAGGTCTTTTGAAAAGCTGTCGTGGTCGTCTTTTATTTTTTTTGCAAGATCAAGTTCTTGTTCGGAGCTTAACAGCGGAATTTTCCCGATTTGCTGTAAATAAATTCTTACACTGTCATCTGCGTTAATTGAGCTTAAACTTTCTTGTATCTTTGGATCCTCTACGGATTCAAGAACATCATCGTCTTCAATTTTATGAAAATCTATATTATCATCGGAAATGTCATCTGTCATTATTCCGAATTTTTCAAACTCTTTTTTCATTTTATTGCTCCATGTTTTTATTATAAATTTATTTTTATTTTGATGTTTCTTTTTTAATATTATTTAACTTTTGCCGTAGAATTTCAAATATTATTGCACTGTAGGCATTTGATACATTTAAAGAATTAAAGTTATTCATCATCGGAATTTTTACAATAAAATCGGATGATTTCAGCAGTGATTTTGAAATTCCTGCATGTTCTGCTCCCATAATTATTGCAGAATTCATACCGCAGTAATTTATGTTGTAATAATTATCTTTTGCTGATGCGTCAGTTGCAATTATCCACCAGTCGTTATTTTTTAGTTTTTGTACTGCGTTAACCAGACTATTGACTTTGATAACCGGTATGTGGTTGATAGCTCCGGCACTTGTTTTTTCAACTATTGAGTTAACCAATACATTACGTCTTGAAGGTATTATTATCCCCGCTGCTCCGGCACAAACACTTGTTCTTATTATTGCTCCTAAATTGTGCGGGTCTTCCACTCCGTCAAGAATTACTACGCAATCATTTTCGTGTTTTTGCTCCAAAAATTCATCAAGCTCCATATATTTTATTGGTGAAATATAGGCAAGTACACCCTGATGGTTGTATTCTGCGTATGGCTGAAATTTTTCTTTCGCAACAAATTGAAAAATAACTCCGTTTTTTGCTGCTAATTCTTTTATTTTGTTTAATTTTGTATCATTGTGCAGATTTTTGGATATTAAAATTTTGTTTATTTCCCGCTCTCCGGCTATTAGTGCTTCTAAAACGGAATTTTTTCCGAAAATTATTTCATCCATTATTTCCCTCGCTAAGCATTCTGTCTATACAGCCCAAAGCTTTTCGTGCTAAATCTTTTTCCACATTTATTTCATGCTTTTCGTAAACCAATGAATTATAAATATCTTCTAAAGTATGCCATTTCATGTTTTGGCATATTAAATTGTCTTTTATCATTATAAATTCTTTTTCCGGTAAATCACGTTTTAATCGGTCATATACACCTTTTTCGGTTGCAATTACAAATTGTTTTTCACTGCTTTTTTTAGCATAATTCATAATCCCCGTTGTACTGCCTACATAATCCGAAAGTTCAGTTACGGATTGATGGCATTCAGGATGTGTCAAAATTTTTGCCTCAGGATATTTTTCCCTAATTGCAATAATATCTTCAGCTTTTATCTTTAAATGTGTCGGACAGCAGCCGGGATATGTAATTACTTCCACCCCGTCGAGATTTGCTTCAACCCATTTGCCTAAATAGTTATCGGGTAAAAATAAAACTTTTTTTGCTCCTAAGCTTTTTACTATTTTTACCGCATTTGAACTCGTACAGCAAATATCACATTCCGATTTTACTTCAGCGGTTGAGTTGATATAACAAACAACCGGAATGCCGGGGTTTTGGGATTTGAATTTCCTCAATTGCTCCAAATTAATCATGTCTGCCATTTCGCAACCTGATTTTAATTCGGGCAAAAGTACTTTTTTATCGGGTGAGAGAATTTTGGCGGTTTGTGCCATAAAATACACTCCCGCAAACACAATTATATCAGCATCCGTTTTTGCCGCCATTTGGCTTAAATATAGTGAATCGCCTACAAAATCCGCTACTTCATCTATTTCAATATTCTGATAGCAATGTGCCAGTATTACGGCATTTTTTTCTCTCTTTAGCTTATTTATTTTTTCTGTTAATTCGTGCATTAAATATCTCCATGTAAATTTATGTTAAATTTGGGATGTTTATTAAATATATTGTATAATAAAAATATAAATAAGTACGGTATTTTATGGAAAAATTTATAAACGAATTATTATCAAAACTTTCAGTAGGCAGCAAGGAATTTGTGTATGTATCTGTCACCCCGAATGTAGGGCTGGAAATGGTTCAAGTGGATCCTGTTTCCAAGATTGTTAAAACATACGGGCATAAACCGCTTGAATACAGTGACAGCATGCGTGAAATTGCTGATTATGAACAATTTAAAACAGCTTTGCAGGAATTATTTTCAGAATTAAAAATAAGTCCTAAATGTAATATGATTTTAAATATTCCGCTTGTACATTTCGGCAAAATTGAACTGCCGTTGCTTTTAAACGATGACGGTATTACGGAAGCAATTGTTTCCGAAGTTGAACAGGCATACATATTTAAACGCTGCGAGCCGGTTGTCAGCTGGTTTGACGGCAGCACCGGCAGTTCGTCCGAAACTCGTACAATTTTTTATTCGGCTGTTCAAAAGACTGCTGTGGATAAGATTAAAGAGGTATTAAATGAGCTTGGTGCAACGCTTGTAAGTTTGGAAGTTTCTTTGATTTCTATATTAAGAGCTTTGGATTTTTCAGGCAGTGCTGAAACACAAATGACTGAAGGCACGGCATGGAATTTAATGCTCGTTAATTCAAACGGCTATTCCATTGTTGCTATGTCCGGTAAAAATATTGTTGATTATTATGATGAGCCGCTGGCTCTTAAAACTTATGAATTGGACGAGATTTATCAGGCTATTGATGCTTCGGCTCAAATTGCTTTGATGAATTTCCCGACAAATTATATGTATATTGTGTCGGAAACTGATATGGTAAGTGCCGAACATTTGGCTTCCAAGCTTCAACAAGACGGTAAAATTGATTTTATTGAAAATAACGCTTTTAAGAAAAAAGAGCTTTTACCTGTCAGTTTGGATATTTTGCCCGATGAGGTTATGAAAATTTCTATGGAAGCAATCGGTATTGCTATTTCCAAGACTTTTCCGTACCCTGTAACACTTGATTTTTCCGGAAATGTTAAAAAAGATATCGCCGCTGTTGAAGATGAAACTATTTCTTTTCAGTTTAACGGTAAAGAAGTAATTTTTAAGGAAAGTGTTTTAAGAAAAGCGGCAATTGTTTTAGGGGCTGTTTTGTTAGTCCCGTCATTAATTGTTATGTTTACTTTGCCTAATGTTCAAAAAGCAAGGCAAAAAGAGCTTGATGACATTAATGCTAAAATTAAAAACGTAGACGCAGAAATAAAAAAATTGACCGAAGCTGCTTCCGCAACAGGTGCTTTTGCGGTTAAGACAGAGGTAGAAAATGTTGTTAAAAATAACAGAGCAAAATTACTTTCTTATTCCGCAATAGGCGAATCTGTTCCTAAAAAACTTTGGATTACGTATTTTTTGTCTAAAGAAGACGGAAAAATAGATATCAAGGGTGTGTCCGAAAATGTTGAAGATATTTATAAATTTTTTAGAAATATGAAGGATTATTTAATTGATACGCAATTAAGATTGCACAATTTGGAAATGCAATCTTTGTCTATTGATGATGCAGTATCGGGCGGTAAGGTTAATTATAATTTTGAGATTACCAATATGGACGATTCTGATTTAAAACCGACCGCAAAGTCTGATAAGAATGACGGTAATAAAGCTAAAAACAAGAGTGTAGACAAATTGGAACCTGTGAATGTAGAGGAATAGCATGCAAGAATTAGAATTATATTTAAGAAAATTAAAAATAGTTATATTAATCTTGCTGGCGGCATTGATTGGTTTTGGTTATACAGTGAGCAAGATTGTGCCTGTAGTACAGGATATTATACGTATAAAAAAAGAAAATGAAGCTGCTGTAACAAGTTTGGCAGATAAAGAAAGAACGCTTGCAAATTTAAAGGAAAAAACCGCAAAAGCTAATGAAGAAAGTAAAGAACAGGTAAAAGGATTTTTTAGACCAATAGAACAGGGGCTTGATGCTGAAAGTGCCATTGCAAACGAATTTTCGGAAATTTTGGTCGCAATTCGTGATAACGCTATCAAAACCCGTTCCATAAAATATACTTATAACCCGGCTGATGATAATTTTGTTAAGAATATGCCGGATAAATACCACGTTGCAAAAATGGATATTGAAATGATTGCTACTTATAAAGATTTTGAAAGATTTCTAAAAGAACTTTATAAGCACGAACATTTCTTAGATATTTCATCAATGGAAGTTGCAGCTTATCAGAAAGATAAAAAAATTCTGCTTATTAAATTCCAAATGAAATTATATGCTGAGAAATAGTTATTCTTTAAATAAATTAAAATCTATTTTAAATAATGCATCTTTATTTTTCAGACATAGAGAACAGAAATCTGTTTCCAGCGGATTTTTTCTTGAAAAATCTTTGAATGAACCGCCGCTGCGTCCTCTGTGATCATTTGCCAAAAACGGACAGGTATATACACCTTTTGCTGTCAAAACCCTGCCGTATTCGCAGTCGGTACTGTTCCACGTTGTCGTGTCGGTTATTTGTCCTTTTTTATAAGCATTATTTATTTTAAAATTATTATTTTCCGCTTCAAATCCTATTTTTTTGAATACTGTTTTAAATTCTTCAACAAGAGTTTTTTCGTCTTCATTGTAGTAGTTTGTAATACATAATATCGGATTAAAATCATATTTTATAAGGCTTTTTACGGCATTTAAAACTTGGCGATATGTTCCTCTGCCTCTTATATCGTCATTTTTTATCTCATTGTAATGATCAATACTTAATTTAAATATAATTTCATATTCGCTTTCGCTTTCAACTTTTTTCAAAAAACGGGCTTTTTTTTCATTGATAAATGAACCGTTTGTAAAAATGCATACACTTGCACGTTTCAAACAGAGCCGGAGGATATTGTTAAAGTCCGGATGGGTCATAGGCTCCGCCCCTGTCAGATAAATACATTGTATATCTTCTGCAGTTGTATCTTTTAATGCTTCTTTTATCTTATCAATGTGGATAAAATCTTTAACATTTTTATTCAACGGAAAATCAATGTAGCAATGTTTGCATCTTTGATTGCAGTTTTTAGCGGTAAGTTCTATAAAAAGATTGTTTAATGCTTTAAGCCGGCAGACCGGTGCTGTGTATATAGTATTCATATGTCCCTCTCAAATGTATTTTATGATTGTGATGCAAAAATAAAATCCGCCGATTTGGTAATTAGTTTTTGTCATCAGCATAATTTTTAAAATGATGAGGTTTTTTATCTTCCAGCCAGCGGCTCATTATGTAATTTTCGTAGCTTAGAGCAAAATTGTTCAGAGTATTCATTAAAATCCTTCCGCTGTCTGATTTTCCCATTATAACGAATTCTCCGTAACTGTTTTCCGCAAGCATTAATTCACAGTGTATAATCTTTTCAACATTAGTTTTCGGATGTCTGTGGATTATATCTCTTATCCATTGACATAAAAGTTTTGTTGAAGTTGTTTTATTTTCTATTATTTCCTGATTGTATTGCTGCAGGTATTTTGCAAATTCTTTTAGTATCATTTTGGTGTTGTTGTCGCAAAACATATAATATCATAAATATTATTTTTATGACATTCCGCTATCATCTCTTCAAACGTTGAGCCTGTTGTACAGATATCATCAATTAACAGAATTTTTTTATCTTTTAATTTTGATTTATCTATTTTAAAAGCATTGTTCAAGTTTTGCAAACGTTCTTTTTTGGTTAATTTGTATTGGGGTTTTGTATCTTTAACCCGTTTTATTAATGAAAAATTCGGCTCAAAACCCGTAAGTGAGCAGAATTCTTCTGCGACAAGCTCCATGTGATTGTATTTACGTTTTTTGAGCCTGTTTTTATGTAAAGGTACCGGTACAACCTGAAAATCACCTTTTATATTGAGCTGTTTCCAAAAGTCATACATAAATTTCGCCTGAAAATATGCTAAATCCCTTTGCCTGTGATATTTTAACCCTCTGATTAATTGCTGCAGCTCTTTTGAGTAAATTCCGGCACAGTATACGTTTACACCGTCTATAATCCTGTTTACGTGCAAAGGCAGAGACATTAATTTTTCATAACATTTCGAACACATTCGGATTGATTCTTTTGAACTCTTGCAAAAGTAGCATTTCTTTTTATATATCCAGTCTAAAATACCCAATAATCTTCTTAATTCCATAAACAAATTATAGCACGGAAATTTATACCGGTAATTTGACGCAAAATTCTGTTTTTACGTTTTCTTCGCTTTCGACGGTTATTTCACCGCCGTGCGAGAGTGCTATTTGCTGTGAAAGATACAGACCTAAGCCTGTGCCTATTTTGCGGAATTTTTTCGCTGCCGAATAATATTTGTTAAAAATCATTTTAATTTCGTCTTTTGAAATCCCTTGTCCGTAGTCAATTACCGATATTGTGATAAATCCCGGCTCCTCGCCCGTTTTTATATCAATACATTCTTTTGTATTACTGTGGGATATTGCGTTCGAAACAAGGTTTTTAATAACTCTTGTTAACTGTATTTTATCAGCATTAACCGTTAAATTCCTTTCGGGATTAAAATTAATCTTTATCCCGTTTGCGATAGGCTGCATTTCAGTAACTATTTCTTCTAAAAACGGATTTAAAACAATATTTTCTTTAAACAATTTTATCCCTGTTTCTTTAATTTTGTAGGTTTCAAGCAAAATTTGAACAAGGTCAATCAGTTCTTTATTTGATGTTTGCATATTTAAAAGAGCAATCTTTTGCTTTTCGGTTATTTCTCCGAATTTTCCTTCAAGGAGAAATTCTACTATATTTGATTCTGCTACAATCGGAACCTTTAAGTCATGGGTAAGCGTTGCGACAAAATCTTCTTTTAAAGTTTCGATTTCTCTTTCATTTGTAACGTCTTTGATTAAGAGTACAAAACGTTGTTTTTTGTCATCTGTTTTGAGTTTTTGAGTGCTGATTATAAAGTTATTTGTGGGTGTATGCTTTATAAAAACATCATTCCCGTTGAGTTTTTCTATTTCTTCGTCATCGGCTATTTGTATAAATTCATTGATATTTTTTCCGACAAGATGCTTGCCTTTAACTCCAAACCAGGTCGAAACTTTCGGAGTAGCTCTTAAAATATCATAATGTTCATTTATTATCAAAATCCCGTCAGATAAAGAATTTATAACTGATTCCAGTAATCTGTTTTGCCGCATAAGTTCCGCCTGATATTCAACAATCATCTTTTCTCTGTCGTTAAGCGTTTCGACCATTCTGTTAATACTGTCTGTTACGGTTTGATATGTAGGGTGTTCAAGCTTTTCTATTTTTGTTGTTAAATTTCCGTATCTGACAGAATTTACCGTATTAGTTACTGTTCCTAAATAATCGTTGATTTTTGACCAGCGTTTGTTTGTATTTCTTGTTATAAAAAACAACAGTACAAAAACTAAAATTAAACAACTGTTAATAATATATGAAATCATTTGTCTTAACCTTATTTTATATGTTATAATAATTATAACAAATTAAAGGAGATTTGTCATTATTAAGCTACCGAATACAATTAAATGGATTATAACTGATTTTGACGGGATTATTACCGACAACTGCGTTTATATAAACGACGATTTTACTATGTCAAGAAAATTAAATTTTAAAGACGTAATGGCTTTTTCAATATTGCGTAAAAATAATTATAATGTCGCAATAATTTCAGGCGAAGAAAACAGTGCAATTCAAACCGTTGCGAAAAAATTTAACATTGAAGAAGTTCACCAAAATATAAGAATTAAAATAGACGTATTAAAAGATATAATAAGAAAATACAATTTAACTCCGCAGGATTATGTATATATAGGCGACGATATAAATGACATAGAATGCCTGGAATATTCCAAATATAAAATTACAGTACCGCATTCGGTTTTGAAGCTGAAACGGATAAAAGGCATACAAATAACAACTGCAGAAGGCGGCAGCGGTGCATTCAGAGAGGTAGTTGATTGTTTGGTTGGTTAAAAAAAGTTTTTGAAAAAGTAAAAGATATAAATATATCAGTAAATGATTATCAAAACGAAACCGAAAACCAGACAATTCCGTCTGTTGCTTATGTAAACCGTGCAAAAAAAATGCTTGATAAATCCGAATTTGAGGAAGCCAAAAAAGTTTTGAAAGAAGCACTGGAGTTTACACAAAAAGACGCTTTGGTTTATAAATATTTAGGCATGTGCGAAGAAAAACTCGGGCATTTTGACGAGGCGATAAATGATTATAAATTGTCGGCAAAGCTTAATCCCCATGACAAAAATGTATGGCACAAACTGGGACTTGCACTGATGGTTGTAAGAAATTATCCCGAAGCGGAAAAATATTTTGAACAAGCAGATAAAATAAGTCCGTTTAATACGGATATTCAAACCGGCTGGGGCATGACTTTATTTAAACAAAAAAAATATAAAGATGCTCACGAAAAATTTATGAAAGCTATAAATATTAACAGGTACAATTTTTCAGCAATGCTTTTGGCTGCAATTGCCGAAATAAGAATTGAAAAGTATGATGATGCGGAAACCAAATTGAATTTTTTAATTAAAACAAGTCCGAATGAAAGTTCTTTGTATGAACTTGCAAATTTGTTTTTTATAAAAAAAAATTACGACAATGCAATAAAATATGCGGAGCAATCAATAGAATTCAATAAAAATATGCTGCCAGGGTATTTGCTTTTGGGTAAAATTTATTCTTTAAAATTTGATTATGAAAATACAATGAAATATTTTGAAGCGGCAAGTCAGAATAAACTTGAAAGTGCTTTGTTATATTGCGAATGGGGACAGGCACTTGTGAGGCTGTATAGATTTTTTGAAGCAAAAGAAAAGTTTCAAAAAGCGTTGTTTGAAGATGTTAATTACCCCGAAGCACAGGCAGGCATGGCATTATGCTGCCTAGAAGCGAAAGATTTTAAAAGAGCAAATGACTTTATGCCTTCAAATAATCTGTACACACACGAAATAAACGGGCTTAAACTTTTTGCGGAAGGCAAATATTTTGATGCGGCACAATGTTTTAAAAAATCTTTAAATGAAAATCCTGATAATATATACAATTATTACAGGCTCGCAAAATGTTATGAAAAACTTAACAATAATGAAATGATACTGGATTCATATGATAAATTTATAAAATATAACCCCGAATATGTTCCCGTATACTTGGATTATGCAAAATATTTACTGTCCGTAAATGATCCTCAAAATGCTCAAAGAAAGCTCAGAAAAGCAATGAAGCTTGATGAAAATAATCAGGAAATTTTAAATTTGTTGTTTTATGTAAGTTACATACTTGTCAAAGAAAACATTTGTGAATATAATGTTAAAGAAGCAATATCAATTGCAGATAAAACAGAGCAGTTTAATTACCCTGAGTTAAAGGCGGATTTAGAAGAAATTTTAAAGAATATACAGAAATGAAAAAGATTATAGTACAGAAATTCGGCGGAACATCAGTCGCTGATACCGATAAGATAAAAAATGTCGCAAAAATTGTCATCAGAGAAAAACAAAACGGAAATGACGTTGTGGTTGTAGTTTCAGCGATGGGACATACAACGGATCATCTTGTAAAAATGGCAAAGGCATTAAGTCCAAACCCATCCGCAAGAGAAATGGATATGCTTTTATCAACGGGAGAAGGGGTGTCTATTGCACTTTTGGCAATGGCAATACAGGCAGAAGGTTATGATGCCGTAAGCTTTAACGCTATGCAGGTTGGTATAATGACAGAAAATATCCATACAAAAGCGAGAATACTGGATATTAAAACAGATAAATTAAGAAAGAATTTGGACGCCGGCAAAATAATTGTTGTAGCCGGATTTCAGGGTGTAACAGAGGACGGCGAGATTACAACATTAGGCAGAGGCGGTTCTGACACTTCAGCCGTAGCTTTGGCAGCGGCATTGAACGCAGAACGCTGTGATATTTATACTGATGTGGAAGGTGTTTATACAACGGATCCGAGAGTTGTTCCGAAAGCTTCAAGGCTGGATGAGGTTTCTTATGATGAAATGCTTGAACTGGCACATGCCGGTGCAAACGTTCTTCATCCGAGAAGCGTTGAAACCGCAAAACAATTTGCAGTGCCTTTGAGAGTTCGCAGCAGTTTTAAATTGGACAATTTGGGTACATTAATTTTAGGAGTGGATAAAATGGAAATATTTAAACCGGTAGCAGGTGTAGCCGCTGATTTGCAGCAGGCAAGAATTGTTGTTTGCGATGTGCCCGACAGACCGGGTATAGCTGCAGGATTATTCGGCAAGCTTGCCAAAGAAAATATCTCGGTGGATATGATTATCCAATCGTATGCGAGAAAAATTTCAAATACTAACGATATTGCATTTACTGTAACACTGGCTGATTTGCCTAAAACACTTACGGTTTTGGAAAGCCTTAAAGCGGAAACAGGTGCCAGCGATATAAAAGTTGATGACAATATTGCGAAAGTTTCTATTGTGGGTGCCGGCATGATTGACAGACCGGGTATAGCTTCAACAATGTTTGAAACACTTGCTGAATTAAATATAAATATCAAAATGATTTCAACAAGCGAGATAAAAATAAGCTGCCTGGTGGATAAATCGGATGCTCATAAGGCTGTTGAAGCATTGCATAAGGTTTTCGGGCTGGAGTGCGATGAAATCGCCGATGTTAAAGGTGATTTGCCGGATGTCTAATTAAAAAAAGCAGTTCATTGCCCGATCGGGCTATTTTGTGCTGTTTAAATTAAAATGTCTTATGTCTTAAAACCCTTGAATAAGTGTACTTTTGGCACTTTATGCCGAAATAGTTATCATAATTATATTTTAGCCTTCTTAACAAATGTTTACAATAAGGGTTGACAAAAAATGTTTTATAGTATATAGTGAAATTGTAAAGATGAAGTGTTAAAATAACACTTAATGAAATCCCGAAAGGAGGGAGTAACATGAGAATAACATCAATACAAAATTTATCTACAAAAAGTATTTCATTTGGTAACAGAGATTTAAATAACATAACTCCTACAGTCGGTCTTTTATCTTTGCAAAATTCTGATAAATTGAATTTTGAGAAAAATTTAAGACTGGCTCAAAAAGCCGATGCTGTCCAATCAAACCCCATAAAAGCATTGGCTAACAAATTCGTCAAGGCTTATAATATACTGTTTTCAGAAAAACATGAAGCAAGAAGACAAAGTGCCCCATACGTTCACATACCGTATTTGGCATAGAATCCTTAACTATTTACCCCTTGGCTTTTAAGCCAACATTAATCCTTTCTCGAAAGAGAAAGGATTTTTTATATATTTGCTCCGCCTTCGGTAATTTTTTTATTTGCATTTTTTGCCCCTTCAGTCTTTTTTATAAAAGATATTGTAAAATCTGTAGCTTCTTTGTCCCTTTGAACCGCTTCAGTCAGGGCTAAAGTATCTTCCAAAGAAAGTTTGGCGAGGCTTTTATCGTTAACGTTTTTTAAATATTTTTTGAAGTTTTTTTGTGCTTTAAAGTCAAATCCGGGTAATCCTGTTCTATAGGCATACCATTTGTAAAATTGATGGATTAAATGAGCCGTATCAATTTTTTTATCGGTAATTATATATACCGGATTGCTTTTTAAAGCAAAACCTGATTGAGTAAGAATATTTATTATCAAAGCTTTCAGTCCGTGCTGTTCAAAAAGCATGCCTTCTTCTTCATCAAGAAGCTTTAATATATTGTTGTTGATTTTACAAGCTTTTGTACCGGCGGTTTTGATGTATTCTAAAAGCTTTATTGGTGTATTTTGTACGCTTTTAACAATGTCTGTAACATTTTTTTCAACAAGTTCTTTGTTTTTTTCCGTTTCAATATTTAGTGTCATATGTTCTGTTGATGACAGTATTGTTTTTGAAGTTTTATTACTGTATGAGTTTTTAAGGGTTTTATTCAGCTTGAGCGTTAATACTTTTTCTTGTATTGACAATAATTTGTATAAAACTTTTCGGAATAAATTTTGCATAATATTTATTATACTCTATTTTTCGTTTTAAATTTTCATCTTAATGAATGAATATTGTATAGCTTTGAAGAATTTGATATAATTTTATAAATACAGGAGGAAAAATATGAAAAAAGCTATAAATATGTCTGATAAAAAATTTCATGCCTTCACGCTTGCAGAAGTTTTAATAGTGCTCGGAGTATTGGGGGTCGTTGCAATACTTACTATGCCGACATTAATGACAGGAGTACAGACAAGAGGGTATGAAACAAGTGCAAAGGTATTTGAAGGCAGACTTGAAGAAGCAATGAAGTCAATGAACCAAAAGCGGATACTTTCAGGACACACATCAACAGCAGATTTTGTAAACTCACTATCAAAAGTTATGAAAATAAGCAAAATATGTGATTCAAGCCATATAACAGACTGTTTTCCGGAAGTAATAACATACGGCAACTCGGACGTTGAGATGAAGGAAATAAAAAGTGCCAAAAATTTCGGACAAAAGGATTGGGATACGGAAACCGTGGGCTTGATGTTTGCAAACGGGACATCAGCGGTAATAGCGTATAACCCTTCCTGTAAACAGGACAGATACAGCAATTTAATAACAGGTTCTGATTGTTACGGAATAGTATACGATACAACGGGATTTGGAAAACCTAATACACTTGGTAAAGATATAGGGTCATTGCAGGTAACGAAATTAGGTAAAGCTTGTGCAGTTGAAGCGGGCGGAGCATGTTTATCCGCTGCCAGTATCGGAAATAGTTCATTATTAAAGAGCGAATGTGAAAAACGTAGAGGTGAGTTAGGTATAAGAGCGTGTTCTTATATTAATGATTTTTGGGCAGGAGCAGTGGCTGCCTGCGGCGGTGTTGACAAAATGGCTGATGCAAAAGATTTGGAAGAATTGGCTTCTTATCTTTACGGTACTAATATTTCAGGAAACGATATTAAGAGAGATCTTACATTGAATTACGAGCGTGCTGCGGAAATTGGGATTAAAGTAAATCCCGGTGACAGATTTTTTATATGGACGGGTGAAGAAGTACCTGATGATTTGCGGCATAAAGCTTATAACAGAGAGTTTGGTTCTACTTACACTCAACTGCGTGATATTGACGTAAAGCGTTATAATTATTTTTATTACATGTGTAAAGAGTAGTAATATAAAGAAAAAATAAAGATTGTAAAAATTACACTTGCTTTTTTTGTTCTGTTGTTTTATAATGTAATTGTGAAATAAATCACGAAAAGAAAAATTGCGGAAGTTGTAATTAAAAGGAGATAAACATATGACAACAAAGAGCAAAAAGACCGTTGAAAAACTTGAAAAGACTTTAAATAAGTCTACTGTAGTTGACAACGCTGAACAATTGGAATTGCTTATTGAGAGAGTCAAAAAGGCTCAAAAGATTTATGCAAGTTATACTCAAGAGCAAGTAGACGCTATTTTTAAAGCAGCAGCGACAGCTGCAGACAAGGCACGTATTCCTTTGGCAAGAATGGCTGTTGAAGAAACGGGTATGGGTGTTTTGGAAGACAAAATTATTAAAAACCATTACGCTTCCGAATACATATACAACAAGCATAAAAACGCAAAAACTTGCGGTATTATTAATGAAGATAAGACTAACGGCATAAAAGTCGTAGCAGAACCTTTAGGGGTAATAGCAGGTATTGTTCCGACAACAAACCCGACATCAACCGCTATTTTTAAATCTTTGATAGCATTAAAAACAAGAAACGCAATAATATTTTCACCGCACCCGAGGGCAACAAAGTGCACAATAGCTGCCGCAAAATTAGTTTTGGAAGCAGCAGTTAAAGCAGGTGCTCCGGAAGATATTATCGGCTGGATAGATGTTCCGTCAATTGAATTGTCAAATCAGTTAATGAAACACGAATCAATAGCTTGTATATTAGCAACAGGCGGTCCGGGAATGGTTAAAGCAGCTTATTCATCAGGAAACCCGGCATTAGGTGTAGGA
Source organism: Candidatus Gastranaerophilales bacterium (assembly GCA_944325895.1). GTDB lineage: Bacteria > Cyanobacteriota > Vampirovibrionia > Gastranaerophilales > Gastranaerophilaceae > SIG32. The sequence goes on from CALVCA010000005.1 coordinate 51,237, forward strand.
CCGGGAAATGCTTCTGCGGTAATTGACGAAACAGCTGATATTAAGATGGCAGTATCATCAATAATTATGTCAAAAACATTTGATAACGGTATGATATGTGCATCAGAACAATCAGTAGTAGTAGTTGATGAAATTTATGAAGAAGTTAAAAAAGAATTCATATACAGAGGTGCATATTTGTTAAGTGCGGCAGATGAAAAGAAATTAATGGCATTGCCGTTTATCGATCCGAAAAGAGGAACAGCTCATCCTGCAATCGTAGGTCAAAGTGCACGCAAGATTGCAGAACTTGCAGGATTTAAAGTTCCGGCAAATTCAAAGATTTTGCTGGCAGAAAGACCAAAAGTTGATTGGGAAGATCCGTTTTCAAGAGAAAAATTGTCACCGATTTTGACAATGTATAAAGCAAAAGATTTTGAAGAAGCTGCGGAAATGGCATACGAGCTTGTAATTAAAGGCGGAGCCGGTCACTCAGCAGACCTTTATACAGATGCACGTCATCAGGAAAGAATTGACAGATATGCAGAAAAAATGCCTACTTGTCGTGTATTGATTAACTCACCTTCAGCTCAAGGCGGTATTGGTGATTTATATAACTTTAAACTTGAACCGTCACTTTCACTGGGCTGCGGTTCTTGGGGTAAAAACGCTGTTTCAGGTAACATTGGTGTTGAACACTTATTAAACTACAAAACTGTTGCTGAAAGGAGAGAAAACATGTTATGGTTTAAAGTTCCGCCGAAAGTTTATTTCAAAAGAGGAGCTGTAGATTTAGCACTCCGTGAACTTGAAGGCAAAAAACGTGCATTTATTGTAACTGACAGATTCTTATTCAATTCAGGAGCAGTTGATCAAATCGTTAATGTATTGGATGAAATAGGTATAGATCATCAAATCTTCTTTGATGTAAAACCTGATCCGACATTGTCAACAATCAAGCAGGCAATGGATATCATCAGACCGTATGAACCTGATGTAATCATAGCATTAGGCGGCGGTTCTCCGATGGATGCTGCTAAGATTATGTGGTTAATGTATGAACAGCCTGATACGGTATTTGAAGATATTTCAATGAGATTTATGGATATCAGAAAAAGAATCTGCCGTATTCCTGAATTAGGTAAAAAAGCAACAATGGTTGCAATACCTACAACATCAGGTACAGGTTCTGAAGTTACACCGTTTGCGATTATCACAGATGATGCAACACACGTAAAATATGCAATTGCTGATTACGCTTTGACACCGAATATGGCAATTATCGACCCGAACTTTGTAGACGGCATGCCTAAAGGTTTGACAGCTGCATCAGGTATTGATGCATTGGTTCACTCTATTGAAGCTTATGTATCAGCAATGGCAACAAACTTTACAAATTCAAATGCTTTGGAAGCTACAAAATTAATCTTCAGATATTTGGAAAGATCATATAATGAAGGTGCAAACGACCCTGTAGCAAGAGAAAAAATGCATTATGCAGCAACAATAGCCGGTATGGCATTTGCAAACGCATTTTTAGGCTTATGCCACTCAATGGCTCACAAATTAGGTGCTATGTTTAATGTACCTCACGGTGTTGCAAACGCATTATTGATTAATCAGGTAATTAAATACAACGCAACTGATTGTCCGAAAAAACAATGTACATTCCCTCAATATAAGTTCCCGAACGCTAAGGCTAAATACGGTCAGATAGCTGACGAACTTAATTTGGGCGGTAAAAACGATGATGAAAAAGTCGAATTGCTGTTAAATGAAATCACAAGATTGAAAAACGCAATTAATTTACCGAAATCTATCAAAGAGTTTGGTGTAAAAGAAAAAGACTTCTATGACAAACTTGATGAAATGGTTGAATTGGCATTCGACGATCAATGTACAGGTGCAAACCCTGCATATCCGTTGATGGAAGATATCAGAAAAATCTACATCGATGCTTATGAAGGTGTTGTAAGAGATTACGTAAACGAATAAAAAAAACCGGCGAAAGCCGGTTTTTTTTTATTGAAGAAAATTTTTATTTAAAACGTAACAGTTTTCTTATGCTTGTTAAGGACATGTTATAGTTTTCGTGGATGAATTTTACTTTTTTGATAAATTCTTTAGGGTTTATATATAACCAAAATTGAGGCTTATTTAATTTTTTCTCTTTTTGAATGTTTTTTAGAATATTTTTATAATTGAGTTCATCAGCAGTATTTTTAAGGTCTTGAGAGATTTGTTCTGCAGTTTTTTTGAATAATAGCGGTTCAACTATAGCGTTTTTGTGATTTTCGGGGAATTGTTTTGCTGATTTGTTTAATAGTTTGGATTCATCAATATTATTGTTTTCAGGAAACTCTTTAAACGATTTATTTAAAAATTTGTCATATTTATTTGATGTAAAATTTGTTTGGGAATTGAGTTTATTTATCATTATAGCCTCCTGTAGTAATAATAAAAATCCAACATGCATTTTTTTGCGGTCTGTCGTATAGCTGAGGCGATTGCGTCTATTATTTATTGTTCTTCTTTTACAGAAGGTTCATCTTTAATAATTTCGAGTTTGGTAATACGGGCACCGTCAATTTCTTTAACAATAAAAGTCAAGCCCAAATGTGTAACTGTATCACCGACTTCTGCAATTCTTCCCAATAGTTTTAACACCAACCCGCCTATTGTATCAATATCTTCATCGTCAATTTGAGTTTCGTCAATAGAGAAAAACTCAGCCATTTCATCAAGCCGCATCATAGCGTTTGCAATATAAGTGTTCGGAGCTGTTTCTTTGATGTTTGGTTCTTCTTCTTCCTCTTCATCAAACTCATCCTGAACATCACCGAAAATTTCTTCAATAACGTCTTCCAGCGTAATCAAGCCTGATGTACCGCCGAATTCATCCACGACTATTGCCATTTGCCCTTTGCGTTTTTTAAATTCCAAAACCAAATTATCCATAGTCATGGTTTCCGGAACAAGCAGGATTTCCCGTTGAATACGTTCAATAGGACAGGTTGTGTCGTCCAATGACAGTTTATACAAATCTTTTACGTGGATTAAGCCTGTAATATGGTCAATGTCACCTTCATAAACCGGATATCTTGTATATTGATTTTCCGTTGCAATTTTATTCAATTCTTCCAACGACATATCAATCGGAACACATACCATATCTGTTCTCGGCACCATAACCTGTTTTGCGGTTAAATCAGAAAATTTGAAAACATTATGCAGCATGTCTTTTTCTGTTTCGTTCAAAACCCCGCCGTTGTAACTGGCATCAACAAGCATATCCAATTCTTCGGAAGAATGCACTAAAGAGGACTTATGAGAATGCGGAATGTTCATCAGTTTCAAAAGCCAGTTTCCAAATCCGTTGAGCATCCATATAAACGGATTAAATACAAAAGTTATAGCCTGCATAGGTCTTGCAATAACCAGTGCCGTTTTTTCCGTGTATTCCAAAGCAATGGATTTCGGGATTAATTCGCCTAAAACAACGTGCAAAAACGTAATCAAAGCAAAAGCCAAAGATACAGAAACCGTATGAGTTGCAATAGTTTGACCCACTCCCGGTAAAAATACAAAAATCGGCTCGATAATCCTTGCGAGAGTACCTTCGCCGACCCAGCCCAAACCGATACTTGAAATAGTTACACCAAGCTGTACCGCCGCTATGAATTTATCCAAATCTTTTATAGCTTCCAATGCTATTTTTGCACTAAAATTACCTTCTTTTACCAGCTGCTCTATCCTGGTCTTTCTTACCTTGACCATTGCAAATTCAGCAGCAACAAAAAATCCGTTTGAAAATAATAAAAATACTATCAAAAATAAATTAAATATTAAATTTCCCGACTCATCCATTTTTTATCCTCATGTAACAATTATAATATTATAATTGAAAAAATGCAACTACAATGCAACGTAATTTCTTTTGGAAAGGAATAGGGGCAATAAGGGAATAAGTTCTTTAATAAAGAGTTCTTGATAGTTTTCAGTAGCACCGTCATCCTGAGGCTTTAGCCGAAGGATCTCAAATAGAGCCATGAGATTCTTCGCTCAGAATGACGGGTAGAATACAAAACCAAATGTGTCTACATGTCTTGGATTTGTACGGCTCGCAAAAGCGTGGTTTTGCTCGCAGGGACGAGTGTCGCTTCGCTCACTCTTGTACAAATCCGCTGCGTAGCACCGTCATCCTGAGGCTTTAGCCGAAGGATCTCTTTTGGAAGGATGGCAATAAGTTCGTTAATAAAATGTTCCTATTCAACTTCTTTCAGCTGAGTATATATAATCGGAGAAAGTCCGTCTTTTGAAACAATATCTATAATCTTATAAACCGGCGGCTCAGAAAGCAGTGAAGGAGTGCTTATATGATAAATTCCATCTTTCATATGCTCGCTGTTTACGTGAAAATGTCCTGAAATAATCGCTATAACATTATCATGCCATTTAAGCATTTCAAAGTACTTTTCGGGTTGATAAGTTCTGTGAGTTCGTAATCTTGAGCTGCTAAATTCAGGTGCGTCAAGTATCGGATAATGCTGAAAAATTATAACAGGATTTTTAGAGTATTTACTGAGTTTTTCATCCAGCCATCTGATTGTATCATCTCTGTAATACCCGACAGGTCCCGGAATTACTTCTTTTGCTCCGTCAACGACTGCAAATACAAATCCTTTTTTCTTGAATGTGTAATTCCATTTCCTGTGAAACCAAAAAATATTATTTTCTCTGACTATTTCATTGTACTGGTCTTTTGAAATATTTTTCCCCTTACACACATCGTGATTTCCTAAAACCAAATAATACGGTGCTTTTAGTTTGTTTATAATTCTTACAAAATCATCCAAATCATCAGGCTCGGGATTGTTTAAGTTATCTCCGGTAAAAACAACAAAAGAAACGTCTTTTAATTTATTGATATCTTGAACGGTTTTTTGTAAAAGTTCAATAGAATAAGGGTTTTTGGTGTTAAAATGAACGTCCGTTACCTGAACGAATTTGATAGAGCTGTCCAATGCAAAGCACATTGTCTGTATAAAAAAAGCACAAATAAATGTCAAAATAATTTTTTTCATACCAAGAATTATAACATAAATATGCTATAATAAATTTATGAGATTAGATAAATTTTTAAAAGTATCAAGACTGATAAAACGCAGGACAGTAGCGAATGAAGTATCTGATATGGGGCGGGTTTTGGTAAACGGAACACCTGCAAAGCCTGCCAAACAGTTGAAAGTCGGGGATATTATCACCATAGAATACGCAAATAAAAAACTTGAAGTCAAAGTTGTAAAAATTCCGGCGAATAATGTGAGCGTTCAGGAAGCTGCAAGTTTGTATGAAATAAGGGAATAAGTTTGTTAATAAAGAGCTCTTGATAGTTTTCAGTGGCACCGTCATCCTGAGGTGCTACGTAGGTACATCGGGTTTTGTATTACCTTACGTCATACTGAGGACAAAGCCCGAAGGAACTCTTTTGGAAGGAGGGCAATAAGTTCTTTATTTGAGTCAAATCAATACTGTTCTTTTCTCCAAATTGATTTTATTAAAATTTACCATAAACACTCCTTAATAAGTTATACGGTCATATATTTTTTGACTTTAGGTTATTTTTACATTTATTTACATTTATATACAACACTTTTTTGCAACAAAAAATATTTGTTATATAATAAAATTGGTTACACTTGTCCGATAGGTTCGCCCTAGTCCATGTAACACTAAACATCAATTTCTACACGAAATTGCTTGTAACGGATGGGACAGTATAACCCGTAGTACAACACATTAATATAAGGAGAAAACCGATGCCAACAGCATCTATGATTGAACTTTTAGAAGCAGGTGTTCATTTCGGACACCAAACACAAAAATGGAACCCCAAAATGAAACCGTATATTTACGGTGCAAGAAACGGTATTTACGTTATTGATTTACGCAAAACTTCTGATTTGCTTGATGAAGCTTATGCAGTTGTAAGAGAATTTGCAGCACGTAACAAAAATATTTTGTTTGTCGGTACAAAAAAACAAGCTGCCGAAGTAGTTGCAGAAGAAGCAAAAAGAGCCGGTGCTTATTATATTAACAGAAGATGGCTGGGCGGTATGCTTACCAACTTTGATACTATCCGCTCAAGAGTCAGCAAACTCAGAGAAATAGAAGAATTTATCAATTCAGGCCACGCTGAAAAATTACCGAAAAAAGAAATTGCTCAGCTTAATCGTCAATTAGGCAAATTGAGTAAAACTTTAGGCGGTATCAAAGAAATGAGAGGTTTGCCTGATTTGATTTTCATAATCGACCAAAAGAAAGAAGATATTGCAATTAAAGAAGCAAACAAACTCGGTATACCTGTTATTTGTTTGGCAGATACCAATGCAGATCCCGATGGCATTAATTATCTTATTCCGGGTAACGATGATGCTATCAGAGCCATAAAATTAATTACAACTAAATTGGCTGATGCTGTTTTGGAAGGTAAACAATTACGTGAAAATAACGCTAATTTAAAAGATAAAATTGAAGAAGTCAAAGCCGAAGATGCAGGTGTTGAAGAACCATCTGATTTGGCTGTTGAAGAAGGAGAGAATTAATATGAATATTACAGCTCAAATGGTTAAAGAACTCCGTGATAAAACCGGAGCAGGCATGATGGATGCTAAAAAAGCACTGGTTGAAGTCGATGGAGATATGGAAAAAGCTATGGAAATCCTTCGTCAAAAAGGTATAGCTTCTGCTGAGAAAAAAATGGGCAGAATTGCTGCTGAAGGATTACTCGCTTCTTATGTAGACGATAATGTCGGTGCAATGGTAGAAGTTAATTGCGAAACCGATTTCGTTGCAAAAAATGCAGAGTTCAAAGAGCTTGCACAATGCCTTGCTCAAGCCGTTGCAGAATCCAATCCGGCTGATGTTGACGCTTTTGTTAACTCAACTTGCCCGAAATGCGGCAAAACCATTTCTGATGTTATTAAAGAAAAAATCGCTTCTATCGGTGAAAAAATTACTTTCAGAAGATTTGTCCGCTATGAAGGTAATGTCGCAACTTATATCCACAACGGTAAAATCGGTGTTCTTTTAAATACCGACAAAAAAGATGAAGAATTGATGAACGATTTGTGTCTTCATATCGCTTCTAATGCTCCTGAATTCGTTTCAAGAAACGAAATTCCTCAATCTGTTATCGATGAAGAAACAAGAATTGAAATGGGCAAAGAAGATATTCAAAAGAAACCTGAAAATATCAGAGCTAAAATCGTTGAAGGTCGTGTTAACAAATTGATGGCTTCACGTGTTTTGCTTGAACAGCCGTTTGTTAAAAATCCGGATGTCACAATTCAACAGCTTATCGAAGGCAAGTTGTCCATCAAAGCCTTTACAAGATTTACTCTCGGTGAAGGACTTGAAAAACGTCAGGATAACTTCGCTGAAGAAGTTATGAACCAAATTAAAGGTTAATTTTAAGCAGGCTTCAATGCCTGCTTTTTTAATCAATCTTAATATTTGTTAATTTTTATGCAATATTTTTTTTGTTCTGTTTTTAAAAGTACAGAAGGTTATTATGTATATAAATAAAATTTTTTCTAGAATAGGATTAAATAAAGGAAAACAGACCCTTAACAGCAGAACATTTGCTAATAATCTAAAAATAGAAACGCTTTCAAAAACTAACAAAAAAGGGTATAGTATTACTGAAACAACTGTTTCTTACGCTAATAGTCCATTCCCTTTTTTAAAACGTGTTAAAACTATTTCTAGAAAAAATAGAAATATTACTATTGAAAAAAAATATCAAAAAAAGGCTATCTCTTATAAACGAGATGACATATTTTGGATGGAAGAAAATTATAAATTAAAAAAATATTACAACAAACACCATGCATTATATAAAAAATTTTATACGGCTGACTTTCCGGAGCAAAATAAAAAAATTGAAGTCATTCAACAAGGATCTAAAAAAGTTAAACCGTCTGTATCAAAGGTTTCTTATAAAGAAACTCTTTCAAAAAATCCCAGCACAGAAAAAGACGTTAATAGCCACATAATAGTATCATTTCCATATCCGGTACAAGAATTAAAGCCAATGGAACGCCCTAATATTCCTAAAGAAGGATCTATCTTGCTTTATATGGTAAAACGGTACCACCAACGTATGGCAGAATGTAACCAAAATATACAACAAAGAGTTCACACTTACGCACCGTCTGTGGGAGAGCTTGTTCGTAAAAGCGTACAAGAATCTTACGCTAAAAAACAAGAATTAAAAAAGGATGGCCCTCTTTTATCAACTATGATGCGTCGGATTTTTTCCAAAAATTTTGACACAACAGTAAAAATATATAAAAATGGAAAATTATTTGAGGTACTTGAAAATATAAAAGGGGAAGCTAAAATTAATGGAGAGCGTACAATATATAATAATATAGAAGCACTTAATTCCATCAAGTTAGATTTGGGGGATCCTGCTAAAGCCCCAAGAATTAAAGATGATAAACCCGCAATAGACAGAGCACTTGAGCATTTAGATTAAATAGATTTAGGAGAGAGCTATGGACAAAAAAATTACAAAACTAAAAAACGATATTGAACTTTTATATAAACGAAATAAAAATACTCCTCGTGTGGCTTTATGTTTTAATTTTTCTTTAAACGACCCGATACCTGTGCCCGGTGCATATACGCTTATGGCAAGGTTATTATTGCAAGGTACAAAAAAACGTTCTTCTCAGCAGCTTTCCGAAGAACTTGATCAATATGCAATCGAATGTTCCGCAGAATTAAAATTGGATTATTTAAAATTGAAATTTGTCTGTTTGAACGAGGATTTTGATAAAGCACTTGAAATATTTGAAGATATTATAAAAAATTCAACATTTGAAGAATTTGAAAAAGAAAGAATAAAATTAATCGGCGAAATTCAAGCCCAGCTGGATTCACCGAAAGCTCAGGTTGTTGACAATTTTTACAAAAATATTTACGCAAACCACCATTACGGTTATACAAACACGGTTATTTTGAACAATTTAAAAAATCTTACAAAAGACGATATGATAAGTTCTTACAAAATTTTCTATGAAAACAGTAAAAAAGTCATGGCATTTGTGGGAGATTTGGAATTTGACCGTGTATATTCAAAATTAAACGACAGTTTCGGTGATTTAACCTCGGGCGAACTTGCGGAGATAAAACCGCCGGTATTAGACGAAATAAAAGAATTAGAAATTATAAAACCCGATGTAAATCAGGCACATATTATTCAGGGCTGGATGGTTGAAACTGCCGAAGATTATCCTGTTTTAGCACTGATGAATATAATCCTCGGGGCATCAGGGCTTTCATCAAGGCTGTTTTTGGAATTGAGAGATAAAAAAGGGCTTGCGTATGTTGTCAGAAGCACTTATGATGTTGCAAGATTATGTGCTAATTTTTCAATATACATAGCAACAGAGCCAAAAAATATTGAAGTTTCCTTAAACGGTTTTAAAGAAGAAATAGAAAAAATTAAAACTGAATTAGTATCACAAGAGGAGCTGGAGAATGCCAAAAATAATCTAATAGGCAAATGGGCATTTTCGCAGGAGGATAACAGCCAGCAGGCAGCAACATATGCACATTATGCAGTGACCGGCAGGGGTTTTGACTTCAATGAAAAAGCCAAGCAGCTTATCCGTACGGTTACTCCCGAACAAATAAAAGAATGTGCAAATAAATATTTTAATGATAAATATGTTATTTCAATTATTAAACCTTAAGGGTAATGATTAAGCAAAAATTGTAGTAAATAATAACTTTGATGAGATATATCAAAGTTATTATTTTTTTATTTTTATTTATAAGCCCGTGTTTCGGGTCAGATGAAATGCAGAAGCTTTTTGAGGCAGGTGTTTCAACTCCTATGAAATTTACGAAAGTGCCAAGGGGATTGATAGTAAGTTTTAACGAAGAAATTTTTTTCAACGACGGAGTGGAAAAAATCCGTGAAAACAGCACGTGCGTATTAAATCAAATAGCTGATATTTTGAATAAAACAGGAAAAGTCTGTGTTGTAGAGGGACATACCGAAAACGTACGACCTGAGATTTCCTGTTACAAATCCAATTGGGAACTTTCACTTGCAAGAGCCAACAATATAACGTTATATTTAATGCGTTGTGCAAATGTAGATCCGGAAAAACTTTTTTCCATAGGATACGGGGAATTTATGCCGCTGGATGAAAGAGTTAACAGCAGGATAGATTTTGTAATACTGGATTATGAAAAGAATTTAGGCGACAATTGATTTGCGTAAGCGGGTTGAACGGTTTTCGCTGAGGATATTTTTCAGCTTCATAATACCTTGAGCGTGAAGCTGGCAGACACGTGATTCTGACATATTAATAGTTTCGCCGATTTCTTTTAACGTCATGTTTTCTTGATAGTAAAGAACCATTATAATTCGTTCTCTTTCAGGTAATCTTTTCAATGCCCTCTCCAATTCCTGTTTAATATTATTTTCTTCGGCTTCTTCCTGCGGGTTACGTTTGTTGGTGTCCTGAATGGTATCAATAATTTCCATACTGTCTTCCGCAGTACCTTTTTTTTCGTATAAAGAAGTCATGGTCACATCTTCCGACAAAAGCTGGTTAACTTTATCAGGTTCCATGTCAACATATTTGGAAATTTCTTGAGTGGTAGGTGCCCTGCCAAGCTCTTGTTTAAGATATTCTTGAGCTTCTTTAAGAGTTTTAATTTTTTGTCTGACGCTGCGGGGTAAAAAATCCTGAGCACGTATTCTGTCTAAAATTGTTCCTCTGATACGTATTAATGCATAGGTTTCGAACCTTGTGTTTTTTTGCGGCGAATACCTTTCTATAGCGTTAATAAGACCTTCAACCCCGTATCCTGCTATGTCTTCTATTGAAATCGTTGAAGGAAGCGTTACTTTAACACGTCCTACAACATATCGTATTAAATATATATATTGAACAATTAACGCATCACGAGATGCTTTATCAGACTTATCGGATAAATATTTGTTCCAAAGATTTGTTAATTCTTCTTCCGATAATCTTTTTATGTTGTTGTAAGATGTAAAATCAAAATCTTGACTCATTAATCCGCCCATGTTCAATATATTTTAATTCTATACTATATAGCTTTAACTACATCAACTAAAAAGAGGAAATGAGGAATAAATCATTTTTTTAGGGGAGAGGAAATTTAAATTCAAGAATTTTATTTGTGTAAAGCTTAACTATAAAACGCTAAATATGTAAACAATTTGTCCGGATTAAAAAAAAATATTATAATAATTAATAATGAACGATCTTGATATTTCAAAATTGGAAGAATTAAAGTCAAAAGTGCACGAAAAGCTTAATGAAACAGAGCTTTTCAGATACAAAGGTACTGTATCAAAGCTTTTGGGTTTAACGGTAGAAGTAAAATTACCGGGATTAAAGATAGGTGATTTGTGCTTTATAGAAACGAATGACGGGCAGCAAAAGCCTGCCGAAGTTGTTGCGTTTAAAGGAGAGATGGCACAGTTGCTTTTGCTTTTAGACGGTGTCGGAATAGGGCAGGGAAGCCTTGTAACATCAACCGGCAGACCGATTATAATTCCTGTCGGCGATTTTTTGCTTGGCAGGCTTATTGACCCGATGGGACAGCCTCTTGACGGCAGACCGCTTAATACGGAAGGTGCTCAATGGCGGTCTATTGAAGGACCTCCTCCCGGGCCTTTTGAACGTCCGATTATTACGGAAATGTTTTCAACCGGTGTCAGAGCAATTGATTCTTGTATGACAATGGGGTGCGGTCAGCGTTTGGGATTGTTTGCCGGCTCCGGTGTCGGTAAAAGTACTTTACTGGGTATGATTGCGAGAAATTCCGATGCGGATGTAAACGTTATGGCTCTAATCGGAGAACGTGGACGTGAAGTTAAAGAGTTTATAGAAGATTCTTTGGGCGAAGAAGGTATGAAAAAGTCGGTTTTAGTTTGTTCAACAGGCGATAAGCCGCCTTTAATCCGTCAAAAGGCTTTATTGGCAGCAACTGCTGTTTGTGAATATTTCAGAGATCAGGGTAAGAAAGTTTTCTTGATGACAGATACCGTGACACGTTGTGCCATGGCAGGTCGTGAAGTAGGTTTGGCAACAGGCGAACCGCCTACGATGAAAGGCTATCCGCCGTCAATATTTTCGTGGCTGCAAAAAGTTTTGGAACGTGCCGGAAACAGTCCAAAAGGTTCTATTACGGCTTTGTATACGGTTTTGATGGAGGGCGACGATATTTCCGACCCGATTGTTGATACTGTCCGTGGTATTGTTGACGGGCACATATTTCTGTCAAGAAAAGTCGCCGAAATGAACCATTATCCGGCAATTGATGTTTTAGGAAGTATTTCAAGGCTTATGTCGGCTATTGCTACACCCGAGCATAAAGAGGCTGCCGGTAAAATGCGTAAAATACTTGCTATGTACCGTGAAAATAAAGATTTGATTGATGTAGGTATGTATCAGCCGGGTTCCAACCCGAAACTCGATACTGCAATTGAAATGATGCCTCAGGTTAATGCGTTTTTGCAGCAGCGTACCTCAGACAGCGTTTCTATGGAAAATACCATAAGCACTTTAATCAATATGATGAAAGATGTTGATATATAATTTTTTGTGATAAAATACGGGTAGAGGAAGTATTTTATGAATTTACCTGATAATTACGGAATTGCCCTGTTAATGACTTTGTTTGCCGGTTTGTCAACTGCAATCGGCGGCGGTATTGCTTTTGTGGTTAAAAAAAATAATCTGAAAGCTTTGTCAATCGGTTTGGGCTTTTCAGCGGGTGTTATGATATTTTTGTCTTTTAACGAAATTATTCCCGAAGCTGCAAAAATGCTTGAGTTGAACTTCCCGAACGACCATAATTGGATTGTTTATCTCGGCTTTATTATCGGGATAATTGTTGCGATATTGATAGACTATTTTTTGCCGGATCATATTGATACTGAAGAACTTATGCATCCTGATGTACCGGGGAATAACAGGCATATGCTGAAAAGAGCCGGTCTGTTTACTACGATTGCAATTTGCGTACACAATTTCCCCGAAGGCATGGCTACTTTTTTAACAACCACTCAGGATATAACGCTCGGGTTTTCAGTTGCTCTTGCAATTGCTATTCACAATATTCCCGAAGGAATATCAGTCGCACTCCCGATGTATCATGTTACGGGCAAAAAACGCTACGCAATGCTCTATGCCGCACTTTCGGGTATAACCGAACCTATCGGTGCTTTGGTCGGGATGTTCGTGTTTAGTATTTTCCTGCCGCAGGCTTTAATCGGTGCTTTAATGTCTGCTGTTGCCGGAATTATGATATATATTGCTTTTGATACGCTGCTTCCGCTTGCAAAAGAATACGGCAACTGGCATTTGTCTATGATTGGTATTGTGTCGGGTATACTGTTTATTTGGATTAGCTTAATTTTGATAGGGTAAATTATGAAAAAATATCTGAAAAAAATAACAGAAGATTTTTCTTTTGATGAAATTAATGATATTGTCTGCCAAATTGCTCACGGCATGGCATCTGATGCTCAAATAGGTGCATTTTTGACAGGTATAACGTTAAAAGGCGTTAATAAAGAAGAATTTTTTGCATTTGCATCTGCAATGAGAAAGTTTTCAAGACGTGTTATAACAGGTGAACCTGTTGTTGACAGCTGCGGCACCGGGGCGGATTTTTCGGGAACAATTAATATTTCCACTTCTGCTGCCATTGTCGCAAATGCCTGCGGGGCTAAAGTCGTTAAGCAGACAAATTCTTCAGTTACCAGCTATTGCGGCAGCAGTGATTTTTTAAACGCTCTCGGTATTAAAATCGTCCAAAATCCTAACGATGCACTTGAAGAATTTAAAAAACACGGCATTACTTTTGTTCATTCACCTTATTTTAATGATTTTGCAAAGGTTAATAACCCGATAAGACAGCAAATTGGTATAAAAACTATTTTTAATTATTTGGGACCGTTAATTAATCCGGCTTTCCCCGAGTATCAGCTTTTGGGTGTGTCCTCTAATGAAATGTGTGCTAAAATGGCTTATGCTCTCCAAAAACTCGGTACAAAACGGGCTTTGGTTGTTAACGGTAAAAATCCGAATATCGATGAAATAAGCCTTTGTTCCGATACTACGGTTTTTGAGTTGAATAACGGTCAAATAAAAGAATATACTTTATCTCCGAAAGATTTCGGACTTGAGGTAACAGGTATAGAAAATTTAAAAGGCGGTGTTGATAATGCCCGTATCGTTACGGAAATTTTTAAAGGCGAAAGAAAGGACGCAAGATATGATATTATCTGTTTAAATGCAGGTGCAATGCTCTATCTTTACGGGCTTTCGGAAAGTATTTTTGACGGTATGATATCAGCCCGAAAATCAATTGATGAAGGACTTGTTATGCGGAAACTTTTGGATTTGCAAAAAACGGTCAGTGTATAAAATTTGGGTCCGGAGGGGCTCGAACCCTCGACCAATTGATTAAGAGTCAACTGCTCTACCAACTGAGCTACGAACCCGATACATTTATTATAACATCGTAATTTTTATTTGACAATGGATAAATTAAACTTTAAAAAAATTATTAATAACGATTTTAAGCATATATATCAAGATATGCTTGAGCAGTTTCCTAAATATGAATTAAAGTCTTATGAAAATTTTGAAAAACTTATCTCAAGCGGAAAATTGGATTGTTATGGTGTTTATGACAATGATTTGGAAATAGGTTATTTTTTGCTTGCAAAAACAGGTAAATCTTTTTGGCTTGATTATATTGCCATTAAAAAGCCATATCAATCCAAAGGCTACGGCAGAAAAATTATGCAGCATTTTGACAATTGCTATTTGGAAGTTGAAAAACCCGATTTGAATAAACCCGATACCCTGAGAAGAATAAAATTTTATGAAGCTTTAGGTGCTAAAAAACTCGATATCGATTATGTTTATCCTAATGATCAGGGCGGTTATCCGATGGATTTGTATTATTTTGGTAAAAATATACCTGAAAATATCACGGAAGATATCAAATATATTTTTAAAATTTTGCATTCTAAAGATATATAAATTGTAAATATTATTAATAAGTGTAATTGAAATTCATAATTTTTCATGTAAGATTATGGAATGGAAAATAAAAAACCAAAAGCCATGATAATGTCGGCAGGCATGGGCTCAAGACTTGAACCTTTAACCCTTCAGGTGCCAAAACCTCTTGTAAGAGTTTGTAACCGGCCGGTTATGGATATTTTGTTTGAACATCTTTCATCAATAGGGATAAATGATGTTATCTGTAATACGTATTATTTGTCGGAGCAGATTATCTCAAGATACGAAAAAAACAACTTCGGAATAAATTTTAACTATATAACGGAAAAAGAGCTTTCAGGAACCGCAGGCGGTTTGAGAAAATGCCGGTTCTTTTTTGATGATGATTTTGTCGTGCTTTCCGCTGACGGGCTTACTAATGCTGATATTTTAAAAGGTTTTGAAGCACATAAAAAATCAAATGCGATTGCTACTATTGTCATAAAAGAAGTAAATCATGAAGAAGTTTCGCATTACGGTGTTGTTGTTACTGATAAAAACGGGTTTGTCACTGAGTTTCAGGAAAAACCGTCAATTGACGAGGCTAAAAGTAATTGCATAAATACCGGAATATACTTTTTTAAACCCCAAATTTTTGATTACATACCGGCAAATACGTTTTATGACTTTGCAAAAAATGTGTTTCCAAAGCTTTTGACAAAAATAAATACGTTTAAAATCAATGATTACTGGAGTGATATCGGTACTATTGAACAATATAAACAGTCAATGCATGACGTGTTTGACGGGAAATGTGTTTTTCCGCATGAAAATATTATAAAAACTCCGTCCGGAAGATATATTTCTTCAAGTAAAATACCTTTTGACACCGTGTTTAAAGGGAATTCTTCAATCGGCATGAATTGTAAAATCGGCAATAATGTTGTCATAGAAAATTCAATTTTATGGGATGATGTTACCGTATCGGATAATGTTCATCTGAAAAACTGCATAATAGCTTCCGGCAAAACCGTGACGGCAAGCTTGTCAGATAAAGTTATCGGTTCAAATACAGACACCAAAAATTTTTTGAGTATCTAAATCTTCGGGTTAAAGCCCTTAGAATGACTGACTTTTAATTGCGGCTGTTTGCTGTATAAGTTCAAAAGATAAAAGCTTGACTTTATGACATTTTAATGCTATTTTAAAAAAGAAAATAATTTTGGGCTTGTGGCGCAGCGGTAGCGCAGAGGACTCATAATCCTTTGGTCGTGGGTTCGAATCCCTCCGGGCCCAATTTTTTGAGGGCTTATGGAAAAAAAAGTAAAATTAATTCAGGAAGCTTTAAAAGTTTTAGGTAAGAAAAATTTTGCATTGATTGTCCACGGAAGCAGTTTCCCTTCAAAAGAAGGCGAAAATACGGGATTTGGCTCAATGAATTCTAACGGCGGCAAGGAGCTTATTGATTATGCTTTTGGTATATTCAACGCAATCCAGCTCGGACCTGCCGGTAAAACCAAAGGCTGTGATTCATCCCCTTATACAAGCACTATTTTTTCACTTAATCCTTTATTCGCCGATTTAAAAGAATTAACAACTGACAGGTGGGATAATATTCTTTCTGTTGAAACTTTTAATGAAATTGTTGAAAATAATCCAAAAAAAGGCGATAATAAAACAGCTTATTCTTATTGTTTTAAAAAATATGCCGATGCGTTTGATGAAGCTTTTAAGAATTTTTTGGAACGTGACAACCATCAGCTCAAAAAAGAATTTGACGATTTTAAGCGTGCTAATAACAGATGGCTTGACAGGGACAGCATTTATGAAGCATTGTCCATTGAACATCAAAATGATTACTGGCCTTTATGGCAAAATGAAATTGATAAAAAACTGTTTGCTCCCGAAACTATTGAAGAACGTATAGAACACGGCAAACGTTTGGTTGAAATTTCTAAAAAATATGATTACGATATAGAAAAATATAAGTTTATACAATTTGTTTTAAGCAAACAAAATTCAGAAACAAAAGATTATGCCGCATCAAAAAACATAAAAATGATAGCGGACAGGCAAGTAGCGTTTTCGGATAGAGATATATGGGCATATCAGGCATTATTTTTGCCGGGGTGGATGCTCGGATGTCCTCCGGATTATTTTTCAAAAGACGGTCAAGCCTGGGGATTTCCGGTGCTTAACCCTGAAAGAATGTACAAAGATGACGGCTCGCTTGATAAAGCCGGTGTTCTGCTGAAAAATTTGTATAGAAAAATGTTCAGAGAAAACCCCGGCGGTGTTAGAATTGACCATATAGTCGGATTGATTGACCCTTGGGTCTATAAAGCCGGATGCAAACCTAAAATTGAAGAAGGTGCAGGAAGATTATATTCTTCGCCTGAACATCCTTATTTGTCAAAATTTGCCATTGCTCAGCAGGAAAATTTAGACATTTCGCTTGCTGCTGATAAAGAAGAACGTGTTAAAAACTTGACGGATGAACAAATTTCTCAATACGGTGCTTTAATTGAAAAGATTGTTATTCAATCGGCAATAGATGAAGGCTTAGATAAAAATTCCATAGTATGCGAGGATTTGGGTACATTGACTAACCCTGTTGCTGCTGTTTTGAAAAAATATGAGCTTTTAGGCATGAGATTAACGCAGTTTGTTGTCCCCGAAAAAGAAGATCATCCTTACAGATGTAAAAATATAGACAAAAACTGCTGGGCTATGGTCGGTACACACGACAATGAACCGATTGCAAGATGGGCTAAATCCATGATTAATACTCACGAAGGCTATCTGCACGCTAAAAATCTTGTTGAAGATTTGTTCAAAGATGCTGAAAATAAAGACGATATTATTGTTAAACTTACAAAAGATGCTGAATTTTTAACTTTTGTTAAATTCGTTGAAATTTTTGCCTCTAAAGCGGAAAATATTCAAATATTCTTTACTGACTTTTTCAAAATCGATGATGTCTACAACAGACCCGGCACATCGGGCGATGCAAATTGGAGTTTGAGAATTCCTGATAATTACAAAGAGCTTACGACCATAGACTTGCCAAAAATTTTAAGACAGGCTATTATATCAAGAGGAAAAGATTTTGCATCACAACATGAAAAGCTTGTAGAGGAACTCGGTGAATTATAAAAAGATATTTTTTGCGGTATTAATATGTTTATTAAGTGTTTGTCCTGTATTTGCAGGCGATGTTACCGCTGCTCAGCTTGAGTACAATAAGGGTATAGATTTTTATAAAATCGGACAGTATGACAAATCAATGGAGTCGTTCAGAAAAGCGATTTCGCTTGATCCGGAATATATTGATGCTTATTATAATTTAGGCTCTATACTGGAATATTTGGGGCAGGATGAAGCTGCATTGACTGTTTTTAAACAAATTATTGTCAGAAAACCTACGGATTATGACGCTGTTTTTAAAGCGGCTAAACTGAGCAATAAACTTGGCGAAACTGATAAAGCAAGATCATTTTTGGCACTTATTCCGAACGGTGCCTATATTAATCCGGAAATGCAAAAATTAAAGCAGGAAATCGGGACTGTTCAAGCTGAAAAACCGGTTGATACAAACGGAGTTTATGAAAATCTGCCGAGCCCCACCGGTATAACATCTGACAATGCGGGTAATCTTTATGTCGCAGGGTTTTCAGATAATGTTATTTACAAAATTACTCCGATAGGTAATAAAGTTGTATTTTTGAAAGATAAAAGATTAAACGGTCCTATCGGAATTGCTGCTGATGATTTCGGAAATATTTATATTGCAAATTATAATGCTAATACCATTTTAAAAGCGGATAAAACCGGTTTTATAAGCACTTTGATAAAAGACATACAAAAACCCTATTGTATTTATATCAAAAACGGGATATTGTATGCTTCTTCACAAGGTTCAAATTCCGTTATCCGCTACAAATTATAATTTCCAGCTGTGAAGGTATTCTTCCTGTTCAGGTGTTAATGTATCTATTTCAATACCCATGGATTTAAGTTTAAGTTCTGCTATTTTAACATCTACATCATGAGGCAGTGTATAGAGTTTATTTTCCAATTTACCTTTGTTTTTAACAATAAATTCCATACCGAGAGCCTGATTTGCAAAACTCATATCCATAACGCTTGAAGGGTGTCCTTCTGCTGCCGCTAAATTAACAAGTCTGCCTTCTGAAAGTACGTAAACCGATTTGCCGTTATTGAGTTTGTATTCTTCCAAATTCGGTCTGATTTTTTTGATTTCAACGGCATATTCTTTTAATGCAGGAACGTTAACTTCCCAATCAAAGTGACCGGCATTTGCTAAAAATGCACCGTTTTTCATTGTCATAATATGCTGAATATCAACAACGTGTTTGTCGCCCGTGACCGTAAGGAATAAATCACCTTCCAATGCGGCTTTTGCAATCGGCATAACTCTGTAGCCTTCCATAGCGGCTTCAAGGGCTTTTAAAGGATCAACTTCGCAGACAATAACATTGGCACCCATAGCTTTTGCTCTCAAAGCACAACCCTTTCCGCACCAGCCGTATCCTGAAATAACAACTGTTTTACCTGCAAGAAGGATATTTGTGGCACGGATAATTCCGTCCATTGAACTTTGACCGGTACCGTATCTGTTATCGTACAGGTGTTTTGTTAAGCTTGTATTAACTCCGACTGCCGGAAACATTAATTTGCCTTCTTTTTCCATTGCCTGAAGTCTTATTATACCGGTTGTGGTTTCTTCTGTTGAACCGATTACTTTTGCTGCCAAATCCGGTCTTTTAATATGTAATGTCGAAACAAGATCACATCCGTCTTCAATTATTAAATCAGGTTCGTGGTTGATGGCTTCCTGTATATGCTTTCTGTAAATTTCATTGCTTTCGCCGGCAACCGCAAATACAGGGATGTTATAATATTTAACAAGTGCTGCCGCTACGTCGTCCTGTGTGGATAACGGGTTTGACGCAACCAAAACGGCATCGGCTCCGCCTGATTTCATTACTATGCATAATGCGGCGGTTTCTTTTGTGACGTGTGAACATGCCGACAGTTTTAAGCCCTTAAAAGGCTGTTCTTCCATAAATCTTTTTTGTATCTGTGATAAGACGGGCATGTCTTTAAATGCCCATTCTATTTGATTTTTGCCTTGTTCTGCCAAATTGATATCTTTTATATCATATTTTATTTCCGTCATCAGCATTATTTTTCTCCATTATTGTGTTTGGTACACTTTTTAATTATAATCTGTAAATAAGAAATAACAAATTTATTTAAAAACATGTAAAAAAAACTTAATAAATCCAAAAAATATAACAAAAATAAACATTCAGCAGTATTAAAAAAAACAGGAGATTGTGTGCGTGAAAATTAGTCCGGTAAATTTTTTCAGACCTTCTTTCAAAGGGTATTCCACCGTAAAAGATAATTACGGCTGTGAGGATTTTGCATTTAATTTCCCGTTTGATGAAAACACGTACGATTGTTATTTAGAAATTTATGATGTACAAAAAGATAAAAACGGTGATTATAAAATAGGGGATAAGGTATATAATAACGAGTTATTGAAATTAAAAAGCGGCAGCAATAAAGTTAATATGGCATCAGATTATTTTATTGACGGTCCGTTTGCATACCGTTACAAATTGATAAATAAATATACTGATGAAGTTTGTTACAGAACGGATTCAGGCGAGCAGATGATGGATGACAAATTCCGAAAATACAATCTTGTGACAAAAGGACTTGTCAATCACGGCGGGGCTATGAAGCTTATATCTGTTGATAATTTTAATGCCGGATATTTTTATAATAAAAATATGTTTGCAAAGGATTATATTTTAAAAGATGAAGAAAATCTCCAAAAAGCAATGAATTCATACAAACATTTTTCAAATAAAATAGGCGGAACGCTTGCCGGTGTTGAAAAAGCTGTTGATGAAGGGGCTTTTGACAGTTACAGCAACATAATTTCTCTGCCGTTATTTACGGATGACAGCCTGACATCGCACGCTTACTGGAATAAAAATTGTATGCAAATAGCTCAATCTTTGGGAAATATTAATAATTACGCATCATTACAGCGGAAAATGTTTGCACACGGTTTGAATTTTGTATCGGACGGAGCTTTTGTTAATGAAGGGTTAGAGGGCATTCATTTTGCAAATATTTTAAAATGGGGTGAAAAATCTCCGTTTGTACACTGGTTTAATATGTCCGAATTGAAAAACGGGCCTGTTAAGTTCGGTGTCTTTAGCAAAAATACAGGATTTGTTTCTCATAAAATTGTCAATTCGCCTTATAAATACACTCAAAAAGATGACGGTATTGTTAAAATTTCCAAAAATCATAATTACGATAAAACTAAACCGACATTTGTACAGGTTTTTGATTCAAGACTTGCAAGCGTCAAGCAAAAAACGGATACAGAAAACTTAATTGAGTCATATGATATTTTAAACACTTCAAATCCGTATGATATAAACACTCATAATGATACGATAGTAAATTATCATTTTGAAATAGACCCTGAAGAATACAATAAAAACATGATTCATTTAAATGAATATAACAAGACTCATAAAGATAAAATCAAAATTGATGATATGTCGGGAACAAAATATTTGAATAAGTTCAAATATTTTTATATAGAAGATAAGATAGAAAACGGTTTTGAAACGTGGGATGCAAACCCTGATATTGCGAAATTGCATTTTGTTGATTCAGGCACCGTAACCGAAAATAACAAAAATTTAACGGCAAAACAAACATTGGAAAGGCTTGAGCTTTTAGAACGCAATTATAATGAAGTTCAGGATTACATAATTTCGTCGAGTATATTTTGGACACAGAAAACGAAAGATATTTTAACCCTGTATGTTGCACAAAATCTGAAAAATTTGAACGGGAATTCATATAATATTATAAATCAAAATATAGAAAACGGAATTTTCCCTAAAAAACTCAAATCCGTAATTAACAGAGAGCTGGTAAATAACGTAATAAGCGGCAGATATGCAGAAGAACTTTCTGATGAACCGTTTGAAGAACAGCTGAAAAAAGGTTTGATGAATTATCCATTGGATGCAATAGAATTCGGCGATAATCTTGTGAGCGTGCTTGCAATGCCGTATATTTCAAAACGTGCAACTCACGAGGATGAAATAGGTGTTTCAAGATACGATTTATATAAAAAAGGCAACCCTCAGCTTCTTGATGAAAACAAAAGAGCATATGAACGTGTGCAAAAGATTTATGAAAAAGAGTTGTTTAATTTCGCAAAAGAAATTATAGAAAAAGCGAATGTGCCGGTGTCACAAGGCAATGAAACAACGTTATACGGCAAGTATGTTTTACCGCTGATAGCACCCGAGATCGCAAAATTTGCCGTTGTAAAAGCTTTAGCACCTGATGTACCGGTTTATGTAAATAATGGTGAAATCGGCTATGATTATAAAAGATTAAAAGAAGTGTCGCTTCAAACGCTCGGCATACGTGGAACAGACCCTGAAGATGAGGCTTTAAGTGTTATTGGTAAACTCCAAAGCGGGATAAAAAATATATCGGATGATGACAAAAAACTTTTGGCGGACGCTATATCAAAAATGCTTTCAGGCACAAGTTTAGAAAGTTTCAGGCTTGCAGATATGATAATAGACAGAACTCAAGCCGGATTGGATTGGAGAATAGACGCTACAAAAGATATTGCGGATGTTGATTCATTGAGAAACACTTATACTGATTTTGACTACACCTGGAATAATATAATAACTTTTTGGCAGAGGTTCAGCAAAAATGTATTAAAAATTAACCCTAATGCGTATATGGTAGCGGAAGTAACGGATGAACACGACCTTCATTACAGGGGTAACGGCGAGTTTTCAAAAAGGTTTAGTAAAAATGATATAGTGAAAAAGTTTATCCGTGAAACAAAAATGAGTTCAACCGCAAACTACAGTTCATATTTTACGGATATTGCAAAAATGTTTGGTAAAAGTTTTGAAGACGGTACGGAAACTGATATAAACAGTTTGCCGGATTTGATTTATGAAAAAATGATAGGGCGTGAAAACTATCTTCAATCCGCTAATTTAGAGTCATTGCTTTCATCGTACACTTTTGTCGGAAACCATGATAAACCACGTGTTTTACATTGTTTAGCTTTTGATATGAGTATGTTTTATGCTGATTTGACAAATGATACAAGGTATCAAGAACGTGCTTACAGATTGCTTAATGACAAATTTTTTGAAAAAATTACCCCTGAGGAAATAAATTCGTTTAATTTTTCATACGCAAGTGCAAAAGCCGTTGCAGCAGGCGAAGCCTACAGAACAGCGTTTATTGAAACTTTGAATGATTTGTCCAAAGAAAATAAAGTGTTTAAAGATGAAGAAATATTTTCAGCAATAAGTAAATCAATTTCGGATTTGGCAAACGGCAAATATTTGGGTAAACGATTTGATGCTGACGCTTTTGCGGTAAAGCCTTTTGATGTTACGATTAATGCTGTTTTAAATCAGGCATGCAGTGTGTATAAAATGCATTTAAGCGATGATTTGCTAAAAAAATATTCTGATAAAGTGTTTGAAAAAATGGTTGATCCTGCTATTTCAAAACTGCTCGGGATAATGAAATATTTAGCGGCACTTCCGGGCAAACCCACACTGTACGCAGGTGATGATTTAGGTTCAACCGGCTATGAACAAAAAACAAAAAATATTTATCTGCAAAATCGTGCCTATATCCATAATGAATGGCTTAAGAGTAAAGAGTTTATCAAAAAACACTATGAGGAATTTAATGATATAATGGGGCTTCGCAGCCGTCCGGAACTTGATGCGTTAAATAACGGCGCTCCGTTTATGCTGAAATTGCAGTATACCGATAACGGAAAACCGCTTTCCGCAATTTTAAGGCAAAATACCGACGGTAAAATGGCTGTATCTCTGTTTAATACGTACGGAATAAACCATAATCCGGGGCAATACTACACCCCTGAAACCGTTTATTTGGACAAAATTGATTTGACAGAAATCAGCGATAATATAGGGCTGAAAGGCGGTTTGAAAGAGGGAACGAAATTTGTGAACGCAAATAACGAAAACGATGTCTATTACGTTCATAAATATGTTGACAATGAAGGTGAACATTATATTTTAAAACACCCTGACGACAGCAAAATCTGTGTTAATGACAGCGTTTTGATACTGTATCATTAAACTTCCTGCCGCATTAGAAACGTTAATGACAGCGTTTTTGTATCATTAAACACTGAACCTGAAGTGAACCAAATCACCGTCTTGAACAACATAATCCTTGCCCTCAAGCCGTGTAACACCTTTTTCTTTGCAGGCTACATATGAGCCGAGTTCTATAAAATCTTTGTAAGGTGTAATTTCGGCACGGATAAATCCTTTTTCAAAATCGGTATGGATTACGCCGGCTGCTTGAGGAGCTTTTGCCCCGGCAGGTATTGTCCAGGCATGGACTTCTTTTTCGCCTGCTGTTATAAATGTTCTTAAATTAAGCAGTTTATAAACGGATTTAATCATACGATTAATCCCGCTGTCTTCAATTCCAAGCTCCGATAAGTATTCCTTTGCCTCGTCTTCACCCAATTCAGCAAGTTCTTCCTCTATTTTTGCGGATATTAAAACAACTTCGGCATTATGTTTCTGTGCGTATTCTTTCACCTGTTTTGTATAATCGTTTCCGTCTTTAAGGTCGTATTCGGAAACATTCGCCGCATATATAACAGGTTTTGTAGACATTAAATTAAGCATTTTGACAACAGGAATTTCGTCTTCGTTAAAATGTTCTTTAACGTTTATAAAAGTACCTTCGGATAAAAGTTCCGTAAGCTTTGAAAGCACTTTATCTTCCAAAACGGCATCTTTATCGCCGCCTTTTGCTTGTTTGGAAATCCTTGCCTGACGTTTTTCAACAGATGCCAAATCTGCCAATGCAAGTTCCGTATTGATTACTTCAATATCGTCAAGCGGATTGACTTTGCCTGCAACGTGAATTGTGTTCGGGTCATCAAAACAGCGTACAACCTGAATTATGGCATCAACCTCTCTTATGTTATGCAAAAATTGATTGCCAAGCCCTTCACCTTTGCTTGCTCCTTTGACTAATCCGGCTATATCAACAAATTCAATTGCCGTCGGGATGATTACATCTGTTTTACAAAGTTTTGCCAAAATCGGCAAGCGTTCGTCCGGAACGTTTACTACCCCTACGTTAGGTTCTATTGTACAAAACGGATAATTGGCACTTTGAGCATTTCTTGAGCTTGTAAGTGCGTTAAATAATGTTGATTTGCCGACATTCGGCAGCCCTACTATTCCTGTTCTAAGCATTTTTCCCTCTTTTTCTTTAGTATATCACAAAATTACCAGCTGATTTCATCCGCATCACATATTTTTACATTGTCAAACATGCTTTTAGCAAGTCCTTTTGCTGTTTTGAATTTTTTTATGCCGTTATCAATTATCGGATGGCTTATGAGCCATTCGTCTTTTGAGCCGATGTATGCAACATCATTGTACATTAAAGGCCCGTTTTTAAATTGACTGTACGGTATTTTATTCCTTCTGAAAAATGCTGCGAATTTATTAAATAATTTTGTACTGTTCTCTGATGAATTTAGTAAAAAACCGTGTACATTATCAAGCGGCATCGTGCTTTTAATAAATTTTGTAATTTTTGAAAAATTATCCGCCTCTCTTGCGTTGACATGGCTTAATAAAACCTGTTCACCGTCAGTTAAGCCGCAGACAACGCTGTTTGTTATCCCTGTTGCACATACATTGTCCGATAATATGTTTGTGTTTTTTATTCCTCTTATTGTGTTAATATATTCAGAATGTGTTACCAGTCTTATTTTCGAGGTAAATGATATATTGTCCATGTCTATATAAAACCTGTCAAAATAAAATTTGTTACCAGGTAATTTGATCCAGGTCACATAGTTTTACTTCGTCAAACATGCGTTTTGCAAGTTTGCCCGGCGAATTAAAAACTTTTATACCGTGTTCCATAAGCGGATTAGATATAAGCCATTCGTCTTTTGAAGATATATATGCCACATCATTTTTTAACTCTCCGCCTTTAAACTGGCTGAACGGGACGTTATGCCTGTTTAAAAATTCAGTAAATTTTTCAAATAATTTTTTACTGTTTTCACTGTATTTTTTTGACCCCAGTAAAAATCCTTGAATGTTCGGGTTATCTAAAGGCATTTTGCTCTGTATAAATTTCGCAATTTTGAAAAAATTGGCATTGCCGGGCATATCAGGACAAATATGGTTCAATAATACCTGTTTCCCGTCAGTTAATCCGCAGACAGTACAGTCAATAATACCTGTTGTGTACGCCTTATCCGCTAATACACTTTCTTTTATTGTCCAGGGATATTTTGCGTAATTTTTTTGTTCAAGCTCTGATATAGTATGAACATATTCCCGCCACGGCACTAATCTTATTCTTGAAGTAAATGATATATTATCCATACCCCTATAAAACATGTCAAGATAAAAAATTGCCCTTATATAGCAAATAAAAATTTTATCGAAGCGGGCTGCGTTTTTTTATTTGCTATATAAGGGCAAAAAAAAAAGAGGCATTTTGCCTCTTTCCTTATCCTTGATTTCCTTATGCTATGAAGTTTCTTCCGTAACGGTTTGCACCGTGGAAAAATGACTGTTTCATCAATTCTGTTAATGATTTCCTTATAACAAGTTTTTCATTTAATTTTACTTCTTTTATTGCATCAGATGTTGTTTTGTATGTATCTGTAACGGCATTTGAAAATAATAACATATCTTTTTACCTCTTATCTCTCTCGTACTTATATAAAAAATTCCTTTAAAAAAATATTGACTTTTTATATTCAGTTTATATAAATTTTGTTACATAACTTTACATAGAAATATTAAAGTTTTTGACAAAAAAACCGATATAGGGAATATAAGGAGAAGTATATATGGTAGACATTCAAAAATTAAACGCAAATATCAAATGGCAGCAATTGACCGCAAAAGAGATTTTGAAATATTCTCGCGAAGGCGAACAGGTACCGAACGAGTATCAAAAATGGGCGGCTGCAATAAGTGCTGTATTGGATGTGAGTGATGACGTAACATACGAGATGACGAACGGAGAAACCGATTTAGCGGCACTGGAAGTAACTTTAGGCAAAGATTTTCTGAAAACGGATATTCAGCCTGCGGAGGAAACACAGAATAATATCGGAAATGAAAACGATCAGGAGTTTTTTGAAAACCAAAACTTTGCAGAAAACCCTGAACAAAATGTTACGGCAGAGGAGGCTGAAGTTCAGCAGGCGATAACACTTGCGGATGACGCTATAACAACTGACCCGAATGAAATTTTAAAAAGAAAGATGAGAAAAGGCATTCCGCCGTTATCTTAAGCTTTCGACAGCAGTTTTAATATCAGCCGATTTATAAATATAATTACCGGCGACAAGCGAATTTGCACCTAATCGGGTGCAAATTTTTGCTGTTTTATCATTAATTCCGCCGTCCACCTGTATAAAAGGCGGGGCATATTGTTTAATAACAGAAATTTTTTCGGCACAATCCGGCATGAATTTTTGACCGCCAAAGCCCGGTTCTACCGTCATAACAAGCACTAAATCCAAATGCTTTATGTACGGCAAAATCTTATCGGCGGAAGTTTTGGGCTTTATTGACATGCCGGCTTTTATATTGAATGATTTTATTAATTCAATTGTCTTTAAAACGTCATTTGCAGCTTCCAAATGGAAAGTTAAAATATCTGCACCCGCTTCGGCAAAAGGTTCAATGTACTTTTCGGGGTTTTCTATCATAAGATGTACATCCAACGGCACCGAGGCGATTTTTTTAATTGATTTGACAACAGGAACTCCGATTGTAATATTCGGTACAAAATGCCCGTCCATAACATCGATATGAAGCCAGTCAGCTCCGGCTTTTTCAACACGTTTGATGTCACGTTCAAGATTTGCAAAATCAGCTGATAATATTGATGGTGAAATTATTGTCATTGTATTATCCCCAATTTTTTGCAAGCATCATAAGCACATTTTTGTTCGGCATCTTTTTTGGATTTGCCTGAAGCTGTTGCCAACATTTCATTTTTATACCAAACTTCAATTTTAAAAGTCCTGTTATGTGGTGGTCCTGATTCTTCAATAATTTTATATTCCGGTATGCTTTTTGTCTGTGATTGGGTATATTCCTGCAAAATGGCTTTTGCGTTAAATTTTTCAAAATTTTTATCAATATCTTCAATATACGGATTAAAGACTTTTTTTATAAATTTGAGCAGTTTTTTGAATTTGCCGTCCAAATAATATGCCCCTAAAATTGCTTCAAATGCACAGGCTGAAACAGATTCCAATTTTCTGCAGCCGGTTTTTTCTTCGTGTTTTGCTATAATAAGTAATTGCGGAATTCCGAGTTTTTTAGCAATATCAAAAAGCATTGCGTCCGAAACTATAATGGAGCGGATTTTTGACATATTGCCTTCAGTGTAATCGGGGTATTTTTTATACAGTATGTCTGATATTGCAAGTTTTAAAACCGCATCACCCAAAAATTCCAATCTCTCATAGCTTAATGTATAGTCTATATTGTGTTCTTTTGTGTAAGAAGGATGAGTGAGTGCCTGTTTAAAAAGTTCTGAATTTATAATTTCAATTCCAAATATTTCGGATAATTCTTTCATCTAAAATAAATCCTTAAAAAATGATACAAAATTGTAAACTAAATCGTGTGAAAACACAAAGTATTTACAGAAATAATACATAACAGGAATTGTTAAAATATAGCTGTCGCATCTGTCCAAAAAACCGCCGTGGCCGGGCAGGCTGTCGCCGGAATCTTTTACTCCCGCATCTCTTTTTATTAAAGATTCGCTTAAATCACCGATCTGAGCGAATACAGTACATAAAATTCCTGCCAATAGAGCCATATACCATTCAAGCCCTATATAAAGCCCTATGACCATTGCTCCGATAACCGCACAAACAGCACCGCCGATTGCCCCTTCAATTGTCTTATTGGGGCTTATGACAGGTGCAAGTTTATGCTTGCCCAAATGCCGTCCGGCATAATAGCATCCTGTATCCGTTAACAAAACCGCTATGAACATCAAAACCACAAATCCTAATCCGTCGTCAAATCTTTGGCTTTCCAAATTCCTTAAAAATAACAAATGCAGCGGAAACCAGCCGCAATATATCATCCCTAAAACGGTAGTTGCAACGTTTGCAATATAAGGCTGTCTGCCCCGGAACAACACCCACATAAATGTCCCGATAGCACACGCAGTCAATGCAAAAGCTACCATATCAAACCTTTGGATATATGCAATTACGGCAAATAAGGCTTCCGCTATGTATATCATCTTTAAGCTGGGGTAAAATCCCTTGTGGTTTAGGATTTTTACGTATTCTTTTGAAGCAAAATAAAGGATAAATAAAAGCATCGCAAGAAGGGCAAGTTTTCCTTCTATTATACAGCACATGGCGGCTGTACCCATAATTAGTCCCGTAAGCATTCTTGTTGCGTTTTTATTTAATCCTTCAAGCATTATACCGTCATAACCTCTTTTTCTTTTGCTGCAACGTCTTTATCAATAATTCCGGTGTATTTGTCCGTTAGTTTTTGAATTTTATCTTGATTATCTTTTACGGTATCTTCCGGAAGATTTTCGGATTTTTCAAGTTTTTTCAAATCATCTGTCATGTCACGGCGGATGTTGCGGACTGCAACTTTTGCTTCTTCACCTAATTTTTTAACGTCTTTGACTATTTCACGTCTTCTTTCCTCTGTTAAAGGCGGGAAGGTTAATCTTATGCATATGCCGTCACTGTTCGGTGTAATCCCGATTTCCGCTTTAATTATTGCCTTTTCAATGTCTTTTAAAATCGATTTGTCATAAGGTGAAATAACAAGCGTCACACCGTCTTGAACAGTTACCTGCGACATTTGTCTTAACGGTGTCGGCACTCCGTAATAATCCACCAAAACTTTATCTAAAATTCCGGGGTTAGCACGTCCCGAGCGGATTGTCGCAAACTCTTTGTGAAGCTGGCTTAAGGCTTTTTCCATTTTTTCTTCGCCTGTTAAAAATAATTCTTCCATATTTTACCTCTTTCATTCAATACGTGTACCGATATTTTCACCGTTTAAAATATTTATAATACCGTCTTCTGCCTCAAAATCAAATACTACAATAGGAATATTATTCTGCTTGCAAAGAGCACAGGCAGCAGTATCCATAACCTTTAAACCGTTTTTAATTATATCATTATAAGTAATATTAATAAGTTTTTCAGCTTGCGGATTGATATTCGGGTCATCCGTATAAACTCCGTCAACTCCGTTTTTTGCCATAAGCATGGCTTCTGCGTTAATTTCCGATGCTCTCAATGCTGCAGCCGTATCGGTTGTGAAAAACGGGTTTCCGGTGCCTGCCGCAAAAATTACCACTCTGCCTTTTTCAAGGTGTCTTATGGCACGGTGTCTTATATAGGGTTCTGCAATTTGGTTCATTGTAATCGCACTTTGAACACGGCACGGGACTTCCATTTGATTAAGTGCACTTTGAAGTGCTATGGCATTCATTACCGTTGCAAGCATGCCTACATAATCTCCTGATGCTTGATCCATGCCGAGTTTTGCACTGTTCTTCATCCCTCTGAAAATATTGCCGCCGCCGACAACAACCGCTATTTCCGCTCCTAGATCCCGGGCTTTTTTTATCTCTGCGGCTATCATTTTGACGGGTTCTTGATCTATTCCGAATTGCTGTGTCCCTAAAAGTGCTTCCCCGCTAATCTTTAACAATATCCGTTTATATTTCATTTTTCTCTCCTTAGGATGTTTACTAAATAATAGCTCAAAATAGCTTATTTGTAAAGACTTTTAGCTTATAAACAAATTTTACCAAAGTATTAATTTGATTTTGGGTTAAAAGTGAAACAATTTCGCCGAATTTTGCGTCAATGCCTACCGTATAAGAGGATTTAGGATTTTTTAATTTGTCTATTTTGGCAATGCATTTGACAACTTTTGATACATCAAGCCCTTTTATTGCATTTTTACGTGCGTTATTTATTAAAAATTTCATCTCCCCTTGAAAATTTTCAACATTTTGTAATAAACTGCTGTTTGCTTCTATTGATTTTTCCCATAAAGGAGTTGCTATAACACCGGGTTTTACGGAAATAATTTTAATGTTACGTTTTGTTTCGTTTCCCATTGCCGAAAATAAAATATCCAAAGCTCTTTTGGAGGCACAGTAAGGCGAGATAAAGGGAAAATACCCGAAACTTGCAACAGAGCTTATGTTGATAATTTTGCCTCCATCCAATAAATCCAAAAGTTTTTGCGTAAATTCCAAATGCGAAAAAGTATTAACCTGAAATTGTTCTTTAACTTTTTCAATATTTAAAGCTTCTGCAGGTCCTGCAGTTACACAACCTGCTGCATTTATGAGAATGTCAATTTTATCGGTTTTTGATTTGATATATTCTGCGGCTGATTGAATTGAGCCGGAATCTTTCATTTCAATGTAAAACGGTATGCAGTCTTTTAAAATTTTATTTTCATCTCTAAATCCTGCAAAAACCTGACAGCCCGATTTAATGAAGTATTCAGCCAAAGCCTTGCCTATGCCTGATGTTGAACCTGTTATTACGACTGTTTTCACGGTTCCCTCCTACATTGACATATATGATCCGAAAAGCGGAAGATAAAGTGCCAGTGCCAAAACAAGTACTATACTGCCGATTACGATAAGCATTATCGGTTCAATCATTTTTGTCATAACATCAATAATTTTATCAAGTTGTTTATCAATATAGCTGGTTGCCTGCATAAGCATGTCGCCCAAACGACCGGATTGTTCACCTGTTGCTATCATAAACAAAATCATTTTCGGCATAACACGGGTTGATCTTAATGCGGATGAAAGGTGCTGACCTTGCTGTACTTTAGTCGTTGCGGTTTCTATTTTGGTTTTGAGTGTATAATTTGTCAGGGTTAAATTTGAAAGATAAAGGCATTCTATAATCGGAACACCTGCATCGTATGCAACCTGCATAACCGCAATAAAGTTTGAAAAATTTGAAAACTGTATTAAATCCGTCAAAACAGGAATTTTTAATGAATATTCATCAATTTTTCGTTTTGTAGGCTGCCATCTGAATAAGAATGTTATGGTGCCAAATAGTCCGCCTAAAATTACAGGTACGAAATACCAGTAGGTTTTTAGGAATATACCTATATCCATAAGGGTTTGCGTAATCCAGGGAAGTTGTTTGCCCATTTGGTCAAACATGTCTTTGAATACCGGAAATACAAACATTAACATGACAAGTACGATTAATATTGCTAAAACAATTACAAACATCGGGTACATAAGTGTTCCGATAACTTTGCCTTTAATTGCGGCTTCTTTGTTTAACAATTCCAAAAGACGTTCAAGAGTTTTTTCCAATTCACCGGAATCTTCACCGGCTTTGCACAAACCTATATAAATTTGTCCGAATTGATCGGGATATTTGGCTATTGTATCCGCAAAGGTTCCGCCGTTCATAATCTGCCGTCTTAATTCCTGTGCTACTTGTCTGATTTTCAGTTTTGCCGCATCGTTTTCAATAAACAAAAGCGATTCAATAATAGGTATACCTGATTGTGCCAATATCTGCAAGGTTGATGTGAAATCAATTCTGTCCTGCAGCCCCAGCTTGTGCATTTTGCCTTTCTTGGCTTTAGGTACGTTTTCTTCTGCTTTTGCCGCAGAACTTTCTTCCTCGACTTTTGTCGGAATAAAACCTAATTTGCGTATATTATCCCGTGCTTCCCGAGGGTTTGACGCATCTATTTTTCCTTTTACTATTTCTTTGTTGTTTTTTAGTGCTGTATAATTGTATATCGCCATTTTTACCTACTCACTTACAATACCTAATACTCTGACAAATTCGTCAATTGTTGTTTCGCCTCTTAAAATATGGTTCAGGCAGGATTTGTTAAGAGTTGTCATGCCGTTTTCTATTGCGGCTTCTTCTATTTCCAAATCGTGTGCCCCTTTTGCAATTAGTTTTTTAATTTCTTTTGTTATCTGCATTATTTCGTAAACCCCGAGACGACCTTTATAACCGCTAAAATCACACTTGTTGCAGCCTTTTGCCCTGTATATCGGTGTTTTCATTAATTTTTGCACCGCTTCTTCGCCCAAAACTACCTGTCTTGCTTCTTCATGTGTCGGAAAATATTGCTCTTTGCAGTCAGGACAAAGACTTCTTACCAAACGTTGAGCAATAACGCCGGAGAGAGTTGAAGATACTAAATAATCTTTTGCTCCCATTTCGATTAAACGGGTAACTGTTGCGGCGGCAGAATTGGTGTGGACGGTGCTTAATACAAGGTGACCTGTTAATGCCGCTGAAATTGCGATTTCTAATGTTTCGTAGTCACGGATTTCACCGACAAGTATAATGTCGGGGTCTTGTCTTAATATAGCTCTCATACACGATGCAAATGTAATTCCGGCTTTGGGGTTTACCTGCGACTGGTTTATACCTTCAAGCTTAATTTCTATCGGGTCTTCAATTGTTGTAATATTTACGTGTTCATCATTCAAACTTTTTAATACGGAATAAAGCGTTGTTGTTTTACCTGAACCGGTTGGACCTGAGGTTAGAATAATTCCGTTGGGGGCACTTACCATATCTCTTATTTTTGCTAAATCGCTTTCGGAAGCCCCGACAAGCATAATCTTTTTATCCTCTGCTTTCAAGCTGACTGCAGGTGCCAAAACACGGATAACCATTTTTTCTTTGCCTGATACGGAAAGTGTGTTAATACGAAAGTCATAGGACTGTTTTTTATATTTTATTGAAAAAGTACCGTCTTGAGGACGTCTGTGTTCTGCAATGTTCATCCTTGACATAACTTTGAAACGTGCTATAACTGACGATTCTACTTTTGACGGGATATCAAGAACTTTTTGGAGCATGCCGTCTTTTCTGTAGCGGACAATGTAGCCTGACAATCTTGGTTCAATATGAATATCTGAAACTTTATTATCTATTGCGTTTGTAATAATTTGGTTTACGAATTTTGCAACTGAACCTGTTGAATCCTGTAATTCCGCATCAACCTGCTCCCATAAGCTTTCTTCAACTTCAATTTCTGCGGCTTCATCTTCTATCTGCTGAATGATTTTTTGAGTTTCTTTCTTTTGTGCACTGAAAAACATCTCTAATGAGTTCTCAAACTCATAGTGGGTCATCAGCAATTGCTTCGGATTTTGACCGGTTAAGTATATTATTTCTTTAACCACATCAGGCTTAAGCGGCTGTACTACACCTAAAGTAAGTGTTTTACCGTCTGATGATACGGGGATAACTTTGTTGGTTTTAATAAAGTCTTCAGGCAAAATATTAACAAATTTGTCCTGTTTTGCAAGCTGTTCATTGCTTACAACATCATAGCCGGTTTGTAAATGCAGAATTGATTTTAACTGATCAAGAGAAATAAAGCCCAGTTTAAATAGGGTTGAACCGATAGGCATTTTTTGATGCTTGCTCTCCGCAAGTGCCTGCAGCAATTGAACATCGGTTATGTAGCCTTTTTGGATTAACAGTTCGCCTAATTTAAGCTGTTTTTCTTCGTGGGTTTCTTGCGACGTGCCGCCTGCGGTTGTAACTAAATTTGAAATTAATTCATCCAAATCCGCATCCGGCACCTGTATAAATTTTACCTGATAAGGAAAATGTTTTTTTAATATTTCATTTACTGCTGATTTATCGGAAATTGAATTAATCGCTACAAACAAAAACTTGTCCTTAACACTAATAGGAACAAATTTATTTTGTTCCATTAGCGTACTGTCTATGTGATTTAGTATTTCTTTATTGACACTGTTTTTTAGTCTGTTTAGTAATTCATTCATTTCTTATAAAGTATTTTCATTATTTATGGCATCCTCAGCATCTACAAGTATTTTAGGTGTAATCATAATAATCATTTCTTCTTTACCTTTTGTTGTTGTAGTAGATCTGAAGAACATGCCGATACCGGGAAGATCGCCCAGGACAGGTATTTTTTGGATTGTTTTAGTGTCTTCTTCTCTTATCATACCGCCTATAACAAGCGTTTCACCATCTTTTATCCGGACATTTTTTAAATCCAAATTTCTTCTTTGCAGAAGGGTTGCTTGAATATCTTCCTGCGAACCGTCTTCACTTGGTGTTGTGACCTGACTTGCAATTGTTGCATATTCAGGAACGATGTTTAATGTTACATAACCGTCAGGACTGATAAACGGAGTTATATTTATTTTTATACCGTTATCATCACCGATTTCATAATCCCTTTGAACTGCTTGAGTTAATGAATCGGATACAACCTGTGATGTAACTGTTTTTACATAGTCTGATGTCAAATCTATTACGGATTCTTGCCCGTTTGTGATTAGAATACGTGGATTTGCAACGACTCTGCCTTTTCCGTTTCTTAATATATAGTTGATAGAATAGGTCAAAGCACGGGGACCGTTGTATCTGTGAACGGTATAATCAGGGCTGTCAACGTTTTCGGGTTCGTCAACGTGCGGGTATTGGCTTCCTGTGAAAAATATCGGATAGAAAGGACTTGTACCGGTTTGACCTGCCGATGCGTTAAAGCTGAAGTGTTTGCTTAAATATTGCCAAGTGTTTGATAAAGTTTTGCTGCCGTCTTCGTTAAGCTCAATTATTGAAACTTCCAAATAAGCTTGCGGCTGTTTTTTATCGTTATCTGCGATGAATTCTTGAATCATTTCGTGTTGTTCTTTAGAACCGCCTACAATACCTATTGTACCCTGTTGTGTGAAATAGGAAATCACAAGGGTTTGCAAAGGCATCGGGGTCAATGTTCCCGAACCTGCTGCTTTGATTTGGCAGGCAACTTCGCCGCCGCCTAGCTCTACCTCGCTGCTGCCGCCGCCTGAGCTTGCAGCACCTGTCATAAATCCTTTAATCGGGGCTGCACCGCCTGTTGAGCCGCCGCTGCCGCCTGATGTTGTCGCCGGCATAAGCATGCTGCATATTAAATCAGCCATCTGCTCAGGTGTTGTATGGTTTATTCTGATTGATGCCGTCAGCGGCTTTTTATCAAATTTTTCAACTATTTTTTGTGCTATTAACACGTCGTTTTTTGTCCCGAATATTAAAAGTTCGTTTGTCATCGGGTTTACGGTTACTATTTCGGAGTTTGAAAGCCCGGGTTTTTTCATTGTGAATATATTTTTATTCAGAAAATCGGCTAAAACCGAAGCGTCAAGATATTTTACCGGAATTAACGTAATCTCTTGTTTTGCAGCTGTGACTTCCGTACCCATTTTGGAAACAATAAGTGTATTATCTTCTACTACATATGCAAGTCCTGCAATGCTTAATACCATATCAAATGCGGAATTTAGCGGTACATCAACCAAATCCAGTGTTATTGTGCCTGATACGCTCTGATCAAAAATTATGTTCATGCCTGCTTTGTCCGCAAACATCCTCAATACCTGTTTAACGTCTGAATCTCTAAGACTTAAGTTTACCGGCTGATTTACCTTTGTAATGGAAATATCCGCTTTGAGCTGAATACTTTCCGTGGTGCTGTTATCTCTCAGTGAGGGTTTTTCCGCTACCGCAAATACCGAGATAGCGGTATTTGAAAATGCAAACACCGTTAACATCAAGCTTGCTGCCAATCTTTGTAAAAATCTATTTTTCATGTCCGCTGCTGTTTCCTCCGAATTTATTTTCCAAATTATATACGTTGTTGTAATTAATTTCACCTTCTTGTATTACTTCACCGACACGGGCTTTATAAACGTTTGCTCCGAGTTGTACGGTTACTGTATCTTTTGTAATTGAAAGTACTTTATAATTATTTATGTAATCTCCGGTTCTGACTAAATAATCGCTGTCATCAATATTTATAATGGCAGAGGGATTATTTTTGTCATACATAATTCCTGATATTTTTGTTGTCATAACCTGTGACGCTTCGCTGTTCGATACAAGGTTTTCCGGCGGTGCTAAAAGATCATCGCCGTATGGGTTTGCAAGTTTTGTGATATCCACAACTTCGCTGTCAGGCAAAAACGGATCAGATCGCCCGAATTCCGCCACCTGCAACGAAACTATTTTATCCTCGGTTTTTTCTATTTCAATAATATCTTCCTCGACAACGTCTTTTGCCGGTTGTTCCACATCAACGTTTTCTATTGCAGGCAAGTCGGCTAAATTTTCGTGTTTTGGTTTTGCAAAGCTTATTGCAACAAAAATTATTGCAGCTATTGCCAAACAAATTAACGCAAAAAATATTATTTTGCCTTTTGGACTGAATTGTTTATCCAGCTTCTCGTTTATTTCAATTAAAATCTTCTTTACCACGGATAGTATACCTTATTTTAATAAAATTATAGTTCATTATTTTAATTTATGTATCAATTATTTAGTGTATTTGATAATAAATTTTATCATATATGAACAAAAGGGGCAATAAATCAAAAAAGCTTAATATTTATTGAAAATTATTTGTGATAGTGTGGATATATTCCAAAATTTGTGCAAAATATTTTAAATCGGCTTTGCCGTTAATAATAATATCAGCGTTATTCCTGTAGGGTTTAACATATTTTTCACCTGCATTCAAAATATATTCCCAGTGCTTGAGGGCATTATTAATATCCTGATTGCGTTCGTTTACAGCTCTTTCTATAAACCATTTTTTTCTGACATCGTTATCTGTTTCAACGTAAATTTTTATGTCAAAAACATCTTTAACATCATCGTACATGGTTGCAATACCTTCAACTATAATTATTTTGGAAGATTTGACGTCAATGGATTTCGGAACGGAAATGCCTGTGCCGTTCGGAAGATATCTCGGACATTTTATGTCAAGTCCGTCTGCCAAATCCTGTAAATCCTCTTTTAAAACATCCAGCTGAAAGCTTGAAGGTGCATCAACATCGTATCCGCTGTCACGAAGATTATCAAAGGTTCCGTATTTAGCGATTAGTGTTGATATATCATTAAAATAATTGTCCGTGCTTAAAATGGTAACAGGCATGGAAAGCTGTTCAATAACTTTTGCTATTTCGTGGCAGATGGTTGATTTGCCGGCTGCCGATTCACCTGTTATGCTTATTAAAAATCTTTTGTCAGGGGTATTTATAAGTCTTTTGGAAAATTTCGGGATAAATCCAGGGTTTATTTCTCTGAAAATCGGCATTGAGTATTTTTTGTCGTATGCCAAAATCTGTTTAAATTTCGTCTGCAGGTAAAACGCTAAAAGTTCACGTCCTGTTTTTGAGTTAAAATCGGGCTTTAGTATTTTGTCCTGTGAAGACAATTCTTTTTCAATCAAACCTTGCATTTTTTCTTCCATTTGTAATTTATATAATAACACAAGAAAATATTTTTTTTGCCAATGGACAAAAAAATTTTTTTTTGATATATAATAAATTCATAAGAGAAAGGGCATACTATGGAAACTTTATTGGATAATGAAGGGTTAATAACGAAAATTATAGGACCTGTTATCGACGTTGAATTTCAGCAGGGCAAATTGCCGGAAATATATACGGCATTGAATATTTTTACGGAAGACGGCAAAAAGATTGTTGCGGAAGTTCAGCAAATGTTAGGTTCAAACAGAGTAAGAACGGTTGCAATGTCATCAACTGACGGACTTAAAAGAGGTATGAAAGTTGTAAATACCAATGAACCTATAAAAGTTCCCGTAGGAAAAGAGATTTTAGGCAGAATATTGAACGTAACAGGCGATCCGGTTGATGAAATGGGAGAAATTCATGCCGAAACATATCTGCCCATTCACAGAAAATCACCGGCATTAACCGATCAAAATACTGATATTGAAATTTTGGAAACAGGTATTAAGGCTATTGACCTTTTGCAGCCGTACCAAAAAGGCGGTAAAATCGGTTTGTTTGGCGGTGCCGGTGTCGGTAAAACAGTATTGATTATGGAATTAATTCATAATATTGCAATGGAACATTCGGGAGTTTCGGTATTCGGCGGTGTTGGTGAAAGAACCCGTGAAGGTAACGACCTTTGGAACGAAATGAAAGAATCAGGCGTACTCGATAAAGTTGCACTTATTTACGGTCAGATGAACGAACCGCCGGGAGCTCGTATGAGAGTCGGGCTTTCTGCTTTAACTGCTGCCGAATATTTCAGAGATTTTTCAAAACAGGATGTGTTATTGTTTATTGATAATATATTCAGATTTACTCAAGCAGGGTCGGAAGTTTCGGCACTTTTGGGTCGTATGCCGTCTGCAGTTGGCTATCAGCCGACTCTTGCAACTGAAATGGGCGAATTGCAGGAAAGAATTACGTCTACAAAAGACGGGTCAATTACATCAGTTCAGGCAATTTACGTGCCGGCTGACGACTTAACAGACCCGGCTCCGGCGACTACCTTCTCTCATCTTGATGCGTCTACTGTATTATCAAGACAAATCGCATCTTTAGGTATTTATCCGGCGGTCGATCCGCTTGAATCAACTTCCAGGGCTTTGGATCCCAATATTATCGGCGATGAACACTATAATGTTACCAGAAAAGTGCTCGAAATACTTCAAAAATATAAAGAACTTCAAGATATTATCGCTATTTTGGGTATGGATGAATTGTCCGAAGAAGATAAAGAAACCGTTAACAGAGCTCGTAAAATCCAAAGATTTTTATCTCAGCCTTTCTTTGTCGCTGAACAATTCTCAGGTACTAAAGGTAAATACGTTAAACTTGAAGATACAATCAAAGGCTTTAAAGAAATTATTGAAGGCAAACACGACAATCTGCCGGAACAAGCTTTTTATATGGTAGGCACCATTGAAGAAGCCGTTGAAAAAGCTAAAACTCTTTAGTAAGGATTAATTATGCATTTAAAAATAATTACACACGAAAAAGTTGTATTTGACGGTGATGTCGATGAAATCTATTCAAAAGGCATAAACGGCGAATTCGGGATTTTAAAAGGACATGTTCCGTATATGACCGCATTGGATATCGGGGTTACAAAAGCTGTTTCGGGGAAAGAAACCAAATTCTTTGCAACAATGGGCGGTGTGTTTCAGTTTAAAGATGAAGAAGCACTAATTTTGACGCAAAATGCCGAATGCGGTGATGAAATAGACAAAACCCGTGCCGAGAAAGCATTAGACAGAGCAAAAGCAAGACTGGCAGATAATTCGGCTGAAATAGATGCCAAACGTGCCGAAGCTGCTATGGCTCGTGCTATGGCAAGGCTGAAAGCTAAGATGAACGGTCATTAATCGGATAATTACATGCAATCGTCAAATCGTTATGGGTACGAATATAATTATATATTCTTGCAAGATTTTTTATTTCTTTGCCTCTTGCGTTGTAGAATTTACCATCTCGATAAGTTATGACTGTTTTTTCGTTTTTATTTTTGATGTTTGATGATTCAGGAACACCGAAGTCGCCTATACCTGTTTTCATCATTGAGATTGTATTGTCAGTATTTAGGGGTAAATATCTTTTTACCGAATCTAACTTAATCTCGACATGTTCTCCTTTGTCATCGGTATATGTTGTTGCTTTAGCATTAGAACCGCCGATGCTTAAGCGTCCGAGTCGGTTTACGGAAATTTCTTTGCGGTTTGAATTGTTGTCGGCAGATGGTGTGTCTTGTGTAACAGTTTTGTTGTCATCTGTCACTCTGTCGGCATCTCCTTGTTGTGCTGCAGCGGAGGTTGTACCAGCAGGTGTATTTTGTTCTTCAGTTTCTGATGTTGCAGGTGTATTTTGTTCTTCAGTTTCTGACGTTGCAGGCGTACTTTGTCCGTCAGTTTCTGACGTTGCAGGCGTACTTTGTCCGTCAGTTTCTGACGTTGCGTCAGTTGAGCCTTCTTTGGCAGCATCAGATGCAGGCTGAATTTCATATCCTGCTGCCTTTGCAAGCGTTTTCATCTCAGCGGCACTATAATTAAACTCTGCACCAACTCCCATAGTGGTGTAATTTGTTGCTCGATTGGTTTCTTCATGCATTTTATTCAACACATTATACAGATTAAGTGCATCTTGTTTTGTTAAACCTTTGCCGTCTGTGTCTTTTATTACACCTTGTTTTGTCATTTAATCAAATATTGATTTTAATTCAAATGTTATGCCGCTTTGTCTTGCACCTCTATTTTGCAGCTTTACTTGATAACCGCTTTTAAAAATTCCGTCAATATTGTTTGTGCTCATAATAATATCCTCATAAATTTATAAAAATTTTTTCAGATAAATTATTGCCATTACAAAATTGCCAAAAGTTCCAAAAACCTTACGGTAAGCCTATTTAAACGAATAAATACAAAATTTACATTTTGTAATAATTTTTACGCAGATATTCTTCAACAAATCCGTCCAAATCGCCGTCCATAACAGCGTCAACATTGCCGCATTCATAGCCTGTTCTGTGGTCTTTAACCATTTTATATGGGTGAAATACATAAGAGCGGATTTGAGAGCCGAAGTTTATATCAACGTTTTCGCCCTTAAGTTCTGCCAATTTTTTTTCGTGTTCAGCCTGACGTATTGCCAAAAGTTTTGCCGCAAGCATTTGCATGGCATTTTCTTTGTTTTGCAGCTGGGAGCGTTCCTGCTGGCATTTAATAACAATACCTGTCGGTTTGTGTAAAATTCTGACGGCAGTTTCCACTTTGTTAACATTTTGTCCGCCGGCTCCGCCCGAACGCATTGTATCGATTTCCAAATCCTCGGGCGGAATGGTTATTGTCTTTTCGTAATCTTCTATAATAGGCGAAACTTCAACCGATGCAAAGCTCGTCTGACGCTTGCCGTTTGCGTTAAAAGGTGAAATCCTCACCAGGCGGTGAACGCCTTTTTCGGCTTTTGCATATCCGTATGCGTATTTGCCGGTGAGTTTTATTGTTGCGGATTTAATTCCCGCCTCTTCCCCGTCAAGCTTATCCATCAAGTCAACTCTCCAGCCGCGGCTTTCTGCCCAGCGGGTGTACATCCTTAAAAGCATACTTGCCCAGTCCTGTGCATCGGTTCCGCCGGCTCCTGCGTTGATTGTCAATATTGCATCTGCCTCGTCATATTCCCCGTTTAACATCATCTGTAACTCAAAACGGTCAAGCTCTTTTTCCAGTTTTTTCAAGTTCTCGCCGCTTTCCACTATTAAATCAGCATCCTGAATTTCCATAGCAACTTTTGCATCTTCTATTGTATTTTGCCAGCAAGATATCTTTTCAAGTTTTTCTTTTATATCTTTTATTTCACTGCCTAATTTTGAAACTTTAGCTTTATCTGACCAAATATCAGGCTGCTGCATTTGATTTTCCAAATCCGCAAGTTTTTTCCCTAAACCGTCCGGGTCAAAGACACTCCTTTAACTTGTTTACTCTCGGCATTATGATGTTTAACTGCTGTTTTATTTCCATATATTCAGTCTAGTATAAAATCATTGTTATTGCAATTAGTTAAAAAAAGTGCTATTATTTATAAAAAAGGAGTTTTACGATGATATTAGAGGCACTAAAGAAAATTTTCGCAGGTAACCTGTACAGACACATGATAATATTTTGTTTAACCGGTATACCGGCTATGCTTTCATTACCGTTAAATGAAATGAGTAAACACATTAATTCAGGTCATTTTTGGGGTTGTTTGGGCGGATTGTTAGTTATTTTTCTCGCCTGGGCTTATATGTGGGGGTATTTGTTTGATATTGTTCACAACTCTTTTGACCCGCTAAAAGATGAACTCTTGCCCGATTTCAGCAAAGAACACTGCAAATTATTTATTAAAGGTATTCCGTTTTTGCTTGTTTGGGGGCTGTATATAGTTTTGATGCTTGTTTTTGCGTTTTTTATCAAAGTTAAATTAATGCAGAATTTCCCGATGTATGATTTTGATATAAATGTTTTGTACTTTATTTTATCAATACCGCTTGCAATAATATTTGTAATGTTTCCTTATATTGTTGCTAAATACACAAAAGAGTACAAACCTGTGTTTGACATAGCTCTGCCGTTTGTATATTTGACAAAAACTTTTATGGAAACGCTGTGGCTGTTAATAAGAGCTTTGCCGTTATTGTTGCTTATTTTTGTTATGCGATTGGTTATTGCATCTTGTATGAGCAGTGTAATGATTTATTTATTATCGGCTGTAACTGCTTATGTTTCGGCTATTACAATGTTTGCGTTGTATTACTGTTATGTTCAAATCTACAAAGCAAAGCTTGATGAATAAAAATATATTGATAAAAAAAGGATAAAAAAAAGGATAATATCGAGAGATATTATCCGATCTTTTTCATCTTCTACTGAAGATCCTTTTTCTTGAGATTATGAACAACGGCATCCACAAGGAGTTCGTAAGATTTCATACTCTCAATATTAGGAAATTCAGTCTTGAGCTGATCTCTAACCATAGCTTCCAGCGTACGTTCAGCTTCCGTTGATTTTAAATCAACTCCGCTGATAATCTGTATATAATCTTTTGATGATCTGCTTGTATTAGAAAATTTCAGCCATTTCGGGCTTAAATCATTTTTTAATTTTTTAACTATTTTTAAGTTTTTGAAATTTTCTAACATCACTACCTCAATACTACTTACTCTATTTTAAAGTATCCTGAATAAATTTATTTACTGTTTTAACAATATTCTTTACAAAGATTTACAATTTGCTGAAATCAGCGATATAGTCATACTTTTTCTTGAGTGAAGAAATCAGAGCCAATCTGTTTTGCTTAACATTTGTATCATCCGCCATAACGAGAACATCTTCGAAGAACTGTT
Organism: Candidatus Gastranaerophilales bacterium; assembly: GCA_944325895.1. Lineage (GTDB taxonomy): Bacteria > Cyanobacteriota > Vampirovibrionia > Gastranaerophilales > Gastranaerophilaceae > SIG32. The sequence goes on from CALVCA010000005.1 coordinate 95,178, forward strand.
GTACAGCGGGATTGATGGATTTTAAAGCTTCAAGGTAAGCTTTATACTTAAAATTCATATTAACAGAATTTACAGCTTCAAAAAGAACAGTTTCGGCATGGTCTTTAAACAAATCGGGATTAACCGGTGAAGAAACTTCATTATCTTTAAGAATTCTGATTACTCTGTTGGCACATTCAAGCATTTGCGGGTCGTCAAAATCAACGAGAGCCTTAACTTTTTCCAAATAGTCGTTCAGATCCGTAAGCGGGTTGATTGAGCATGCTTCCAAAACATTTTTGGGGAATTTATCCGAGAGCATAATAATAAGTCTTTGGACAAAGAATTCTTCCACTTCACGGAAGCAGTCTTTTTTAACCGGCAAAAGTTCAAGAGCGGATTTGATATATTTTGTCAAATCTATTTTAAGCCCTGCATCCAAAACAGTTTTCATAATACCTAAAGCTGCACGTCTGACGCCAAGAGGGTCTGAGGAGCCTGTAGGTTTTTTGCCGTCTGCAAATACGGCACAGATATTATCCAATTTATCGGCAATACCGACTATTTGACCTTCTATGCTTTTAGCGGTTTCACTTTCGGCATTAAGCGGAAAGTAGTGTTCTTTAATCCCCTGAACAACTCTTTCATCTTCTCCACGGGCATAATCAGAACCTATAAAGCCTTGAAGTTCCGTAAATTCAAATACTAAAGACGTTGCCAAATCCGCTTTGCAGAGAAATGCAGTTCTTTCGACTGTTTCAAGATTTGCACCCAAATCTTTTGCCATTGATTTAGAAAGAGTGATTATTCTTTGGCTTTTGTCGTAGACAGAGCCCATGCCTTTTTGGAAGGTCATGCCTTTGAGTTTTTCCACGTAATTTGAAAGCGGTATTTTAGTATCTTCATTAAAGAAGAATACAGCATCATCGAGTCTTGCTTTTATAACACGAAGATTTCCGGCTTTAATATTTTTGAATTCATCGCCGATGTAGTTTGTCATGGTGATAAATTTATTGATAAGCTTGTTATCTTTGTAGAGAGCAAAATATCTTTGATGAACAGCCATAACCGTGACGGTAACTTCTTCGGGCAGTTTGAGATATTCTTTGTCAAATTCGCACACAACAGCTACCGGATATTCGGTAATGTATGTAACTTCTTCGAGCAAATCATTTGAATATTTTACGACAGCACCAAGTTTTTTTGCTTCCTGCTCTGCTTTTTCGACGATAATTTGTTTTCTTTCGTTTTGGTCAACAATAACGCAGGCATTACGCATTGTTTCTATGTAATCAGCGGGGCTGCCTATCATGATTTTTTGCTGTGCAAATCTGTGACCCCGTGAATAAATAGATGATTCTTTGTCTATAATTTTTATTTTAACTTCATCTCTGTCGAGGATTGAAACAATCCATCTTATCGGTCTTGAAAATTTTTCATCGTTATAAGCCCAACGCATAAAATGCGAACCTTGGAGTTTCAAGACGATTTGCGGAACATTTTGTTGTAAAAGTTCGGTAACGGGTTTGCCTTTGACGAGAATTTTTGCGTGTATATAATCGTTTTCAATATAAATATCTTCGGGCTTAAGGTTGTTTTTATTCAAAAAGCCCAACCCTGCTTTTGATAAATTCCCGTTTTCGTCATAGGCAACTTTTTTAATCGGACCTTTGATAATTTTTTCTTCATCGGGGCTTTTTTGTGCAATTTCATCCACGATAACCGCAAGACGTCTTGGTGTTGCATAGACCCTGACTTTTTCAAATCCGATGTTTGAAGTGTTTAAAAAGTTTTCAAACCCTTTTTTTAACTGTTCGACTGCTGACGGTATAAATTTGTACGGCAGTTCTTCCGTTCCTATTTCCAGTAAATATTTGCTCATATACTAAATTATACCTTAAAAAATTTGGTTGTAAAGCTAGGGATTTAATTTTTCAAGCCGTTTGTTGATTTCGGAAATTTCCTTTTTAAGCTGAGAATTTTCTTCTTCCAAAACTTTAACTCTGTTTTCAAGTCCCGTAACTTTTGCAAGAAGGTTTTGGACATCTTCAACAACTTCTTGAACTAGTTTATCGAGCTGTTTTACGGCATTAACTACGGCATAGAACATATCTTCCATACGTATTCTCAAATATCCGTCCTCGTCTTTTGTAACAGCATTCGGGAAGATTTTTTCCAAGTCCTGAGCCATTACACCGACTCTCGGGGTTTTATTTTCATCTTTTTTAAAGGTATAATCAAAAACTTTTAGTTTTCTGACTTCTTCCAATCCTGCTGTGTTCTCACCCTTAACGTTTTTAAGCCGCCTGTCAGAGCTTACAATATCATAATCCGGTATTGCTTCTCTGGATCGGATATTAATCCCTTCTCCTGTTCCATCTCTGTTCCCCATAGAAAGGGGACCTGTATGTGAACCGCCACCTCTCGGAACTCTTACAATAATTTTTTTATCGCCTTTTCTTCCAACTAATAATGTATTATTTACGGTAAATGTGCCTTCTACTATCAAATTCCCCGGAATATATACATTAGTCCCTCCGATATAAGTCATTGAAATTCCTAGTGGAACTTTTTCAGCATCAATAGGGTTTGCGAAATGACCTATGCATGTTTTATAATTAGAGGAAGAAAATTTATCACAGGCTCCTGTTCCTATTGCTGTATTACCTATACCAGTTTTAAGTGCTGATAAAGCATTATTTCCTATAGCAACGTTTTGTGTACCTGTAGTATTTGCCAATAATGCATTATTACCTACTGCTACATTATTTGTACCGGTAGTATTTGCCAGTAACGCATTATTACCTACTGCTACATTATTTGTACCGGTAGTATTTGAATAAAGAGCTTTATATCCAAAAGCGTTGTTATCTCCGGAAGCTGAGCTCGACAAATTATGATTATACAATGCCTGATAACCTACTGCAGTATTTGCCAGAGACATTGTATTCTTATATAAACTTTGATAGCCTATACCTATATTTGCTTTTCCTGTGGTATTATTTCGCATTGCCTGCGGACCTATGGCTATATTATATGATCCGGTTGTATTAAACTGTAAAGCTCCTAGTGGTGGGAGAGAATCATTTATAGAACCAATACTGTTATAATCAGAACCAATCGCAATATTCCTTGAACCTGTTGTATTGGAATTAAGTGAATATGAACCTACTGCTATGTTAGCTTTGCCGGTAGTGTTTGATGTTAATGCAGGTGAACCTATTGCTATATTCAAAGATCCGGTTGTATTACTCTGAAGGGAACCGTTAGGCAGGGTGTCTGAATTGCTCGAACTTAGTGTTGGGTGTAATTGTGAACCTATTGCAATATTCCTAGTCCCTGATGTATTAGTTTTTAGCGTATTTGTACCAATAGCAATGTTTGAACGGCCGCTGGTGTTGGAATAAAGTGATTGGGTTCCAATAGCTGCATTTGAGCTGCCGCTGGTGTTGGAATAAAGTGATTGGGCTCCAATAGCTGCGTTTGAGCTGCCGCTGGTGTTATACCGCATACTGTTATAGCCAACAGCAACGTTGTCATAGCCTGTATGAGGGTTAGAATTTATTTGTCCGCCTAGCGTAAATCCGCCTATCCCGACATTGCGTTCTCCGGTTGTATTGGTATACAAAGAGTAATAACCTATTGCTGTATTATTTGCTCCGCTTGTATTACTGGATAATGTTCTATATCCGACTGCAACACTATAGCCTCCGGTTAAATTCTCTGAAGACATCGCATAGGCTCCGACAGCGGTATTTCCGCCTACATTTTTGCTATATCTTAAAGCATTAGCTCCTACAGCGGTTAAATAGTTTCCTTGTGCTTGCTCTAATGCATTATATCCTATTGCTGTTATATAGCTCCCGCTACCTGAATTTAATGCTCCTATGCCTATTATTGTTGAATTTTGCGGTAATGAGCCGTTTGTTTTACTGCCAAATAACACAGTATTTGCATTTATTCCTAATGCTCCTAAAGCGTTACTCGGTCCTTTTAATAATATATGTCTTTGGCTTGTGGATGCCGTATTAATCAACAATCTGCTATCGGGTTCTCCGCTTGCTTCTTCGTCCTGACCTATCATTGCGGTTTGTTTACTTGCCAAACCAAAATATATATCCTGATTATTCGTTGAATATCTCCATGGAGATGATGTATCAACTAATCTTCTTTTTGTCATCAACGGTGCAAATGCCGCAAGTATTATGGTTAATACCAGCATTACAACCATCATTTCAGCTAATGTAAAACCTTTTGATTGTTTTAATTCTCTCTTCATATTTCCCCCCGTATGTTAATTTATAGCATATTATATTTGTTTTAGCAAGTACTTTCATTTATCTGCTTAACAATTGATAAAACCCCGTCAAATTTGGCTAAATCCAGTGCCGCTTGCTGCAGTTTGTGAAGTTTATCGGGATTGTTAATCAAATCCGTAATTAATTCAAGCAATTTGTCGGTTTCGCTGTCTTCAAGATAAATTCCGGCATGCATATTTTCCATATAGCGGGCGTTTTTACGCTGATGATCAGCCGCTGCATACGGATACGGTACAAAAATCGTTGCAATGCCTGATGCACAAAGTTCCGATATGCTTAGTGAACCCGCCCTTGATACCGCTATGTCGGATGCCTTTAATACCGATACCATATCGTCAAAATACGGTTTGACAATTAAATTTTTATCCCGCTCATAATCGGGATATTCTATTGCCAAACGGTCTTCAACCTCTTTAAATTTCCTTTTGCCGGTTTGAAAAATTACCTGAACATCATAGGTTTTTGAAAGTGTTTTTAAAATCCCGCAGGCAGCTTTGTTTATTGATTTTGCTCCCTGTGAACCGCCCATAATGCATAAGGTCAATTTATCTTCCAGCCCTAAATTCTTCCGTGCAGTTTCTTTTGTAAGTGTTTTAAACTCCGTTCTTATAGGGTTGCCGTTGATATAACAGTTTTCGTTTTTAATGTAATCGGCAGCACATTCAAATGCTAAAGAAACGCTTGAGGCGGATTTTGAAAGATATCTTGTAACAAGCCCCGGTTTTGCATCACAATCGTGCATTACATAAGGTACCCTTAAAATCTTCGCCGCAATTAATGCCGGTGCCGATACGTAACCGCCTGTTCCGAATACTGCGTCAGGCTTGTATTTTATCGTGTAATAAATCGATTTTATAACAGCTAAAATCAGCTTTATCCCCCATTTTATAAGGTCAAACGTGGCTTTCCTCGGCAAACCGCTCACATTTACCGGTAAAAACGGGTAATTCTTTACTATATCGTGTTCAAGGTTTTTCGGGTTACCGATATAATAAATTTCGTTATCCTTGCTCAAATAATCCGCTACAGCTACCGCAGGATATATATGCCCGCCTGTTCCGCCGCCTGTTATAAAATATCTAGCCACCTTCCGTATTCCTTATTTTTTTAATCCTTTTCTTTGAAATGTTCAAAAGTATTCCGACCATCCATAAAGATACTATCAATGATGAGCCGCCGTAACTTATAAACGGCAATGGCACACCTGTTGTCGGTAAAAATGAGCTTGCGACGCTCATGTTTAAAAATGCCTGAAATCCTATTGAAAAGGTTAAACCTACCGCCAAAAGCTTTCCGTACATGTCAGGACACCTTCCCGCTATCAAAAATCCTCGCTGTACAAATGTGAAAAATAATCCTATTACCATTAGACATCCGACAAATCCCATTTCTTCCGCTATTACGGCAAAAATAAAATCCGTGTGGCATTCCGGCAGATAGTAAAGTTTTTGGATTGAACCCCCGTAGCCTACTCCGCTAAAACCCCCTGATGCAAACGCTATTAAGGATTGTATAATATTATATCCAGCTCCTTGAGGGTCTGTTTCCGGATGCCGCCATATCCTGAGCCTTTGTAATTGATACGGTTTAATAATTGTTGTTGCAGCTATCACAATTGACGTTATGCCTGCTGTGACTGCCGTTATAAATAATTTCATAGACCCGCCGGCACTTAAAAACATTACAACCGATGTCGCTAATAACAGTATTACCATACTTAAGTTAGGCTGGACAAAAATAAATCCCAGCATTACTATTATCGGTATAAATGCAAATACCCACTTGCCCTGATCAAATAAATCCGCATCGTTTTTAAACGCCGATGCCAAAAGCATAACAACTGCGGGTTTCGCAAATTCCGACGGCTGAAGCTGAAATCCCGCTATGTTTATCCATCTTTTTGCCCCGTTAACCGTTACTCCTAACGGCGTATAATCAACCAGTATCAGTGAAATTATTATGATTATCATAAATATTGTGTTCCACTGTGCAAGCTTTTTGTAGTCATAGTTTGAGAAAAATTTCAGCCCGATAAAACCTACAATAAATGCCAAAATCTGTTTTATTAAAAATTGTGCCGGATTTCCGCCTTCGTCCAAACACTTGGGGGCTGTTGCCGAAAATATTGCCATAAATCCGATTATTACCAAAAATGTTACCGTTACAAGCAGAGTTTTATCCGGCGATGATATTATTAAACTTTGAAAAGGTTGTCTTTTATATTTTTTCTCTGACATAACGTTTAAAAACATCCCCTCTTTCTTCATAACTCTTGAACATATCAAAACTTGCACACGCTGGTGACAGTAATACCACGTCAGGATTTATTTCTATTGCCCTGTCAACGGCACTTTCAAGCGTTTTTTCCCTTATAATATTATCAAATCCGCTGTTTTGTAAGTTTTTTTCAAACCTGTCTGCGGCTTCTCCTATTAATATTACTGTTTTGATGTGTTTTTTGACTTCATCGCAAAACTCTTTCAAGCTTGTATTTTTGTCCCTGCCGCCTGCTATCAGCACAACATCTTTGTCGTTAAATGATTTTATCGCTACAATTGCCGCTTCGGGATTTGTTGCTTTTGAATCATTATAAAATTCCGTTTTGCCTTTTTTACCTGTAAATTCCAGTCTGTGTGCTGGTGATTTAAATTCTTTTATTGCATTTTTGATTGTGTCGTTATCAATTCCTGCAAGTTTTGAACATATTATGGCACATTCAACGTTCTGCATATTGTGTTCGCCAACCAAAGGACAATCCGATACAGGCATTACAAATTCAACAACCCCGTTTCTTTCGTATATAAATTCACCGTTTTGGGTGTAACAGCAATTTCCGGTGTGTCTTTTGCCAAAATAAAATACCTCGCCGTCCGCTTGAAAATCTTTTAATCTTTCGTCACACGCATTCAAAACCGCAAATTTCGGTGCCTGAGGTGCTTTGAAAATTTTGGCTTTAGCCGCAAAATAGTTTTCAATCCCCTGATGCCAATCAATATGGTCGGGTGTAAAATTAGTCCAAACGGAAATGTAAGGTGTCAAAGTCGGACTCATTGCGATTTGATAAGAACTCATTTCGCAAACGTAATAATCAAGATTGTCATCTGCATAGTCGCAAGGCGGCTGACCTATATTTCCGCAGGCTTTTGCTTTGAATTTTTTTTCGAAAATATGTGCTGTCAATGCCGTTGTCGTTGTCTTTCCGTTCGTGCCGGTTATTGCAATAAAAGGTGTGTCGCTCATCCTGTATGCCAGTTCAATCTCTGATATTACGGGGATATTTTTTAATCTCAAAAGTTCAATTATAATGCTGTAAGGCGGAATACCGGGACTTGTTACCGCAAATTCCGAACCCTCAACAAATTTCAGCGAATGCCCGCCTGTTTCTACGTGTATTCCGTCAAGGTTCTCTGCCTCAACTGATTTGCTTTCCGTTAAATAAACATCATAACCGTGATGTTTTAAAAACTTCGCCGCTGCTATTCCGCTTTTTGATAATCCCAATACCAGTACTTTTGTCATAAAATTCCTCTTGAAAATATTAAAAATAATATCACGGCTATTGCCGAAAAGATTAAAGAAGTTATCGCAAACACAGTAACAATCTTTTTTTCGCTCCAGCCGCATAATTCAAAATGATGGTGCACGGGTGCCATTTTAAATACCCGTTTTTTGGTTAGTTTGTAGCTTGTAACCTGAATTATTACCGATAAAGTTTCCGCAACGAAAATTGCCGCAATAAATATCAATAAAAATTCAAATTTTCCCATAACGGCAAGTGTTCCGAGCAGTCCGCCTATTGCAAGAGAACCCGTATCGCCCATAAATACCTGTGCTTTCGGTTTATTGTATTTTAAAAATCCTGCCAAAGCTCCGGCTGCAGCCGCAGAAATTATTGCAGCTTCGTGACATCCGCTCAATAAACCTATTACGGCACAGGCAATAAATGAAAATACTCCGGTTGATGCCGCCAAACCGTCCAATCCGTCTGTTAAATTATATGCATTCGATGCTCCGGTTATTATAAATACCGATAACAGCGGGTAAAACCAGCCTAAATTAAATTCCAATGACCCTATTGCAAAATATGTCCCGAAAGGCTTTACCATTATAACGTAAATCGTAGGCAGCAGGGCTATTGCAACCTGACGCAAAAATTTCCCCTTCGGTGTTAATCCGTCGTTGCCTTTGCCTTTTATCTTGATATAATCATCCTGAAATCCCGCAAATGTGTAAAAAATTAGCGTCATTATGATTATAAAAGCGTCTGTTGTAAGCCTTTGTGCCAGCATTAAAGTTATAACAGATGCCGCAATCAGTGCCAAAATTATAAAAACTCCGCCCGTTGTCGGTGTTCCCTGCTTTTTAGCGTGAGTTTCCGGGGCTAAATCTTTTACGTACTGCCCTATCATTTTCTTCTTTAAAAATTCTATGTACGGTACCCCGAACAACAGGCATAATATCAGACCCAGCAAAAACGATACCGCTATCATTATCATAATATTCCCCTTTTCAAATTTTCAACTATTTCTTCAAATTTCATCGAACGTGATGCCTTTAAAAATATTGTATTACCCAAATTTGAATTAGCAAGAATGTAACAAGATACATCATCCGTATTGCTAAAATATTTTACAAAACATCCTGCTTTTTCAAGTTCCGTGCCGATTTCACGTGCCAAACTCCCGACAAGTAAAAATTTAACATTTTTAAATCCGCTTAAATATCTGCCGACTTCACGGTGGTATTCAGTACTTTTTTCACCGAGTTCTCCCATATCTCCCAGTATTACAACAGGATTGTCATAAAGTCCGGCAAATGTTTTTACGGCGGCTTTTACAGACTCCGGGTTTGCGTTGTAGCTGTCGTTTATTACCTTGAAATTTCCTATATCCTCGGCTTCCCAACGCTTTTCAATGGGTTTGTATTTTTTCAGCCCCGATTTGATTAATTCATACGGTATGCCGAGTTTAAAGCCTGTTTCTATTGCAGCAAGCGAATTTGTAACATTGTAATCGCCCGCTACGCTCAATTCATATTCTCTGTTTTTGTAAATAAATCTCGTATAATCAAAAGTTTGTTCTAAAATTTCGGCATCAGATAGTGAATAATATATTTTTTCACCGTTGAAATTTACGTGTTTTTTGATAATATCCTGATTTAAAGCGATAAAAACTCCTTTGAGAAATGATGTTATTTCGCATTTTGCTTTTGCAATATTATCTTCACTGCCGAGCCGTCCTATATGTGCTGTTCCCGAGTTGGTTATAACTGCTATATCGGGTTTGCAGTATTTTGAGATTAATTCAATCTCGCCAAATCCACGCATACCGGCTTCTATTATCAAAACTTCCGTGTAGTCGTTCATTGAAAAAACAGTCTGACAAAATCCGATTTCATTATTATGGTTGGAAAATGTTTTGACTGTACGGTATTTTTCGCTTGCAACAGAATAAATCATCTCTTTTACGGTTGTTTTTCCGCTGCTGCCTGTTATCATTATTGTTTTAGGGTTAATTTTATCCCTCAAATATCCCGCAAGATTAAGGTAAGTTTTTAAGGTGTCGTCTGTTTTAAAAATACATTTTGCATTTTCAAAAATTTTGCCGCTTGTCGTAAAATAACCTGCCGCCCCTTTTTTTAATGCGTCTTGAATAAAATTTTCTCCGTCAAAGTTTGCACCTTTTAAAGGCAGATATATGTCCCCGGGCTTTATTGTCCTTGTGTCGGTCGAAATATTGTACTCCCCGTCCGTAACCTTTAGTGCTTCTGCGAACTTTGCTATCTCAACTTCTCTCATACATATAATTTTACTTCAAAAAAATTTCAAATATCACAAAGTTAACAAATATTAAAACTACTTGACAAGCATTTTTCAGTATCGGATAATATTTTTACGGTCACTCGTTCAGTAAATCCCTTTAAAGGGTACGAAACCAGAAAGGAAATGAAAAATGTACGCAATAGTAGAAACAGGCGGAAAACAGTATCAAGTTGAAGAAGGACGTTATGTGGAAGTCGAATTGCTTGATGCAGAAAAAGATTCAAAAGTAGTTTTTGACAAAGTAGTTATGATAGTAAACGGTAAAAAATCCAAAGTAGGTCAGCCGTACGTTGCCGGTGCATCTGCTGAAGGTACCGTTTTAGCTCACGATAAAGCTAAAAAAATTATTGTATTTAAACAAAGACCTAAAAAAGGCTACAGAAAAAAACAAGGTCACAGACAATGCTTTACAAGAGTAATGATTAACAAAATCAGAACTTCCGCACAAAAGAAAGCTTCTTCGGAAGTCGCTGAAGAAACAAAAGGAGAATAAAAAATGGCACATAAAAAAGGTATGGGTTCAACCCGAAACGGACGTGATTCCGAAGCCAAGCGTTTGGGTGTGAAAAAATTCGGCGGCGAAACCGTTAAAGCCGGAAACATCCTTGTTCGCCAAAGAGGAACTAAAATTCACCCCGGAAATAACGTTGGTATCGGTTCTGATGACACTCTGTTTGCTTTAATTGACGGTCAGGTTAAATTTGAAGCTCACAGACGTGACAGAAAACAAGTCAGCGTTTATTAAAAATATATTGAATTATATTGAAAAAAAGGACTGATATCAGTCCTTTTTTTGTTGCTGTCAGTAAACTGGCGGTGCTAGTCTAAAGTTCCGGTATTTAGGATTTTAAACACTTCGTTATTCATTATTTTATGGATTTCGGGAATTGATTTAGTGCCGTCAATACTTATAAAACCGTATTCTTTTTTCATTTTTTCGTACTGTTCAAGGCATTTGTTTTGGTATATTTCGAAGCTGTTGTAAAAATCTGTAGAAAATCCGACATCTCTGCCGCTTTCATAGAAATCCAAACCAGTTGTGCCGATAATTCTTTTTAACAGTACATCGACCGGCATGTCGAGGTAAAAAACCAAATCCGGTTCGGGAGCGTATTCGTATAGATTTTTAACCCAATTTATATTTTGTCCTCTGACAACGTCACGGGCAAGGGCAGTATAGTAGTATCTGTCTAAAAGCACTACAAATCCTGATTTTAGAGCCGGAATAATTTGGTTTTCCAATCTGTCGGCAAAATCTGCGGCATATAAAAGGCTGTAGGTAGTGGCATTCAGTAAATTTCGTTCTTTTGCATCGTCAATAACATCTGCAATAAGCCTTGAGGTTTTCCACTCAGAAACCATTACCCCGTAGGATTTATCCTGAAGCGATTTTTTTAAAAGTTCAAGCTGGGTTGATTTGCCCGAGCCGTCCGTTCCTTCTATTACTATAAGCAATCCTTCGTAACCGTGTTTTGTTTTGTAACCCGTCATATTGCAACTCCTTTTGATACAAGAATTTTTTGGAGCATTTCTCTTATTTGAACCTGTTTTTTATGAATGCTTTCATTTGCATCCAATTTTACGATATCGTATTCAGAGAGCATTTTTTTGTACTCATCGATTACCCGTGATTGGAAAAGCAGATAGCTTTCAAACGGGTCATTGCTTAATTTTAAATCCATACCGGCTTCATAGAATTTAGGAGTTCTGTTGAAGCAAATTCTTTCCATTGAAGTTTTCGGGTCAATATCAAAATAGACGGTCAAATCCGGTCTGATAGCAAAGTCATAGACCTGTCTGACCCATTTTGGATCAACCCCTCTTGCCACATCTCTTGCAAAAGCCGTATACGCATATCTGTCGGCAAGCACAATAAAACCGGCTTTGAGTGCGGGTGCAATAACCTGTTTGAGTCTGTCTGCAAAATCCACTGCGTGCAAAAGGCTGAAAGTTCTCGGTGAAAGCATATTTTTTTTCTTGGCAAGTTTAGTTGTCTGAGAAATCAGGGGCGAAGAATTCCATTCTGTATAAATAACGTCTTTGCCGCCGGCTTTAAGCCAATCCCTGAGCAGTGCAAGCTGGGTTGACTTGCCCGAGCCGTCAATTCCTTCTACGCAGACGAGTGTCCCTTCATAATTATGTTTTTCGGTTAATCTTGCCAATTCAGTCCTCTTTCTATCATTGCAACGTTAATTCTGCCGAATTTCGCCGACAAATTATCCATCAAATGTAAAAAGTACAATTCAGGTTCCAAATCTTTTTGATCCAAATCAATAATAGCCCCCCATTCTTCTCTGCCGTGGTGTGCCGCTATCATTTTGGCTATACGTTTAAAACCGTTCATCATACACAGTGAAAAACCGTATTGTGAATGGCTTATCCATTCGCTGCGGAAATTTTCCGCATAATCTATTATACCTGTTTCCGTATCCACCGTATATTCAAATATCTTGCCTATGTCGTGTAAAATACAGGCTGCAAGCATTATATCTTTATTCAATTTTAAACTGAATAAATCCAAATTCTTTTCGGCAAAGTTTACGCATTCAATCGTATGAACCATAAGTCCTCCGATGTAATTATGGTGCATAACTTTTGCTGCCGGTGAAATTTTAATTTGTTCTTTGTGTTTTTCAAAATATTCGTTCAGAAAACTTTTAATTTTTTCATCGTTGATTTTTTCAATACAGCCTAAAAGCCTTTTGTAAGTGTCTTCCTGTTCTTCTTTATTCAAGCCGGTTTTAGCTTCTTTTATGAGTTCTAAAGAAGTTATCAGGCAGTTGTTAAATCTTTCGTTAAAGCTTGCCGTAACTATTCTGACCAAATTTCCTGTTCTGAAAAGCTTAACATCCAGCCTGTTCAAAGTTTCTTCCCACAAAACGCAATTGAGTATTGATTCGTTTGTTGTATCTTTTAATTGTAATTTGCCCATTTTTGTTCCGGCTTTTGTATCTCCGGTTGAAAATGAAACAATTTCGTATATAACTTCTGTACTAAACATTTCCCACCTCTTTGGAAAATATTAGCATAAAAAATATTTTTTTCAAAGGTTAATTTGCGGAATTTATATTGAAGGGAATAAGATCGTTAGAGCTGTTGAGTGTTTACAGTCCCACTCAGAGAGCTTTAGCAGGGGTCATCCTGAGGGCTTCAGCCCGAAGGATCTCAAATAAAAGTTTGCTGAGATTCTTCGCTATCGCTCAGAATGACGGTGCTACGCACGTAGACACATTGGGTTTTGCATAGCTGTCAACACGTCATCCTGAGGTGCTACGCACGTAGACACATTAGGGGTTGCATAACATTTTGTGGTAGTAAGATCCTGAAACAAGTTCAGGATGACAAAGGTAATAGTCAAACAAGTTCAGGATGACAGTGCTACGCACGTAGCCATACTGGGTTTTGGATTACCTTCCGCACCTCAGAATGACGAATGGGAATAAGGCAATAAATTCGTCCCTAATTTGTTAAAACATTATTTTCGCCGAACAAAAATACCTGAAACAGGTTTTCGGATTGTTTTACGGGTCTGTAAAAATCTTTTACAAAAACGCACTGGGTTTGAATGCAGTTAAGATTGCGTTTGTGCAGATATTCTTCAAATATATCCGCATTTTGAGCGTATTGTCTGTGTTTTATAAATGCCGTGAATTTCGATTTTCTTCTTTTAATTTCAGATAATCCGAAATTTATTATCTCGTCATAATCAAAGCTGTAGGCATTGTTGAGTGAAATATCAATAATAAAATTCCAGTTATCGATCGTAGTCAAGGAAAGATATGCAATAAGTCTGTCATTGTCATATAGTACATATCTGTTTTTGTAGCAGTTTGCAAACCCTTCAAAAAACGGTTCGATATATTCACCCGGAAGTCTTTCCATAGAAGGTTTATAAAGATTGTTTAATTCATTATTATACAAAGCGGCGACGTCTTTGGCATCGGAATTTTGGCAGACTCTGAAAGGTGCTTTTTTATCGGTTTGAGGGGTGAAGTTATCCAGTTTCCATAAGTTTTCATAAGAACACTGTCTGAAACCGCAGCCTTTTAAAAATAAATCGCAAAGTTCATCGTGGCTTTCGTCAACAAATACCGTAAACGATTGTGCTCCCTTTGCACCATATTTTGCTATAATAAATTCTATCAGTTGTTTGCCGACTACGTAGTAATCTTTTTTAAACACCAGCCTTGTAATACTTATTTTATAAGGATTTCCAAGGGTCGGTGCAACCGTAATTATCCCTAAGATTTCATTATTTTCAAGTAAAATATAAGATTCAGGCTTGAATTTCCATGCCAAAGGCAAAACGTTATTCAAAATCCCTGCAGGTTCTTCTATCAACGCTTTTAAAAATTTATCGTTTTCGTCAGACCCGAGATATGAAATCATTTTTTTTATTTTAGGATAATCAAAGCAGAAAAGTTTTCTAATCCTCATCATACAGATATTTTATAATAGCTTAATCATTTATGCAAGTTTGTGATAAAATTTTAATATGATGAGGACAGCAGTTATAAATAAGGGAAAAATAGTAATAAAAGAAATGCCGGATTTGGTATTAGACGGCAAACAGGGGGCGGTAGTAAGAGTATTGGGCTGCGGGTTGTGCGGTTCTGATATAGTAAAATTTATCCAAAAAATTTCAAAAGACGGTACTGTTTTAGGTCATGAAATCGTTGCCGAAGTCGTTGAAGTTAACTCCAAAACCAATTTCAAACCCGGTGATGTTATTGTAACATCCCACCATATCCCGTGCGGTGAGTGCGTTTATTGCCGAAACGGCAATGTTTCCATGTGCGAACATTTTAAAGCAACTAACTTAAAACCCGGCGGGTTTAGCGAATATGTCTATTTGACGGAAGAACACTTGAAAAATGTTGCACATTTAAAGCCCGAAAACTTAACCGATATTGAGGCGGCTTATTATGAACCTTTAGGTTGCTGCGTCAGAGGGATTAAGCGTGCAAATTTAAGAGGAAACTCTACTGCACTTGTAATCGGGTTGGGAACAATCGGGCTTATTATGGCACAGGCTTTGAAAGCTTTCGGAATGGATGTTATAGGATGCGACCTTATCCCCGAAAGAGTTAACCGTTTAAGAAATTTGGGCATTGCTGCCTGCAGTGTAAAAGAATTAGACCCGAATTTTAAAGCCGACGGTGTTTTTATGACCTCAGGTGCGGATAAAGCCATTAATACCGCTTTGAAGTTTGTCAGAAACGGCGGGAAAATTTTGGTATTTTCAAGCACTCCGAGCAATTGGGGTTATGCAAACAACGAAATTTACTATAGAGAATTGACGGTTTTGGGAAGTTATTCGCCTGCACCGGTTGATTTGGCTGACTCTTTGAACCTTCTGCGTTCCAAGCAGGTTAAAGTGGACGGACTTTCTACCGTTTACAAGCTTGACGATATTCAAAAAGCCTTTGATGACACCATAAACAACCGAATTATGAAAGCTTATATAAAAATTAAGGATTAAAAATGCGTGCAATACAATATTACGGACCTCAAAACATAAAGCTGGAAGAAGTTATGGTTAAACCGCCCGAAGAAGGTGAGGTTGTCGTAAAAATCGAGGCTGCTCTTACCTGCGGAACTGATGTTAAAACTTACAGACGGGGACATCCTGTTTTGATAAAAAATATTCCCTCGGGATTCGGGCATGAATTTTCGGGTGTTGTTGAAAAAGTAGGCAGAAATGTTGAAAATTTTAAACCCGGTGACAGAGTTGTTGCAGCTAATTCAGCTCCCTGCGGGCACTGCTTTTTTTGCAGAAAAGAAGAATATAATTTGTGTGAAAATTTGGATTTATTAAACGGGGCATATGCTGAATATATTACAGTTCCGGCAAGAATTGTCGAAAAAAATATGCTCATTTTGCCTGATAATGTCAGCTTTGAAAGAGCGGCATTTTCCGAACCGCTTGCAAATGTCGTCCACGGGGTTGAAAGAACCGGAATTAAAGAAGGTGATACGGTCGGAATTATCGGGATTGGTCCTATAGGGCTTATGTTTGCTAGACTTGCAAAATTAAAAGGAGCTAAAGTTATTGCCGCTGGCAGAAATCCTTTAAAACTCAAAATGGCGGACGAATTTTCGCACGCTGATGAAATTATTGACTTGAAAAAATATCCTAACCCCGAAAAAATATTTACTTCATTTACTGAAAAGGGGCTTGACGTTGCTGTCGAATGCGTCGGATTGCCTGAAATTTGGGAAAGGATTTTCTCCTGCGTCAGACCCGGAGGTAAAGTTCACTTTTTTGGCGGGTGTAAATCAGGTTCTACCGTAACTTTTGATACCACTAAAATGCATTACGGCGATATTACCATGATGAGCGTGTTTCACCACACCCCGAAATATTTCAGGATGGCTCTTGATTATATTTCATCCGGCAAAGTTGAAGTTGAAAAACTTATAACTGATACTCTCCCGCTTGATAAAGTAGAATACGCCTTAAATCAGCATATAGAGGGTAAAGCTATTAAATTTTTAATAAAACCGTAATATATTTGACTCATTTCTTATATATATATATAATTGTAAAAAACAGGAGGAATTTATATGAAAAAACACGGATTTACTTTGACAGAAATCCTGATTGCTTTAGCAATCATAGGTGTCGTGTCAGCTTTGACACTTCCGGGGTTGATGACAAACTATCAGGAAAAAACTTTTGTAACTCAATTGCAGACAACCTACAATTTGATTACAAATGCGGCTGCTCAATTGAGAACGGATGAACAGGTGGACAGTTTAGCTGAATCTTCTCTTGCATCCAGCGGCGGTCCTGCTGCATTTTTACAAAATTATTTTGATGTGACAAGCATGTGTACATCAAACAGTTTGGCTTATGATTGTACTATGAAAACAATATCTGCCGATACGTACTCTACAACGGTTAAAGGCAGACGTTCAACTGGAGGCAGTAATGGTGGCTCCAATGTATCTGTCAACCCTAATCTTCCTGATGTATCTATCGGCGGCAGTGTGGAAGTCGGAGGTAATAATGGCGGATCTAACGTATCTGTCAACCCTAATCTTCCTGATGTATCTATCGGCGGCAGTGTGGAAGTCGGAGGTAATAATGGCGGATCTAAACCTGATGTGACCGTTAAACCGACTATTCCTGACATGTCTGTCGGCGGCAGTGTGGAAGTCGGTGGCAACAAAACACCAAGCGATTCTTCTACAGGAGATAAAGCAACATCAGGTGATAATAGCGGTGAATTTGGTAAAAAACCCAATTCCGGCACCGATGGTAATAATACTACCGACGGTCCTAAAACTACCGACGGTAATAAAACAACCGGTTCAACTGCACAACAAAGCCTTGATACATCTTGTTTCTCAGCTCAATACAGATCGCTTGATAAATCGGAAAAAGCTACTCCCGATCTTGCAAGTCAGGCAAATAAAGCTTGTGCTAAGCTTACAACCGGTGCAAGCGTTTGTATAGATAAGATGAGTTCATCTTATTCTATGGTGTCTGTTGATGTTAACGGCCCTGATGCTCCAAATATCGCCGGCAGAGATTACTTCACATTCTATCTTCTCCCAAACGGCAGTGTTGCGGAAAGCACAACCGGTGCCAGTGTTGATGCTTCGGCTCAACATTGCGAAGGCAACAGTGCTGATGTAAACGCTAAAAATGCCAGGGGTTGTTTCTCCCGTATTGTAAAAGACGGTTGGAAAATGACTTATTAATTAAAAAAAAGGCTGACAATTTGTCAGCCTTTTATTGCATTTAAATGCCTCTTAATCCCTGCGTCTGCATTAATCATATTTGCATGCATTAACGCCATTGAACGGCGTTTTCTCGCTCCTCTTAATATAAATTCAACACTTTCGCTTATATTATACGAAGGTTGTGTAATCTTTTTTAGCATTGTATAACTCCTTATATTCCTTTTATCGGATGTTTTTTTTAAATCTTTAATTAAAACATTTATTTTGTAACAAAGATTAACATTGTAAAAAAATCAACATAAAAATTTACGTTATGAAACATTTTGAGTCATGTTGACATGGTTTGTGCTAAGTTAATAAATGTAGAATGTTAAGGAGATTAATGAATGTCTGAATACTTGAGCAAGGAAGAGATTAAACAATGGAGAAGCTCACTGGAAAAGATTACGTTAGAGGAATTTGCTGCCAGATTAGGGAAAAAATTGGAACATGATAAACCGACAAACGACATTGTCGACATTGTTCTGAAAGGCAAGCCGGTTATCTCAACGGAAGATAGCTGGCAGCAGTCGAAAGTCGAAAGGCTAAGCTCTATAGCTGAAAGAGCACTTGAACGTGAAAAAGAAATTGCTCCGTCGCCTTTTTTGGCTGTTAAGCCGCAGGTTAAGAAAACTGCTAAAAAATCCGCTAAAAAAACCGATGAAGTTAGCATTATTTTCAAAAAAGCTTTGACTGACAGAGAACAAAAAGTATTTGATTATTTTGCACAAAACTGTAATCAGGTTGTTTATGCAAAAGATTTAGCAGCACTTTTGAATTTGCCGAGAGATTATGTTTATAAATATATTAAAAATCTCCGTGCAAAAATTGACGGTGATAACCTCAAAAACGCCGATAAAGGCGGATTTATTCTTGCAATATAAAAAAAACTCCCTTTAAGGGAGTTTTTTCAGCCGAAAAAAATTATGACAGTTAACGAAAATATAAGAAACATAGCAATAATAGCACACGTAGACCACGGTAAAACCACGCTTGTCGATTGTTTATTAAAACAGGCGGGGGTTTTCAGGGAAAACCAGCACGTTGAAGAACGGGTTTTGGACAGCAATGATTTGGAACGTGAAAGAGGTATTACTATTCTTTCCAAGAATATTTCCATCAATTATAAAGGCTGTAAAATTAACGTTGTGGATACTCCGGGACACGCTGATTTCGGCGGTGAAGTGGAACGTGTTTTGGGCATGGTGGACGGTGCTTTGTTAATTGTTGATGCTGCCGAAGGCCCTATGCCTCAGACAAGGTTTGTTCTGTCTAAAGCTCTTGAATTAGGGTTGAAAATCATTGTTGTTATTAATAAAATCGATAAACCCGCTGCAGAACCGCTGACTGCTTTGGACAAGGTTTTTGATTTGTTTACGGAGTTGACGGACAGAGAAGACTTGATTGATTTTCCGTTTATTTTTTCAAGCAGCTTGCACGGATTTGCAGTAAAAGATTTGGATGACGAAAGAAAAGACATGGTTCCGCTTTTGGACTGTATTTTGGCAAATATCGAGCCTCCCGAAGGTGATGAGAATTTACCTTTGCAGTTTAGAGCAGCATCTTTGGATTATAACGAATATGTCGGCAGAATTGTTATAGGACGTATTGCAAACGGTAAAATTAAATCTCAGGAACAGGTTTGCCTTGTTCACGCTGACGGCTCGCAGGAAAGAGGAAAAATTACAAAACTTTTCGGATTTAAAGATTTGGGCAGAGTGGAAATTCAGGAGGCTTTTGCCGGTGATATTGTCGGTATTGCAGGATTTTCGGATATCCAAATAGGTGAAAGTATTTGCGATTTGAATAATCCTAAACCGCTTCCGCTTATCCACGTTGATGAACCTACTCTGCAGATGAATTTTTCCGTAAATGACAGCCCGTTTGCCGGTACTGAAGGAAAATTTGTTACTTCCCGCCAGTTAAGAAAAAGGCTTTATAATGAGCTTGAAAAAAATGTCAGCTTAAGGGTTGAAGATACCGACTCAACGGATGTGTTCAGAGTTTCGGGCAGGGGTGAATTGCATTTGGGTATTTTAATCGAAACAATGCGTCGTGAAGGTTATGAATTTGCGGTTTCCAAGCCCGAGGTTATTTATAAAGAAATTAACGGCGAAAAGTGCGAACCGTATGAAAATTTGGTGATTGATGTTCCCGAAGCTTATGCGGGCAGCTGTATCGAAAGACTTTCCGGCCGTAAGGGCGAAATGAAAGAAATGAATAACTCTAAAGGCAGAACTTCAATGGTATTCCATATCCCCGCCCGTGGACTTATCGGGTTTAGAAGTGAATTTATCAGGATGACCCGTGGTGAAGGGATTATGTACCATACGTTTTTGCACTACAGACCCTATGCCGGCGATATTCCCCGCCAAAGAAACGGTTCTATTATCGCTCACGAACAGGGTGAAGCTATTCCGTATGCTTTGGCTCAATACGAAGACAGAGGTGTCTTTTTTATCACCCCGAAAACTAAAGTCTATAGAGGTATGATTATCGGTGAATGCAATAAACCGCAGGATATCGTGGTTAATATTTGCAAAACCAAAAAATTAACCAATATGCGTAGTGCAACAGCTGATGTTATGGTTACGCTTCAGGCTTCCAGGAAAATGGCTCTTGAAGAATGTCTTGAATATATTTCCGATGATGAGCTTGTTGAAATTACTCCCGAAAATATCCGCATCAGAAAAGCGGATTTGAACAGAAAAATCTATAATTAAGCTTTTTTTCTGATATATAAAGTTTGCAAAATAACGGAAATTATAATTAAAGCCATCCCGAGATAAAATGCAGGGCTTAAGTCTTTGTTTTCCTGAAAAATTATTATTGCCAAAATTACCGTATAAACCGGTTCCAAATTGTAGCTTAAGTTTACCGTAAAAGGCGAAAGATATCTTAACGATTGGATTTGCAGTGCGTATAAACCGATTGTGGAAAGGGTTACAAGCAAGAATAAATAAAACATGTCGTGATTTGACGGTATGATTGTCGTAACAGGAAAGATGTGCAGATAAAAAGGTAAAATCAGACTTACTATTAACAACCCGCCTAAAAATTCGTAAAAAAGCATGGTCGATGACGATTTGTAATGCTTTGCGTTCATCCTGTTCGTAATCGTATATAGTGCCGCAAACCCTGAGGATATTACACCTAATATTATACCTGTTCTGTATTGTGCATCAAAATGAAATATTAATAATATCCCCAAAATTGTGATTAAACTGAATAAAATTTCGTGTTTATATACCCTGTGTTTTTCCAATAGCGGGTCAATTAGTGCCGTAAAAAAGCTTACCAGCGAAAAACATACTATCCCGATTGATACGTTTGCGTATTTTATGCTGCCGTAAAAAAATAACCAGTGGATACCTAAAAATATTCCGACAAGTATTATTTTAAAAAAATTTTTTAAATCGGTTTTCGGCGGCTTTTTTATAAGCTCCAAAACGGGTAACAATATAATAACAGACATCAATAACCTGTAAAAAACCAGCAAACCTTCATTCAGGGTGATTATTCTGCCGAATATGCTTGTAAAACACGAAAGTATTATAGATAAATGCAGTTTTACATAAGGGTTGCGTAAATTCATATAATTATTTTGCCAAATTTTTATGCTGTTTGTCAATTATGTGAAGGATTATTATTTGGAAGGGAATAAGTTCGTTAATAAAGAGTTGTTGGATATTTACAGTGACACTGTCATCCTGAACTTGTTTGACTATTACCTTTGTCATCCTGAACTTGTTTGACTATTACCTTTGTCATCCTGAACTTGTTTGACTACTACCTATGTCATCCTGAACTTGGTTCAGGATCTTGCCAGCGTTAGATGATATGCAAACTCTAATATACCTACGGTCTTGGATTTGTACGGCTCGCAAAAGCGTGGTTTTCGGGACGAGTATCGCTCACTCTTGTACAAATCCGCTGCGTAAAATTTCTCATTGCTCGCTAAAATTCATGCAAAACCCAATGTACCTA
>CALVCA010000006.1 GCA_944325895.1 Candidatus Gastranaerophilales bacterium
AAAAATCAAGATATATTTGAAACACACCCCTATTAGTTCAAAAAAATCAAATTCCTGCAATGTCTGTTCAATGATATAGAAAAAGAGTAAAAAGAGTATTTATGGTACACATGGTTTGATTATTTCCTACCCCTAAAATCCGCTACACAAGCCGATTGCCCGAAATAATCGCACCATCTGTCATACGCAAAACACTCACTTTATTACAATAAACACCTACTACTAAATAAAACCTAATACTAAAAAACAGGCAACTTAGCCGGCTTGTGTAATAAAAAACTCCCCAGGCTGGACTCGAACCAGCAGCCTACCGGTTAACAGCCGGTTGCTCCGCCATTGAGCTACTGAGGATTATCTATCATATTTTTATTATATGACAAAAATTTTTCTTGTAAAGTACTATTTTTTGAAATTTATATAGCAATTCCCGCTGATATGATTTAAAACCCGTCATCCTGTGGACTTTAGCCGAAAAATCTTTTTTGATACCTCTCTATGACACTATTTTAAAAATTTTTCATTTAATCGGCTATATAAGCCACCATATTTTTTATTAGCAATTCAGACGATTTTATGTTATTATTTATTATGTAATAATTTATATTTAAGGGGGTATTTATATGTCTAATCCTGTTTTTAATGAAAATGTTGTAGGCGAAACCCGTATTCTTGAGGGTGAACCGATGACCGTTAGCGGGGCGGTTAATAAAACTTTTATTTTACTGGCATGCTTAATTTTAGCAGCAAGCTACACATGGTATTTAGCTTTTAACGGTTTTACCGATAAAGCAAGCCTATTAACGATTACAGGTGGTATAGGTGCTGTTATTTTGGCTTTTATTGTTATTTTTACAAGAAAAGCAATGCACGTTCTGACTCCTTTGTACGCAGTCGCAGAAGGTTTTTGCTTAGGCGGAATTTCTGCTGTTTATGCTGCACAATATGCAGGCATTGTCATGCAGGCAGTATTAGCTACTTTCGCAGCATTAGCCGCTATGCTTGTGCTTTTTCGTATGAACATTATAAGATGCACTGATAAGTTCCGTGCAACTCTTTTAACTGCAACTTTATCCGTTGCTGCCATATATTTAATCCAAATTATTGCAAGCTTTTTCAACAGAGGAATTCCGCAAATATTTACGGCCAGCCCTATCGGTATCGGATTTAGCGTAATTGTCGTTCTCATTGCTGCTTTTAATCTGATTATTGATTTTGATTTTATTGAACGCGGCTCTCAAGGACTTTTAGAAAAAAAATACGAATGGTACGGTGCTTTCGGTTTGATGATTTCTCTTGTTTGGCTGTATTTAGAAATCCTCAGACTGCTTGCAAAGCTTAACGACAGGCATTAAACCATCAGTCGTAAGCCTTTTTCTTGATAATTAAGACAGTGTTGAATATTTTCTTCCGGCAGATACATTTTTACAGGTATTTTAGTAGTGCCGATTGGGATTTCTCTGCCATTAAAAAAATGTCCAGGAGCAAATTCCGTTATGCCGCCTTTTTCTAACCATTCTTTACAAACACTGTTAACTTTATCTATGCAGGCTCTGAATCCTAATTTATAGTAAAATCCTACCGGATGCCCTCTTTCAGGGTCTATAAGTTCGGCAGATAAAACTACTCTTCCTTGCGTTTCAGGATTTTCCAAACTCTGTCTTACAATTCTTTTTATTTCTCTGGTGCCTGCTCCCTTTCCTGTTGAAATTAATTTATCTATATATACATGAGAATTTGAAGCATACGAAGATGTCGGAGCCTTTTGAAAAATTGACCAGCACGGATTTATATGTGTCATGCTGAATGCTTTGCCTAAATTAGGCATACTTTGAGGATTTATTTGCAAAACGGATTTATAATTTGTTCCTTTACATTTATTATAGGCACAAATATAATCCTTTGTTTTTTTAGCTAAATTTAAACCTATCCTGCAAGTTTTCATATATACTGTATAAAACTTGTAATTTAAAAATTTGCTAACAAATCCAAAAGTATTTTATGCAACTTTACATTATGAACCCGAAGATAATCAACATTTTGGATAACAGCCAGGACATTCAATGCCGTCGTAAATATATCTTTTACAAAATTATCTTCATCCGGCATATTTAATAAACTTTTTCTCGAAATACCCAGCATAACCGGACACCCGAGTCCGTAAAATTCCCTGATTCGTTTTATTATTTCAAAATTGTCTGCTCTTGTCTTGCCGAAACCTATACCCGGATCTATAATTATATTCTCATATTTTATACCATTTAAAACAGCTGAATTAATTTTATTTTTCAAGTCTAAATATATTTCATCCGTTAAATTTTCATAAAAAGGATTATTCTGCATAATATCAGGTGTTCCTTTTGAATGCTGAATTATTACTTTTGCATTATATTTAGCAATAATATTTGGCATATTTTTATCGTAATCAAACCCCGAAACATCATTAATTATTTCTACCCCGAAATCCAAACATTTTTCTGCAACAACAGAACTCCTCGTATCAATACTAATCGGGATTTTTATATTTTTTTTCTTTATATATTCCAAAACCGGCATTAATTTTTCCGATTGTTCCTCTGCTGAAACAGGCTCTGAATAAGGCTTTGTGGATTCAGCTCCTATATCAATTAAATCTGCACCTTCATCCAACAATTTATTTAAATGAAAAACAGCGTCATCAAAATTATAATACCCGTCAGAAAAAGAATTTTTAGTCAAATTTAATATCCCGACGATTTTTGGTTCGGAAGTTCTTTCTTTTGAAATAAAATCTTCAATCATTTGTGAAAGCTTTTTTAATCCGAAAGGCTGAGCTTGAAGCTTTTGTGCAATTTTTTTTAATTCGGAAACACTTCCGCCTAAAATACAATCACTTCTCTCACCTTCTCCCGTAATTGTATTTTTATTAGTTGCACAATCACTGCCGGAAGAAAGAGCTGTCTGTTTTAATATATTAGCCTGTGCCGGGGTCAGATTGTATATTTTAATATTTTTATAATCAAATTTTTCAGATGCCTTATTTATATATGACTTATCAAACCCGATTTTTTCGAGTTCTTTTTTCATATCCGCATTAACAACTTCTTTTAAAACAAAATCGTGCATAACCGAAGTTTAGCACGATTTTATTATTTTAACAATATTCTATCTTTCAGCTAATTCAGCGAATGTTTTTCCCATTTCGCCAATACCGGACAC
The DNA here is from genome assembly GCA_944325895.1 of Candidatus Gastranaerophilales bacterium. Lineage (GTDB taxonomy): Bacteria > Cyanobacteriota > Vampirovibrionia > Gastranaerophilales > Gastranaerophilaceae > SIG32. Next base: position 3,196 of record CALVCA010000006.1, read on the forward strand.
AAATACAAATAATGCACCCAACGCACCGACTGCTCCTGAAACTTTGGCAAATGCTTTGCTTTCAAATACCGGTTTTAAAAATTTACCTAATTTTGAATTTTTAGCAAATTTAATTATTCTTGTTTTGAAATTCTTCGCATTTACAAAGAAATTTTTACTGAGTTTTTTTGTTTGAGAACCGATATTTGCAGCTTTTTTACTCATTTCGGCAGTTTTTTTAATACTGTCTACTGTTTCGCCCGATAAAATAATCCAATCACGGCTGTTTTTAAAGCGTTTAAAAGCATTAATACTGTATTTGGCACCGCCGACAGTTGCACCTGTTGCAACACCGACTTCTGTTGCCGACACACGGTTTTCTTTATCTTTACCTGCAAATGAAGTTGTTGAATTTACTGCTGAAATCATTTTACTAACCTCTGTCTGATGTGACACCTTCCAATGCCGAAATACCGCCGGTGACACCGCCGCTCAATCCGAAAAAGTTTGTAACACCTTTTTCAACGTCAGCTTTTGTTATATTGGAAAGTTTTCCGTAAAGTCTTGTTTTCTTAAATTTTTCACCGGCTTTTTCGCATATTTCAAGCAATTTATCGCTGAGTTTATGTTTTGCCATAAACTCTTTTGTTTTTAAGCCCAAATTTTTTACTTTATCAGATACAATAACTGCTGCGTTATTTATTTTCTTAAATAAAGGTTTTTCAGATAATTTACCTAAAAATTTAATAACTCCCTGAGAGCCGTATTTCATACTGACAAATCCAAGGCCTGCACCGATGCCGACAGAAACAATTTTCCCGAAAGTACGTACTGTTTTTGGAACCTTAACATCATCAATTACGGCACTCAACTGATCCATATGGTCTTCCAAAGTAACACGGTCTTTTTTATACTGTGTTTCCGTATAATTTACGGAGTTTGATACTTTTTCATTATCATTTGCCGTAAAACGAGGACTTAAATTTACAGATTGTACAGTTAACATATTTTCTCCTGTTCTACCAATTTAATATCCGTAAAGCTTAATTTTTGCTATAAATAAAATATTTGTTTAACAAAAATTTACAAATATCAATCTACAAACACATTATGACATATTGTATCGGATTTGTAAACCTGTTTAACACCTTGATATGAATTTCTCTTAATAAATTCTCTGTCAATTTTATTAAGGCAGTCGAATTTTGCACCGAGCCATTGAGGAGCGATCAAATTCTTTTTCAAGCCGTTTCCTGCAAGCCTGTGTATTGTGGTTTTAGGCGGTAAAAATTCCAAAAAATCGCAAACCGTCTTAACATATTCATCTTCACTCATAAAATTAATTTTGCCTGCGGCATACAAATCAGCCAGTTTCGTATTTTTCAAAGCACAGAGCATATGGATTTTAACACCGTCAACTTCCAGTTCCGCAAGTTTTTTAGCTGTTTCCATCATTTCTTCATGTGTTTCCCAAAGCCCTAAGATTACATGAACGCACACGTTTATGCCTCTTGATTTTGTTTTTTCATAAGCTTTTAAAAAGCAATCAAAATCGTGTCCTCTGTTAATTTTTTTTAAAGTTTTATCGTGGATTGACTGAAGCCCGTATTCAACCCAGGTGTAGTAATCATCTTTAAAAGATGCTATTAAATCAAGCTTTTCATCATCAACACAATCAGGACGTGTACCTATTGAAAGCCCGACAACATCTTTATTTTTAAGTGCTGAATTATAAATTTTTTCCAATTCAAAAACCGGTTTATAGGTATTGGAATAAGCCTGAAAATAAGACATAAATTTTTCTGCTTTAAAACGCTGCGACAAATTTTTAATACCTTCTTCAACCTGCTGTTCAATTGTTAAAATATTTGAATGAGCTTGAGAAAAACTTCCGCCTTCATCGCAAAAAATACAGCCGCCGGTAGAAATAGTACCGTCACGATTGGGGCATGAAAAACCGGCATCAATAGTTATTTTATAAACTTTGACGCCGAATTTATTCTTTAAATGGGCACTATATTGATTATAGCGTTTATTGATTGTCATTGTTTTCATTCAAAATAGGATAAACATAATGTTCGCCGCAATTAGGGCATACAACTTCCTGCTGCTTACCTTCTTCCAATTGAGCCACTTCAAATAATGTTTTACACCCTGATTGTACGCATCTTATTGCCCAGGTAGGTCTGATTAATCTTGCCATAATAATTTTCCTCTCTTTTTATTATTTTAACATTTATCATATATTTGTGCAAGTATTAAACACTCAACCGATATTAATTTATACAACAGTTGATAAAATTATTAAAAAAGGAGTTACAAATGAAAAAATTTTTTATATTTTTATCAATATTCACCGTATTTTTTTTAGCAATAATTGACGCAACGAACCGAATGAATGAGCTTGATAATATAGCGATTAAAACACCGGCTCAAGTTGAGATTAAAAAAGATCTCATCAAAAACACAAGAGAATCAGAACGACCGCCCGTGAATAAAAAAGAGCCTGAAAACTCCGTACAAAATACCACATTCAATGAGAGAATGCAGCAGCAAAACAATCCTAAAAAGTAAAAATTGTATCTGTATGGATTTCGCCATACTCGTCATCGTTAATAATTTTAGCCCCGCCATTATTTAATGGTCTGAAATCGGTTTTTTCCGTTTGCTGTTTAGGTATAACCGGCTTCAGAGTTTTTGGATAAAAGCGTGAGATTACTTGTTCTGCGATATTTTTTGCTAAAATTTGTTTAGAATACATTTTTAATTTTTCAAACTGAGAAAGAGCCTGCGAAGTATCCAGTGCCCAAAAACGCATCTCATTATCACCGAGATTTTTTTTGTATTTTCCGCTCCACATAACAATATCATTAATATTATCAGTCAAGACAGCTCTTGTTTCCAAACTATATGAATTATAAGCTTCAAACGCACTTGAAACTTCCAAAACTTCCCAAACACTTCTTCGGTAGGCACCGGTGACGACATCAGAAGAAATCATTAGTATTGATTTTGCATCAAAAAATTCCGCAAGCTGTTTTAAAGCGATAAAATCAACTGTATTTGTATTCTTATATTTTTTCAAAGCAACCATTGCCGAATTTTTAGCGGAAACATTTTGCGTTAATTTTTTTCTCACATCATACAAATCATATGTCAAAATTTTACCGCTTTTGTTAAAATAATTAATTGTATCAACTGCTAAAATTTCAGACGGTTCTAAAAAACAGTAATAATTTTCGCATACCGAAAACAGTTCAACCGGCAGCACCAAAACTTTAAAAGGTTCCGCACTGACACAGCTGCCTATAAGCAAAAACAACAATACAATAATTTTTTGTAACAATTTCATAACAAAATTATAGCACAATCATCCGAGCAAAGGATTATATTTTTACATCAATATTATAAAATACTTGGTAAGGAGAATATTATGGAATATGAAATTTTAATGGAAAAAGCACAGGAAGCATCAAAAAATGCTTATATTCCGTACTCAAAATTTCCGGTCGGAGCATGCGTTTTAACGGAGAACGACAAAATCTATACCGGCTGTAATTTTGAAAATTCAAGCTTCGGCTTAACAATATGTGCCGAAAGAAACGCTATCGGATCGGCAATTGTTGACGGCGAACGTAAAATAAAAGCAATAGCAGTTTTTTCTCCCAAAAAAGACATGTGCTATCCTTGCGGAGCATGCCGGCAGGTGCTTTATGAATTTCAATCAGAAAACGGTATTGATATTATTTTAAAAGACGGGGACAATCTTAAAATATTTAAAATAGAAGAACTTTTACCCGGCGGATTTAATTTATAATGTATATTATAGAATTTTTAATTAAAAAATTAAAAAAAAAGGAAACCGTAAGCGAAGAATTGGAGCAGGAAGAAACTGAATGCGACCACATATTTATGCCGATAGACAGCACCGGAGAAATTCTCTCCTGCAGAAACTGCGGCATGATTGTTAACCGTAAAGATTTAAAAGACATTAATTTTTTCAAGCATAATGATATTACTTAACAACCTGCTTTAAAGCTTCAATAACAACAGGATCCCATTTACTGTCATTCTGCATTATATCTATAGCCTGAGAAACCGGCATGGCTTGTCTGTATGGTCTGTCTGAAGTCATAGCACAGAATGCATCAGCCGCCGCAATAATCCTTGAGCCTAAAGGTATTGACTGACCTTTCAAACCTTCGGGAGTGCCTGAACCGTCATAGCGTTCCGTCTGATAAGTAACATAAGGGACAACTTCCGATAAGAAATTTATGTTCATCAAAAGGCTTACACCGGTTTTAATATGCTCTTGAATTTCTTTCAATTCTTCTTTTGAAAGCTTGCCGCTTGTTGCAAAAATTCTTTCAGGCAATGTAATTTTACCTATATTTTGGAGCATGCCGGCATAATATATCAAATCAGTTGTCTTTTCATTAAGACCTAATTCCCTGCATATTAACCTTGCAAGATTTGCTGTATTTTCTGAATGCGACACTTTATATTGACCTTTTCTGTCAACAGCTTTTGCCATTTCCTGAACAAAATTCTGCTGGTAATCGCACAAATCACCGATTAAAGCGGTCAATTCCGCTCTGACATGCTGCAAATCAACCATATTAGCATCTTTATCAGCAGTAAGGCTGTTTGTTTCATCTACCATTAACTGCATTTTTAACGAAGTTGCAAAAAGCTTTGCTATGCCAATAATTAATTTCAAATATTCTTTCTGCAAAATTTTATTATCAGAAGTTTTAACGGCAATTACGCCCAAAATTCCGGACACGGAACGCATAGGTGCATATGTTGTTTGGTCCTTAAATATATAATCATGACCTTCAAAATCCACACAAAGTTCATGACCTGCATCGTTATTCGAAGATCCCGACAACATCATTCTGTTGTCTTTTAATAAATATATCCTGCATTCTTTTGCGTCAACCATTTGTGCAATTGTTTTTGCAATAGATGTATAATTTGTATCCGTTACACTCAAAACACTAAGCGTCTTTTGGGATGAATATATCGAAATAAGCTCTTTTAACTGATTTTTCAGTGCGGATTTTTTGTCTTTTGAACCTATTTTTTGTGCCAAATCTTTTGATATCAAATGTTCAGACATAAAATCGCCTAAATTAAGGGCAAAAAACTCTTCCAAGGGATCACTGTCCATTAAGTATTCAGATTGGGCAAACAGTGAAACACCGTTGTTTACTTCTTCTTTCTTCATTTATATATCCTTCTATACATGCTTTTATTTTTTTATACGGCACAAATCTATAAAAACTTTAATAATTTTTATAAAAATTTTAAAATCTCATACTTTAGTATGAAAAAAATTTTACCGGCATGCCTGATTTTTTATGATACAATTTTATATATAGGAGTAAAGCCATGATAACAATAAAAGATGTAGAGCATGTTGCAAAACTTGCAAGGCTGGAATTGACGGAAGAAGAAAAAGAACTTTATACAAAACAATTAGGGGATGTATTAAAATACGTTGATCAAATGAATGAAGTTGATACAACAAATGTTGAACCTATGTCACATGCCGTTGATTTTTGTAACGTTATGAGAGAAGACAAAGTTTATTATGAACAAAGCAAAGAAGAATTAATGAAAAACGCTCCGGAAGAAGAAAACGGATTTTTCAAAGTTCCGAAAATTAATTAATATTTGTTGGGGTAAAGAATGACAAAATATATTTTTATAACAGGCGGTGTAGTAAGCTCTTTAGGAAAAGGAATAATTGCCGCATCATTAGGGAAATTATTGCGTGCAAGAGGATTTTCAGTAATTAATCAAAAATTTGATCCGTATATAAACGTAGATCCCGGAACAATGAGTCCTTTTCAGCACGGAGAAGTATTTGTAACTGATGACGGAGCCGAAACAGATTTGGATTTAGGGCACTATGAACGTTTCACCGACACAAATTTAGGTAAATTTAATAATGTAACTTCCGGCAGTGTATACCAAAGAGTCATTGAAAAAGAAAGAAAAGGTGATTATTTAGGTGCAACAGTTCAGGTAATCCCGCATATAACAAACGAAATAAAATCCCGCATAGCCGGAGCTACAAAACAATTTAACCCTGATTTTCAATTAATTGAAATCGGAGGTACAATAGGTGACATAGAAAGTTTGCCTTTTATTGAAGCAATAAGACAATTCAAATCGGAAGCCGGAATAGGTAATGCAATTTCAGTTCATTGTACATTACTGCCGTATTTGCCGACATCGGGAGAGTTAAAGACAAAACCTTCGCAGCACAGTGTAAGTGTTTTAAGAAGTTACGGCATACAGCCTGAGATACTGGTGTGCCGTACTACACGCTCAATCCCGAAAAATGAAAAAGAAAAACTCGCTCTGTTTTGTTCTGTAATGAAAGATGCGGTCGTTGAATGCAGAGATATGAAAAGTATCTATGAAGTACCTTTGGCATTAGAAGAACAAAAAATGGCAGATGTAATTTTAAATATGCTTCAAGTCAAATCCCAAAAACCCGATTTAACGGGCTGGCAAAAACTTGTTGAAAAAATTAAAAACCCGAAAAAGACTATAAAAGTAGCGATTGCCGGAAAATACACAAAACTTTCGGATGCGTATATTTCCGTTGTTGAATCATTAAAGCATGCCGGTTATGCAAATGACGCTTCAATAGAAATCAAATGGATAAATTCTGAAGAATGCGTTGATTTAAAACGCTGCAAAGAATTATTAAGCGATGTACACGCACTGGTTGTTCCCGGCGGTTTCGGAGTAAGAGGTATTGAAGGGAAATTAAATGCCATAAAATACGCAAGAGAAAATAACCTTCCGTTTTTGGGATTATGCCTGGGAATGCAGTGTGCGGTTATTGAATACGCAAGAAATGTTGCAGGTCTGAATGGAGCAAACTCTACTGAATTTGACGAAAATGCACAGTACCCCGTTATTGATTTAATGCTTGAGCAAAAAAATGTCAAAGGCTACGGCGGGACAATGAGATTAGGTGCATATGACTGCATTTTAAAAAAAGGTTCAGTTGCACAAAAAGCATACGGAAAAGAGAAAATTTCAGAACGTCACAGACACAGATATGAAGTTAATAACGAATATTTAGAACAAATCGCAAAAGCCGGTTTGGTATTTTCCGGGATGTCGCCGGACGGAATGCTGGCAGAAGTTGTGGAATTACCAAAACTGGATTGGTTTGTTGCATCACAGTTTCATCCGGAATTTAAATCAAGACCGGAAAGACCGCATCCTTTATTCAAAGGTTTGATTGACGCAGCAGCAAAAAGGATATAAAATTGAAAAAATTTGGTACTGTACAATTTTTAAATTTTGCGTTGGGATTTTTCGGATTGCAGTTTGCATGGCAAATGAGAATAATCTTATCAGGGCCTGTCACGGAAAGTCTTGGGGCATCGCCTTTTTTATACGGACTAATTTGGCTTGCCGGGCCTTTCACAGGCATGGTGGTTCAGCCTTTAATCGGAGCATTGAGCGACAGGACCGTATCACCTTTCGGCAGAAGGCGTCCTTATCTTTTAGGCGGAGCAATCATTGCAAGTATTGCTCTTTGGATTTTTCCTAACTCTCAAAATGTGGCTGTATTTTTGGAAAGTCATACCGGTATAGAGTTCCCGATATGGGCAGGATTATTTGTAGCTGCAATTATGATTTGGATTATAGATGCATGCATTAATGTTGCTCAAGGTCCCTATAGAGCCTTAATTCCTGACGTGGTGCCCCCCGAACAGCATTCTGTTGCAAATTCTTATATAAGTCTTGCTATCGGACTCGGTTCCGTTGTCGCAGCTGGTGCCGCACCGTTTTTAAACTGGGCATTCGGTTTTCAGATGTCTATTTTAGCTCAATTTATTATGGCAGCTTTGGCATTTTCTCTTAACATGCTTTGGACTTGTTTTTGGATTAAAGAACCGGGAATTAAATCTGAAAAAAATAAGACTAAAAAAGAAAATTTTTGGAATACTTTAAAAGAATTTTTTGCACTGTCGCCTGAAGTCGCAAAAATTTGTGCAATGCAATTTTTCACATGGATTGGTACAATGTGCATGCTGATATTTTTTACTCAATACTCAGTGCATACGCTGTTTCACGTTCCTGATTTGACAAGTGTACAAGAAAGTGTCAAACTTTTATACGCTGATACTGTTGTTGAAGGAACAAATTTTTCGTCAATATGTTTTTCAATATTTAACTTAATTTGTTTTTTAGTAGCAATACCGGTTGGAATATTAGCCGAAAAATTCGGGAACAAAAAAGTTCATATCATCTCGCTTTTGAGCATGGTTTTGGCATATTTAGGTATGGCAATGACAAAAAATATAACATATGTTATATTTTTAATGGGATTTGCGGGAATAGGCTGGGCAAGCATATGTGCTTTACCATTTGCAATGCTGTCAAAATACATTAAAAAAGGTACGGAAGGGTCTGTTATGGGGATATTCAACATTTTTATAGCAGGACCGCAGGTATTTGTATGTACACTTGTTGCATGGTTTATTTCCAAATGTTCATTTGCGGCAAATGAAGGTCTTGTTAACTATCACTGGGAATATGCATTTTTAGTAGGTGCTGCATGCTTATTAACGGCTGCAGCCATTACATATACAGTTAAAAAATAAAAATTTTATTTTAATATTGCATTTAAAATATCAGAAGCTGAAATCTTCAAGCAGTCCAAACTTTGACAAGAAGTTTGACGTTTTTCCCAAAGACATGGTTTGATGGGACAATTATCTCCGGCTTTTATGGCAGTAACTGACGGAGGGATAAGCTTTTCATCATCAGTAGGTCCGAAAATTGCATATGTTTTTACTCCAAGTGCAACCGCAACATGTAAAGGAGCTGAATCAGAGCATAAAAACATTTCAGCTTGAGCAATTAATTCAGCCAATTCACGCAAATTTTTTGTTTTACCGTACAAGTTTTCAAAATTATTTGTTTTAACTGTTTTCAAAATAGTTTGAATACATTCATCATCGTCAGGTCCGCCTGATAAAATTACTTTTTTCCCGCTTTGAACAAGTAAATCGATTACATCAGCCCAAACTTGAGCGGGAATTGTTTTTACAATTCCTTTTTGAATACTCATTTTGCTAACCCCGGGATGAATTAATACAGAATTTGGAATTTTTATTTGTTTATCCACATTAATTTGAGGAAGCTCCGTCACAATATCAGTCAACGGAGTTACAAGATCATGATACATTTTTGCGGCATATTGATTTTTATTTAAATGAATAGCTCCAGTCAAAAGTATTCTGCTTAATTTTCCGCAGTCATATCCGATACGTGTTTTAATTCCTGTCAGCCATAAAATTACACTCATAAAAACACTTCCGCCCGAGGCTAATATGATATCAAATCCGCCTTTTTGAGCTTTTAAAATAAACTTTACAAGCTCAAGATACTTATTTTTAGTCTTAATATCAACAATAATCGTATTATCAATAACACCGGTTAAATCTTTTATTCCATTGCTCCTGCCTTCAAGAGCCAATGTTATTTCGGCTGACGGAAACTCTTTTTTTAAAGAGATTAATGCCGGTAAAAATAAAATTTCATCACCAATTCCGCCAAAATTAACGGCAAGTATTTTATTAATTTTTTCCATAACTAAATTATACAATAAAAATTTGTTGTATAATAAATTTATGGTAAACAAAGTCAAAACCGGAACAGTAATAGGATTAAACTCATACGAAGTATCAGTAGAAACAGACATACAAAACGGTTTGCCGTCATTTTCGGTTGTGGGATTACCTGATGCTGCAGTGAATGAAGCACGTGACAGGGTTAGATCTGCTGTCAAAAATTCGGGTTTCACATTTCCTTCAAAAAAAATTGTAATAAATTTGGCACCCGCTGACTTAAAAAAAACAGGAACAAGTTTTGATTTGCCGATAGCCGTCGGTATTGTTATAGAAGAAGGAGTTTTAGAAGCAGAATCAGTAAAAGACTATGCATTTTTGGGAGAATTATCATTAAACGGCGATTTAAGAGGGGTTAGAGGTGTTTTACCTGCAGTTATAGGATTAAAAGAAGCAGGTATAAAAAATGTTATTGTCCCTTTATGTAATGCAAAAGAAGCGGCCCTTGTGGATAATATCAATATATACGGGGCAGACACGCTTTTTGATGTTGTTAATCATTTTACGGAAACTCCGCTTAAAAAATTTGACTCAAATATTGCGAATTATCTTACGGATTTTAATGAAAATTTTGAATATGATTTTAAGGATGTAAAAGGGCAGCAAAAAGCAAAGCGTGCCTTAGAAATAGCTGCTGCAGGAGGACATAATCTTTTAATGACAGGTTCACCCGGCTCAGGTAAAACCCTTATGGCAAAATGTTTTGCATCAATACTTCCGCCTTTGAATTTAAAAGAGGCATTAGAATTAACTAAAATTTACAGTGTTTGCGGACTCTTAACACCTGAAGAACCTCTAGTCAAGAAACGACCGTTTAGAATTGTACACCATACGGCATCAGCTAACGGTATTATCGGCGGAGGCAGCAACCCCATGCCGGGAGAAATTACTCTTGCACACAGAGGGGTTTTATTTTTAGATGAAATGGTTGAATTTCCGAGAAACGTTTTAGAAGTATTAAGGCAGCCGCTGGAAGACGGCGAAATTGTTATCTCACGTGCCAAACACTCCATAAAATATCCGGCGAAATTTATGCTTTTAGGAGCAATGAATCCTTGTCCGTGCGGTTATTTAGGAGATAAAGAAAAACAATGCACTTGTTCTGAATATATGATAAACAGATACCTTGCAAAACTTTCAGGGCCGCTTTTGGACAGAATTGATTTACAAATTGATGTTCCAAGACTCACTGCTAATGAACTTTTATCCGCATCAACAGCACAGGAAAGCTCGCATGATATCAGAGACAGGGTTATAAAAGCACGTAATATTCAGGCTGACAGATATAAAAATGAAAATATTTTTACTAATTCGGAATTAACTCCTGATTTAATCAAAAAATATTGTCAAATTGATGAAAATTCACAGGAAATTTTTAAAGCTGCAATCGTAAAATATAGTCTTTCGGGAAGAAGATATGACCGAATTCTCAAAATTGCACGCACCATAGCTGATTTGGACAATTCAAAGATTATCAAACAAAATCATCTTATGCAAGCCTTGCAATACAAAATGTTTGACAAAAACTCACTTGATTAAATGTGCATAACCTGCCAAAAGTCCTGCAATAGCGGAAAATCCCAAATAAAAAAGCGGATCTCTTTTTTGTTTTGTACTTATAAAAAATAAAATTCCCAGTAAAATTATTCCTAAAATATTTGCATTAGATATAAATAAATCAACACCAACTGCTGCTAAAAGCCCGCAGCCTGCAGGTTTTAAAGCATATATTGCAGCCTGGACATTTTTATTTGTTTTGAATTGCTCCAGTAATTTTGAAATAACTATTACTAAAATATATGAAGGCAAAATTATTGATGTGGTCGCAACAAGTGCACCTAAAATTCCTGACGTTGTAAAACCTGCAAATGTGGCAACGTTAACACCGACAGGTCCCGGAGTAATGGTTGATACAGCAATCATATCAGTTAATTGCTTTGCTGTGTACCATTTTTGAACTTCAGCTATATGAAATAAAAACGGCAATGTAGCATATCCGCCGCCATATGAAAACAATCCTATATGAAAAAACTGTAAAAATAATTCCCAATAAATCATTTTTTACACTCCGTAATTGGATGTTTTTTACGGTAAACAATTCCTGCAAGTATTGATGCAATAATAATTATTGCAGGTGAAACTTTAAAACAGGCAGACAAAATAAATGCCGCAAAAAATATAACACAGGTAAATTTATCAACAACGCTTTTATTCCACATCTCTTTTGTTGCTAAATACAAAAGAATAATTACGCCTATACCGACACCCCAAAATATGCTTTGAATAAAACTCAAATGAACAATTTCTTCCAAAATTGAAGCAATGAGAACGATTGCCAAAAATGCCGGTGACACAATTCCCAAAACCGCAGCCAAAGCCCCGATTTGACCTCTGAGTTTGTAGCCTACAAAAATAGACATATTAGCTGCAATAATTCCCGGAACAGACTGTCCCAGTGCGTAATACTCACATAATCCATCAGAATCAATCCATCCTTTCTTATCGACAAGTTCTGACTGCAAAAGAGGTAATATTACATACCCCCCGCCTAAAAGCAGCGTTCCTACCTTAAAAAATGTTTTAAAAATTGTATAAAATGATTTGTCCATAAAAATTATTTTTAACTCAGATAAATCTTATTAAATTCCGACGCTCAAACCTGCACAAAGATTGATAGATTGACCTGTTATACCTTTTGCATCCTCAGAAATCAAATATCTGACAAGCTTCGCAATTTCTTCGGGCTGCACAAAACGTCTTTGCGGAATAGTTTCCAAAATTTCATCTTTAAAAAATTCGGATAATTCAGCAGAATGCATACCCAATTCCGTATCAACCCAGCCGGGATTTATTGTATTTACCGTAATATTATAAGAAGCAAGTTCCAGTGCCAATGCCCTTGTCAAACCAATAAACCCTGATTTTGTTGCAGAATATAAACTTGCATTAGCTTCTCCCATAATACCGGAAATTGAACCTATATTTATTATTCTGCCCCACTTTTTTTGTTTCATATTCTCACTTGCTTTGGCAATAAGCTTAACAGGAGCTATTAAATTAACGTTGAAAATTTCATGTATTTGTTCATCCGACATTTTATCAATCGCACCGTAAATATATTCACCGGCATTATTTATAAGTATATCGATTTTTTTGTCCTGAACATATCTTTCTAATGTTTCTACATCTTTTAACAAATCGCATACACAATAATTCTTATAAACTCTAAGTAACTCAACATTTCTGCCGGTTGCATAAATATTACCGACTGATTTTAATTCCTCAGCAATTGCCTTTCCAATACCTTGAGTAGCACCCGTTACTAAAATATTAACCATTTCTAAATTCCTCTATAATATAGTATGCCATAAAAATCCCTGCAGTGCAAGCAACAAAAGGTGTTGATGAAGGTATTATTTTAGAAAATTCAATTTTTTCACCAAAACTTGTACAAATTTCTTCTTTTTCCGATATTTTCTCTTTGGCAAATGGTTTTTCGCGGCTTGCGACAACCTGTATACCGCTTTCTATACCTAATTTTTTTAATTGATAGATAACATTCGACACAAAAGGAGCATTTTTATTTTCAATATCTTTAATATCACAAATATATAATTGTGTAGGATTCATACGATTTCCGGCACCCATCGAACTTATAACCGGTATACGATTTTCAATGCAGTACTGCAGCAGCGAAATTTTAGAACGCAAAGTATCAATTGCATCCGCAACAAAATCAGCTTTCGGGAATACGAGCTTTTCCGTATAAAAATCGCAAATCACATTTATTTTAACTTCAGGATTAATATCCTTTAAACGTTTTTCAAAAAGCTCAGTTTTTTTAATTCCGACAGTTGAATTCAGAGCAACAAGCTGACGGTTAATATTAGAATAAGACACCGTATCAAAATCAACTATGGTAATTTGTCCTATACCGGCTCTTACAAGCATTTCAGCACAATAGCCGCCTACACCGCCCAAACCGAATACGGCAACGTGTTTATTTCTTAAAAAACATTGAAAATCCTGTCCCCAAAACAACTCGTTTCGTGAAAAAATTTCGTCAGTTTCCATCTATTTTACAATACCATACCCGAGAAGAAATGTGCAAACAATAAAGACACCGGCAACGATTGCCGTGAATTTATTCAGACCTTTTTCCGCACTTTTTTGTGATGTAAATATATGAGAAGCACCGCCAATTCCTGCTATTCCGTCACCTTTTGGCGAATGCAGTAAAATTAATATTATTAAAAACAGTGCTGATAAAATTTGAATTGCCCAAACAAATGTTAACATTATTTTTTCTCCTTTTTAATAAAATGGGCACGTTTGGAATTCAATTTAATATTTTCAAACGTGTATAACCTGGCAGGTCTTTTTGAAGAAACTTTCGTATACTCGTTTAATTCAATAAGTCCTTCAGTACTTAAAGCTTTTTTCCTGAAATTACGCTTATCAAGTTTTTTATTCATTATTAACTCATAAACTTTTTGCATTTCAGTCAGTGTAAATTTTTCATTCAATAATTGATACGCAACCGGACAAAGTTCCAGTCTTTCACGTGTACGTTTAAGTGAATACTCTATAATTTCTCTATGGTCAAATGCCAAAGGCGGCAAATCGGAAACCTTATGCCAGCCGAGTTCAGGGGATGTAATAATATTCAAATCTTCAGATCTTACCAATGCAAAATAAGCACATGTTATAACTCTTGCATTAGGGTGACGAAGCGGATCACCAAAAGTGTAAAGCTGCTCAAGATAAATATTGTCAACATTTGTACGTTCTTTTAATATCCTTAATGCAGCTTGATCCAAATTTTCAGATAATCTTACATATCCTCCGGGTATTGCCCATTTGTCTTTAAACGGTTCATTTGTACGTTTAACAAGCAAAACCTGAATGGCATTATTTTTCATAGTTAAAATAACTACGTCTACCGTTATCTCGTGTGTTTTTGTTTCATTAAACATATCTCTATAATATAATAAACAAAGTATTTTTCACCAATTTAAACAAAAAATACGTTAACATATATTAACAATTATGGCAATTTTTGGATTATAAAATTTTTTAAATAAATACGGGGAAAATTAAAATGTTTCATTATCCATTTATGATGAATAATTTTTTCATGCCGGCATTTATGCCAAGGTTTATGCCGATGTTTATGCCATCATTTATGCCAACGTTTATGCCGGCATTCATGCCGACGTTTATTCCGACAATATTTACGGGATTTATGCAGCCTTTCGTGCCGCAGCAATCAATATTTACATGTCAGCAAAATTCCGTTCCGGCAAATTCAACAAAGCGTGCAAGACGTAAGCAAAGAAAAAATGAACCTTTAGCAGAGGTAAAACAAAAAATTCAGGTTACTGAAACTTCATCTGCAGCACAAAAGCCGGAGAATAGAATTCAAACAACGAAAAAAGCTGAAAACACAACTAATCAAACATCTCAAACGACTGTTGAAAAACCTGAAAATACGACATCCGTGGCACCACCGTCAAATACGACAAGTATTCAAACACAAACAAGCGAAACAGCACCCGCTGAATCATCAAAAGTTACAACGGATAAAGTCAAAAAAAATCTCGGAAAAGAATTTTTAAAAGAAGTAAAAAAAGCTGCAAAAGAAATTAATTGCAATTATAAAGATTTATTGGCACTTTTAAATTCGGAATCAAGTTTAAATCCGAAAGCAATAAACAATAGAACAAAAGCCGCAGGTCTGCTGCAATTTATGCCGTCAACAGCAAAAGATTTAGGCACATCAACGGAAGAAATACTGAACATGTCGGCAACAGAACAACTTGTGTATGTTGTAAAATACTTTAAAATACATAAAAAAATAGCCGGATTTAAGCCTAACGCAAGGCTTGATGCTGCGGATTTATACGCTTTAACATTTTTGCCGGGCAGAGCAAAACGTGAAATTCTAACGGACAGCAGCGAGAAATATTATAAACATAATAAAGGTTTGGATTTAGACCGTGACGGTAAAATTACAAAAACAGAACTTGCTGCGAGAATAAATCAAAAAAGAGTTAACGAATCCATTTTTTCATAAATATTTATTACAAATCTAAATATTTGATTGCAGGAAAAACCTGTTTCGTGTAATGTCATGTTTGGAAGGAATAAAGATGGAAAAGGGATATATAGAAAACGGATTTATTGTTGACTTAAGCAACGCAAGAAAAACATCAGAAATAATATATGAATTATCAAGAATTTTAGACATTCCGGAAGCACAAAACAAACAAGTATGCCTAAAACTCGGAAACGTTGCCTTGACTCAAACTGAATTAACAAGCATAAAAGCTCTTGTGGAATCAATGGAGTCGCAAATAGAATTTATAAGCACAACATCTCAAGAAACAATAGAGTCAGCGAAAAATCTTGATATAGAAATATCAGAATTAGAAAACGTAGTCGAAGCCCCTGATTTTGAAATGGAACAAAACATTAACCCTGAAGTAGAAACCGCTTTGGATAAAATATTCGGAGATAACGATTTTGAAGAAGAACCACAGGTCAAAGAAATTGAACAAATTTTTGATGAAACGGATGAGGATGATGAACAGACTTTAGAATTAAAAAAAGAAGCTGAAAAACTTCCGACATTGTACATCAAAAAAACAATCCGCTCCGGACAAAGCATAGCCTCTGACGGGAATTTGGTCATAATAGGTGACGTAAACCCCGGAGCAGAAGTTGCAGCAAAAGGTGACATAACCGTTTGGGGAATTCTAGGCGGCATAGCACATGCCGGAAAAGAAGGTAATTCTCAAGCTAGAATACGTGCTTTAAAAATGAATGCCATTCAACTCAGAATAGCTGATATTTTTGCAAGAAAACCTGACGGTGTTAATACCCCGTTTGTACAAAAGACAAACGAATTTGTACCGGAAGAAGCAAAAACATACAAAAAAAATATTATTATAAATAAATTATTGGAAAATTAGCCAAAGGAGAAAATATATGAGCGGTAGAGTTATCGTAATTACCTCCGGTAAAGGCGGAGTCGGAAAAACGACAGCCAGTGCCAATATCGGAACAGCCCTCGCAAAAGCAGGAAATAAAGTAGTATTAATAGACACAGATTTGGGATTAAGAAATCTTGATTTGCTGTTAGGTTTAGAAAACCGAATTGTATATACAATTGTGGATGTAGTTGAAGAACGCTGCAAACTAAAACAGGCACTTGTAAAAGACAAAAAAAATCCTAACCTCTGCCTTTTAGCTGCAGCTCAGACAAGAGATAAATCAGCCGTAACTCAAGAACAATTAAAAGATATTTGCGAAAAACTTAAAAAAGATTATGATTTTATATTAGTAGATTGTCCCGCCGGCATTGAACAAGGATTTCAAAACGCAATAGCCGGAGCTACTGAAGCCATCGTTGTTACAACTCCCGAAATGTCTGCAGTTCGTGATGCAGACAGAATTATCGGGCTTTTGGAAGCCAAAGAAGAAATAGAATCTTACAGACTGCTTTTAAATCGTGTCCGTCCAAATCTTATTAAATCAAAAGACATGATGAGCGTTGAAGATGTTGTTGAAATACTTTCTGCGGATTTAATCGGGATAATTCCGGAAGATACAGGCATAATAACCTCAACAAATAAAGGCGAGCCTATTGTTAATGATGAAAAATCTCTTGCAGGACGTGCTTATATGAATGTTGCAAGAAGAATAATGGGCGAAGATATTGACTTTATGAACCTTGAAGAAGAAACCAGCGTTGTCGCAAAAGTCAAAAAATTTTTCAAAGGTCTGATGGGTAAGGAGAAATAAGATGAAAGATAATATTTTTGCAGAATTATATAATAAAATTCTAGGATTTTTCCGTCAAACGGAAGATGCGTCTAAAGATGTCGCCTGCAACAGACTGCGTGTTGTATTAATGCAGGACAGAACTAACTTAACCCCGCAGCTTTTGGAAAGAATGCGTAAAGAACTTGTTGAATTGCTTTCTAAATATTTGGAAATGGATAAAGAAGCACTTGAACTTAATCTTGATCAAGAAGGAGAGCAAATGGCTTTAATGCTTTCTATTCCGGTCATAAGAGCAAAAGACGAAGAAGAAATAGAAAAAGCTTTAGCTGAAACATCAGAAGAAAATTCAGAAGATATTGAAGAAAATACGGAAGAAACTTCAGGAGAAAATTCAGAAAATATTGAAGAAGAAAGCTCGGAAGATATCGAAGAAGACACTGAAGATGATACTGAACAAGATGCAGGTTCTAAAAAAGCTGATAAACAGAGTGCAAAACCGGTCAAAAAATTTCCAAACAAAGAAATCTGCGGAGATTGCCGGGAATGCGAATTATCAGATGATATTGAATGCGAAAAGAAAAACGGAGTCTAAAAATCCGGTTAATCTTGAAAATGATTTCCAATACAATATGCGGCGGGATAAACATTCCCGCCGCATTTAGTCTGTACATTCACGTCTGATATAATCAAAGGGATTGAATCCCTTTGATTATATAAATCTGTGCAGCTTCATATCTCATTGAATATACTTTATTAATTATTCTCTAATGTAACTTATAATTAAATGAATTTTTAGCTTGTTGCTCTAGGTACTTATTACGTATCTTATTATACTCTCGCAACGTATTATCAAGCAGTTCAGCCTTTTGTATCAAACAACTTCTTAATAGGCTCTTTCCATGGAAGAGGTTCTGCTTTTGGCATATCAGGCGACCCTGGGAAATAAGGCAGAGGTTCTGCTTTTGGCGGCATATCCGGTCCTATAATATTAGGCCCTAACGGTTTATCCTCCCATGGCTCATAAGGCAAGATTCTCTCTGCCGGCGGCTCATTATCCAATGGCTCATAAGGCAAAATTCTCTTTGCTGGCGGCTCATTAGGCAAGACTCTCACTGCTGACGGCTCATTATCCAATGGCTCATTAGGCAAGGCTCTCACTGCTGACGGCTCATATTCAGGTGCCTGTTGAGTTTGTCGCTCAATCAACTCTTGCAAGTGTTTCAACAGTTCCTCTTGTGACACCTCCTTCACTAGTTTCCCAGTTTTTTGCCCGAGGAGTTTACCTATTTGAGCAGGATCCGCTTGTGGTTTCACTATAATAATCTTTTTCTCATCATTACTGCCCGGTTTTATTCCTGACACATCTTTGTTGAATTCTATTGACATGATTACTCCTTTCTCTTAATATCATGCAAATAAATATTTTACTGAATTTATCAATCCTATTACTGGATTTGTCAATCCTTTTATAAAAGTCATTACAGGCTTTTGGTCAATTTCTTTCAATGTGTTCAAATCTTCTTTCAACTCTTTTGAATTAAATGCATAATAACCCGCTGCCGTTAATGGATTTAATTTTAATGCAGTTCTCAATGATTTCTCTATAACGTCATCTTGACTGGTTTTTAACTGCATTGTTTCTGTACGGTCTTTTGCCATGCCTGACAATTTGCCAATTGTATTTGTCATCTCATATCCTCCTTTAAATTTTTATTATATTTTTATTAAAAATTTGCAGCTCAAATTATTGCTACAGCCATAGTTCGACCATACCATACCATACCATACAGGCATTATAACTGAATTTCAGCCCTCTTTAAAATTATCTTTACATTTCTTAATTATTGATATATAAATCATAATAGTGAAATTTAAAATCATAATTTAATG
The DNA here is from genome assembly GCA_944325895.1 of Candidatus Gastranaerophilales bacterium. GTDB lineage: Bacteria > Cyanobacteriota > Vampirovibrionia > Gastranaerophilales > Gastranaerophilaceae > SIG32. Next base: position 22,524 of record CALVCA010000006.1, read on the forward strand.
TTGAAGCATACTTAATCAACAAAAATTTCACTACTGAGCATTCAATTCACGTCTTATATCTTCAACCGATACTCTTACTATTGGTGAATTTTCATCTTTTTTCAAGACGCAGTTTTTTATACCTGATTGAACAATAAATCTTTTACACAAAATGCATATAAAATTATGCCCCCAAATATACATTGTAGCGTCTTTACATCTGTCTTGACCTGCCTGTATAATAGCATTTTGCTCCGCATGAATTGAACGGCAGGTTTCATATCTTGTACCGGACAGGATATTATTTTCAATACGGTAGCATTTACCTCTTTCATAACACGATTCGACTTTAGAAGGAGTGCCGTTATAGCCGGTAGCTTTGATTTTTTTATCCTCGCCTACAATAACAGCCCCAACCTGTGCCCTCAAACAATTTGAACGGCTTGCACAAGTTTTTGCCAAATCCAAAAAATAATCATCCCACTCTTTTATTTCCATAATGCCTCTAATATTTATGATTTCTTATGCCTGTCATAATCATTGATATATTATATCGATCAGCAAGCTCAATAATCTCTTTATCTTTATTTGAACCGCCGGGTTGTATAATTAATGAAATTCTTCCCTGAACAGCTGCATAAACGGCATCTTGAGAATAAATAATACCATCAGTAGCCAAAACAGCATTTTTTGAACCGTCACAGGCATAATGTAATGCTGATTCAATTGCTGATGCAGAATTTGTTTGGCTTTGGGAGATACCTATAGTTGCAAAATCTTTGGCAACTAATGCCGCATCAGTGTGAGCATGCTTTACTACTTTCCATGCAAAAATTGCATCTTCTATTTGCTCTGTAGTCGGTTTTGTTTTTGTAACCACTTTGAATAAATCTTTATCCAAATCGCTGTCATTAGTATCCTGTATCAATACCCCGAAAGGTGTTATTTTAATTTCTTCCATACACATTTTTCTTATATCCCGTAATGGTGTATGAAGTTTTACCAATTTCAGACTCGGATTATCTTTCATTAATTCAATTGCTTTTGGGTGAAAATCCGGAGCTATCAGAACTTTAACACCCATGGAATTTATATGTTTTGCAGTTTCAAAATCAACCGGTTTTGAAAATCCTATAGTACCGTAAAATGCACTGACAGGATCACAATCAAACGCTTTATTATAAGCTTCTTCTATATGGCTTCCTAAAGCCACACCGCAGCAGGTTGTATGTTTCATAATAACAACTGCACTTACATCAAAAAACTCACTCAAAATCCTGGTTATTTCATGCAAATTGAGTATATTATCATAACTCAACTCTTTATCAAACAATACCTCATAATCAGCCATTTCTTCATAACTGTACAAGTTAGCTTTTTGATGCGGATTTTCGCCGTATTTAAGCTCTTTTATCTTATCAAATCTAAATTCTTTCATACTCGTAAATTTTAGCACAAAAAATTTATCTTATCAATTACATTTCATAATATTAAGCCAAAAAATGTCCTCTCTTGAATTATTTTTTTGTTTTAATTACAATAAACCTTGTCCAAGTATTAATGAGGGAAAAATGGCTAACAGTAAAATAACGGAAGGCGTAGGCAGAAAAATTGTAGAAGCATTAAAAATGCAATCCGGTGTGGAAATCACAACTGATTCATTTGAAAATAATGTTCAAGATAATGTTCAAAATAATATACAAGAAGATTTTCAAGACGATTTCTCAATACAGGAAGATTTTGAAGCTGCACAACCATCTGCACAACCCTCTGTTCAACCGACAATTCAATCAACTGTTCAACCGTCATTGCAGCCTGATATCCAAATCAGCGAACCTAATGATGAATTTGATGACAATATTTTTAATGAAGAAATTCATAAAATAAATATTCCAAATGACATTGATGGATTTGAAATTCCTTCAAATGTTGCCGTTTTGAAACAACTTATATCAAAACTCCCGACAGGAGTTACAAAACAGACCGGTGCCTTAATTATTAAACAGACAATGGAAGCTTTGGGAATTTCCATGAAAAGTGTTTTACAAGAAGCCCAGCAAGTTCAAGAGGGTTTGAACAATTCGGCAAGAGAATGCCAGGCATCCATTATGGAATACAAAAGACAAATAGGTATTTTGGAAAAGCAGGCACAAAAATACCAAAGACAATATGCCGCACTTAATGATATTATAAGCCTGTTTGTTCAAACTAATATTTAAAGGCAATTTGAATATTTTTATCACGCATTGCACTACAGGACTCAATTTCAGTATTAACCATGTCTAATCGTGCCTTATATTGGTTCATCTGCTGAACCAGCCGTTTTTCAAGCACTTGCAATTTTGCCTGTCTTTGCTGAAGTAATTTTAGGCGGGGTGAATCAGAATCCAAATTTACCCCTGCTTCCATCAAGTCACTTACTGATTGAGCAAGATTCATTTGGGATTGTGTAACAAGCTGGATTTTATATTCCAAATCCTGCCGCATTGCTACAAGCATTGTCAATCTGATTGTTGAATTAATTAATCCCATTTTTACCTACCTGGTTTCGTTTAAATTTTTTCCTTTTAAGAAATTGTGCTCATTGTTTTCTGCAATAAGCTGTTCCATCTTGTGAAGCTGATGGCGGTGATAGTTCAACCTATACTGAGCCATTTTTAACTTCTTTTTCATTGTCAAAAAATCTTTTAATCCTTCTACAATTGAATTAGTAATGGATTTTATCGGATTTTTTCTTATTAGGAAATTTTTTGAATATATCAAGAAATCTATTATTCTTTTTATATTCATCTCTAAAGTTTCTCGAAGCATATTACTCCTTTACACTTTAGACCTACAAATATATAAAAACAGGTAAATAAAAATAATTTACTTTTTACAAAATTATTTGTAACATGTCTTAATAAATTGCAAATCTAAATATTTCACAATAATATTATACGGCACAAAATAAAAAAACTTTAATTATAAATTTTGGATAGCTTTGCTGTCGCTTTCAATGGATTCTTTTAACATTTTTTTAACGACATCGCCTTGCGTATCAAGCATTTTGCAAACCGTTTCAATATTACGGACTTTATTAGACAAAATAGTATCGGCATTGGCAGTAATATTACCGCTTATATTCTGATAAGCAGCCAACGCAGCAGAAGTAGTACCCTGCATAAGGTTACCCATGACAAGTGCCGGAAGTCCGTATTCACCCAAATAAGGAGCAACCGATTGCATAATGCCGCCCCAACCGGAAATACAGCTTGCAAGAGGAAGAACAATATTTCTTCCGAAACCAAACCCGCTTGCCCCGCCGACTCCGTATGCTGCGGCACTGGCGACATCAGCAAGCCCGCCAAGATTTGAGGCATAACCGGTGGCTGTTCCGTATTCAGACCCCCAGCCGCTTATTGTAGCAGCACCGCCTGTTGAATACCCGTTTAATCCCCAGCTTACAGGGGCTGCACCGCCCGGAAATCCTGAATATTCATACAAAGAATTTAATCCGTAAGCGGAACTGTTTGACATATTTGAAAAATAAGAAGTTCCCGGAATACTCATTGATTCCGATGCTCCGAAAACCGTTGCAAATGATGATGGGGCAAACAAGCTTGCTAAATTATATAATAATCCGCCGGTTGCACCAAAGCCCGTTCCCAAACCGCTTCCTGAAACTGTTAAATCCCTTAATTTATCATATGTTTCAAAAAGCTGTGCCTTTGCATCGCCGCTTGCTGAGCTGAATCTGTTTGCTATTACCAAATAACTGTCGTTTTTATAAGACATATTTTTTAACCTCTATTATTCAAATGTTTTAAATGTAGATTCAATATTCTTTTCAATAACCTTTTGAACAGCTTCCATTTCAGTCTGCAAAGCCTGCTGCTCTGTATCAAGCTGTCTTAAACGCAATTCAAGCGTTCTGTCTTGTTGTTGAATTTTTTCTGTTTTTGCGTTGATATCCGCTAAAGTTTTTTCATAAACCTGCATATCATAGTTATACTGATTCATGGCATCATTATAAGCGTCTTCATCCGTGATTGTTTCTGTATTAAGCGGGAATGTTGCGGTTGAATTTTCATAACGAATGCTGTACGGACGACCTTTTTCATCAACATCGACAAAGGCTTTTTCTTGTTTTTCAATTCTTGTTTTAATATCTTCAGCATAATATTGTGCCAAAGGCGATTGATTTTCTGTCGGTTTTGTAGTATCGGGAGCACTTATAGCGGAAGATTCTAAATCTTCACGGCATGCAAAATAAGTTCTACCTTGATATTCCCAGGTATAAATTTCATCGGAGTTTGCAATATTTTGATCAGGGAATTGTTTACAAATTTCTTCATATGCTTCTTTTAATATCGGATCGGTTTCATCATATTCCGAAAGCTTACAATTGCCGACATATGTAGGAGCTTGCGTATCTACATGATATTCTTTAGCTTCTCCTGCTTGTGCTATTGCATTATCCAAATCAGTTTTAGTCGTAAAATGCACTAAATCATTATCATCTGTATAAGTATAAATATTTTCAGGAGTTTCGTCTGCTAATTCAGGATAATCTTTACAAATTCTTTCAAATATTTCACGCTGATCGGTATCTAAAGGATCGTAAACACTTGCAGTTGCACCGTTTACAGTATATTCATCATCTTGCTGCTCAACATTAGTTATATCGGACTGGACAGATTGATTGCCAAGAATTACCTGAGGATTTGGCTTTGTTGTCTGAACCCCTGTAAATACATCGGCAAAATGATAATGCGATATCAAATAATTATATCCGTCGGGATCATTTTCTAAAGGAGTCATATCAGTAATAACTTCCGCATATGATCCGTCTTCATATGAATACTGAAGTGTTGTATAATCCTGAGTGCTTGGAGCAGTAGGTACTTCCAATGCTAAAAGTTCGTTAAAAGTATTTGCACTTTGGTTTGCTAATGCCGTACGTGCCTGATTTACCTGCTGTCCTTCGTATTCTACATTTGTCTTTCTCGCCGTCAAGCCTAAATACCTGGCTTGTGATGCTGCCATACCCATAGTAGCCTCCTATTTTTTATACTTATTTAATGATAACTTTTTAAAAGTCAACCTATAAAAATTATACGGCATATATTTTTATATCTGAATAAAATAAAAAAAATATCATACGATTATATTAGAAATTTTCAAACTTTTCATACAAAAAAATGAGCCTTTAAGGCTCATTTTTTATTCTTCTGATTTTTCTTCTGATTTTTCCAAAGGTTGTTCTTCGGGTTTTTCTTCAGATTTTTCTTTAGGCTTGTTTGCAGATAATGAAATACGTTTGTCAGCAGGATTAAATTTTAGAATATACGTATCAATCTTATCTCCAACCTGCAAAATTTTCTTCAAAGAATTTTGAATTTCATCAACTTCAGAATGCGGCAAAAGTGCCTCTACACCAGGGAACACTTCAACAAATGCTCCGAAATGTTTTATTCTGGTAATAGTACCTTCAACCTTATCGCCTTCTTTAATATGTTTTTCGGCTTCAAGCCACGGATCCGGCTCAAGATTTTTCAAACTCAATGATACACGCTGCTTGTCATGATCAACAGCAATAACTTCTACGTCTATAGTATCTCCCACTTTTAAAATATCTGTCGGATGATCAATCCACCGCCAGGACAGCTGTGAAAGCGGTAAAAGTCCATCTATTCCGCCTATATCAATAAACGCACCAAAATCGGTAATTCTTACAACATCGCCTTTTACAACCTGACCAGGTTCTATTTGTGAAAATACATTCTTTCTTGCTTCAACAGCACTGTCATCATATACTTTTTTATTTGATAATATAAAGTTGTTCTGCTGATTATCCAGTGTTAATATCTTTAATTCTAACTTGCTGCCGGCTTCTAATTCAGTTTCTTTACTATGCAGCTGCGAAGTCGGGACAAAGCCTCTTACACCCGATATATCAACCAAAACGCCGCCTTTAACCACATTTACAACTGTGCCTAAAATAGTTTCATCAGCTTCTTTTGCCTTTTCCAATTCTTTCCATGCATAGGCAAAATCAACTTTCTTTTTAGATAATAAAAATTTACCGTCTTCGTCTTCATCTTTTATTATCAAGAATTCATATTCTTTGCCTTTTTCAAATTTATCTTCCAATTTTTCTTCTTTTTCAACAGCCTCTTTTACCGGCACAACAGCGGTTGTTTTTGCACCTATATCTACCATCACACCCTGGCTGTCAAAACCACAGACAACACCTTTTACTAAATCACCTTTTTGAAATTTGTAATCATACTTTTTTAATAATTCTTCAAATTCATTTGCTTCCATATTTACCCCATTCTAATATCTATATAATGATTGTATCAAACGTTTGGCAATCTGTAAAGTTTTTTTAACGCTATTTAATATTTCTAAACAAATTGCTTTTTTATTTTAAAAGGTAAAAATGAAACTTTTTGATATGTAAAAATTGATTTCGTAACAAAACTTTATCAATCTTTTAAAGAGCAAATTAAATCATCAATAGCTTTTTCTTGAATTTCAATTTCCGAAATTCTTGTTCTAGTCTGCTCAATCAATTCTTTTGGAGCATTTTGGACAAATTTTTCGTTATGAATCCTTGCACACAAAGAATTTTTTTCAACAACTAATTTTTCAATTTTTTTCAATTGTCGTTTAATCTCTGCATCAAAATCAATCAAATTTTCCAAAGGCACAATAATTTTAGAAGCTGAAACAACAGCTGCTGCTGATTTTTTAGGCATAACATCATTTTTAGAAGCATATGAAATATTTTCTACTTTTGCGAGTCTTTTTATATAAGCTTCAATAGCTTCAAAAGTTGATTTTTCACAATCAACAGCTCTTATTTGGATGTCGCATTTTAAACCTGCCGGAATATTAAGACTTTGGCGAATATTTCTGATAGATTTAATTGTTTCAAAAACCAATTCCATTTTTTTGGCATCATCAGAAAAATCCAATTGAGCCATGTATACAGGGAAATCTGCCTTCATAACCGCTTTAAACTCTGATTTTTGAGGGATTAACTGCCAAACTTTTTCCGTTATATGCGGCATAATAGGATGTAAAAGTCTTAAAGCCATATCCAGCACATAACGCAAAACTCTTTGAGTATTCAATTTTAATGCATCATCCTGCAATTGAATTTTTGCAAGTTCAACATACCAATCGCAGTATTTATTCCAGAAAAATTCATACATAATGTGGGCTGTTTCGCCTATTCTGTAATTTTTCATGTTTTCGTTAAACTCTTTTGCCGTATTATTTAATTCATTCAAAATCCACTTATCAGCAAGAGTAAGCTTAGCAAAATCAATCTTTTCATTATCTACACCGTCAAGATTCATAAGCACAAATCTTGAAGCATTCCAAATTTTATTTGCAAAATTTCTGCCGTATTCAAATCTTTCATCGCTTATTTTAATATCCTGACCGCCGTATGTACAAAGAGAAGTCATAGTAAATCTCAAGGCATCACAGCCGTATTTATCGATAATTTGAACAGGGTCAATAGTATTGCCTTTAGATTTAGACATTTTTTGACCTTTTTCATCACGAATAAGTCCGTGGATATACACAGTTGAAAACGGTGCTTTTTTCGTAAATTCAAGCCCCATTGTAATCATTCTTGCGACCCAAAAGAAAATAATATCAAATCCGGTTACAAGAACACTGGTAGGATAAAACTTTTTAAAATCTTCAGAGTCAACATTAGGCCAGCCTAAAGTAGAAAACGGCCAAAGTGCAGATGAAAACCAAGTATCCAAAACATCGCTGTCTTGAGTATAATTATCGGGATCAGGATTTTCTTTTGCAACAATCATCTCACCTGTTTGGTTATGATAATAAGCGGGAATTTGATGTCCCCACCACAATTGACGTGAAATACACCAGTCACGTATATTTTCCATCCAGCCCAAATAATTTTTTTCCCAGCGTTCGGGAACAAATTTAATTCTGCCGTCCTTTACTGCATTAATAGCTTCTTTTGCAAGCGGAGCCATTTTAACAAACCACTGTTCCGAAAGCAAGGGTTCGATAGTTGTGTTACAACGCTGGCATTTACCGACATTGTGTTCATGCTCTCTTGTTCTTAACAAGAAATTATTATAAGAAAGCATACCGATAATTTTTTCACGGGCTTCATATCTGTCGAGTCCGTGAAATTCCTGAGGCACTTCGCCGCAAGCTTTCATTTTACCTTCTTCGTCAATTACCCAAATCGGATTAAAACCGTGACGTTTTCCGACCTCGAAATCATTCGGGTCGTGAGCAGGTGTAATCTTGACAGCACCGGTACCGAAATTCTTATCAACATATTCATCGGCAATAATCGGAATTTCTCTGCCTGATAGCGGAATTACAACTGTTTTACCGATAAGTTCGGAATATTTATGATCATCCGGATGAACCGCAATTGCGACATCGCCAAAAATAGTTTCAGGACGGGTTGTTGCAACAATAATAGCACCTGATTCACCTTTTAAAGGATAAGATATTTCCCATAAATGTCCCTGTTCTGTTTCGTATTCGGTTTCAACGTCAGAAATAGCACTTTTACACCTCGGGCACCAGTTTACAATATACGCACCTTTATAAATTAAACCCTTTTCATATAATTTTACAAAAACTTCTTTAACTGCATCTGAACAGCCTTTATCAAAAGTAAATCTTTCTCTTGTACGATCAAACGATGCACCAAGACGTTTACACTGATCAAGAATTGCCGATTTATGTTTGTTTGCCCAATCCCAGGTTTCTTTTAGAAACTCTTCACGTCCCAAATCATAACGTGACAAACCTTTTTCTCTTAATTTTTTCTCAACGACGTTTTGAGTAGCGATACCGGCATGATCAGTCCCGGGAATCCATAGAGCTTCATAGCCGCTCATTCTGTGATAACGGATTAAAATGTCCTGCAGAGTTTCATCCAAAGCATGCCCCATATGAAGTACACCTGTAACATTTGGAGGGGGAATTACTATTGAATAAGGCGGCTTTTGGCTTTTTGCATCAGCCTTAAACATTTGATTTTCTTCCCAAAATTTGTAAATTTCTTCTTCGGTTGCTTTCGCATCATAAACTGTAGGTAAATCTTTAATCATTATCAATATCCTTTTTTATTTAAAAAATAACACAAACATAAAAAAAGTTATAATATTGAATTATAAAAATAATTGTAGTAATATTAAATAGTGGAGGGAAAATGAAAAGAGAGTTTATATTTTTAGGACCGCCGGCCTGCGGTAAAGGTACACAAACAAGCACATTATCAGAATATTTAAATCTGCCGCACATTGACACAGGTTCTCTTTTAAGAGCAGAAATTAAAAACGAAACAGATGCAGGCAAAGAAGCAAAATCATATATAGATAAAGGTTTGCTGGTTCCGGTAGAACTTGTAACAAGAATAATTAAAAACAGATTATCAAAAGAAGATTGCAAAAACGGATACATTTTGGACGGTTTTCCAAGAAGCAGCGAGCAAGCTGAAGAACTCACAAAAATAAATGAAGAAATAGATAGAAATATTGAAACAAAATTTACTGCCGTATATTTTGATATAGACACAAATCTTCTTGTTGAAAGGATAGTAAACCGCCGTTCTTGTCCTGTTTGCGGAGAAATATATAATTTATTATCCAAACCGCCTAAAGTTGAAGGTCACTGCGATAAAGACGGAGCTGAACTTACACAAAGAAAAGACGATACAAGAGAAGTTGCACAGTCAAGATTTGACACATACAACAAAGAAACCGCACCTTTGGTGGAATATTACACTAAAAAAGGTGTTTTAAAATCACTTGATGCAAACGGGACAATTGAAGAAGTTTGGGAAAGATTATTGAAGGTAATAAATGATTAACAGGAAAAGCAGAGATGAAACCAAAAGGATGCGGCATGCAGGACATATTGTTGCACTTGTTCATCAAAAAATGAAAGAAGTAATAGAACCCGGGATTTCGACCCTTGAGCTTGACGATATTGCAATGAAAATAATAAAAGAAAATCGAGCAATACCGACATTTTTGGGTTATCAGGGATTTCCGGGGTCAATTTGCACCTCAATAAACGAAGAAGTAGTACACGGAATACCTTCAAAAGACAGGATATTAAAAGAAGGTGACATAATCAGCATAGATGTCGGAGCGACCTACGGCGGAATGGTAGGTGACGGAGCCTGGACTTATCCTGTCGGGAAAATAACGGCAGAACTTCAAAAACTTTTAACAACTACGGAAGAAGCTTTATTTGCAGGAATTTCACAAATGAAAGAAGGCAATGTGCTTGACGATGTATCAACGGCGATAGAACGTGTTGCAAATCGTGAAAAATACGGAATAGTAAGACAATACGGCGGTCACGGTGTAGGGCATGCAATGCATGAAGATCCGTTTTTGTTTAATTACAGCGTAGGTGACAAAACACTTTTAAAAACAGGCATGGCAATTGCTATTGAGCCTATGTTAAATTTAGGTGTTGACGAAGTAGTTGTAAATGAAGCTGACGGATGGACGGTAAGTACAGCTGATAAAAAGCCTTCGGCACACTTTGAACATTCCGTAATGGTAACAGACTCAGAGCCTCTTATATTAACACAACTAATGCCATAGGAGAGGGAAATGGATTATTATATAGGTGTATCATTATCATCAGGTTCAAGCATTGATACAGGCATTGCGATAATGGATGCGGACAGCAGGCTTATACTTGTTGATAAATACTATAAAATGAATGATATAATAATGTTTTTTGAAAATTATTCAGGTTTAAAAGAGTCACATATTTGTGTATCCTTGCCGTGGGACAGAACAATGCTTGACGGGAAATGGCGGATTTTATCAAAACCGTACCAGCTTGTTGCAACAAACCCTAATATGCCTAACCGTGATAATTGGACTCAAAGATATTCCGCAAGAGGCTCTGATTTTTTTAAAGAGCTGAGTGAAAAGGGCATTGATGTTAACAGATTTGAATTATATTTAACAAGGCAGAGCATGCATTTAAACTCATGTTACAAGGAACGTTCGCCTGCTGATTGTAAATTTTTACAGCAAATCTTAAAATACGAATACGGATTTGAGGATTTACCGGCGAATATGATGCCCATGTCGCAATTAGAAGCAATTATCGGTGCAATATTAGCTAAAGAAACAGTAAAAAATAATATTAAACGAATATCAGAATTTAAAGGTTTGAACGTTATAGATGTGCAGTCTGCAAAAGTTCTTCAACCAGTATAACTACATTTTTATGAATTTCTTCAATAGATTTTGAAGCGTCAATGATTTTAACTCTTTGAGGTTCATTTTTAGCTATTTCAAGATAACCTTGTCTGACTTTATTAAAAAAGTTAATACCTGCAGATTCCATCCTGTCTTTATGATTACCGACACGAGCCATTGAAGTTTCCACATCTATATCAAACAAAAGCGTCAAATCGGGCTTTCTGCCGTTGACCGCAATATCGTTAAGCTTGCGGATACGATCTAAATCAATGCCCCTGCCGTAACCCTGATATGCAACCGTACTGTCTGTATGCCTGTCACAAAGCACAATTTTACCGGCTTGAACAGCAGGATTAACAACCATATCAATATGTTGAGCCCTGTCGGCTAAAAACAAAAAAGATTCCGCACGGTCGCTGACTTGTGCATCGTAATTCAAAAGAATTTCTCTGATTTTTTCACCCAAACCTTTTGCTCCGGGTTCACGGGTTTTTAAAACCTCATAGTCTTTTAAATATTGTGCCAATAACTCCAGCTGGGTTGTTTTACCGCAGCCGTCAGCACCTTCAAATGTTATAAATAAACCTCTTTCCATAATCCGATTATACTACGGGAATATTTATTAATCAATTATGAAAAGGCTTTAAAAGAGCGTTCAACATTCTTTTCGATTACGCTTTTTATTGAATCATATTCGGTTTGAAGTGCATTGTGCTCGGTATCAAGTTTTTTAAGATCACTGTCGTATTTTTTGTCTTTAGCTTGAAGCTCGTTTAATTTTTGAGTATATTCAGCTTCGGCACGAGCTACTGCAACTTCGTCTTCAACTTCAACGATATCAGGGCAAGAACTGTATGTGGTTGAAGTCCATTTTGAAGTTTTAAGTCCTGTGCCTTCTTCACCTTGTTCAACGTATTTGACCTGTTCTAAGGTAACAACACCGTGTTCCAGTGCAAATTGCAGCCATTCTGAACTCGTGTAAAGATTATCTTCAAGGATTTTGTAATTATCACCGGCATCTTCCGATTTACGTTCACTTTCGCCGTTCATACGGTGCCAAAGATTTGTGTACCATTCTGATCTTGCATCTTCTTCATCGGGAATTTTACTTGATGGCAGATTAGCTAAATCATCCAAATAATTTTGGTATAAAGCCAAACAATTTTGCCTCCACACATTGACAGCATCCCATTTGGTTTCCCATTCATCATGTCTTCTTTCAAAATCAGCCAACTCATCTAAATAATCCTGCAAAAATTTTTCGTTGAATTCTTGTTCACCGGCTTGCGTTAAACCTTCCAATTGCTGATAAAATCCTTCCCAAGCCTGCATCAATTCTTCAGGAGTTTTAACAGCAGCATTATTTTTTGCAAAAGTTCCGTAAAATGCATGACTATTATCATTTACGCTTAAATAATTAATAACATCGCAATAAAGGTCTATCAAATACTGAATAACCTCTTGCACACATTCATATTTTAGTATATCTTCTTGTTTCAATCCGGCTAATAAATTTGTTGCTTCTACATCGCCGCTTCCTGCAAAGCCATAAAACAAACTATTATTATACAATGTAGTTTTATCAGCAATAATAATAATACTTTGATCAGAATTAGATATCAAAAGACCATTTTGATTATTTTCAATTGCTTCTCCAAATCCGTTTGGTCCCCATATAAGATGACATAAATTGTGTTCCATATGCCAAATGCCGTTTGCATCATTACCGTTTACAGACGAATGACATGCAGAATTATTATAGGCTTGTGACAATGCAGCAAAATCAGGTAATGTAGGTTTACTAGGTCTATCAGTCGGTTCTGTCCCCGGGTTTTCGGGAATATTATTTAATTCGGTAATCAAAGTTCCGTATGATCCTGATTCGGAACCTTTCACCGGTATTTGACCAACCTGGCTTGCCCAGGATGCAAATTCAGACTCTGTCATATCGTCATTTGCTTTATTCAGCCAATCCGTAATGACAAGCCCGCCAAAAGTAACAGTGGGTTTTTCTTCCGTTACGTTAAAATAATCCTCGTAATTAGTTCCGTATATACCTTCTAAATTAGATGTGTAAAGCGGATTATCCGTTAAACTTACGCCGTATTTCAATACAAATTCGTTTAATGTATTGCTTTCTTCAAAATTCTTTGCATCTGTTCCGCTTATCAATAATTGTCCCTGCGTATTTACCAATCCGTACTGATTTTTTACATCCCCGTATTGATACATTACTGCGGCTGTTAATTCGCTCTGTACTGCATTACCGTCTGTATTGTACTGCGTGTACATCAATTTGTTTGCATCCAATGCATTCATGTACTCTCTGCTTGCGTCCTGGGTTTTGTCAGCTAGACGCACTTTTGAATTCGCTATTTGCTGCGAATGCAATTCGTTATCCGATATTCGTGCTGTCAAACTAAGCAATCTTGCTTGTGATGCCGATAATCCCATATATTCCTTTCCATATCACATGCGTATTCATGGAAACGGAATTTTTTCGGAAAGACTTTAGGGAAAAAAATACACTACGACCATACCATACAGGCATTATAACAGGGTTTCAACCCTTTTTAAAACATCTTTACAATTTGTTACATTAATACTATTTATTACAATTTCTTAATATTTACATATAAAAATTTAAAGACAACACTAAAAAATACCGTATAAGAAAATGTATCAATGCGGAAAGGAAAGAATTCAAATGGGATTGTCAGCATCACAAGCAAGATTGCTTAGTTTGACAGCACGAATATCGGATAACGAATTGCATTCGCAGCAAATAGCGAATTCAAAAGTGCGTCTAGCTGACAAAACCCAGGACGCAAGCAGAGAGTACATGAATGCATTGGATGCAAACAAATTGATGTACACGCAGTACAATACAGACGGTAATGCAGTACAGAGCGAATTAACAGCCGCAGTAATGTATCAATACGGGGATGTAAAAAATCAGTACGGATTGGTAAATACGCAGGGACAATTATTGATAAGCGGAACAGATGCAAAGAATTTTGAAGAAAGCAGCAATCTTTCTGAATTTTGTGCAAAATACGGAATAAGCACGGTAGTTAACCCAACATATACAGAAACATTACAAAATATTTACGGATCAAATTATGAAACAATAAACAATAATGACATAGATGAACTTGAAACCATTAAAAATTTGATAAGCGGGAGCATTCAAAACATACAAAATGATTTGAATACAATTCCGGATTTATCAAATCCTGATGTATCACATAACACGACGCTAAATGCAAACATCAGCAACATGGAAAATAATATAATAACAAATTTAGGCTCAGTTTTAAACATAACAAAAGATGATTTGGTAAACAAAACAGAGAAACTGGACGGATTAGGAGCAGTCGGGAGTTATTTAAAGAATATCCATTACACCCCTGACACCTGGCCAACCGTCGGAGCTACAGACCCTGGTCCGCAGCCTCCGACACCTACAGTAAAATATCCTACTTATCCAACAGAACCTCCTGTAATGGAAGAACCACAAAAGCCGAGTTCTATTGAACCGCAGCCGCCTGAATTTATTCCTCCAGATCCAGCGGACTACAGTGAAATATCCTACACTCAAACTGTTGGCGGCGGTATTACTGGCGGTTCAGTATCAAAAGATAGATATAATGAGATCTATGTAAGAGAAGACGGTCGAGGAATATTTGATGTTTTGAACCCTGATAATGATCTTAACCTGGATTGGTATTTAGAAATTTTAGCCCACCTTATCGTACCTCAAGATGATATTGAAATTTTTGAAGGAGAAGCTGTCGGCGATCCTGATAATCGTATAATACTTATTGATATAGTACCTGATGAATATAAAAATAACAATTTAACAACAACAACTGAGCAATCAATAGAATTAACATCAGAATTTTTAAATAACAGCAGCATTAATAATAGCGGAAAAATATGGGATTTTTGGTTTGGATATCTTGGAGATATTCAGGTTTACTGGGAAGCAGCATTGGAAATATTCAAAGAAGACAGTCTCCGAAGTAACGGTGCAATGGTTTCAACCGACCCGAGTGATTACATAGCTCTTACTGAAGATTCTACTGAGGATGAAAAATTATTAAACAATTATAAATTCCATTCAAATGGTAATAAAACTCTTAAAACCTGGCATGAAAAAGCTAAAGATTTATATTATCTAGCTTTAAAGGTTTATAATGATGAGCAAAAAAGTTTTAACGACCAGGAATATACAGATGAAGAAAGAAATGCACTAACACAGCAAATAAACGAAGGAATTAAAGAATTACTTTATGAAGATGCTGAAGCAAAATCACAACTTCTGATTAGCGGTATAAAATTAAATGAAGAAGCATATCAAAATGCTTTGACTAATGCATGGCAGGAATATGAAGCAAGCTCCGATTACCAAACATATCAACAAAATCATGACGACTGGGAACGAGAATGGGAGCAGTATGAAGAACACGATTACCCTCTTTGGGTGGCAAATCAGACAGCTTGGGCTCAATACTATAAAGATGTTGAACAGTATAAAATCGATTTGGCAAACTACAATTCTCAATGGGATAAATATAGAAACGAAACTATACCGAAATGGCAAGCTGAAAAAACAGCGTATGAACAAGCACTTGTTGTATATGAAGAAGATGTAGAAGCCTGGAAAAAAGATGTTGAAAGCTGGCTGAACAGTTTACAAAAAGCTTACTACGGAGTTTCGGGAATGATTGACTCTCTAAATAAAATAATTGACAAAGAAGTTCCGGATCCTGAAAATGCCATGTCAGAATGGTACACAAATCTTTGGCACCGTATGAACGGCGAAAGCACAACTAAATCCGAAGAAGGTAAATCAGGCAAATACTACAAAATCCTTGAAGATAATCTTTACACGAGTGCAGAATGGCTGCAATTTGCACTGGAACACGGTGTTGTTACCTTAGAACAGGTCAAATACGTTGAACAAGGTGAAGAAGGCACAGGACTTAAAACTTCAAAATGGACTTCAACCACATACAGTTCTTGCCCTGATATCGTTGAAGTTGAAGACGAAGTTGCAGTAGCTCGTGCCGAAGCTGAATATACTCAAAAATTAAACGAGCTTCAAGCTAAAGACAAAAAATACGACAGTGATCTTAAAAAACTTGATACCGAGCACAATGCACTTCAAACCGAATACGATTCAATAAAAAGCGTAATCGAAAAGAATGTTGAACGCTCTTTTAAAGCCTTTTCTTAAACTCTAAATAACAAAATACAAAAGGGCAAACATAGAGCAAAGAAAAAACGCACTCAGCAAAAACCATGTGTGCATAACGGGGTGCTGGTATTGCCAAATTTCTTTTATTGTTTCTGCAGCGTTTTCAATTGTTTGCATATAAATTCTCCAATCTTTATATAACTATTTTCTACATAAATCAAAAAACAACATCACCTAATCGGTTGATTATTTCATGGTTTTCAGGTATTATTTTGGTATGCATGATGTAGAATTATTAATGCCTGCAGGTAATTTGGAAAAACTTGAATACGCAATACGCTACGGAGCCGATGCGGTTTATTTAGGGGTGGTGGATTTCAGCTTAAGAGCAATGCGGAAAGGCAAAATTATAACACTTGATAATTTAAAATCCGCCGTTGATTTAGCCCATAATCTTGGTGCAAAAGCGTATTTAACTTTAAACATTTTTGCATTTAATAATGATATTTTACTGCTTGAAAAATCAATTGACAGAATTAAAGAGTCAAAACCTGATGCTTTAATAGTTAGCGACTTCGGGATAATAAATTTAGTAAAAAAACACATGCCTGATGTACCGTTGCACATAAGTACACAAACAAACACATTAAATTACGAGAGCGTCAAGTTTTGGAGAGATTTCGGAGCAAGCAGAGTAATTTTGGCAAGAGAACTCGCAATAAAAGATATTGCCGCAATACGGCAAAAAGTTCCTGACATTGAACTTGAATGTTTTGTACACGGTTCGCAATGCGTTTCATTTTCGGGCAGATGTCTTTTGAGCGATTATTTTACAAACGGAGAAAGAAAAGCCAACCACGGCAACTGTTCACAGCCATGCAGGTGGAGCTATAAACTTGTAGAAAGCACCCGACCTGATGAATATTATGAAATCAATCAAGATGAAAAAGGTTCTCATATTCTGAGTCCGAAAGATTTGTGTTTGGTTGAACATTTAAAAGAACTCGCCGATGCAGGTGTGGATTCTTTTAAAGTTGAAGGCAGAACAAAAAGTTTATACTATGTTTCGGCTGTTGCAAAAACATACAGAAATGCTATTGATGAACTTAAACAAAATCCCGATGCTGATATGCATAAATACTTTACAGAACTCTTAAAAGTAGGAAACAGAGGCTATACAACAGGCTTTGCACTTGGCGAAAACAAACCCGACAGCTACAGCTATGATATTTCAAAAGGGCTTGCGGGAGAGGATTTTTTGTTTGAATTTCACGGCAAAGAAAACGACAGCTATCTTGTTAAAATTAAAAATAAAATTCATCTGAATGATGAAGTTGAAATAATTTCGCCCAAAGAACAGTTCACAACAAAAATTACAGAAATCAAAGACAAAGACGGGCTGGAAAAATCTTTAGGAAATACAAACGATGAAGTGTATTTAAAATTTGAAAAAGCTCCGGCAGAATATAATTATGCACTTGCCCGGACAATAGGAGGAATATGTTCTTAAAACCGGATTATAACCTTAAAAGCATTTATGATATTGACCTTGAAAAATTAAAAAAATTAGGGATAAAAGCCCTGCTTTTTGATTTAGACAGCACAATTATGGCATCAAAATCAGGCTGCTATTCACAAAAAACTCTTGACTGGCTTAATAAAGTAAAAGAAGATTTCTTTGTTGCGGTAATTTCCAATAACAAAAATGAAAAATACATAGAACAGGTTAAAAAAATATCGGATTTTCCGCTTTTGTTTAACGCAGGCAAACCCGACATTTCCAGTTCAAAAAAATTTTTACAAGGACACAACCTTTTAGCTTCACAATGTGCATTTGTCGGTGACAGACCTTTAACAGACATACTTTGCGGTAAACTTTTAGGATGCACAACAATCCTTGTAGATTCTATTTCTGCAGAAAAAGAAACTAAACTCGTAAGATTTGTCAGAGCTGTTGAAAGGCTGAGCATTAAAAAATAATTGTAAATTTTTTGTAACAAATAGGCGAAAACTTTTTTCAGGACTTTTACAAAAAATATGCAAGTGACAAATAATATAAATAATTTAAGCAATAAAAATAACAAAAAAGCATCCCGGATAACTACAGCAGCGGGAGTCACCGGCGGTGTATTAACAAATTTATGTGTTAATAAATTCTATAATAAAGCTATTACCCCTAAAATAATTAACGGTTTACAAATTCAACCTGATAAATCAATAGGCGATAAACTACAAGCAGCGTTAAAAAAATCAAAACTTAAAAATGTTGATATTGTTGATATTTCAAAATTGTCCGATGTAACAATTAAAAAAAACGGATTGATTGAAACAGTTTACACCGTAACCGACCAAATTTACGACCATATTGTTGAAGCCCAAAAGAAAGTATTTGAAAAATTTATAAAACCTGACAAAATAGATAAATTAATAAATAGCCCCAATCTGCAAAGACAACTTACAGCTATGTCTGAAATGTTATACCAAAGTAAAAATGCTGCATTTTTACCTACCACAAATAAAATTTTAATAAATACCAAAAAAATCGGATACGCAGGTTTTCACGAGATTGGTCATGCAATGAACAAAAATCTTTCAAAAATCGGAAAAATATTACAAAAAATGCGTATACCGGCATCAATACTCACAGCAATACTGCCTTTTACCGCAATGTTAACCAAAAAAAATGATAACCCGACATCAAAATGGCAAAAAACAAAAAAATTCATAAAAGATAATGTAGGCAAACTCACAGTTTTAGCATTTTCACCAATTGTAGCCGAAGAAATAATGGCATCAGTAAAAGGTCAAAAACTTGCTAAAATGTGCTGTTCTTCTAAGGCTTTGAAAGCAGTAACGAAATCTCATATTTTAAGTGCACTGTCTTATATTTCAGCAGCAATAACTTCAGGTGTTGCAGCTTTTGCCGGTAATAAAGTCCGTGACAAAATTGTCGATAAATTATCTGCTAGATAAATTATTGTTATTTTCGACAGTTCAATCTAATCAAAAAAAAACAGGAAGTTAACCCCCTGTTAAGATTTACACTAGCCGAAATATAAATAGCATGTTTATTATACAATTTTTTTTATATGTTGGCAAATTGTAACGAATTTTGTTAACATTTGTTACAAAGCAAATCGTTATTTTTAAAGTTTTAGCTTAAAAATACCGTCATTCAACATGAATAAGAAAGGAAACTCATGGGACTGGCGGCATCACAAGCAAGATTTTTAGCTATAACGGCACGAAAAGCCGATTGTGAATTCCGTTCTATGCAAATAGCACAGGACAAGCTTTCAGTTACCCGTAAATTAGCTGATGTAACGCAGCAATACCAAAACGCTATTAATCAGACAAAATTTGCCTGGGATTACGATTTAGATCAAGTTCCGGATTATGATTTATCATACGGATTGTTAATGCAGCCTACAACACTTAACAATTATAATCCTTATTTAATTACAAACAGAACAGGGGCTGTTGTATTAAACAATAAATTAGCAAATGCAGCTACAGCAGCAATAAGTCGTGACGGTTCTCCAGCCCAAAGCTCTATGGCAGGATACAATAAATTTATAGACGCTTTATCCCGACACGGTGTTATAACAAGCAGTATGGCAACCAGCATTAAAGCTCTAGGCTCTGTTACAGATAAAAATGTTAATGAAAGTCAAGTCAACTACAACCCGAAAGCAGGTTACGGCTCTACGCCGCTTTCTAAAGACCCGGCACTTGCTACAAATATTATAGGATTGACTTATAAGGCATCACAAAAAGAATATAAATTAGGTTTAGATTCAACAATCGGGGGAAATTATTCTGAAGACAGAACTTCCAATGACAAATTCCATCTCAGCGTAAACGGAAGTTACGTTTCTTCTGGTGAGTTAGCTGATTTAACTCTTGGCGACTTGTTAGATAAAAATATAATATTAACTTATAGCGGTAAGGATGGTCAACATGGAAGCGGACTTGATAAAAGTGGATTTATGACAGCGGTAAATGCTATTTTCACTAAAATAGATACATTTTTAACAGGTACAACAGAAATAAAAGGTTTATTGGCTACATCCGATCCCCTCGTAAAAGAAGCTCTTGCTACAGCAAAACTTATGGTGCTAAATTCATATTTAAGTGAAAATAGCATTAAGATAATAAATACAGATAAAAAAGATTCAAAAAATGCATCAAATGTTGCGGTAAATAATGCTTCAAGCAGCAACCTGATTGTTCAAGGACAATCAAAAGGTAACAAAAAATATGATACAGTTGCAATAAGTTTATCTAATTTGTTATCATCATATCTGACATATTTTGATATGTGTTATACGGGTTTTGAGTCAAATTATTATGTAGGAACAGATGTTTCAAGTTCTTATTTTGTAACAGATGACCCTAATTACAACTATTTAATGACAAATAATGATGAGGCAAGCGAAAATTTGATTTATGCTGATTTTTACATGCAGCTGTACAACAATATCTGCCACAACGGCTGGACAGAATGTGATGATATCGAGGATAATACATATTTACAAAATGCACTGAAAAACGGCACTTATTTTATCACATCTTTAAACACAGACGGATATTTCTATCAAGGCAGATACAATGAAACAGACTGCATCGTGGAAGTCGAAGACAGCACAGCAATAGCGGAAGCCGAAGCTGAATTTAACGCTGAAAAAACAAAATTAACATATAGAGAAGAAAAACTCGATTTGGAAATGAAGAATTTAGACACCGAAATATCTTCACTAACTACCGAATACGATTCCGTTAAAAACTTAATCAGCAAAAGTGTTGAAAAAGTGTTTACAATGTTTCAATAGTTTATAAGCAATTTTCCTTATTCCATTTAAATAAAGTTTATGCTAACATAAAAATATAGATATTGGAGAGGAAAAATGTTAAATTGGTTAATAAAACTGTTAGGAGATCCTAACGATAAAAAAATTAAGCACATGATGGGTATTGTGGAGCACATAAATGCACTGGAACCGCAATTTGAAGCAATGACAGATGAAGAACTTCGTGCAAAAACAGACGAATTCAAGGCTATTTTAGCAAAGCGTCCCGTATCGGATGATTTTAAAACAGACAGGAAACTTGAAAAAGAAGCTTTGGATAAAATTTTACCGGAGGCATTTGCAACAGTCAGAGAAGCAGGCAAAAGAGTTTTAAACATGCGTCATTTTGACGTGCAATTAATCGGCGGATATTTTTTGCATAACGGTCACATTGCAGAGATGAGAACAGGTGAAGGTAAAACTCTTGTTGCAACATTACCGGCATATTTAAATGCTCTAACCGGAAAGGGTGTCCATATTATAACCGTAAACGATTATTTGGCAAAACGTGACAGCGAATGGATGGGAAAAATATACAAATTTTTAGGGCTTTCTGTCGGTGTAATTCTTTCAGGCGGACGCAATGCAGAAGATTTTGAAGCCAAAAAAGCTGCATACAACTGCGATATTACATACGGAACCAACAACGAATTCGGGTTTGATTATCTGCGTGACAATATGGCAGGCAGTCTTGAGATGCTTGTTCAAAGACCTTATAACTATGCAATTATAGACGAAGTTGACAGTATTTTAATTGATGAAGCAAGAACTCCTCTTATCATAAGCGGAAGACTTGAAAAATCTGCAGAAACATACAAATTAATGGCTAAAATCGCCCCGCAAATGGAAAAAGTCGTTGATTATGAAGTGGACGAAAAAAATAAAAATATTATTTTGACAGAAGAAGGTATTGACCATGCTCAAGAATTAATCGGGGTAAAAGATCTCTTTGACATCAACACCCAGTATGCCCACCATCTTTTACAGGCATTAAAAGCAAAAGAACTTTTTGTAAAAGATACCGATTATGTAATAAAAGACGGTGAAGTAATGATTGTTGATGAATTTACCGGACGTTTAATGGAGGGCAGACGCTGGTCAGACGGATTACATCAGGCAATAGAAGCAAAAGAAGGTGTCCAAATTCAAGATGAAACCCAAACACTTGCAAGCATTACATTCCAAAATCTTTTCAGATTGTATCCGAAATTATCAGGCATGACAGGTACTGCAATGACGGAAGAAGCAGAGTTCGGGAAAATTTATAACCTTGAAGTTACAACTATACCTACGAATAAGCCTGATATAAGAATAAATTACCCTGATGTTATTTACAAAACAGAAAAACAAAAATATTTATCCGTAGTTGAAGATATAATTCAAATGCACGAACTTGGCAGACCTGTTTTGGTGGGGACAATAAGTATTGAAAAGTCTGAATATGTTTCGGCATTATTAAAAAAACGAGGGATAAAACACAATGTTTTGAATGCGAAACACCATGAAAAAGAAGCTTATATAATAGCACAGGCCGGCAGAGTCGGAGCGGTTACGATAGCGACAAACATGGCAGGACGTGGTACGGATATTTTATTAGGCGGTAATGCCGAATACATGGCAAAAGAAGCTTTGGAAGGTATAAATCCTGAAAGTCCCGAATATGAAGCTGAAAAAGAAAAAGCTCTTGCAAAAGCACGTGCTTTAACAGAAGAAGAACATAAAAAAGTTGTTGCAGCGGGCGGTCTGCACGTAATCGGTACGGAACGCCACGAATCAAGACGTATTGATAACCAATTACGAGGTCGTGCCGCACGTCAGGGCGATCCCGGTTCTACAAGATTTTTCTTATCTTTAGAAGATAACTTGATGAGGATTTTCGGAGGCGATAAAATTACGACTTTAATGAACATGCTGAATGTCGATGAAACAATGGCAATTGAATCTCCGCTTATTACAAGACAAATTCAATCAGCTCAAAAGAAAGTTGAAACTTATCACTTTGACATAAGAAAAAGTGTTTTGGAATATGACGATGTTATGAATATTCAACGTGAAAAATTCTATGCACAACGCCGCAGAGTGCTTGCAGGAAAAGATTTAAGCGAAGATATCCAATTTATGATAGAAAGAGAAGTCGACCGAATCATAAGAAGCTATATATCACCCGAGCAACACGTTGAAGATTATATCTACGAAGATTTGCAGACAATGATAAAAGAATTACATTCATATATCCCGCAATTATCTCATTTTCAGGTGTCAGACATCCAAAATATGAGATTTGAACCGATGTATGAAAAAATGAAAGATTTTGCACTGCAGGCATACAGAGATCACGAGGTGGAAATTATTGAATTTTACAATAATGTTTTGGCACAATACAGCCAAAATTACATCCCGCAAGAGCCGTTTACCAAAGAAAATGTTGTTCGTGATTTGGAAAAAGATATACTTTTACGGGTTGTAGACAACAAATGGATTGACCATTTACATAATATTGATATGCTGAGAGACGGCATAGGGTTAAGAGCATACGGACAAAAAGATCCGCTCATAGAATACAAACGTGAAGCATACGATTTGTTCAACAAAATGATGTACGAAATTCAAGGTGATACGGTTAAATACCTGTTCAGAACAAAATTTGGAGTACAAATTGTCGGCAGCCCTGATATAAATTCTTGACAAAAATTAAAAAATAATATTTAATTAAGAAAAAAGGAGTTAAGAGATGAAAAATATTGAAATAAAAGCGGATAAGATAGTCGCCCCTCCCCTGAAATTAAAGTAGCTGAACGCTTTCCGGCATTTTTTAAGTTTATTGACTTCTTTCTTGTTCCAAACTATAATTCTAGTATTATGAATTATAAGAGGGTGAATTGGGTTGAAAAAATAAAGGGTAGATTTTTTAATAAAGTTACTATGGCATTACACCAAAATAACTTTTTAACGAACTTATTCCACACAACCCGTCATTCTGAGCGGAGCAAAGAATCTCTTAATAAAATCTCTAAGCCGCACGATTGCATACCATTCAACACTGGTAAGATCCTGAAACAAGTTCAGGATGACAGTGCTACGTACGCAAACACATTGGGTTTGCCTTCTATACGTCATCGTGAGGCTTTAGCCGAAGGTGCTACGCACGTAGGTATGTTTGACAAAAATCGTCGTGCTGCCTTCACGTTAGCTGAGGTTCTAATCACCCTCGGGATTATCGGGGTTGTCGCCGCTTTGACTATCCCTGCATTAATTATGAATTATCAGGAAAAACAAACTATAACAAAACTGCAAAAATCATATGCTGCATTAAAAAATGCCTTTGATTTGGCAAAAGTTGAACACGGTGACTATGATACGTGGTCCTGGAATCAATTGCCAACGACCGACGGTCAAAGAACTCAATATTTTTGGGAAACTTATATTTTCCCTCACTTAAAAATTACAAAAACATGTTTTCCCGTAACAACTGAATGCGTTGCGGAAGGTATAACAAGAATTAACGGAAATGCTGAATCAGTCATCACTTCAACTCACGGAGCATTTGTAATGGCTGACGGTACAACTGTATTTACCTGGGCTGGTGCTGACACTTTTTACCCGCATATATGGGTCTATGTTGACATAAACGGCAAAGCAAAACCGAACGTAATAGGCAAAGACATATTCACTATGTACTTTTCCCCCGGCAATCCCGGTAACAAAATCGGTACAGTCGATGATGACAACAATTTTATTGATGCAGGTAAAGTTAACAAACAAGAATACGGCTTAACTTTTTATGGCGAAGCAGACGGAGTTACTGTAGACGAACTGATGAGCCCTGATTTAGTCATACAAACAGATACAGGAGTAAACAGCAAACCCGGCTGCTCTACTAAAGGTACAGGCTATACCTGCGGAGCCGCAATAAAATTAAACGGATGGAAATTCCCTGAAAATTACCCTAAATAAAGAGCTTTAAATATTTGTAAATAAATCTTAACAATTTTCCTTCAAAAAAGGCAATTTTTTCTGAGTTATATACTTTATATATACAAGAAGAGATTGAGGAGCTTTAAATGATAGAAACAGCAACAAATACACACAATGAAACTGCAGGCAACGGTCAATTCGGTGCATTAACCCGCAGAAGAAAAAATAATAAAAGAAAAAACGGCGAATTTTCGATTGAAGATTACTGTTATTTAGATAAAGCAGACAGAAGAATGCGTTTTAACAATTCAAAAGACCCGATTTATTATGTGTTTGACTGTATTGAAAACAGACCGATAAAAACACTTGCAAAAGAATTTGTTAAAGATTCATTCTTTGAAATAGCACATTTCGTAACAAAAGTTGTTGGATAAATAGGAAAATAGGAAAAAAAGCGACCTTCGGGTCGTTTTTTTTATTGCATTTGTGATAAAATAAAAAAAACAGGAGGAAAGTTATGTTAAAAGGACCGTTTTTAGATAGAAATTGGATAGGACAAAATCCTGATTACAAAACATCAGAAATTATACTGCTGGGACTGCCTTTTGACGGTACAGTATCATACAGACCAGGATCACGCTTTGCACCCGAACAGATAAGGCTTGCAAGCTGGGGGATGGAAGATTATTCTCCTGAATTTGATAAACACCTGCAAGACGTAAACTTTCACGATGCGGGGGATTTGGAATTCCCTTTAGGAAATACCTATAAATCACTTGATATTATAGAAGAAAATGTTAAAGATATTTATAACGACGGCAAAAGAGTCTTTGGAATAGGCGGAGAACATTTGGTAACATTACCTGAAATAAAAGCTTTGGCAAAATTCTTTACCAATTTAGCTGTTGTACATTTTGATGCACATACTGACTTACGTGAAGAATATTTGGGAGAAGAAATGTCACATTCTGCCGTAATACGACACATTTCAAAAATTATAGGTGCAGAGAATATTAAACAAATAGGCATAAGATCAGGGATGAAAGAAGAATTTGAATTTATGAAACAACATAATACGCTAATTCACGAATTTCATGAGCTTGATGTTTTAAAAAACAAAAAAATATTTATAACTGTTGATTTGGATGTATTGGATCCGTCCGTAATGCCGGGTACAGGCACTCCCGAAAGCGGCGGAATGCAATTTAGAGAACTTATCGGCTGGTTTAAGTATCTCAAAAATTTTGATATTATCGGAGCCGATGTTGTCGAACTGGCACCGGATTACGATTCATCGGGTGTGTCTACAGCCGTTGCAGCTAAAGTTATAAGAGAACTTTTGATGATAATGTAAAAAATCGACCGGTTTTAGCCGGTCGATTTTTTAGGATATTCTTATTAAACTTTTTATGATTTTTTGCCCTTATAAGCGTCAACTATATTTGCAATCCATAATGCGGTACTTGCTAAACCCAAAGCAGCCATACCCCACATCTTGCCTTTAGGTAACTTTGACAAATATTTTCCGACATCAAATTGAGCACCTGCAGCACTTGCTGCTTTACTCGCATTAAAAATATCTTTAGATAGACTACCTACAAGTGCATGACTTCCAAGTCCTGCAGCAATACTTGCACCCATATAACCCGCACCTTCTTTATTTCTGCCGTCCAAAAATTGTCCCAGTCCGGGGATAAAAACTGATGCCCATGCTTTTCCTGCTCCGCCTGTTTTCTTTTGGGGTTGAACAGGTGTATAACCTACTGCTTCTACTGTCATGAAATTCTCCTTTCTTAACTTTATACCTACATGTTCATTAAAACAAAAACAGGAAATCATTTGCTACAAGCACACTTCGACCATACCATACCATACCATACAGGCATTATAACTGCATTTCAGCCATTTTTAAATTCATTTTTACATTTCGTTACATTTGATGTATAAGTCAGAGATTTTCGTATAAAAAAGCTTTATGCTATAATTTTATGGTGAGAGGAAAAAATGGACGCACCTTTAGACAGAATTAATTTTTTAAAAGACGAAATAAATAAAAGTAATTACAAATATTATGTGGAAGAAAATCCATACCTGAGCGACTTTGAATATGACAAAATGTTTGCGGAATTAAAAGAACTTGAAGAAAAATACCCGCTTTTAAAAACCCCTGACAGTCCGACGCAGCGGGTAGGCTCCGTCAGTGAAAAATTTTTTCCTTATACTCACAAATACCGACTCTACAGCCTTGACAACACATACAATGAACAAGAGCTTGAAAAATGGTACGAAAGAGTCACAAAAGAATGCGGAAATAATGTAGATTTAGTATGCGAATTAAAAATAGACGGACTTGCAATAGCTCTGACTTATGAAAAAGGTATTTTTATAAGAGGAGTAACAAGAGGTGACGGAATTACCGGAGAAGACATAACAACAAATTTAAAAACCGTAAAAGCTATTCCGCTAAAGCTTTTTGAACCTGCAGACATAGAAGTCCGGGGAGAAATTTATATGCCTAAAACTTCGTTTGAAAAACTAAACGAAGAAAACTTAAAAAAAGGCGAAAAAATCTTTGCAAACCCACGCAACGCCGCAAGCGGGTCAATAAGACAATTAGACAGCACAATAACAGCCAAAAGAGATTTGTCAATTTTTGTTTATTCATCAGTATTTGAAAACACTTTAAATGCACCGAAAACCCACTATGAAAGTATGATGTATTTAAAAAAACTCGGATTTAAAATCAATCCCAACATACGATTATGCAAAAATATTAAAGAAGCTATTGAATACTGCAAAGAATGGGACTTGAAACGTGCTGATTTAAATTATGCAACAGACGGTGTCGTCATAAAAGTAAACAACCTTTTATTTCAGGAAGATTTAGGCTTCACATCCCGTGCACCTAAATGGGCAACGGCATTTAAATTCCCGCCGGAAGAAGTAACAACAAAACTTCTTGATATTGAACTTAATATAGGAAAATCAGGAGCAGTAACACCTGTTGCCATACTTGACCCTGTACAGCTTGCAGGAAGCACTGTTTCTAGAGCAAGCCTTCATAATTTTGACGAAATAAAACGGCTTGATGTAAGAATTGGTGATACAGTATTAATAAAAAAAGCAGCTGAAATTATCCCGAAAGTGATAAAAGTGATGGAAAACCCCGAGCACGAAAATTTACCCGAATACGTTCCTCCCACAAGATGTCCTGCATGTAATTCCCTGTTAACAACTCGTCCCGGGGAAGTAAATTTGTATTGCGAAAATGATTCCTGCTCTCAGCAAACAATTGCCAAAATCGAATTTTGGGTATCAAAAGAGGCAATGGATATTGATTTTATAGGACCTTCAATAATCCAACAACTGTATGAAAACCGATTTATAAGTAATGCAGTTGATTTATACAGATTGACAATGCAAGATTTTATGCAGCTTGACGGTGTAAAAGAAAAATCCGCTTACAACATGTATAATTCCATACAAAACAGTAAAACAAGACCCCTGAACCGACTCTTAACAGCATTTGCAATACGCCATATAGGCAAGGAAACTGCAGAGCTTTTAGCTGAAAATTTTACAAATTTGGATGAAATTATGACGGCAAATATCGAAACCCTGTCGGCAATCGACGGAATAGGCTCCAAAATGGCTGAATCCGTTTATGAATTTTTCCACAATGAAAATAATTTACATTTAATAAAAGAATTAAAAAATTTAGGTTTAAATCCTGCCTCTAAAGCCGTCAAAAAATCCGACAAATTAACAGGGAAAACTTTTGTTTTAACCGGAACATTACAAAATATGACAAGAGATAAGGCCTCTGAAATAATAAAAGAATTAGGCGGAAAAACATCGTCCTCTGTATCTAAAAACACTTCTTACGTAATTGCCGGAGAAAATCCGGGTTCTAAATTGGATAAAGCTCAAAATTTAGGTGTTATAATATTGACAGAAGATGAATTTCTTGCGATGATAGAGGAAGACTTATGAAAAAACGAGCTCGAATAATTCAAATAAACGGATTTAAAGGATTAATAATCACCTTATTTATAGTTACCTGTCTTGCTGCCGGATTTATTGCATTTCCCGGATTTGTAGCAATGAATATATGGAACAGTGTATCTAACCTTCCGATGATAAATCTTTATCAGGGGGTGCTTTTATGGATGATTGTTGTAATCAGTGTTTACATAATGAGCAAAAGACGAATTGTTATTTCTTTCGGAGCTCCGCCCGAGCTTAACGAAGAAGAACTTAAAACCGTTATGGAACGCATTAAAAAACATAACGAAATAGTTAATGAATTAAAACAAAATAATATTGAAGATTCACAAAATGACAAAAATAATGTTTTAAAATAGGAGGTTTTATGAAAAAGATTTTGATAGCTTTGTGTTGTTTGTTATTTTCGACAGCTGTTTTTGCCGAAACAGGCTATATAACGTCAACAGCATCAGCAAATAAAGAAATAT
Source organism: Candidatus Gastranaerophilales bacterium (assembly GCA_944325895.1). GTDB lineage: Bacteria > Cyanobacteriota > Vampirovibrionia > Gastranaerophilales > Gastranaerophilaceae > SIG32. The sequence continues at coordinate 52,180 of CALVCA010000006.1, forward strand.
CTCCCGATACTGTTGAAATATCAATTGCAGTTGTAACTTATGACAACAAATCAATGCAGAAAGCAACTTTAGAAAACAAAGAACTCTCCGACAAATTATACACCGCAATGCAAAGCATGATTAATCCTAACAACGGTGATTATGTAAAAACAACTGATTTCAGTGCTCAACCAATATATACTTATTCAAGCAATAAAAGAAATTTTGACAAATACGAAGTATCAAACAGGATTATTGTTCATACAAAATCCATCGATAAAGCAGGCGATATCATTGACAAAGCAATACTTTTAGGGGCAACAAATATCGATAATCTAAACTTTACACTTTCATCATACGAAAAAGAATGTGATGCACTTTTAACATCAGCAACCCAAAAAACACGTGCAAGAGCAGATATTTTAGCAAAAGCAGCAGGAACAACCGTTACGGGTGTCAAATCAATATCAGCGAACTGCAGCACTTCAAGTGTTACACCGAGAATAATGTATAACATGATGGCAAAAAGTGCAGTAGCAGATTCAGAAGCTGCAGGAAGTACTCCGATATCTACCGGACTTGTTAGATTATACGTAAATGTTAATGCAAATTACTTTGTAAAATAAAATTACTTGGTGATTATCATAAATGATTTTAAAAGCCTTCCGCTGCCATCATTTGAGGTGACATCTATACTGTTTTTATAGTTTAACGATGTTGAGCTGCCGCCGTCAAAAGTCATGGCACGCTCAAATCCAAGCTGCTTACATAAATCCCGAACTTCATATATATCCATTGGATTTTCATTTGTAATAATTAATATATGAGCATCACCGTCTTTTATTCCCATAACGGTACGGGCAGTCTTTTGTAATACAGATGCCGACTCTCTTATAATATTCCCGTCTTTATCTTTCACTATAAAAAGTTCTTCCTCTAACCTCAACTCCGGCAAAATCATAGGTCCGCCCTGTGCGGAAGTTATTATATTACAACCGAAATCTACGCTGTTTTTATGCGGAACTATTTGATAAGAATACTTATTATTGCACTCTACAACCCGAAATTCCGTTCTGTTTAAAATTTTGTTTAAATTTTTGTTTAATATAGGATTTTTTAAAAGATTTTCATTCAAAATCGGATCCACTGAAGTATTTCTGTCCGTTACAACATAAGATATTGTTTTGCCGTTTTCCGGATCAAAATATCCTGCATTTATAGTTAAAACCGACCTTGTCTGTTTATGAACTTCCTTATTTGTCATCAGGCTGTCACTTGCCACAAAATTAATCCGTTTTTTTATTTTATTACCCGACAAAATAATATGATATATCCCGTTATTGTATTCAATTTCAATTGACGGTTTTGCATAAACAACATTTACTGATAACATTAAAAAAGCAATTAATAATATTTTTTTCATCACAAATCCTTTGATTTATAAAATGCAATAATAGCAGCTAAAAAAGCCATCGGCGGAAATGCTGCCGTAACAACAGGCGGCAAAACACCTTTTTCTGCCAACAGATCAAAAAACGGCAGAGTAATATAATAAACGAATATACATCCTATTGCAATAGTAAATCCTATAAGCCGTTGTTCTCTCGGTTTACTGAACCCTAAAAGACAACCCATTATTGCCAGCAATATACAAACAAAAGGATGCAAAAATCTTTGAAGATATTTATTGAGCATATATCTGTATTCTTCATCCATTCCCTCTTTTTTCAATAATTTTATATAATTATGCAGGTCTTTATTATTAATCTCTCGTTCTTTTTTTGTAGAATAAGCCATTAATGTATAAGCATTCTTAGCCGAATCCGAATCTAAAACTGACATTTGTTTAAACTTGCCTATATTAGTAAAAATGCCGTCAGATGAAATTTTGTATTGAACTATATCATTCAAAACCCATCTGTCATCTTCAATATGTCCGGTTTTTGCATAAAATATATTGGATAATTGATGAACATCAGAATAAACTTCACTTGAAAAATCCAAAACGATTACATTATAAAGGTTCTTTACTCTAGATTTGGAAACAATAACCGCTTGCGTAGGATGTCCGCTTTTATCTTTTTGAGTATAAATAAACTGAGTTGATTGTGCATAACCTTTAATTTTTGCCATTTTATCAGCAGCAAAAGGAATTAATCTATCACCGGTTAAATAACAAAGATAAGTAACCAAAAGACTTAATACTATTACAGGAGCAATAATACGTTTAAACGAAAGCCCTACCGCCCTAAAAATAGTCAATTCAGAGTCTTTGCTCAATTTATCAAACGTAAAAAGCGTACCTAATAACAAACCTACCGGAAAAGCTTTGCCTAAAATTTTAGGCAGTTCGTAAAACAAAATCAATATTGCCGTTTTTACTCCGAATTCACCGGCTAAAGTCTTTTTAATAGTGTTTAAAAGCATTTCAGGAGCAATCCACACAATGGTAAAAAGAAGTATAGCAACAAATGTCGCCATCAATACCTGCATAAAAATATATCTGTCATATATTGTAGGTATTTTCATTACAGTGCAAAATCCTTTCCTAAATAAAATTCTTTTGCAACAGGATCAACCGCAACATCCTCACTTTTACCCTGAATTTTAATTTGTCCGTCAAATATAACATATGCCCTGTCCGTAATTGACAAAGTCGCTTTAGGATTGTGATCAGTTATAAGCACCCCTAAACCTTTGCCTTCAGAAATTTTTCTTATGTTATCCTTAATTTCACCGATTGCAATCGGGTCAATGCCCGCAAACGGTTCATCCAAAAGCATAAAATCAGGGCTGGCAGCTAAAGCTCTTGCAATTTCCACCCTGCGTCGTTCGCCTCCTGATAGCGAAACCGCTGCATATGAACGAAGCCTTAAAATCCCAAACTCTGTTAAAAGTTCTTCTAATTTACGTTTTTTTTCATCTTCCGTTAATTTTTCGTTCATTTGCAAAACTAATTTTATATTATCTTCAACACTTAGTTTTCTAAAAATAGATGCTTCCTGAGGCAAGTATCCTATACCTGCTTTTGCACGTATGTTCATCGGCCAGGTTGAAATATCTTCTCTGTCCAAATATATATGACCGCTGTTTGGCTTTATTAATCCGACTATCATATAAAATGTCGTTGTCTTACCCGCTCCGTTCGGACCCAAAAGACAAACTACCTCTCCTTTATTTACCTCAAATGACACGTCATTTACAACACTTCTGTCACCATATATTTTTATCAGATTCTTTGCCTCTATTTTCATTCCTTATCCCCTTTATTTTATATTTTAATGTAAAAACTTTTTTATTGCAATTTCGGGATTTTTCAAACTTAATAACCTTTATGTTTATAAAAACATTAACAAATGTAAAAATAACCAATATATATGTTATATATACAATAACATGTGGCATAGGAAAAATATAACCATTTTCTTTATTTTCTCCTACACACTAACCTTTTACCAAATATGAGTTCGGCCGTTTTATAAACGGCTGTTTTTATTATTAATACATACCTATAATATTTCTTACTTCGTGTAAGATTTTTTTAGCTTCTCTACTGGTTTTTTCAGAGCCTGAACGAATAATATCCTCAACTTCAGACAAATGAGCTTCGTAATATTTTCTTTTTTCTCTTATATCTTTTAAAGAATTATTTACGAATTCAGCCAATTGTCTTTTACAATCCGCACAACCTCTTTCGCCTTTTTCGCACTCTGACTTAACTTTTTGAATTTGACTGTCGTCTGCAAAAACCTGCCAGTATTTAAATGCTACTTCACAGTTATCGGGATGACCTAAATCATCACGTCTTATACGGCTTCTGTCAGTAATAGCCGACATAATTTTCTTCGCCGTAATTTCGGCGGTGTCAGCAAGCTTTATATCATTATTATAAGATTTACTCATTTTATTACCGTCAAGACCGCATACTAAAGGACAATTGTTAAGCAAAGGCTTAGGTTCTTTAAAAAAGTCGGTTTTATAAATATTATTAAAACGTCTGACAATATCACGAGTAATTTCAATATGAGCAATCTGATCAACACCTACAGGGATAGCCTCCGCATTCAACATCATAATATCGGCACTCATCAAAACGGGATATCCCATAAGTCCGTAGCTTATTTGAGAATTATTTGCCTCTTTTGTCCTCAAAATACGAGCCATGTCTTTTAAAGTAGGATCACGTTCAACCCAATTTTGCGGAGTAATCATACTCAAATAAACATTTAATTCCGCAATTTCAGGAATAAGGGATTGGACATAAATTGTTGATTTATCAGGATTAATACCTGAAGCAAGCCAGTCAATTACAACATCCAATACATCCTGACGCAAATTTTTTGTATCGTCATATTTAGTTGTAAGAGCATGCCAATCTGCAACAAAAAAATAGCATTCGTTAGAATTTTGAAGTTCAACCCAATTTTTAATTACTCCCAAATAATGACCTAAATGTAATCTTCCGGTAGATCTCATTCCTGAAACAATACGCATAATACCTCCTGAAATATAATAACACAAATATAAATATCATTTAAACAGAGGATAAAATTTAGAAAAAAAAGGTTTATTCTGATGATAACCGGACTTTTACAAATTGTAAACAAAAAGGCATGGACGGCATGCCCCAAATTTAAAACATTAAGAAATGTAACTAAAAATTAAGAGATATTAATTAAGGCTGAAATCATGTCAAAATCATGGTTTCGGGAATAAATAAAAGGGGGTGAAATCGAGAAAAACAAAATAGTTGTCCACCTAAAAAGGTTAGAGTACAATTAATATGTAGTCTGCTTTTACAGGCGGATTTCTTGTAGAGGTGAAGATAGTGTACGAGAGAATAAAACAGAATCTTTTACGGATACAAGAAGAAATTGCACCTTATAGACCAAATATCATTGCAGTTACAAAGTATTTTGACGAAAATTCCATAATAGCAGCGTACAAAGCGGGGTTAAGGGATTTTGCGGAATCAAGAGTAATTGAGGCATCTGAAAAAATCAACAGATTACCAAAAGAGATAAAAGAAAATTCAACTTTTCATTTTATAGGGCACTTACAGACCAATAAAGTAAAAAAAGCAATTGAAATTTTTGATTATATACACTCGGTAGACACGGTGAAACTGGCGGAAAAAATTTCTGAAGAAGCCGGTAAAATCGGTAAGACACAAAAGATTTTAATTCAGATAAACAATGCCGGAGAAACACAAAAATTCGGATTTTCAAAAGAGGCAGTATTCAGTGAATTCGGTAACATAATCAAATTAAAGAATACAGAAGTTATCGGAGTAATGAATATGGCACCTTTAGGAGCCGGAGAAAAAGAGTTAACAAGACTTTTTTCTGAAATAAGAGAAATCAGGGATAATCTTGAAAAGGAATTTAACTGCAAGTTGCACGAAATATCTATGGGTATGAGTCAAGATTATAAAATAGCAGCCCGGGAGGGTTCAACAATGCTAAGAATTGGTAGAAAATTGTTTAAATAAACGGAGGAATAAAACGGTGGCAGTAGTAACAGACAAAATTAAATCAGTAGTAGACTTTTTGGTAAAAGGATTTGAACCAAAAGAAACGATATTTGACGAAATGGCAGAAGAGATGGGTGATGAATATGAAGTGCAGGATAATTTAGCGATAGATCCGAAATATTCATATCAGTCAAACTCGGTTAATGACTTAAAAGTAGTTAACCACCCGAATTTCAGAGGTTATGAAGTAATAGTTATGGAGCCTCGTTCATTTGACGATGCAGCAAATATAGTTCAATATTTAAAAGACAGAAAGACCATTGTTTTAAATCTTCATTTATTAGATAAAGAACAATCACAAAGGACAATTGATTTTGTATGCGGAGCAGCCCACGCACTTAACGGCAAACCGCAAAAAGTAGGGGATTTGGTATTTGTATTCACACCGAGTAACGTAACTTTGTCTGTTGAATTGAATGCAAACCAAAATAAATTTAATGATTCATTGTGGAGAGCTCCTTTACAGTAATCCGCAATTGATATCAGTGGGTATGAGAAGAGATAGTTGGGGGACATTGTTCCCCTTTTCTTTTTATGGTATAAAAATTTTATGAAAAAATTCGGTATTTGCTATAACAAAACAATAGATAATTCCGTTAAAGTAATGAAGGAATTAGAAGAGGAACTCAAAAAAAACAACGTACAGACGGAAATTCTTGACATAGACGAATTAAAATCGGGATATGATTTTATATTTGTAATCGGCGGAGACGGAACAATATTAAAGGCAGCGAGATTTTATGCGAAAACATCGACACCGATATTCGGAATAAATTTAGGCAGGCTTGGATTTTTATCGCAATCATCAAAAGAAGAAATAAAAATTTCGGTTGAAAAAATACTTACCGGTGAATATCGTATTGAAAAAAGGAGTATGCTGCAAAGCGGAGAAAAAATAGCACTGAACGATTTTGTTGTAAAGGGCACAACAACCGGGAGGACATCAAGATTTTCCTTAAAAATAAACAATAAACTTGTCTGTGACTATTTAGCCGACGGAATAATAGTAACAACACCAACAGGATCTACTGCATACGGGCTTTCGGCAGGCGGACCTGTCATATCACCGAAATTAAATGCATTTGTAATAGTCCCAATATGTCCGCATACATTAACTGCAAGACCAATTGTAATTCCTGACGATGAAATTATTACAATATGTTCTGATAAAGATTTGACAAACTATGTAGCATCAACGGACGGACAGGAATTTTATGAATTTGTAAAAGAAATTGAAATAAAAAAATCAGCCTATACAGCAAAACTTGCTCTGCTTGATGAAGGCGAATTTTATTCAATTTTAAGGAATAAGCTGCACTGGGGAACATCTCCTGCCTGTATCAAATAAAATTTTTAAAAAATTTTATTAACTTTTGTTCATAATTGGCATGGAAATTATTGTACTTTTTTTCTATTTAAAATAGTATGTTATTATATTATTATCAAACCCACCTAAATGGGTAATAACCTAAAAGTAATATTACAAACATATAAGAGGTAAAAATAGTGGAAAATTTCGTATCAGATATCTTTGCAAAAAAAGATGACACAGCCGGCTTAAACAGGTCGCCAATCAACCCAACAAATATAAAAGTAGTCGGTGTAGGCGGAGGCGGAGGTAATGCCGTTAACCGAATGATTAAGGCAGGACTTTCTAATGTAGAATTTTGGCTTATGAATACCGATTTACAGGTATTGGAATACGGTCAAACAAAAAATAAAATACAATTAGGTAAAGCCTCAACAAACGGTTTAGGAGCAGGCGGAGATCCGTCGATTGGTGAAAAAGCCGCAGAAGAAGCTCAACAGGAAATAACAAACGCTCTTGAAGGTGCTGATATGGTATTTATAACAGCAGGTATGGGCGGCGGAACAGGTACCGGTGCAGCTCCTGTTGTTGCTAAAATTGCAAAAGAACTCGGAATTTTAACAATTGCTGTTGTAACAAAACCTTTCTCCTGGGAAGGAAAGAAAAGACAAAATCAGGCTGTTCAAGGTTTAGAAAAACTAAGAGAAGCAGTTGATGCAGTTATTGTAATTCCTAACGACAAATTATTACAGGTAGTAGACAGACAAGTTTCATTAACAGAATCTTTCATAATAGTTGATGAAGTTCTGTTAAGAGGTGTACAGGGTATTTCAGATATCATTACCGTTCCCGGACTTATCAACGTTGACTTTGCAGATGTTAAAAACGTTATGCAAGCTTCAGGATCAGCTCTTATGGGTATCGGTCGTGGTCAGGGTGAAGGCAGAGCTATTAAAGCTGCTGAAATCGCTATTAATTCTCAATTACTTGAAACATCAATCAACGGTGCATCCGGTGTAATTGTTAATATTACAGGCGGTCCTGATATGACACTTCACGAAATTACAGATGCTGCAAATATTATTCATGACGCTGTTCTTGATGATGCAACTGTTATTATCGGTACTGCGGTTAACGAAAATATTCAAGGAGAAATCCAGGTTACTGTTATTGCAACAGGTTTTGAATTAAAAAATCAGCCTATTGAAGAAAAAACTGAAACAAGACAGTTAAACGCTGCTGATTTCTTTGCAAGTTCAGGTTCTTTCAATCAACCAAGAAGAACATCCATTCCGGAAGTATCTCCGAGCTTCACAAACATTGAAATTCCTGACTTTTTGAAAAAATAATTGTTATTGTATGAAAAAGATAATGGGATGATTATTCATCCCTTTTTTTTGTTGTTAAGAATTGTAAAGCTAAACTTTAATAATTGAAACACACAATATACACTAATTCCGGCATAAGTATTCCAAAAATTACGTTTTAAATTGAGCAATAAATTAGACGCAAAATTGTTTATAAAAATATAGGGGATAAAATTTAAATAAATTTCAAGGAGGACATTATGGGGATTAATGGGATTAGTTTTAGTGCGGAAGAATCACCACTGCACAATGTGAAGAAATTAAAGAAGAAACAAAAGAAAGCTTACAGAAATGTGCAACGACAAATGATTAATAATGATCGTGAACCGCTAACTTGGGAAAAATACAGACGTAACAACGGCATGGAACCGTTAAACAAACCGCAGTCAGGAGTAGTTGAAGCAGACAAAATTGCCGAAGAAATTAAAAGACAAAACGCTTTAGAAGCCCAAAAAGCACAACACAGACAAAACATTGCAGATTTACAAGGCAAAAAATCAGGTGTTGTTGTAGCAGATGAAATTGCTGAGAAAAAAGCTCAACACAAACAAAACATTGCGGATTTAAAGGGTAAAAAATCAGGTGTCGTCGTAGCAGATGAGCTTGCGGCTCAAAATAAAGCTGCAAAACCAAAGACTTGGGCTAACTATTACCAAGAACACGGATTAAAAGCTCCCGAACCACAAAAATCAGGTGTCGTCGTAGCAGATGAGCTTGCGGCTCAAAATAAAGCTGCAAAACCAAAGACTTGGGCTAACTATTACCAAGAACACGGATTAAAAGCTCCCGAACCACAAAAATCAGGTGTCGTTGTGGCAGATGAGATTGCTGAAGGAGCCAAAAGTCAAAATCCTTTGGAAGCACAAAAAGCACAACACAGACAAAATATTGCGGATTTAAAGGGTAAAAAATCAGGCGTTGTTGTAGCAGATAAGATAGCCGAAGGAGCAAAAAGTCAAAATCCTTTGGAAGCACAAAAAGCACAACTCAGACAAAATATTGCAGATTTAAAAGGCAAAAGATCAGGTGTCGTTGTGGCAGATGATATTGCCGGCGGAATAAAAAGACATAATGCAATGATAGGTAAAAAAGGCGGCAATAAGATTTTCAAATCAATGAAAGGCAAAAAAGGCAAAGCAGCATTGGCGGCACTAGGTGTTGGATTAATAGGTGGAGTAATTGCATACTTTAATCAAAAAGATAAAACTCCAACCGTAGAAGCTACTCCGGCAATACCTGTTGAACAAAATCCAAAACCGGCAGATTCCACTGGAATACAGCAGCCTGCAATAGAAAATCCGGCAGCAGTACCTCCGGCAGCAGTACCTCCGGCAGCAGTACCTCCGGCAGAAGAACCTGCGACAGAATATATCGTCAAAAAAGGTGATTGCGTTTGGAATATTGCAAAACAGCATTTAAAAGATTTACATAAATCAGATCCGAACTACAAACCTACGGATAAAGAAATATTAGAACATACCAAAGAACTAATGAAGTTGAATAATTTAAAATATGAAGCAGACGGGTACGTAGTTATAATCCATCCGGAAGACAGATTGAAATTAACAGCATAAAAAAAAGACCGCATAAGCGGTCTTTTTTTTATGATAATTAGTCTTGAGCGTGTCCTGCTGTACCCAAAACGTCACGCATTTTGTGCATAACAAGTTCTTTAACGGCAGTTCTGCCAGGACCCATATATTCACGTGGATCAAATTTATCAGGATGTTCCATAAAGAATTCTCTGATAGTAGAAGTCATAGCCAATCTCAAGTCAGTATCGATATTGATTTTAGCAACACCGTGTTTAGAAGCATATGCAAGCATATCTTCAGGAACACCTTGAGCATCAGGCAAGTTGCCGCCGTACTTGTTGCATTTAGCAACCAAATCAGCAGGAACTGATGATGATCCGTGAAGAACTAACGGATAATCATAACCAACAACAGCGTTTACAGCTTTTTTAATTTCTGCTAATCTTTCAAAATCAAGTTTAGCTTCGCCTTTAAATTTATAAGCACCGTGAGAAGTACCTATAGCAACGGCTAATGAATCACAGCCTGTTTCTTTAACAAATCTTGCAGCTTCTTCAGGATCAGTATATGTTGAATCTTTAGCATGAACTTTAACATCATCTTCAACACCGGCTAATTTACCGAGTTCAGCTTCAACTGAAACACCTTTAGCATGAGCATAATCAACAACTTGTTTTGTTAATTTAATATTTTCTTCCAACGGGAATCTTGAACCGTCAATCATAACAGATGAAAAACCGCCGTCAATACAAGCTTTACAAATTTCAAAATCTGCACCGTGATCCAAGTGCAATGCTATAGGAACTGTTGTTGTAGCTAAAGCAGCTTCAACAAGTTTGATTAAATATGTTTGATTAGCGTATTTTCTTGCACCTGCAGAAACCTGTAAAATAATAGGTGATTGAGTTTCTTCTGCAGCTTCAGCTATACCTTGCAAAATTTCCATGTTGTTAACATTGTAAGCACCGATAGCGTATCCGCCGGCTAATGCTTTTTTGAACATTTCTTCTGTTCCGACTAATTTTCTCATTTTAGTTCTCCTTCTTTGTCACACACAACAAGTGTATTACAAACATTTATGGATTACAAGTAAATATTATTTTTAAATATTAAGAAATATTAAAAATCTACACAACTCTTTACAAACCTGAAAAATATTGCTATAATGGGCACAAAAGGTTAATGAATTAAGAAGATAAAATATTAATGGTAGCAAAAAAGGTTTTTAGAAGTTTTCTCATGGAAAAGTACTAAAACAAGGAGTTATTATGTCTATTCACGCAATATCGAGTGTTACAAACAAGAGTTATTCAAACATAAATTTTGAAAAACGCAAAGAAAAACCGGTAAAAAATCAAAATGTTACAAGTCCGATGAAAGCGGTTCCGCTTGCGGCATTAATAGCAATGAGTCCTTTGACAACGAACAATGCAGCAAATATTATGAAAGCTGAAAATAAAACAAATACAGTTGAACTTGCTCAAGCTCCGGAAGAACATATTATACTTATGTACGGAGATGCATTCACCTCCGCAAACGGAACAAAAGTTACTGTAATGGCACTGAATACAAAAGGCGGTTCCGACAGCTATGATAAAATTCTGTTAAAAACAGAAAATTATACATTTGAAGCCAAGGAGCTTCTATTACGTAACGCTTATTTATGGTCTTCAAACAAAGTAAAAGAAGGTCCTTTAAAATTTAAAGAGGTTATTGCCGAAACAGAAATTGACGGCAAAAAAGAAAGATATAGTTTTGTAGATCCGACTATTGTAAATTATGTAGAAGCCCTTGTTGCACAGCCTACTAATAAAAGTAATATAAAAAATATGCGTCAAGCTGATTTAAATTTAGTAGTGGCAAATTCTAAAGGTGATTTGCTAGGTCTTACTGATGAAAACTTGAAATTTTATTTTGAAAAATTTCCCATAAAACGCTCTACCCAGGGGTCGCTTTTTGATAACTTTTTTGACGAGATATATGTTGGACCATTCCATCAAAAACGTCTTTGGGAACAACAAGTGCAAGGGTCTCATGGCAATTATACATTAAGATTTTATGATGACGACGGAAACTTTGATAACGCTGAAAATATAGTTTTAAAAAAGGACGGGTATCGTGATTGCAGTGTCGAAGGTGTAGTATTGGTTACAGGTAAGCTGCATGGCGTTGATGATGCAATATCAACCGGAACAGCATCTGTTATTCACATTGGAATTGAGCCGCTGACAAAAGAAGATAGATATATAACTGATGATATTCTTGCAAATGAAATCATTAAAATATATAATTCGTCAAAATACAATAAATCACAGAAGTTTCCTATAACAATTAATCAAACTGAATCTAATTTAGTATTAGGTGATTATTAATTAATGTAAACGAATGTAACAACATGAAAACATGCTGAAATAAGGCATTTAAACATGTTTTTATATAAATAAGTGTTAAAACAGAGAGAAAATAATGGCTTTTGACGATAGTACAATTAAACAAAATATGAATGTACAGCAGGTGCAGACGACGACTTCGGGTTCTGTGTCACCGGGAGCTGCGGCAGAACAGAATGTTACGGTACCTATAAATATTGATAAAGAGCTATTAAAAATATTAGGCTTAACAGTTGAACAATATTTAAATCTTTCTGATGAGCAAAAGCTCCAAGTAAATAATCAGATTAATCAAATTAAAAACCCTGCGGATGAAACCAATTTTGGCATAACAGGTTTGACAGTTGAAAAAACAAATAATACAGAATCAACATTAACTAAAGCTCTTGGCAATCTTGAATTAATGCAGAATGAAAGTTTAAAAATACAAGTTGATGCTGACATTATAAGACGGGATAATGAAACAGAACAAAAAATAACAGAAACAGACTGGAAAAACATGTCTGCAGACGAAAGACGTGCTTATATAAAAATAGCAGCGGATAAGCTATTAAAAGATATACCTGAAGAAGAACGAGGGGATATAATTAAAAACGCTATTGACCGCAAAATAAAAGAGGACAAAGGTTTTACGGATGAGCACTGGAATAATATGTCTGACAGACGTAAAGAACGTCTTAGAGAAAGATTCATTTCCGATTTTGAAATTGCGATTGAAAAAGGTTTTTTATCAAAAGATGAACTTAAAACCCTGACATATGAAGAAAGATTAGATCTAGAAATAACCCAAAAAGAAAACCATATTAAAAATATGGACGAATTAAAAAAACAACTGGAAGCTGCATTACCGGATAAAACAGATGAGGCAGATAATATTAAAAACCTTCAAGATCTTGCTAAAAAAATGGCTGCAAATAAAAAAGATTTACAAAGGAAAAAAGCACAGAAAGACTTGTTATCTGCACTTAACAATAAATCTGATATGCCAACAACAATTGAAGCCTATAAAGCCGAAAACGGCAATCCCCCGGATTTATCAACTGAAGAAGGGTTAAATGATTTCCTTGAATTCAGGGATAAACGCTTTGAAAAAATGTCCCCGCAAGAGAAAGTAAAGGCAATATTTACAGATTTTAAGGGAATATTTACTTATGCAGATGAATTAGAAGAAAATGGAGATATTGAAAAAGCTGGCAGAATTAAAAGGAAGGTTGCGGCTGATTTAGAGCGGCTTGGTATTGATAATGATATGGCAGAACAGATACAAAATGGTACAGTTGATCCTGCAGAAGCACAAAAAGTCTTAGACAATTTAGCCGCAGAAATGCAAAAAATTAAAAACCCGACAGCAAAACATCAAAACAGTGTAAATGTTTTGGCGATGAACTATGGTGCTATCAGATCAAGAAATTTACCAATGAGTAAAGCTGCGGAAGCATTATATAAAGATCCACGTTTTACGGAATCTTTTGGTGACGGTTACCGGTCAATCAAAGGCAATACTCATATCGCAGAAGATATGATACGTTTAGCACCGCAAGTGGATAAACAATTCCAAATTTCAGAAGCTCAAAAGAACATGGATTACACCTACACTTTTGAAAACGAAGAAGATACAGTGTTGTTGCAAAAACAAATTGCCGATACTATGGGCGAATTCGATATTGACAATCAAGATGACATCTATAAAATAGTTATGTCATCAAAATTCGATGAAGTTCAGGAATATGCCGCAAACAATATCTACAAATTAGACGAAAGCGTCAGAGATTGGGCAAGCGATTACACAAAATCCCTCGGCAAAGAAAACCTTACGGATGCAATCCAAACAGAACCGCCTGTTGTGGACACAACATCAACAAGCAATACTGAATCGCCATCTTATAACAACAATTCTGAACCCATTATTAACGAGGTTACAAATACAGTTTTATATGATAATTTGACGGCAAATACCAAAAAGGTTTATGACACAATCCAAACAGCTGAAAAAATCTCTCTTAATGATGCGGTTAAACATTTTAAACAATTAACAAGATCTGAACAGGAAGCTCTTTTAAAAGCATTGCCGGCGAAATTATTTGACAAATTACCTATTAAAATGTGCGATAATTTTCCGGAACTTATTCCTGTCTTCGTTGATTCAGGTCGTGGAACTGAAATCTTTAGCAAATGCAGTTCCAGTCTTGTTAAAACTTCTGCCGTTAAATATATGAATAAAGGTGATAAAACACGCAGACAGCTTCAAGAATACATGACAGCACATCCCGAAGAATTTAACAAAATGACACAGGAAGCCGTATTAGGGAAACAAGATGCTGCTAAAAACGCTATCGGTTTTGAAAAAATCGGTTGATTTTCAGTTATGTTTGTAATTTAATTGTCTTACAGCGGTTCGCCGCAAGTCCAAAAGAAAGAAGACAATTTTAAATTGCCGAAAGAAATTATTTTAGCAAAACATGCGGGATTTTGCTACGGTGTCAAAAGAGCCGTTGAAACCGCTAAAAAATTAAAAGCCGAAAACCCTGATAAAAATGTTTTTGTTTTGGGTGAACTTATTCATAACACACAAGTTATCCACGAATTGGAAACTTTAGGGATTAAAACTCTTAACAGTATACCTGAAAAAGGTGAAGGGATTTGTGTCATCAGAAGTCATGGCGAAAGTCCGCAGGTTATTGAAAAAATCAAACAAGCAGGATTTGAGCCTGTTGATTTGACGTGTCCTGACGTTAAAAAAGTTCAGCAAAAAGCAATTGAACTTGCAAAAGATAATTATTATGTAGTAATTGTCGGCAAATCAGAACACCCTGAAGTTATTGCAATCAAAGCAAATGCAGAACTTTATACCGATAAAGTCATTGTAGCAAGTTCCGTTGATAAATTAAAACCACTTGAAAAAGAATTAAAATCACATAAAAAAATCGGTGTAGTGGTTCAAACAACCCAAAGAATTACTACTCTAACACCGATTGTTGACTATTTAACACCAATTGCCAAAGAATTACATATTGCAAATACAATTTGTGCAAGTACTTCAATGCGGCAAACAGAAGCTAAAGAATTAGCACAAAACAGCGATCTTATGATTGTTGTAGGTTCAAAAAAAAGTGCTAATACAACACATTTAGCAGAAATTTTAAAAGATATAACAAAAACAATTCACATAGAAAACGATGAAGAATTGGAAAACTACACAGAATTAATCCAAAACGCACAAAAAATTTCGATTACTGCAGGGGCATCCACTCCTCAGGAAGTTATAGAAAAAGTTATAGATAAAATCAGAAAAGGAGAATAAAATGACAAAAACATTAGAAAAAATGGATGAATTTGAAAAGCTTTTAGAAGAAAGTTTTTCCAGATCGTACACAGTAGCCGATATAGTTGAAGGCACTGTTATGAAAAAAGACCAAGACGGATATTTAGTAAGTATTAAAGGTGCAAAAACAGAAGCATACCTGCCTTCAAAAGAAATTCCCGAAGGAATGGAATCTTTGGAGACAGGTGATATTAAAGAATTTTATGTTTTAAAAGAAGAAAATGACGAAGATGGCATGGTTCTTTCATTAAAACGAATAGCTTTTGCACAAGCTTGGGCACAATTAAACGATGCAAAAATTCAAGGCGATACAATTTTAGCGAAAGTAGTATCTGTTGTAAAAGGCGGAGTTTTAGTTGACGTTGCGGATTTAAAAGGTTTTATTCCTTCATCACAATTAAGAACCGGCACACCTTTTGACGGATTAGTAGATCAAAAAATTGAAGTTAAAGTTCTTGAAGCTGATCCTAAGAAAAACAAACTGATACTTTCACAACGTCAAGCAGTGGCAGAACAGCGTGATCAGGTTGTTGATAACATATTATCAACACTTGAAGAAGGACAGATTGTAAAAGGTGAAGTTGTCAGAATTGCTGATTTCGGAGCATTTGTTGATATCAACGGTATTGACGGATTATTGCCTATTTCCGAAATTTCATGGTCTAGAATTAAACACCCGTCAGATGTAATATCTTTAGGTGAAACCATTGAAGTTAAAATTATTAAAATTGACAGTGAATTAAAAAGAATTTCTCTTTCTTTAAAGAGAATGGGAGAAGACCCGTGGCATCAAATTGAAGGTCAATTTAACGAAGGACAGGTGATAACGGGAACTGTTAACAAAGTTACCGGATTTGGGGCATTTATAAACATATTCCCGGGAGTTGAGGCTTTATTGCCGGTAGCGGAGATGGCAGAAGAAAACGTAAATCCGTTTAACAAATTCAAAGTAGGTGACAGCGTTGAAGTTCTTATTAAAAAATTCACACCGCAAGAACACCGAATTGCATTAAGCATCAAAGATATTAATAAAGATGCATAAAAAGCTCCCTTCGGGGAGCTTTTTTTATAAGCAGATTTATGTTACAATACAAATATGTTTACCGGAATAGTTGAAGAAACAGGGATATTAAAAAACTTAAAAGACTCCGTCATAACCGTACAATGTAAAAAGGTTTTAGAAGGGACACATCCAGGCGACAGCATTGCAATTAACGGGTGCTGCCAAACAGTCACATCAATAACTCCTGAAAGTTTCTCTGCTGACGTTAGCAGCGAAACTTTCAAAATCACAAATTTTAACAGTTTAAAACCCGGCGACATTGTCAATTTGGAAAGAGCATTAACACCATCTACACGTATGGGAGGACACATTGTTCAAGGTCACATTGATATGACAGCTAAATATTTAGGGGATATGAAATTTGAAATTCCTGACAGTAAATATATTGTCTATAAAGGCTCTATTACAGTAAACGGTGTGAGCTTAACAGTTTCAAAACTTGAAAAAAATACATTTACGGTTGCAATAATTCCGCATACACTTGAAAATACCAACCTAAAATATTTAAAAAAAGGAGATTTGGTAAACATAGAAACAGACATTTTAGGCAGATATGTTGAAAAATTTTTATCAACGGAGCATAATAACATTGACGAAAACTTTTTAGCAGAAAACGGATTTATGTAATATGGAAGAATTCAGATTTGACAGTATAGAAGAAGCAATAAAAGATTTTAAAGCAGGGAAAATGCTGATTGTTGCGGATGATGAAGATCGTGAAAATGAAGGAGATTTAATCTGTTCAGGTCAAATGACAACGCCCGAGGTGATAAATTTTATGGCAAATGAAGCAAAAGGGCTTATTTGCTTGGCGATTTCAGCGGATATAGCTAAAAAACTGGATTTACCGCAGATGGTAGAACAGAATACAGAAGGTATGAGGACCGCATTTACAGTAAGCATTGATGCTGCTGACGGAATAACAACCGGTATTTCAGCATTTGACAGGGCAAAGACAATAGAAACGGCATTGGCACCTGATGCTGTTCCGTCAGATTTAAGAAGACCGGGGCATTTATTCCCTTGTGTTGCAAGAGAAGGCGGAGTGTTACAAAGGACAGGACATACCGAAGCTGTTGTGGATTTGGCAAAGTTATGCGGACATACTTTAGGCGGAGTTATGTGCGAAATTATGAACGATGACGGACATATGATGCGTCGTGATGATTTAAGAAAATTTGCGGATAAACACAATATTAAATTCATATCCGTAGCTGAACTAATAGCATACAGACTGCAGTCTGAAAGATTTGTAACCCGTGAAGCCGAAGCTTTTTTGCCAACGGAATTCGGCGAATTTATGATATACGGTTATCGTAACAATTTAACCGGAATGGAGTATGCAGCATTAGTAAAAGATGACAGCTCGGACAAAATACCTGCCATAAGGGTTCACAGTGAATGTTTAACTGGCGATATATTTCACAGTCTTAAATGCGATTGTAATTCACAACTGCACGGGGCTTTGAAATATATAAACGACTACGGCAAAGGGGCATTAATTTATATGAGGGGTCATGAAGGCAGAGGAATAGGGCTTGTTAATAAAATAAAAGCATACAAACTTCAAGAATGCGGTCAAGATACGGTTGAGGCAAATATTTCTTTAGGCTTTAAACCTGATTTAAGAGATTACGGAGCCGGAGCACAAATAATACTTGATTTAGGATTTAAAACCTTCAACCTGATAACTAACAATCCCAAAAAAATTATTGCTCTAAAAGGTTATGGATTGAACGTTAATGATATAATAAAATTAACACCGGAAATTAATAAATATAACCGGCGGTATATGGAAACTAAGAAAGATAAAATGCACCATATGTTATAAGGAGTTTTATGACCGAATATCAGGCAAAGTTATTATCAGAAGAAAATTATAAAGGTTTTGAAACCGTTTATAATGATTTCAGAACACGTGCTGCTACAGATTACAACTTTGAACTTGAACCGTTGAGTTATGAAGATTTTATTGAGTCAACAAAAAAAGACTTAATAAAATGCGTAATATTATTGGAAGACACAATTCCGACAGCATTTTTAGTCTATACAACATTGATATCCGAGGCAATTGAGCTTAATATAATTCATTCACTAAATTTAGAGAACGAACTTGTAAGAAGCAAATATCTTTTGGAAGAATTTTTAAAAGAAACAGAAGAAATACGAAAAAATAAAATAGTATGTTATCCAATGCTCGGAATACAAAAAACTCTAATCGGAGAAATAGCCCGTTTTGGTTTCAAATTTGTCGGTATTGCTGTCTTAAGGTTTATGATGAGCGGTACAAATTCCGTTGAGATACTGGAAATGACCCAAACCAGGAATTTCCCTTCATGCTACAGCGTAATACCGTGGGATGAAAAATATTTTAATGATGCTGTAAATATAGTACAGGAAGCATTTGAAGAAAGTGCCGATGCTCTGTTTGACCCGAGGTTTAAAACTTTAGACGGTACATTTGATATTCTTACAAAAATAACTAAAAATATATATGCCGAATTTTTACCGGAAGCAACGAGCATATTAATGTGCGACAATAACCCCGTAGGATTCTGCTTTATGAATTTAACGGGCGGAACAATAGTTAACATACCGATTGTAGCAATAAAAAAAGAGCATCAAGGCAGAGGACTTTCAAAATTAATGCTGAAATATTCCGTAGAAAACATTGTAAATCAAGTAAAAAATGCTAAACGTCCTATCACAGAAATTAATACGTGTACGGAAACGAATAATTTTCAGGCATTAAAAATGTATCGTCATTTAGGGTTTAAAGAAGATTACAGCTATCCGCAGTCATATTTACCGAAAAAAGGAATTGCAAAAAATTCTAAAAAATGATATTATAAAAAAAAAGGAGTTTGGATATGAAAAATATAATAGCGGATAAGATAGTCGCCCCCCCCCTACGACAGGCTTGATTAGTGCCTTTCGGGCTGTTTTTGGAAGTTTATTCCACGCTGCTCGTCATTCTGAGCGGAGCGGAGGTGCTACGCACGTAGACATATTAGATTTTGCATTGTCTTCTACACGTCATTCTGAGCGGAGCGAAGAATCTTTTAATGAGATTCTTCGGGCTAAAGCCCTCAGAATGACGAATACAAATATAACTACTTGTAAAGCGGCACACCATAACCACTTATTAACGAACTTATTCCACACAACCCGTCATTCTGAGCAAAGCGGTGCTACGCACGTAGACACATTAGGTTTGCCTTCTATACGTCATCCTGAGGCTTTAGACGAAGGTGCTACGCTCGTAGGTATGTTTGACAAAAATCGTCGTGCCGCATTCACGTTAGCCGAAATTCTAATCACCCTCGGAATTATTGGAATTGTGGCTGCTATGACTATCCCTACCGTTGTTTCAAAAATTCAGGATATGGTATATAAAACTGCATACAAAACCGCTTTCAGTGATTTAAATCGAGCTCTTAAAATGCTTACCTATGAAGGAACTCAATTCCAAAAAATTGTTTATATGAAAGATGAAAATGGTAATCCAAGACCCGGATATGCACCTGCTTACGGTGAAAATTTTAAGATTTTGGCACAATATTTTAAAGCTACTAAAACTTGTTTTGATCATAAACGTGGAGATTTATGCTGGAAATGTAAAGGCGGTGAACAGGCAAATACAACATATACAGATAGCGAATGGAAAGGTACAAGAGAATGTACCGGAGAAGCATACTCATTTGTTGATGCTCAAGGCAGAAATTGGGCAATGTATTCTAATAATGAGCCGATATTTTTGGTTGATACAAACGGTTTTAAAGGACCTAATCAACTCGGCAAAGACAGATTTCCTTTTGCAATGGTTGCCAGCAGTGAAAAAGGGAATATATCTTCAAATGCTATACCGGATAGTGTAATCCCCGGTAAAGGTCAGGATTTTACTTACAAAAACCGCTGGTGCCCCTCAGGTGAATGCTACTATATTTCATGGATTTATGGAAGAAAGTACTATAAAAATTAAAACTATATTGAAATGATATTTAAAAAGACTTAATAGACTTTTTTTAAAAAATCATTTAAAATAAACATATGGATAATTTTGATTTAGGACGTATGCTGATGAAATTTACAAACACACAGATGTTTGTAAATCGGACTCAAAAGCCTGCAGCAGAAAGTTTTTCACAAAATATTCAACAAAATATTCCGACTGTTGCACAAACAACCACAACACCTGCAGCCAATCTTCAGATGAATACCCTGCAAAGTATTGACAGAGCAGTTTATGCAAAAGAAATTCTTCAACTGCCAAAAAACTTAAATGAATTTATTTTTATGCTGCAAAAAGGAATAACTCTAAATCAGTTTAATCAAATGTTTGCAGCACAAATTTCAGCACAAAAAAATGCATTATCACAATTGCAGGCACAAATTTTGGCACAGCTTCAAGGGCTTACAACCCCAAATCAAATCCAAACTATTATCCAAACACAATTAGCAACGCAGCTTCAATCTTCAATTAAAAATCTTACCCTGTCCCCGAACGGAATGATTGATTTATCACAAATAGCCCAAATGATACAAATAAACGGCAAAGAAGCTGTTACAAAATTAATAACGGCAATGACAACAGCTTCAAAGCAGGGGATAAGTGATTTAAGTCAAATAAAAGATATGGCAAAATTAATAAACGCAAGTATAGCAACCGCAGCACAAAATGATCCGGCACAGACTTTAAAAATACTATTAATGCTTTACCTGCCCTGGCTGCCATTAGAAGAAGGGGTAGGATTTGACCTTGATATAGAAACAAATAATGACACGGAAGAAAGCGACAGCATACTGACAATTACAATTTCAACAGTAAACTACGGTGTTGTAAGTGCAACCTTGATTTTAGAAACTTCAAATTCAGTACATGTATCAATAGAATGTTCTAAAGAGTTTCCAAAAGAAGAACTTATGCTCAGAATTCAAAATGAAGAAAAGAATTATTCAATGAACTCGGTGGTAACATTTAGTGAAAAAGAAGCAAAATCAGAAGATAAAGTTGCAAAAGTCAATATGTCACAGACAACAGAAATTAATCCTTATATGCTTTTAATGGCACACACAATAATCCGCCATACAATTGAAATCGACAGCAATAAATCAATCGGAGTAACATCACACACAGATTATGCAAATACTAAAGCGAACGAAAACTAAATCAGGAAATGAAATTAAGCTTACTGGGAATAAGGAGTATAAAAAAATTCTTGTAATCGGGGTTTTCCACGGGGATGAGCCTCAAGGAAAATTTTTAATTGAAGAATATTTAAAAACACATTCAAATTCACGTCTTTTATTTATACCATGCCTGAACCCTGACGGACTGGAGCTTAAACAAAGGACTAATGCAAACGGAGTTGATTTAAACAGAAATTTTCCGACAAAAAATTGGCAATCAGGCGAAAAAAATGAATTTTTTGGCGGCGAAAATCCTGCAAGCGAAATTGAAACCAAATTTTTAGTTGAAGTTATAAAAGAATATGAGCCAAAGTTAATTTTGACTTTGCATGCACCGTTTAAAATAGTAAATTATGACGGACCGGCAAAAGATATTTCCGAAAAAATCGGAAAAATAATTTCTTATCCGGTCGAAGCAAGCATAGGTTATCCCACACCCGGGAGTTTCGGGACATACTGCGGAGTTGAAAGATTTATTCCGACAATAACTCTCGAACTGGACGAAAAATGTCCGATTCAAGAGTTAATTGAGCCTGTAAATAAAATTTTTGAATTTTTGGAAAATATTTATTTCCAAAACTGATACCATTTTTTATCTTCTTCAGGCGGCTTATTTTGTAATAATTCAATAGAAAAAGTCTTTTTATCGCCTTCAGCATTTTCTAAACCCGCATAAAATACTCCGTATTCAAAAGCATCTGCTTCCGGTCTTGCAGGAGAATATTTTTCATTCATATCGACATGATATTCAGATTTAGCTTCTTGCAAAGCAGTTTCTACTTTTTCTGCAAATGCCGCACCGATAATATCATTACTGTCTAAATATTTATCACCTTCACCGTCACCTTCCGCAGCTGCCTGTATAATTGCAGCCTGATAACGGGTAACTTCCAACAAATTATCCTCAACAGTTTTGCCGTTTTTATCATAAACTTTACCGTCTTTAATCGTCCATTCTGCCTCGTTACCTTTTATTTTGGCATTAGCAAAATTAATAACAAAACTTTTACCGGAATCTTTATCTTTTACGGTAACAGGGGTATAATTAGAAAAATCACCTGCACCATTCACTTCATTTAATCTCATAATAATACCTCGCCTTTCATATATTAATAAACAGTTTAGTCTTAATAAAAATTGCTTTTTCGAATTATTTATTTACAATTATTAACATAATTTTATGTTTATTATAAAATAACATTGAAAGGGAAATTATGAAATTATACAATTCTTATACCAATAAAACAGAAGATTTTAAGCCAATAGAAGATAATAAAGTCAAAATGTATGTATGCGGTCCGACCGTATATGATTATGCACACCTTGGTCATGCAAGATGTTATATAACCTGGGATGTTCTATACAGATATTTAAAATTTAAAGGATACAATGTAACTTACTGCCGTAATGTTACGGATGTGGACGACAAAATTTTGAAAAAAGCAGAAGCTGAAAACAAAAAGCCTGAAGAAGTTTCACAATTTTGGTACAAGCAATTTGAAAATTCAATGAAGGCTCTAAACACTTTAAAGCCCGATGTTGAACCGTTTGCGACAAAAACAATAGGAGAAATGATTTCCATAATAAAAGATTTAATCAAAAACGGGTATGCATATGAAGCAAACGGTGATGTCTACTTCAGAGTAAAAAAATTCCCGAAATACGGTTATCTTTCAAAACAGCCCATAGACAAACTTGAAAGCGGAGCGAGAATTGAAGTAGGAGAACACAAAGAAGATCCGCTGGATTTTGCATTATGGAAACACGATGAAAAATTCGGCTATAATTCACCGTGGGGTGTAGGACGTCCAGGCTGGCATATTGAATGCTCGGCAATGAGCCGGAAATATTTAGGCAAGACCATTGATATTCACGCAGGCGGAGCAGACTTAATATTTCCTCATCACGAAAACGAAATTGCTCAATCCGAATGTGCTAATGGCTGCAAGTTCGTAAACTATTGGCTCCACAACGGTTTTGTCACGATTAATAAAGAAAAAATGTCAAAATCTTTAGGTAATTTTTTAACCATTGATGACTTACTAAAAAAATATGATTCAAACACCATAAGATTTTTCATTTTAACAAATCACTACAGAATGCCTGTTGAATTTTCGGATGAAGCTCTGACATCAGCTCAATCCGGTGTAAAACGCTTGCTTAATGCTAAAAAAACAAAAATTAATGAAAATCTTGATATAACAAATACAAATGAATATAAAGAATTTGTTGAAGCAATGGATGATGACTTAAACACATCACGTGCACTTGCAGTTTTATTTGAATTGGCAAACAAAGCCAATAAAGATGATAAAGATGCTTACACTATTCTTTACAAACTTGCAAACGTTTTAGGATTTAACTTTGAAAAAACTGAATTATCGGATGAAGATATCCAAAATGCATTAAAACACGTATCGAAAGTTTTAGGCGAGAATTTTAACACAATGGAAGATTTAATTTCCTGCCGCAAAAAAGCCCGTGAAGAAAAAAATTGGGATATAGCGGATAAAATTCGTATTGCATTACAGGAATCCGGCATATTGATAAAAGACACAAAAGACGGAACAGTTATTGAAGCAGCGTAATTATATCTTCTTTTGTAATATTCGGGTTAATTTCTTTTATAGAAACAATTGAATTGGTATCAATTTTTTCACCAAAAATTTTTTCCAAAAGCTCTCTGTCATAATCATATAAAATTGACCCGTGTTGAAGGATATAGCCGTCTTTTCTGAATTGTGCAGAACCTATGAGTTTTTTGCCGTTGTAACATAAATCCGCACCGGTAGAAATTAACATGCAATAATCAAACTTTGTGTGCACTGGTTTTTGAGAACCAAATGTTAAATCTATTCCTAATTTTTGAAATTTATCTATAAGTAATTGTGAAATTTCTTTATAAGATTGAACAACACTTTCGCCGTTTTCTAAATAATTAACGGGGCAAATAAAACTGTATGTTATCTCATCATCATGAAGCAGTGCTCTGCCGCCTGTAAGCCTTCTTACAACGTCAATATTGTTAGACTTTAAAAACTCAAAATTTACAAAATCATCCTTTTGGTTGCGTCCTAAAGAAATACATGCCGGCGACCAGCCATAGAGTCTGAAAATGGGTTCTTGGCTTTTGCTTTTTATGGCAAAATTAAGCAAATCCAAATCGATTTGCATATTTTCGCTGCCTGATTTTACTTCATACGATATAAATTTCATTTTTCTGATTTTTCTCTTGCGGAAACTTCTTTTTCAAACTGGACAAAAACTTCATTACCTACAAACTGCTCCAAAGCCGCTCTTTTTGCCAAAAAATCAGATCTTGCTTTTGTTTGCATATCCAAAGCCGTTCTATAATAAGCGTCAACTATAAGTATTATTTCCCTTGAAGCATTCTGAGCCAGTTCATAGTTCTTTTTCCTTTGCTTAACAAGTTTTTCAATCATCTCAAGCTGCTTTCTTGCAGTCATATAGTCATAATAAAGATTAACAGCCCGCTGCTGCAAATCTTCAATTTTTCTGACTAAAATAATCATATCAGCATCGGTAACTTTAGTATATTTGTAATTAAGAGCCTTTGTGTCCTGTGACATAATTCCCAAAACATTACTGCCGATTAATGAACCTGTTGCCAAAATGGGATTTCCCATGCCGGCACCTACCATAGTTGACATATTTGCAATGGTTGCCAAAACTTTTTTAACTGATTTTTCATCAGGTTTATCCGCATCAGGATTCGCCAGTTTATAAAGAGCAAAGTTTATTGTATCGCTTTGAGTTGCTGCTCCTCTCCATAATAAAGTCAAATCCGAAATCATTTCCTTTTCTTCCATATCTAATTCTGCCGCAATCTCACTGGACATACGTTTTAAACTTAAATCAGCATAAGTTAAATCATCAGGTGAATGCTCAATTGATTTGTCTTTTTCAACATATTCTTTTTTAACGGTTTCCGCTTCAACGTAAATATTTTCGGGAGAATCTGATGTGCCGAGTCTATAGGCATGGTCTTTAGGAGATTTTATATCTTTATACTCCAAAGCAAAAGCTGTGCTGCCCAATAATAAAACGGAAATTAAAATAATACTATTTTTTATCATCATGCCCTCCGTACAATGCAGCGTTATAATTGTATTGATAAAGATTTAAATTATCTACAACTTTTTTGCCTGCAAGCCTTTGAAGTTCAAGATGATATTTTTTTGCAGTCTGCATATAATAAAATTCTTCAATAACAACATTATCATAAAGCGATGAAGATATTGCTATTTCCAAAAAATCCTCTTCATCCATTGCTTTTGCATAATTTTTGCTGTACAAAAGCTGACGGGAACGTGTATCTTTTAGTTGTATAAGTGAATTTTTATAATTATAATATGCATTAATAATTTTATCCTGCAAATTTTCAACAAGACCGGCAAGTTCAATCAATTCTGTATCAGTCAAAGGGATTTCCTGAGGTATATTTTTTCTGTTAATAAGATTTTGAGCAATTCTGCCAGCCGCAAACGCACCCGTTGCAACCATATAATCAGAACCCATTGCATACGGAATAAACGAAGAACCTGCAACTATTGCCGACAAAGTTTTTGCCATTAAAGATGAATGTATGCGTCTTTGACTTTCGGGAGTCGAAAGTTTTTTTAGTGCAAAACCTATAACACGGTTATTTTCAACAGTTCCTTTCCAAAGATTTTCTATATCTTCCAAATCTTTTTCCTTTTGACGTTTTACAATTTCTTCCATGACAGCTTTGTCGTTAATGACCATGGAATCTTTTAATCTAACCTCTTTTTTAGGAAGTTGTATCTGCTGATGTTTAACGTCCTCCAACATAATTTCATCAGCAAAAGACGGCAATGCAAAAATTATTACAAATAAAGATACTAAAGCCCTTTTCATAATCATGTTATAGCATAAGAAAATAATAAATCCAATGATTGATTAAGTTTTACATCTTTTGGAGGTACTTAAGTCATGGAAAAACCTCTAGAATTTAATAAAGAAGGGGAGATATGACAAATAAAACAAAATACATGAGCACAAAAGAATCCGTCAACTTTTGTAAAAAAGCGGATGAATTAAGAGCGAAAAATTCATATAGAGAAGCGATTTCAGATTATCTAAATGCAATTATGCTGAAGCGTGATAATGCCGAATCCTATTACGGGCTGGGTATTTGCTATAAACATTTGGAAAATTATTCAAAAGCTATTTATTATTTGGAAAAATCAACTGAAATTAATGAATATAATTATCAAACGTATTTTGAACTCGGAATATGTAACCTTTTGAAGGGAATACCGTGCCAGGCAATTAAAAATTTTGTTAAAGCAATACAGCTTAACCCCGAAAATCCTGATGCAATCCTGCAATTAGGAATTTCGCATGAATTGTGCGATGAATATGACATGGCATTGATGATTTATCAAAAACTGATTGAAAATTCTCCTGAATACTTAAAAGCATATGATCATAAATCATCGCTGCTTATGAAAATGGAAAGATATAAAGAAGCCTCTTTAATTTTAAACCAAATTATTAAAATAAATCCCGAATATTATAAAGCATACGCAGGAATAGGAATATGCTTTGATAAACTTGGCAGAAAAGCCGATGCTCAAAGATATTACCGGAAATTTTTAACTAAAAACCCGCAATCGGAACAAGCCGATTTTGTCAAAAAAAGAATGCAAAAACTTAAACAGCAAAAAGTTCCTTCCCAAATTCTCTCTCTTATTTAAGGAGTTTTGTAACATTTTGTTAATAAAATATTTAATAAACCTAAAGTTTCCGCCCCAAAGTACCGTATTACAAAATAAGGAACAGAAAGGCAAAAAACTATGGGAATGGCAGCAGGACAAGCACGTTTGCTAAGTATAACCGCAAGATTAAGTGACAACGAAACAAACGGTCAATCACTTTCATATGCCAAACAACGCTTAGCTGATCAAACGGAACAGGTAAACGCTGCATATAATACTGCATTAAGTGCCACAAAATTAACTGTTTTGACAAATTTTAACGGTTCGGAAGCAAATTACACAGATATTTCATACGGACTTATGACAGGATTTGAATCCGTAGCTTGCGGAAAACAATATATAGTTACAAACCAAAAAGGTGAAATTTTGGTCACAAATGAATATGCAAGAGCTTTTGAAGCAGGCAACGGTGATTTTAACATATTTTTAGCTGAATTAGGCTATACACAAGCTGATTTGACAGTAAATTCCGGAAGCACAGACGAAGAAGCAAAAGCAGAAGCTTTGGAAAAAATTCATCAGGCATGGGATAAATACCTGACATCCGTCGGATATGCATACGGAGATGCGGAACACGATGCAATAGGTTTTAAATTTTTTGATGATACAAACAAAACAATGTTCAACGGATATGCAACTTATACAACTAAAAACTCCGGCACAATAAATTCCGGCAGAAATGCAGCACCTGCGGCAAACGGTGATGTCGTAGGAGGAGTCGGCGGCGGTGACATATCATTGACTACAACAAGACCTCTTAACTATGAAGGCTCTACCCGTGAACAAAAAGAACTTTATGATTACGCAATCGCAATAACAAACCAGTATTATTCAAACGGAAAATATAATCCGGCAGGTTCAACAGCAAATGTCCAGCTGGTTTCTACTGACAGTGTCGATACGGGATATGAAGATTACCTGAGAAATATCTTTAATAAAATGTCTGAATGCGGATATTATACAGAAGCCAACGAAAACGATACCATAAGAGATAACACCTGGTTTGAAGAACAATTGAAAGAAGGCAAACTTCTTTTGCAATATTTTTCTGCATCTGATTCTGCATTTGTATCAACATCAATAAGCGATGATGACGCTATTCAAGAAGTTGAAGATGAAAAAGAAATTGCAAGAGTTGAAGCAAAATACAATCAGGATATAGCCGCTTTGGAAAAGAAAGACCAAAGAATTGATTTGGAATTGAAAAAATTAGATACAGAGCATAATGCTCTTCAAAATGAATATGATTCTGTTAAAAGCGTTATAGAAAAGAACGTAGAAAAATCATTTAACATATTTAGTTAAATTATAAAGAAAAATTTAGCAATTCGCACAATTTTATTTCAAAAGCATTAGCTATTTGAAGCAAATTTGTATATCTTACATCCGTTTTTCCGGTTTCAATATTACTTAATCCGTGAACGGAAAGTCCTGCAAGTTCTGCAAGATTTTCCTGAGTTAAATTTCGTTTTATCCGTTCAAACTTTATTTTTTGTCCTAATTTAACCAAATCTATATTCATATTTAATATTGTAGCTTTTTTACATTTTTAAATAAATTCATTATAATGAATTTAAAATAATAATAATGAATATTGGAGTAGTATTATGAATAAAAATAAAAAAACAGCCTTCACACTTGCAGAAGTTTTAATAGTGCTCGGAGTATTGGGGGTCGTTGCAATACTTACGATGCCGACATTAATGACAAGAATACAGACAAAAGGATATGAAACAAGTGCAAAGGTATTTGAAGGCAGACTTGAAGAAGCAATGAAGTCAATGAACCAAAAGCGGATACTTTCAGGACACACATCAACAGCAGATTTTGTAAACTCACTATCAAAAGTTATGAAAATAAGCAAAATATGTGATTCAAGCCATATAACAGACTGTTTTCCGGAAGTAATAACATACGGCAACTCGGACGTTGAGATGAAGGAAATAAAAAGTGCCAAAAATTTCGGACAAAAGGATTGGGATACGGAAACCGTGGGCTTGATGTTTGCAAACGGGACATCAGCGGTAATAGCGTATAACCCTTCCTGTAAACAGGACAGATACAGCAATTTAATAACAGGTTCTGATTGTTACGGAATAGTATACGATACAACAGGATTTGGAAAACCTAATACACTGGGTAAAGATATAGGGTCATTGCAGGTAACAAAATTAGGTAAAGCTTGTGCAGTTGAATTGAAAAACGGCTCCTGCTTTAGCGACCCGTTTATACAAAGAACACAGCTAAGTGTTTCAGAATGCAGTGCAGTAAAATCCGAATTAGGGATTACAAATTGTAAACGCAGCGGTCCTGATTACTGGACAGGTGCAGTACAAGCCTGCGGTCACAAAAGTAAATTACCGTCTAAAAGTGATTTAGATGAAATTGCAGACTTAA
This sequence comes from Candidatus Gastranaerophilales bacterium, assembly GCA_944325895.1. Taxonomy (GTDB): domain Bacteria; phylum Cyanobacteriota; class Vampirovibrionia; order Gastranaerophilales; family Gastranaerophilaceae; genus SIG32. The sequence continues at coordinate 82,027 of CALVCA010000006.1, forward strand.
TATACAGCTCAGGTTCTTTTAACGGAACAGTAGCACAATCATTCGGTTTACCCAGCACTCCCGGTTTCAATCTATGGTCACAGCAAGAAGGACCAAGCACAGAAGGTGCTTATAAAATGGGATTTTCCCAAAGCGGTACAGATTGGTATCAAGTAAACAGATACGAATCAACTTATTACGTATTTTGTAAAGAATAATCAAAAGCTAATTGATAGAAAAAAGCAGCAGTATAATACTGCTGCTTTGGTGCATTGGAGTTAAATATTATGTTATTTGCTTGCACCAGATTTTTCAATAATTTCTTTTTCAATGTTAGCAGGAACCTGCTCATAGCATTTGAATTCCATTGAGAAAGTACCGCGTCCTTGAGTTTTTGAACGGATATCAGTTGCATAACCGAACATTTCAGCCAAAGGAACGATAGCGTTAATCTTTTGAATTCCGGTACCTTCAATAATTTCCATACCTTCAACACGGCCTCTGCGGGATGAAATATCGCCGATAATATCACCGGTGTTTTCTTCAGGTACTTCAATTTCAACCTTCATCATAGGTTCAAGGATACAAGGCTTAGCTTTGCGGCAGCCTTCTTTAATAGCCATAGAACCGGCAATTTTAAATGCCATTTCTGATGAGTCGACTTCGTGGTATGAACCGTCATAAAGTTCAACTTTAACGTCAATCATAGGATAGCCCGCTAAAATACCGCCTTCCAATGCTTCTTCCATACCTTTTCTTGCAGGTTCAATGTATTCTTTAGGAATAGCACCACCGACAATTTTGTTTTCAAATACAAATCCTGCATTTTCTTCTGCCGGTGAAATTTTAATTTTAACATGACCGTATTGACCTTTACCACCTGATTGACGGATGAATTTAGAGTCTTGATCTGCGTTGCCTCTGATTGTTTCACGGTAAGCAACCTGCGGTTTACCAACGTTAGCATCAACTTTAAATTCTCTGAGCAAACGGTCAACAATAATATCTAAGTGAAGTTCACCCATACCGGAGATGATTGTCTGACCGGTTTCATTATCAGATTTAACTTTAAATGACGGATCTTCTTCAGCAAGTTTTTGAAGAGCGATACCCATTTTATCCTGATCTGCTTTTGTTTTAGGTTCAATAGCAACTGAAATTACAGGTTCGGGGAACACCATTTTTTCAAGGATAATCGGAGATTTTTCATCACACAAAGTATCACCTGTTGTAGTATCTTTCAAACCTACAGCGGCACAGATGTCGCCTGCGTAAACTTCATTTTCTTCAATTCTTTGATCTGCATACATTTGAACAAGTCTTGAAATACGTTCTTTTTTACCGTTAGTAGCGTTAAGAACATAAGAACCTGAAGTCAATTTGCCTGAATATATTCTCAAGAATGTCAAACGACCTACATACGGGTCAGTCATAACCTTGAAAGCCAAAGCTGAGAACGGTTCATCATCAGATGAATGTCTTTGAACCTTTGTACCGTCTTCAAGTTCACCTTCAATAGCTTTTACATCAACCGGTGAAGGCATTAATTCTACGATTGAATCAAGAAGTAATTGTACACCTTTGTTTTTGAAAGCTGTACCGCATGTTACAGGAACGATTTTATTATCACAAACACCTTTTCTCAAGCCTTTTTTCAATTCATCGATTGAAATTTCTTCGCCTTCAAGATACTTCATCATAATATCGTCGTCGCATTCAGCGATAGCTTCAACCAAAGCATCTCTGTATTGTTGAGCTTTTTCCTGCATATCAGCCGGAATATCTTCAACTTTAATGTCTGTACCTAAATCGTTTGTATATATATATGCTTTCATTTCAAATAAATCAATAAGGCCTTTGAATTGATCTTCAGCACCGATAGGAAGTCTGATAGGATGAGCGTTAGCCCCCAAACGGTTTCTGATTTGATCAACTACACGATAGAAATTTGCACCGGTTCTGTCCATTTTGTTAACAAAAACCATACGGGGAACTTCATATCTGTTAGCCTGACGCCAAACGGTTTCTGATTGAGATTGAACACCGCCTACCGCACAAAATACTGCAACAACGCCGTCCAATACACGCAAAGAACGTTCAACTTCAATTGTAAAGTCAACGTGCCCCGGGGTGTCAATAATATTAATTTGATGACCTTTCCAGGCTGCAGTAACAGCTGCGGATTGAATTGTAATACCTCTTTCACGTTCTTGTTCCATAAAGTCGGTAACAGCAGCACCATCGTGAACTTCACCGATTTTGTGAGTTTTACCTGTATAGAACAAAATACGCTCGGTTGTAGTGGTTTTTCCGGCATCAATGTGAGCCGCAATACCAATGTTTCTAATTTTTTCTAATGGAGTTTTTCTAGCCATTTTGTTTTTCCTTTTTTATTTTATTATAATTGTGTACTTCTAACAAAAATTATCCCATAAAAATATTTTTTATCAAGAACAAGTGTATAACTTACGCAAATTTTGTTTACACAAATACAATGACATGCAAACTACCATGACGAGTTATCTCAATTTGACAGAATGTAATTAAAAATATATAATCAGCTTATGAACTATGAATTAAATATTACAGCACTGCAAAAAGCACTTAAAAGTTTAAAAAATGCATATTTGGAATATAATAAAACCCAAAATGAATATGTGCGTGACTCAGTTATCCAAAGAATATACATATGCGTTGACCGTAAAGTTTATCCAAAGATACATTGAACTTAATATTCCAAGAAGATTTAAATACTTTAACATTTAATCAGCTGATACGTCAGGCAAATGAGATGGGAATTCTTTTAAATAACCTTGAACAATGGATTATATATAGACAAAAAAGGAATATAACGTCACATACAACATATAATATTGAAAAAGCAAACGAAGTAATATCCGTTGTCAATAAATTTATTGAAGAAGTTGAATTTTTAATTAACAAAATAAAATGATATATATTGAAGAAAAATATTTAAATCTTGTCAAAGAAATTTTATCAAAATATAGCGAAAGCATAAAGAATGTGTATGCTTTTGGTTCAAGGACAAGAAAAAATCATAAAAAATATTCAGACCTGGATTTAGCAATAGAATTTTTAAAAATTCTGATAAAGATTTACTGTTTTTAATTAAAGATGCATTTGAAAATTCATCACTGCCAATAAAAATTGACGTAATAAACTTAGATGAAATTAATGAAGAATTCAAAAAATCAATTGAAAAAGATTTTGTTAAAATAACTCAGCAATAATTGTAATCTCTAAAATGCTTTGAAATTGCCATTAAATTCATAACCGAAAGATGACTAAAGTCATCTTTCGGTTTATTTTTTAGATTAAAAATAATGATTCCTCAATTCAATGTTATGCTAAATATTTTAGAGCTTGAACTTCCTTTAGTGTTAACTCAGTTGCAGAATTAGAATATGTATTCATAAACTCTGAGCATAATTTTCTTAATAAATTCTTTGGATTTTCTAATTTTACATCATCATAATTATATACTTTATTATCTTTTACAGCTGCTCTTACATCTTGACGTTTACGGAGAATATTAATTTTCTCACCCGGCAGTAAATTTTTATATTCCGCAGCACCTGATTTACTTTCCGGATACATTTTTGCAATTTTTTCCGCAAAATTATCCTTGTTTACAAGTTGTAAATTAGCCGGCTTTTGCATTACTTGTGCAGGCATAACATTATAATTCTTACCTGCTAAAAATGCGTGTTTTGCATCCTGCATTTTTAAAATTCGACCTGCTGTATTTGTTTCGACTCTTGATACAATATTTAATTTTGATACTTTAGATTTTGGTGCTTTAAATTTTGATACATATCCGATAGTTTTCCCAATAATTTTCCCAATAGCTGTCATAATTAATCCCTTTCTTTTCCCTTAAAAAATTTTGTGTGTACCTCGAAATCGATTTCCCTTACTCTTTTTTAAAAACAAAATTGCATCAACTATTGCCACAGACACACTTCGACCATACCATACCGGCATTATAACTGGATTTCAGCCATTTTAAAACTCATCTTTACATTTTGTTACATTTGATGTATAAGTCAGAATTTGTAACTCATATTTTCTACTGTTTTACAATCTTTTCTTTTTGTACTAAAATTTAAAACATAACGACATAAGAGAGGAAGAAAATGCAAGTATCATTAAACTGGTTAAACGAATTTGTTGATTTATCGGATAAAGAGCCGGAAGAAATAGCTCACGAACTTACCATGAGCGGTTTGGAAGTTGAAGCAGTTGAAGAAGTAAAACCAAAATTTACAAACATAAAAACCGTCAAAATTGAAAAAATAGACAATCACCCCAATTCTGACAGACTGCATCTTGTAACCGTAAATACAGGTTCAGGACTAAAAACTGTAGTCTGCGGGGCACAAAATATAAAAGAAGGTCAAATTGTTCCGTATGCAAGCGTAGGCAGTCAGGTACTCGACAGAAAAACCGGCGAAATGTTCACATTAACACCGGCTGTTATAAGAGGTGTTGAATCTCAAGGCATGCTATGCTCCGCTGACGAACTTGGAGTTGCCGAACGAAATTATCAAGAAGAAGACGGCATCTTAATTCTCAACAGAATTTTCCCTGATGTTCAAATCGGTATGAATACGGAAGATGTTTTGGGATTTGAAAAAGATTTTGTTCTTGATGTCGCTCCGACGGCAAACAGAGGCGATGAAATGTCTGTTTTAGGCATTGCTCGAGAATTAAGTGCTATTTTTAACAAACCCTTAAAATTCAACCCCATTCAATGCACCAAAGATTTATCCACAGATGAATTTGAAGTGGAAATAATTGATGATGATACTTGCAAATATTATTCTTTAGGCATTTTAAAAGACATCAAAATAAAACCGTCACCTGAATGGATGCAAAAAAGACTCATCTCATCAGGTGTTCGTGCAATAAATAACGTTGTGGATATAACAAATTACGTTATGCTTGAATACGGAACCCCTTTTCACGCATTTGATTTAAATAAACTTAACGGATATATTTGCATAAGACACGCAAAAGAAGGTGAAAAAATAATAACCCTGGACGGTATTGAACGAAATTTGACCGAAGACAGCGTTTTAATTGCGGACAAAGAAAAAGGGTTATGTATTGCAGGTGTTTTCGGAGGAGAAAATTCCGAAATTGATGATAACACAACGGCAATTGCACTTGAAGCGGCATATTTCCCGCCTGTCAGCAACCGCAAAAACTCACACAGCGTAGGCTATAAAAGTGAAGCCTGCTCAAGATTTGAAAGAGGTGTTGATATAGAAGCGGTAAGACCTGCCTTGATGCGGGCTATGCAGTTATTAACAGAGCTTGCCGATGCAAAAGTCACAGGAGTTGTCGAAACCGGTAAAAATAAACTTGATGATATTGAAATTACGCTTAGATTTCCTCAAGTTAAAAGAATTTTAGGTTGCTCAATAGAACCGCAAAAATGCATAACAATTTTAGAGCATTTAGGATTTAAAAAGTTAGGAAGCAATGAAGCTGCCGCAAAATTTTTGGTACCATCCTGGAGAGCATATGACGTAACCCGTGAAATTGATTTAATAGAAGAAATTGCCCGTATCAACGGTTATGACAAAATAGCTCCGACACTCCCCAGTAAAACTCAACTGCCTGAAATTACTCAAGAAGAAAAAGTTCTGTCAAAATTACACAATTTAATGCGTTCAAACGGTTTAAACGAAATAATCACAAGTTCCTTAACCGGTAAAACGATGCAAGACAAATATATGATTTCTTTTAATAAAGAAAATGCCGTATATGTCGAAAATCCCGCAAGTGAAGACTATTCTATGCTCAGACAGTCAATGGCGGCAAGTGTTCTAAACGTTATGAAAATGAATTTTGACAACGGACAAAAATCTTTTTGGGCATATGAAATCGGAAAAACTTACGAAATTATCTCACCTGCCGATGAAAAATTTTCAGGGGTAAAAGAATCTAAAGTGCTCGCAGGTATTTTGACCGGAGAAATTGAAAATTCCAAATGGCAAAAAACCGGAGAACTTGATTTTTACACAGTAAAAGGCATTTTTGAACAATTATTTAAAGAACTTGGAATTGAAAGACGTATAAAACTTTCGTCCTGCCAAAATAAAGACCATATGCACCCGTTTAGAACTGCTGAAATACTTTTATTAGGCAAAAAGCCTGAGCCTATAGGCTATTTCGGACAACTCCATCCGATTTTACGGGATAAACTGAAATTAAATCAGGAAGTGTTTGTTTTTGAACTCAATTTAGATAATGTCATTACGGCAGTAAAAGAAACAACTCCAAGGTTTAAGAAACTCCCGCAGTTCCCGGAAGTCCGCCGTGATTTGGCTTTTATTATTAACGAAAAAATCTCGTTTGATGAAATCCAAAAAGTTATTAAAGGAGCAGTGCAGCAAAATATATTTAAAGGCAGTGAAATCTTTGATGTTTATACCGGAGAACACATTGATAAAGGTTACAAAAGCCTCGCTTTCAGAATAAAAATGCAAGATGAAAATGCAACTTTGACTGATGAAATAATCGAAAAACAAATGCAGTCTGTCAGAGAAAAACTCCAAAAAACATATGCTGATATAACATTTAGAGAATAATTATGAAAAAACTCCTAATAATTTTAATACTTTTACTGACACTTTTGCTGCCGGCAAATGCTGCAAACATTATGCCGGCAAATACTATAAAAGTAAGAACGCTGGGTTTATATCAACTTCCTAAATCAATCACAATCTATAAAGAGCCTGATGAAAATTCGCCTGTTTTAAACAGTATAAAATGGTCAGCAGTTGATATTTTCCCTGAGGGTGTAAAATTCAATGAACTTTTCACAGTTTTTGTTCCGGAAAAAGAATTCGGACTCGCTTTAGTAACAGACGAAACTGATGATTGGGTGCAAATTATCTACAACAGATCCGATAATTCCAAAGGCTGGATTAAAAAAGATGACCCTTATAAATTTATGAACTGGATGTATTTTTTTAATACATACGGAAGAAAATACGGATTATATATCCTAAAAAATGCTCCTGAAGATGTTTTAAACATGAAAAGTGCAGCACAGCAAGATTCACAGTTCATTGCCAAAATAAATATGCCTCAAAAAATCAAACTTAATGCCCTCAGAGGGAATTGGATGCTTATAAGCGTCTTTGACTGGGACAGAATTCCAAAAACCGGATATATACACTGGCGGGCTGATGACGGTACAATTTATTTATTTCCTGATATAAAATAATTTACAATCCGCAAAAATAACTCGACAACGGATTTTGTTTGATATACCATAAAATTAAGTACAATATAGCAAAGGAGAATTTATGCAAGTTATATTAAAAAAAGATGTTCAAAACCTCGGAGAAGCAGGTGACATCGTTAACGTAAAAGACGGATATGCTAGAAATTTCTTGCTTCCGCAAGCAGTAGCCGAAATTGCAACAGAAGGTGCTCTTCAAAATCGTGAAAAGAATTTGGCAAGAATTAAAGCAAAACAAGAAAAATTACACGCTGAAGCTCTTAAAAAAGCTGAAGAAATTGAAAAATTCGGCAAACTTGAATTATCCGCAAAAGCCGGTGAATCAGGTAAATTATTCGGTACTATTACAACTAAAAAATTAACCGAAGAATTAAAAGAAAAAGCAGGCATTGAAGTTGACAGAAAAAATGTTTCTCTTAATGCTCCTATTAACAAAATCGGTGAATACAAAATGCTTATCAAATTAACATCTAAAGTAAAATGCGAATTAGATGTTGTTGTAACAGCATCCGAAGTTGTTAAAGAAGCTCTTGAAGAAGAAGAAACACCTGCAGGAGAATAAAGTGGATTGCCTGGCTATAGGTTCATTGCCGTATGATGATCCCGAAAAAGCCATGCAAATTGTGGAAAAATATTTCCCAAACATTCCGTTTTGGGCTCAGTTAACTAAAAAAGATGAAGACATGACTTTTCAATTTTTGGAAGGAATGCCTTCATTTTTTTTATCAAACGATTCAACTTTTTCTTTTGATACTGAAAACGAAAAATTCTTTGATGATTCAGAAAAATTTTTTAATGATTACAAGGAAATTATAATAAACAATAATAAAAATCTGCTGGAAAATTACAAAATAAGCGATGAATTTTCATCAACTTTCAAACCGTTTATTGAATTTATAAAAAAAAATAAATGTAAATACGCAAAAGGTCAAATTATAGGACCATTCACGCTGTCAACGACTCTTACGGATAAAAACGGCAGATGCTCAATATATGATTCAACTCTGCGTGAAATTATTATAAAAACTCTTAGTTTAAAAGCACTTTGGCAGATTGAACACATAAAAAAAGCCGGTGCGATACCTATAATATTTATTGATGAACCGTCGCTTTCGCAGTTCGGAACCTCAGCATTTATCACAATCAGCGATTATGATGCAATTTCTATGATTAAAGAAATATCCGACATTATAAAAAATAACGGAGGCATTTCCGCAATCCACTGCTGCGGCAAATGCGATTGGGATATTCCGGTAAAAACAAATGTTGATATAATCAGTGTGGATGCATATGATTATGCAAAAAATTTAAGTTTGTATCACAAAAGTATACAACTATTCCTTGAAAACGGCGGAAAAATTGCCTGGGGCATAGTGCCGACACTTAATAAAACAGCACTTGAAAAAACTGATTTGGAAATTTTAGATGAAAAATTTAAAAAATCTGTTAACTATTTGACTAAAAAAGGAATTAATGAGAAACTTATTATGGATAATTCAATAATAACTCCATCCTGCGGAGCAGGAGCATTATCCGAAAAATTAACCGAAAAAGCAATGATGTTAACATACGAATTGGCGAAGAGGTATAATGAAACTTGCAATTACCGGTAAAAGCGGAAGCGGAAAAACTACTATAACAAAAGCTTTTTTAAATATTTTAAAAGAAATGTTTCCCGAAAAATCAATACTTTTATTTGACAACGACTTGACAGGGGAACTCGGACACAGTTTTGGGCTGGATATAAGAAACACTATTTACGGTATAAGAAGCGGCAAACATGAATACAAAACAGGTATTCCAAAAAATATGTCAAAACAGGAATTTATTGAATGGGCAATGGAAGATATTGTAGTATCTTTAGAAGAAAATATTGATATTATAGTGTCCTGGTTTGTAGGCTCAAAAGATTGCAGATGTCCTATAACAGGACAGATAAATGATGCCGTGCTAAAGCTTATCAGCCGCTATGATATTGTAATCTTTGATTGCGAATTTGATTTAAAATACTTAAATCAGCTTGTTGATATAGATATTGATACAACAATAATTGTTGCAAACCCAAGCGAAGATTCTGCACATCTTGCCAAACGTATTGAAGAATTCAGTGCAAAATATGCAGCAGGAGGACAATTAGGTGTTGTAATTAATAAAGTTGAAAACAACGACCTGACCTGCGTTTATGACCTGTTAAAAAAATACGATTTGGATGTTTTAGGGGTTATTCCGTTTGATAAAGATATTAACCCGGTTGAAAAAAATTCATTGATTGTTCAAGACGCAATCAAACAATTTTATTTCAGGCTTAATTTACCGCAAAATAAAATTTAAAAATTTTTATGTTATACTTTAAAATGCAATGGTTACAATTCTTGACGGAAAAAAATTAAGAGATAAAATTCTTGCCGAATTAAAATTAAAGTTGGACAAGATGGAAAAGAAGCCTACTCTTGCTGTAATTCTGATAGGTAACAATCCTGCAAGTTGGATTTATGTAGAAAACAAAAAACGAACTGCAGAAAGTATCGGTATAAATTCTATTATATTAAGATATCCGAAAGATGTTTCAGAGGAAGAAATTTTAGACAAAATACACGAACTTAATAAAGACGACAATGTAAATGCCATTCTCGTACAATTACCAACTCCGGCACATATATCAAAAGAAAATATAATAAACATTATTGATCCCCGCAAAGATGTTGACGGATTTACACCGTATAATACCGGGAAATTATTTTCAGGTGAAAAACCTTTTGCATATCCTTGCACACCAAAAGGTATAATGCTTTTACTTGATGAATATAATATTAATATTGATGGCAAACATGCCGTAATAGTAGGTCGTTCAAATATAGTCGGCAAACCGCTTATCCAATTTTTATTAAACAGAAATGCCACTGTAACAATATGCCACAGCCACACAAAAAATCTCGCTGACATAACAAAAACTGCAGACATCGTTATTTCTGCAGTAGGGGAAAAAATTATAAATGAAAATATGTTAAAACCAAACTGTATTGTTATAGATGTAGGTATTTCCAAAGATGCGGCAGGTAAGATACACGGAGATGTCGACTTTGAAAATGTTTCTAAAATTGCATCATACATATCTCCAGTTCCGGGCGGTGTAGGCCCGATGACAATTGCGTCATTAATGCTCAACACCGTGGAACTTTTTGAACTTAACCGCTAGCTGCCGATAAGGTTAAGCCCGCAGCTGTTTTTAATATTGTTGTTAACCATTGTCTTCAAACTGGAGATTTCATTGTCTAACAACTGAATTTGCGTATCCAAACTGTCTTGTTGCGTTTCAAGATATTCTTCATCTCTCTGCATTGCTTGATACTCAGGATCTTCATCCATATTGTAATCTTCATTATCAGCTTCCATAGAATTTGCATAATCTGACATATACCTTGTCAAAGCATTTGCCTCCTGCATTATACAAGTTTGTTCATATTGCAGTTGGTTACGCTGTAATGTAAATAAACTTTTTTGTGCATCTACCGCTAAAAATGACATAATAGCTCTCCTTATATTTTTTATACTCTCTCTTACTTATATAAAGTATTTTGATTTCATCGGATTTCAACATTTATCTTTTTTGTAACATTTGTTTACAATTTAAAACAGTTAAAAAAAACGACTTTGCAAAAAGTCGTTGAAAATCAATAGGAAAAAGGAAAAGGGAAAGGAAAATTATCCAAAGGTTTTGAAAGAAGATTCTGTATTTTTTTCAATAACCTTTTCTACAGCGTCCATTTCTGTTGAAATGGCATCTTGTTCAGTATCAAGTTGTTTCAATCTTAATTCAAGGTTTTTATCTTGAGCCTGAATAATTTCAATTTTGGCATTTATTTCTTGTATTGCCTGATCATATTGGTATTTATCGTATTCATATTGATTCATAGCATCGTCGTATGCATCCTGATCGGTTACGGTAGAAGTTGTCAGGGAATATGTAACACCGTTACCGCCGCCTTCTTGCGGAATGGTAATAGAAATGTATCTGCCCGTAGAATCTTTTTCAATATGACAATCTTTTATACCTTTTACTTCGGTGGTTCTTGTAGACGAACCAATAGTATAACAGTTAACAGATGAAGCTATATCACCGTTTTGATTTGTTACACCGTTTTCCAAATCATCGAGTTTATAAAAATACGGTGTCCATGTACCGGTATCTGAATTTTGTACATATCTGACACGCCAGCCTGAAGCTGCAATTGTATTAGCCGCTCCGCCAATACCGATTATCTGGTTGAAATAATCAGACTCGCCGTATTTTTCATTCAACATATAAACATACTGTTCTTCTTCTTTAATCAAATCTTCAATTTGTTCTTGCGTCAAAGTTGACAGATAAGGATCTTTTTTAATAACATCTTCATTCGGCATAACTCCGAGTTCTCTTAAAGTTACGGAGCCAACCATATAATCGTTCCCGGCTTTATTAACAACGCTTGTCCCTGCAGCAACCGGTGAAAAATCATCTTCATATGATGATAAATAGCTTAATGTGTATTTACCGTCACTTTGAGCAATAAGTGCCGTAACCGTATTTGTCAAAGCTCCGTCATTAAACGTATAAACAGTTTTTGTATAACTGTCAACAGAAGGAGGTGCAGGTACAGACATACCTAGCAAACTGTTATAATAGTTTGCGGACTGGTTAGCCAATGTTGTACGCTGCTGGTTAATTTGCTGACCCTCGTATTCAACATTGGTTTTTCTGGCCGTCAGACCTAAAAATCTTGCTTGTGACGCTGCCATTCCCATCTTGTTGTACCGACTTCCTTTCTGTAAATTTCTTTTACACATATCATGTCGGTATTTTAGGTTTTATTCTTTAATTTTTTAACTAATCATGTTACAAAAATGTAACAATTAATGTCTGAAACGTTCGTTTAAATAACTCAAAATTGCACCGCCGATTTCCTCATTAGGGTCAAAAAGCTGCTCCTTGGAAGGGTTTATGGAATTTTGTATCAGCATTTTTACCAAAGGACCAAAAGCATCGGGTATTTGAAGTTTTCTGTATATTCCGGCTAAAAAAGTTTGAATATTTGGTGACTTTGTATTATTAAACTTTGATAAAACCGGATACAATTTATCGACATTTTTTGTACCGTTATCAATCATTCTGTCAAGTATGTATAAAGTTTCTGTCACCTGCTTTTCGTCATTCACAGATTTTAAAGTACGCTCCATATACGGCAGGGCATATCTATCCATTTTAACAAATAAATCAACTTTCCTTTTATCTGCTATACAATAATTTCTTTGAGTATTTGGCAATTGAAAAGATACAACAGGCATTCACAGACCTCCTTATGAATAAACAAACGGAGCACCGTTTTTAATTTCAAACAGAATATTTTCCGCCATAATTTTTAATTCTTCTTTTGATTTACCGGCATCGACCTGACGGTAAAACTCTAGAACAAGAGGTTGAATTGCAGCATCTTTTTTGGATTTAAAATTCCTTAATTCTGTTGATACAAGCCTTTTTTGCAAATCCAATTCAGTATCCGCATTAAGTTTTTTTACCTGAACTTCTTTAACAGCATCACCGAGAAGCTTGCCGCCATAACCCAGTGCAGTTAATCCGGTTATTCCGAAAAATAACTGCTTAAACTGCGGATTTTTAGTATCTAAAAGCCAGTTATAGAAAAATGCCCTGTAATCATCAACATGCGAATAAAATGACGGTTTTGGCGTACCATCGCCGCCCATTGCGGCATTTACTTTTGTGGTTGAGGTTTGTATTTCTTCTGCCGCTTCTTTGATAAATCCTTCCACATCTTCTTTGTTCCAGTTTAAATTTTTCAGACTTTGTCTTATTTCTTGAGGATTAGCATCAACAACACGCAGCAAATGTTTTAATTTCAATTTGTCTTCCTGCATTGTATCTTTATTGGATTTAGCTGCAATATCTGAAATTAATGTTTTAGTATCTTTTATATACTTTTCAATGTGCATTCTGCCTTTACTTAAATTTCTCATTGAAACAAATGCCAAACCGACAATTGAAGCCGCAGTACCCAAACCCAGCATAAAATATCCAAACATATTTTTATGCTGTTTTAACTTATCTTTATTACCGGTAAAAGTAGGTTGACCGCTGAAATCCGGTTTTGTTATATTATTATCAAGATATTTATTAAATTCTATAGCGTATTTTGCAAGCATACTTCTTACAATCTGCATTTTTCCGGAAAAAGACTGTGTTTCAACATCAATTAAATTTTCCTGCAATTTTTTTTGAATATCCGCTTCTCGTTTTTTCACCCAAACCTCTTTAAATCCGTCAAAAAAAGTTTTCCCCATAAAAGCCATAACCGTCAAGGTTAAGACTCCTGCTCCGGCGAGAATGGTTTTTTGATTAGGGGATTGAATCATTTGATACAATGCCTGATGAGTTTCTTCATTAAGTGCCACGTTCCTGGTTGTTGCGGGAAGTTTTTTATAATCGGGAATTTTTAAATTGATTTTGGCATTGCGTTTCACAAATGCCGTAGCTAAAGCAAGTATGCCCATTACACCTACAGCAATACCGCTTATAGGAAGCAGTTTTTTATCTGTATTTTCATATTTATTTAACTGTTTAGGCATAGTTGTATCATTTGAAATTATAAGAGTATCATAAATGTCATTCAAACATTTGTTATTATAAAAACTGTTTACAATGACACCTTCTTGAGTATAAGCATTAGTTAATTGCTGCTGAGGAGTAAGATTTCTGTTACGTATTTTTGTTTCGCTGTCATTAAATTGATTTATTTTCATCTTTTTCACCGTCTTTTAATTTTTTGTAAAGTTTATGTATAAAAGTTTTCAATTCAAAAGTTCTTTTGGTTTCTTCGACTTTTTTATCATCATCGTCCGTGTTTTCAAAAATTTTGAAAATAGATTTTACTTTCTTTCTAATATCGTTGAATTTTTCGGCAACTTTCTTTTGTACAGCGGCTTTCAACTCACCGAACACGGCAGTTAATTTATCAGAAATATCAGCAAGTTTTTGCGAAACAGTTTGTACGAAATTCACAACTGTATTCGGGAAATTTGCCAAAATTTTCAAACCGTTTGCTACAATATTATTCATAACAAAAGCCAAAGGTTTTGCAACAGGCATTGAATTTTGCAACATTTGAGCGAATTGAGAAGCTTTTAAAGCTGCATTTGCCATAGTATTTTGAAATTTCAGAAGTGATTGCACATGAGCTTGAAAATCCGCTTCTTTAGCTTGTTGAGCAGCTCTTTGAGCTTTTAAAAAAGCACCGATTGCGGCACACTCATTCCAGCTCATTTCACCGGGTTTTGCGGAAAAATCAGCTTTTTTTGCCCCGCCGCCTGACATGCCGTTACATATAGGGCATGCCCCCAAAGGCAGACCGTGCGGACAAGTTCCGACTCTTGTCTTCTGTATTGTCGATAAATTCATTAAAAAATCCTCTTTTTTAGAGGACACTTAAAAAAATAACTTCCAAAAGCACGTGGGTTATTTCTTTGAGTGTTCCGGCTATTACGGCTGCGGCTACAGCTGAAGATATTCACTTCATTTCCTCTTTTAAAAAAATTTTAAAATAATCAAAAATACATGTCAAACTATTGTTTTAAATTGTTACGATAACCCGTACCCGCCCGAAATCCCGATAGAAAATACATCACCGGCAGCATTGGTTCAATCCATTTAACTCCTGACAATACACCTGCCGTTGCAATATCATCACTGTGTAATGCAATATCCAAAGGTTCAGGCTTGCGTTCAAACCTTTTTTGTTTTTTTTGATTAAAAAGAGGATTAATTATTTTTTGGCTCAAAAAATTTGCTATATAGCTGCCGCCAACAATCCCGGTAGCAGTAATGCCCGTCAAAATAACAAACAGCTTATTGGCAGGGGTTAAAGGTTTTAATATTTTCTTTCTAGCAAGATTTTCCGCACCGAACAAAGCTGCACCAGCTCCTACGTTACACAAAAATATATTGGCAAAATACTGATAAAAACCTTCTTTAACCTTATTAGCAGCATTTTCTGATGAAAATGTTCCGGTTGCCGTATCAGCTAAAATCCCGCCGGCTATTCCGCTTGCAACAGGGACTAAACCTAAAACTGAAAGTCTTTTTATTTCCGAAAAAATCTCTGCTGATGTTAAATTTTTATTTTCTGAAAATAATGTCTTAAATAAAACGGTTCTGTCTGAATCGTTTTTCAACTTTTCAAACAAAACCGGAATTTCTTCTAAGGATAGATGGTTAGCCTTAGATTTATTAAGTATAGACAGTAAAGAATTATCTTTAATATTTTTTTTATTAATATATTTATCTACCGCATCAGTTTGTTTTTTTATAATTTCTTTTAAGGGAAATAAATCAATTAATTTCATTTTTTTTATACTAAATAATGTTGCGGCGACTATTGATGTTGCAATTATCATATTTTTTAATAATTTATGTTTCTCATTGCCGTGTTTTTTTGCATCAGCCAAAGCTAATAAGCCGGCAGATGCGACAAGTACTTTTGGCATTTGTTTATTCAGCTTATTAATCAACAACGGCTGATCTATATACTTTGCTAATGTTTGTATTTTCATTGAAGCCCTTAATTAATTTGTTAGACATGTCTAACTTTATCAGAAAAAAATATAATGTCAATATATGTTATCAGAAATAAATTTTTCAATTTTAGCCAAATTTTTATCCGAAATCAGATGTTCAACAGCACAAGCAATTTCAGCGGAATTATCAAGCTTCAATACTTCATTGAAGAATTTATTAAGCACGATATGTTTTTTATAAATTCTTTTAGATAACTTTAAGCCTTCATCAGTAAGAGTAATAGAAGCATAAGGTTCATAGTTAATAAGTTTTTTGTCAGCCAAATTAATAAGAGCAGACGTAACAGAAGCTTTGCGAACATTCAAAGCGTTTGACAATGCCGTTACTTTTGCAAAGCCGTTTTTTAAAACTTGGATATAAATTTGTTCCAAATAATCTTCCAAACTGCTGGACAATTTTTGCATAAATAAATTATAATATAAAATTGATATGCTAACAAATTTTAAAACATTAACGTAAAGTTTTCTAAAAAAACAAACAGAAAATATTTGATTTAAAGCGTGAAAGGAGTACAATAAATTTATGAAAGAGGAACATTTATATTGTGATATCCCGCCGACAAAGCTGAGGAACAAAAACGAAAAGTTTAAGACTGCAAAGACTAACAAGTTTTGGCTTACAATTGCCAGCTTATTTTTCTTTAACATGCTGCAAAACAGATTTTATGCCTTCAGATACAAAAATGCCGAAAGTTTTTTTGAACGTGATGAAAAATATCCTACAATAGTATTTGCACCGCATTGTAACTGGTGGGACGGAATAGTTTTGTATAACATTTCACACAGAATTTTTCACAAAGAAATTCGTTTGATGGTGGAAGAATTAAACAGATTTCCTTTACTAAGACGCGGCGGAGCATATTCAGTATGCAAAAAATCCCCTCAAACAGCAATGAAAGCATTAAAATATTCCGTTGATTTATTAAAAGATTTAAGAAATGTACTATTTATATTCCCGCAAGGAATAATAAGACCGCCGCATTTCAGACCTATCGAATTTCAAACCGGATTGGCATATATTGCACAAAATGCCGTTAAAAAATACGGAAAAGTTAATCTTATTCCGATATCTGTTGAATATTGTTTCTTAAGAGATAACAGACCCGAGGTTTTGGTTGAATTCGGAAAAAGAATAGAACTTGATAATGCAAATGTAGACAGAAAAGAATATACTCATTTCCTTGAAAAATCCATGCTTGAAGTATGTGATAATCAAATGTCTGAAATTTCAAAGGGTGATTTAAGCGATTATAAAATACTTTTTAAACAGCATTTAAAATGGTACAGACGCATAGAACAACGTTTAAAAAGCATTGATTTGCCCGATGTTTCAGGAGTCTAAGCTTCATATCGTTTGAAAGATTTTTCGATATTTTTAGAAATAACAGATTTAATTGTATCGTATTCCGTTGTGAGTGATGAAATTTCAGTATCAAGATTTTTCATTTTCAAATCTAAAATCTGCTCTTTATTTTCTATTTTTTGTTTTTCAGTATTGTATTTTGCTTCTGCTTTTGCAACCATATCTTCATCCGATATCTCTCTTATATACGTATTTGTTGCATAATTTGTTGCATAATAATAGCCGTCATCTGAACATGAATTCAAAAGCAATTTACCTGTTTTTAACATTTCTTGTAAATAATCACTGTCGTCTATATTTATGTTCTCTCTCCAGCCGTACATACAAATTTGGTTAAATATTGCATCATAAAATCCTGAATTCAATGACTGATCGGTATTTACACCTTCGCTGACAGCAACGTCAAACAAAAATTGATCATCATTTATATCAATCAATACGCTGTCTTTTACTTTACGGTTATCAGTCGTTTCGCTTACACTATATTTAGTATCATCCAAGCCTTCCATAGCCTGTGCAAAATAGGTCAAATATGCTTTTGCTATGTTGGTTATACTAATTGATACACCATCATCACAGTGGTTACGGTTACCGGTCTTATCCTTTTTCGGGTTATCAAAAAATGTAAAACCTATATAATCAGATGTACAATAAGAAGCATCTTTTTGAGAAAAAGCTTCATCCCAGCTGCCACGATTTGCAGTATGACCGTTCATAGCATTGATAACACCGTTCCATTTGTTAGTATCAACGCCATTACCGTCTTTTGTCATACGATTATCGTACTCATATACACCTTGCGAATAATCCAAAAGTTGTGAAGTCATACTTTCAGCATAAGTAATCGCACTTTGAACTTCAGGACTGCCGGTTACGTTCAGCATATTAGCCAATTCGCCGAATAGCCATTCCCATATAGCAAGCTGGGAAATTGCTGTTGCAGCGTATTTCATATAATCTCCATTATCCTGGACTCTGCAAAGAATTTGATAGTTTTTGCCGTCAGCTAATATATCACCTAAAGAAATAGTACCGCCTTTGTAATTTCCTGTATTATCACCATCACGTATGACAGCATCAAAAAAATTATCCGTGCTTAAATTTGAAGATGGCTGTCCTATAATCTCTGCTTTTAAATCACTGGCACTATAAGCCATTGTTGTAACATCACAGAGTTCACCGGAAGTATACAAATCTAACATTTCTTCTAACGTCATTTTCTCGGTCGTTACCGTCGCCAAGTCCGTTGAACCGTTTCCGATTGTCTGTGAATATTGTATTCCCGTATACAAGTCTGCTGCATCCTGACTTATCAGTCCGCTCGCTGCCATACCTTGTATAAACGCATCTCGGGTCGCACTCGACGGCAAGCATCCTAATCCCTCCTGCGGTATCCCGGCTGCCTTCGCTGCTGCTGCATATTTTGCGTTTAATATTATCTTCCCGCTGTTATCTGACAACATCAACGGTAAATATCCGTTTAATTCCGATGGCGTCATCATCAAATTATAACTCAACGGGTTTGTCTTATCGCCTGTTCCGTAAAAATCATATACTAATTTCGTCGCATCCAATGCGTTTTGATATTCATTTGATATATCTGTCATGTTCCTCGATAACGACAACTTTTGGTGCGAATATCTCATTGATTGATATTCACAGTCCGACTTCCTCGCCGTTATTGTTAACAATCTCGCTTGTGATGCCGATAAGCCCATCTATTTCCTTTCGCAACAACATTTGTATTCATGTAGTTATACGTCATTTTGTTTATTAATCTTTAAATTTCTTACACTGTTTTGTAACAAATGTTAACAATAAGATTTAATAATAACGCACGCTGCGATTGATTTTTAAAAAATATCCATTAAATGATTGATGTGAAGGCTGAAATAATACTCTATTGTATTTATACGGGGAGAATATGAGTACTCAGACTTTAAATTCAATAGCGTCAAAAGAACTGTATACGCAGTATAATTGGTATCAAAAAACATTTCCGCCGGTTATACAGGAAAGCTGCGATGAATTTTTCCTGCCCGGATTTAAATTTGAACTTTTAGGAATAAGCAAAAACATAACCCCGTTGATGGATAAAGACTCTTATTTTGTCACTAAAATTCGTATAGATAAACAATACGATATGTTTTTCAGAAGTTCAGACAAAACAATTTCATTGATTTTGGACAGAGTTTTAGGCAAAAGCAACAAATCCTTTAATCTAAACAAATTAACTGATTTGGAAGCAAAAATTATCACATCATTCAATGACTATATGTTTAATATGACATCAAAACTTCTGTCACCGCCGCCGGCAAATGAAATAAGAAGATCAAATTTTGATGTCATACATCTGACATTTATAATAAAAGATGTTGAACAAAATCGCTGCGGCAAATTTATAATTTCACTTCCCGCAGCACTCTTAAATCCGCAGGAAATAACCTCAACAGGAGATAAATTTGACAATACAACTTTTACAAAAAGCACTTTAGATGTAAAAATAGAAATCGGCACCACAAGATTTACAATGCACGATTTGAAAAACCTGGATTTAGAAGATATGGTCATCTTTGAAAACAGTAACATTAAACAAATGACACTTGTGATAGATGATTATAAAAAAGAAATAAACTTAAACCCTAATTTAGGGCTGATAACACCGATAGACAACAATAACGGAGGAGAAAATATGGGAGCAGAAAACCTATGGGACAGTATAGAAGTAGAAATGTCCGCAGAATTTGATGCCGTAAAAATAACTCTTGGCGAACTAAAAAAAATCGAAGACGGAACAGTTGTTGATTTAACTTCAATATATGACAACAAAGTTACACTCAAAGTTGAAGATAAAATAATAGCCCGTGGGGAATTAGTAATAATAAATGACCGCTATGGTGTAAAAATTACTGAAGTAACGGCACAACAACCGATGCAGCAAGCTGCACAACAACCAACCCAAGAACCGGATCAAACAGATTCAGTCGTTACCGAAGAACCGGCAGTTGAAAATTCCGAAGAACCGGCTGCGGATCAGCAGGATGAAGAATTTGATTACAGTGATTTTGAACTTGATGATGAAGATATTTAAAGGAGGAGTAAATGTTCGGATATGCAGCGAATTTTACGGTATATACAATGGCAATGATAGGCTTAATCTGCTTTGCCATGTTCGTTTATAAAAAATTCTTTTTAAATGCAAATTTTAACAACAAATCACAGTTTTTAGGCATTGAAGAAAGCATAAGCCTGGCACCCCGAAAAAACTTACATGTGATAAGAGCAGGGAAAGAAAAATTTTTGATAGCCTGTGATGTTGATAAAACAACACTGATTTCAAAACTTAATGAAAATTCAACAAAAAAAGAATTAACCGAAGAGCTTCCGGTAATAGTTGATTTTCAGAAAAAAAATGTTTTAAAAGATATGGTCAAAAAAATTAATGAAATTTAGAGGATAAAATGGATACGGTTCTTAAAGACATAAACCCGGTATTACAAATGTTAATCGTCATGACGGTATTTTCGCTGTTACCGCTTGTATTTTGCTGTATGACAAGTTTTTTAAGATTTGTTATAGTATTTTCAATGTTAAAAACAGCACTCGGTACACAACAGGTTCCGCCGTCAATTGTTATAATAGGATTAGCAATGATTTTGACTTTTTATACAATGGGTACGACTTTTACCAAAATGTATGAAATGGGCTCCATACCGTATCAAAAAAATCAAAATATGATAGAAGCCATAGCGGAAGGTTCAAAACCTCTGAAAGAATTTATGATGAAGCAAACACGTGAATCAGATTTGGCATTTTTTATAGAACTTTCACAAAAAACACCGCCCGAATCTCCTGAAGAAATAACCATTTGGCAGGTTGCACCGGCATATATTATAAGTGAGTTAAAAACAGCTTTTGAAATCGGTTTCATCGTATTTGTACCGTTTATTGTATTGGATTTGGTTGTTGCAAATATTCTGCTGGCATTAGGTATGTTTATGCTGTCGCCGACCATTATATCATTACCGTTTAAACTTCTTATATTTATAGCCGTAGACGGCTGGGCACTGATTGTACAAGGACTGGTTACAAGTTACAATTGAGGTTAAGTATGGAACTTTTAATAGAATATTTAGCAAAAGGATTTATGATAATGCTGGCAATATCAATGCCATGTGTACTTGTAGCAGCAGGAATCGGGCTTGTTGTAGGTATTTTGCAAGCTGTAACACAGGTACAGGAACAAACTATCGCTGCTGCACCAAAAATTTTAGCAGTATTTTTAGTAATAATAATCGGCGGAGTAGGTTTTATAAGAATGCTTACAAACTTCTTTACCGACGGAATGGCACTTGCATTTAATGTCATCACAAGAAATGACAATTATGTTCTTTCTTCTGATTACTATAAATACACAACACCATTTGAAGGCGAAATGAAAGACCGCTTTAAAAATCAGGATAACATAAATGAAATCATGAAAAATCCAGGCAAAATACCGTTTATAAACAATCAGCAAAAAATGAAATACTTGCCGAGTCAAAGAACACCAATGCCTAAACCTGATTTCGTAGAAACTAATACAATACTTGGAAGATAATATGAAAAAATTATTGATTACAATTTTATTAATGACATCACCGGCATTTGCATACGAAAACTACATGATAATTTCAGATGTGCCGATAAAATCAGTTTACGTAGAAAATGACAAAATTCTTGATGCAAAGCCTGTTTTTACAATATCAAACGAAAAAAAGATATTAATACTTACCCCTAAAAATACGGGTAAAACTAAAATTTTTGTAGATTTAAATAAAAACTCCAAAATACTGGATGTTGATGTTACAAAAAAAATTACCAAAATAAAACCCGAAAAAGGATTTGACTACTTTGCTATTGATGAGCCGCCAAAGGGCATAGAATTACTGCCGCCGCCCGGGAGGATGTAATGGAAACCGTATTATCTGAATTGATGAATATGTTCCCGTCATTGAACACCTCGCTTGCCGCAGGTATTATGGTATTTTCACGGTTTTTAGGATTTATCAGACTGGCACCTGTTTTTAACCGAAAAGAAATCCCCGGAATGGTTAAACTTGCATTATGCCTTTTATTAACAATAGTCATAACTCCTTTTGTAAAACCGGCAAGTCTTATGGTAATGGACTCTTTTGTTCTGTCTATTTTATTGAATGTAGTTGCCGGAGCTTTGATAGGCTATATGGCACAGTTAATACTTATGGCAGTTGATGCCGGAGCGGATATGATTAATATGCAAATGGGGTTGTCATCCGCTATGGTATTAGAACCAACCACATCAAGCCAGGTTTCGCTTTTAGGGAAAATTATGGCATTATTCGGACTTTTAATTTTTATAAATTTAGGCGGTGTGTACTGGTTATTGAGAGCTTTGATGAGAAGTTTTGAAATATTCCCCATTTTTGCAACAAGTATTCCGCTTGCAAAACTTGTAAATATGGATTATCTTATAACAATTTCATCAAATGTATTATTTATGGGGTTACAAATAGCATCACCTATTTTACTTGCAACACTCGGACAGGATATAATTTTAGGTGTAATTTCAAAAACAGCACCGCAGGTAAACGTGTTTCAATTAAGCTTCTTGTTTAAACCTGTTTTGGGTGCGGCAATTATGGTTTGGATTTTGCCAATGCTGTTAAATATAATAAGCGACTACTTTTTGTCATATTCAAATATTTTTTAAAATTACCTTGACAAAATTTGAGAAATAATATTTAATTAAGGAAAAAGGAGTTAAGAGATGAAAACTATTGAAATAAAAGCGGATAAGATAGTCGCCCCCCCCCCAGATCATGCTTGATTAGTGCCTTTCAGGCTGTTTATGGAAGCTTATTCCACATAACCCGTCATTCTGAGCGGAGCGGTGCTACGCACGTAGACACATTAGATTTTGCATTGTCTTCTACACGTCATTCTGAGCGGAGCGGTGCTACGCACGTAGACACATTAGGTTTGCCTTCTACACGTCATCCTGAGCGTAGCGAAGAATCTTTTAATGAGATCCTTCGGCTGAAGCCTCAGGATGACGTATACCACCCAACCCCTAGTACGTTTGACAAAAATCGTCGTGCCGCCTTCACGTTAGCTGAGGTTCTTATCACCCTCGGGATTATTGGGGTCGTTGCGGCTTTAACTATTCCGACATTGATTAGTAATTATCAACAATTTGTTCTAAATGTGCAATTTAAAAAGACATATTCTCTAATAACTCAAACTGTCGACAATGTAAATTTAGACTTTGGATATTTGCCGCAATGCTACTACTCTAATAATAATATGAGCAATGCAGTCAGTAATGAATGTGAAAAATTTTATGAAAGTTTTTTTAATAAATTAAAAGTTGTTCAATACTGTGAAAATAAAGCTTATGAAAAAAATTGTATTCCAAAATATAAAGGTTATGATACTGTCGCTAATGAAAATAATCCTGATGCTGAAGTACCTGAAGGCTATGAAAGTTACGGTGATTATGCTTCAAAAGGATGTACCGGTTTTAGAGAAGAATATATTTTAAATAGCAGCAAAGTATTTGTGGTATCAAGCGGCGAAATTTTTATACCTTATACTGTTCCGCATTGGATGGCACCGATTTTGGCAGTTGATATAAACGGCAAAAAAGGACCTAATAAATGGGGATATGATATATTTACATTTGCACGTATTTCTGATGGCAACAAGGTATGGTATGGACCGTCAGCGTGTACGGCAATAGAAAAAGGCGGAAATTCAACTGAAACTATGCTGAAAAAACTTCAAGAAAATAAGTTATAACAAATAGTACTTACCCCTTTTTTTGGTAGTAAAATATTTTTATGGTGAAAAATGCATACATCCATATACCTTTTTGTAAACAAAAATGCAACTATTGTTCTTTTGTGTCTTTCCCCGCATTAGAAAGTAAAACAGAATATCTTAAAGCACTTCAAAAGGAAATAACGCATTATTACAAAGGTGAAACGTTGGAAACAATCTACTTTGGCGGAGGAACACCGTCACTTTTAACAATTGAAGAAATAAAAAACATACTTAATTTACTTAATTTTACCAAACATACTGAAACAACCGTTGAACTCAATCCCGAAACACTTACACAAGAATATTTAGACGGCTTAAAATCAATAGGTATTAACCGTATAAGCCTTGGATGCCAAACTTTTGATAACGACATTTTAAAACTTATCGGACGCAGACACTCATCGCAGCAAGTTCAAAATACTGTAAAATATGCTAAAAAAACAGGTTTTAAAAACATAAGCATTGATTTTATATATGGTTTACCCGAACAAACAATTGAAGGCTTTGAAAAAGATTTAAAACTCGGAATTTCTTTAGGTGTTCAGCATATTTCTCTCTACGGACTAAAAATAGATGAAGGCTGCTATTTTTATAAAAATATGCCCAAAAACCTGCCTGATGAAGATTTGCAAGCGGATATGTATTTAAAAGCAGTTGAAATATTGAAAAATTTCAATCATTATGAAATCAGCAACTTTGGTATCCCTTCAAGGCACAATCTTAACTACTGGAATAACAACAATTATTACGGATTTGGACTTGCGGCTCACGGATATGTTAATAATGTCAGGTACTCTAATGCATCAAACCTAAATGACTATATTAAAAACCCGACAATTCATGCTTCTTCAACCACATTGAACTTAAAAGAACAGTTGGAAGAAGAAATTTTTTTAGGATTTAGAAAAATGGAAGGTATTGATATAAAGGGCATAAACAAAAAATTTAACATAGATTTTGAAAAAAAATACTCCGGTATTTTAAATAAATATAATGATTTTTTTATAAAAACTCCAAAGGGCTATGCATTAAATATAAAAGGTATTTTAATCAGCAACACTATACTGGCAGAATTTTTGCAATAAAAAAGTCAGCCTGAGCTGACTTTTTTAAATATACAGAATATACTTATGATGCTTTTGCAGCAGCTTCAGAAACTGTTTCTGCAACAGTTTCTGCTGCTTCAGTAACATCTTCGGATTTTCTGCTAAAAAGTTTAGTTACTTTAGACCAAACGTGTTCATCCAGTGATTTGCCCCATTTGCCTAATTTGTTACCAACTTTTTGCATAAATTTTGCATCTTTCAATGCTGCTTCATCAAGCACTTTGAAAGCATTCTTTTTAAAACCTAAAATTAAACCGCCGCCTACTACAAGAGCTGCAACAACCAATTTTGCAAGTGCTTTACCTACTCCGTGCTTTTTCTTATGCGGAGCTTCATGCACTGCAACCGGTTGAGAAAAACTCCCCGGACGACTGATAGGATCTTGCGGCATTGCTGCAGGATTTGCCTTAAAACTTACTGAAGAAACCGGACTTATCATTGTGAAAACCTCCTAACACAAATTTATTATAACACTTCTATACTAAATATAAAACCCTGAAATTAAAGTATTTGATTTAATAATATAAATTTCTTAAAAATTGTTACAATTCTTTACATAAAAATTGGAATAAAAAAAATAAAAGTGTCATCCTTGTAAATAGGAGAGAGAATATGGGAACAAATCAGGAAACAATAATTTATATAGAAAATAACGATAAAACTACGGCAGCAAAAGCAGCACAATTTTACACAATTCCGGAAACAAAAAACAGAGTTTATATAAACTCTTTAGGCTGTGAACTTGTCATGAAATATTTGGCACAAGAAAATATTGATGTTAAAAATATATTTAACTTACACAATATAAACAAAATCCACGAAGAATTTGATATAGCTGACATAATGCTTCCTAATATTCATCTTGATGTCAGGATGATATATGATGAAAACCGTATTTTTATACCTAAATCACATTTTGAATATAATTTGGTACCTGACTTATATTTAGTCTTACAAATATCTGAAGACGGTACATACGCAAATTTTCTAGGTTTCTTTGAACCGAAGATAATAAATAAAAACAACCAAAACGACAAATATTATTTTGTAGAAAAAGAAAAACTATCTCCGGTACAAGATTTAATCACATTTATAGAAAACTTTAACGGTAATACTACTGAAGCTCTTTCCGAAGAAGATTTAGACACGGCAAGACGACTTGCATTGTCCTTGATTGATCATGATATTCATGAAAATGATAAAAAATTACTGTTTAATATTCTTTTAAAAAGCTCGGCATTTAGGGAAGAAGCAGCTGATTTCGACAGCTTTGAATTAATATCATATCATTTGGCAACAAATGAAGACATTGAATATTCAGCCGCCAATACTTCTATTGATGAATTTGATATGTTTGACACTCCTGACGAATTTGATAATTTAAATGAGGAGTTTGAAAATAATACGGTTGATAGTATAACTTTTGATAACCCTGTAGAAAATATAACGACTGACAATTCTTTACCGTTAGACATAAAATCAGAAGATTTTACATTACCTGATAACATTGATTTGACTGATGAGAATATACCGGCATTAGAAAAAAATCCGACGGATGATTTGCCTCTAGACGATTTAGGACAGTCAGATGATGAGTTAACTTTGGACAATTTGGAAAATCCGACGGATGACTTGCCTCTAGACGATTTAGGACAGTCAGATGATGAGTTAACTTTGGACAATTTGGAAAATCCGACGGATGACTTGCCTTTAGACGATTTAGAACAGTCGAATGATGAGTTGGTTTTGGACAATTTGGAAAATCCGACTGATGACTTGCCTTTAGACGATTTAGGACAGTCAGATGATGAGTTATCTTTAGACAATTTGGAAACTCCGACGGATGATTTACCTTTAGACGATTTAGAACAGTCGAATGATGAGTTGGTTTTGGACAATTTGGAAAATCAGACTGATGACTTGCCTCTAGACGATTTAGGGCATTCAGATGATGAGTTATCTTTGGACAATTTGGAAAATCCGACTGATGATTTGCCTTTAGACGATTTAGAACAGTCAGATGATGAGTTGGTTTTAGATAATTTGGAAAATCCGACGGATGACTTGCCTCTAGACGATTTAGAACAGTCGAATGAT
>CALVCA010000007.1 GCA_944325895.1 Candidatus Gastranaerophilales bacterium
AAAAGAAAGTTCCATCTTAAATACTCCGTTTTTTATTGAATTAGTGAAAGTGCCATTTTTACACCCGCCTCATAAGCCTTTTGTAAATCTTTCGGGAATTGATCTTCTTTTTGTTTTAATTTTTTATTTTTATCAAATGTTTCTACAACATATTTGTCATAATCGCTGAATTGATATGTATCATAAGCAAAAATTCGCTCAGGTTTTGTGAATACTGTTTCTATCATAAATTCCGTTCTGTTATACATATCAGGATACATTTGATTAGCCAGTTCTTCTGTAACATTCATGGTATAAATCATTGCTGTTTTAAGCCTTTTAGGAGCAATTGAAGGATAGCCCTGCTTGTATTCAAAAAACG
Organism: Candidatus Gastranaerophilales bacterium; assembly: GCA_944325895.1. GTDB lineage: Bacteria > Cyanobacteriota > Vampirovibrionia > Gastranaerophilales > Gastranaerophilaceae > SIG32. The sequence goes on from CALVCA010000007.1 coordinate 362, forward strand.
GAAATGTAAGACGCTCAATAAAACATCTCATCATACCAGTTACATCGCCGCAGTATATTGGACTTGCTAGAACAAGCCCGTCTGCTTGTGAGATTTTATCTAATAATGGCGTTAATTCATCAGGATAAGCACATTTGCCAAAGTTCCTTCGCCAACCCAACCTAAGCCAATACTTGATATAGTAACACCTAATTGTACAGCCGCTATAAATTTATCCAAATCTTTGATTGCTTCAAGAGCTATTTTTGCGTTAAAATTACCTTCTTTTACTAATTGCTCAATCCTGGTTTTTCTAACCTTAACCATTGCAAATTCTGCAGCAACAAAAAAACCATTCGAAAATAACAAAAAAGCAATCAAAAATAAATTAAAAACTAAATTTCCCGACTCGTCTATTTTATATCCTCAAAACTATTGTTACAATTATAATATTATTATTAAAAAAATGCAACTACAATTCCACCTGTTTAAGCTGCGTATATATAATTGGAGAAAATCCATCTTTTGAAACTATATCAATTATTTTATAAACAGGAGGATTAGAGAGCAAAGAAGGAGAAGTTATATGATAAATACCATCTTTCATAATTTCGCTATTAACATGGAAATGTCCTGATATAATAGCCAAAACATTATCATGGTATTTCAACACTTCAAAATACTTTTCAGGTTGGTAAGTTCTGTGAGTTTTTAAGCGTGAGCTGCCAAACTCCGGAGCATCCAAGATTGGATAATGTTGGAATATTATTACCGACTTCTTTGAATGTTTATTTAGTTGATCATTAAGCCATTCAAGCGTATCTGTCCTATAGTAGCCAACCGGTCCCGGTATGACTTCTTTTGATCCATCAACAACTATAAATACGTAACCATTTTTTTAAATGTATAATTCCATTTTTTATGAAACCAAAACAAATTGTTATCTCTAACTATTTCATTGTATTGATCTTTTGAAATATCCTTACTTTTGCAGACATCATGATTACCTAAAACTATATAATAAGGAATTTTAAGTTTATTTATTATTTTTACAAAATCATCTAAATCCTCAGGTTGAGGATTATTCAAGTTATCACCTGTAAAAACTACAAACGAAACATTTTTTAATTTATTAATATCCTCTACAGTTTTTTGCAAAACATCAACCGAATAAGAATTTTCAGCATCAAAATGTGTATCCGTTACTTGAACAAATTTAATTGAACTATCCAAAGCAAAAGATACCGTTTGCATTAAAAATACTGCTAAAAATGTCAAAATAATTCTTTTCATACAACAAATTATAACATAAATATGCTATAATAAATTTATGAGATTAGATAAATTTTTAAAAGTATCACGTCTAATAAAACGAAGAACAGTGGCCAACGAAGTTTCCGATATGGGTAGAGTTTTGGTCAACGGGAATAGTGCAAAACCGTCAAAACAATTGAAAATTGGTGATATTATTACAATAGAATATTCAAACAGAAAAGTTGAAGCCAAAGTCTTAAAAATCCCTGAAAATAATGTCAGCATTCAAGAAGCTCCTACTTTATATGAACTTATAAATTGAAGGACAAACAATTAATAATTGAACTAATTATAAAAGAAGATAAAGTAGTCATAGCATGTTGTTTTCAAACAAATATAAAAGGATTCAAATCATTTTTAATTAATTTTAAGCTCTTGACAAAATCAGACTTATTAAGTATAAATAGTTTGTTGGAGGTTATTTTTATGGAAAAGGTTATTACAAAAGCGGTTCAGCAAGTCGCCCTCCCGACTTTGGCTCCAGGTTTTATTTTTAGACAATTTATTCATTTACGTTTCTATAATAAAATCTTTAAATTTAAACCCGCTTTTACTCTCGCTGAAGTCTTGATTACTTTAGGTATTATCGGTGTTGTAGCTGCTTTAACTATTCCTAATTTGATTACAAATTACAAAAAACATACTGTAGAAACAAGACTTATAAGATTTTATACCACGATGAATCAGGCTTTAAAAATGTCCATAGCAGAAAACGGACAGTTATCCTTTCATCAGGTCTATCAAGGAGATAGTGCTTATTTAACCGAATGGTACAGGAAATATATTATCAAATACATAAAAACCATAAAAGAAGAAGGACCTGAAGCAAACAACAATTACTACAAAGTAACTTTTATAGATGGCAGCGGGTTTGCCAGCTATTATGGCGGTCAAAGTGCTGATGGTACATCAGGTTTAGGTAACATAAATATATTTTATTATATAAACGGTAATAGTCGTATTCGGCTACCTGATGGTAAAGATTCATTTTTCTTTGTTTTAGATATAAAAAACGCAAAAATAGATACATGGGGATCTAAATCACAATGTAGATCAACTACTGATGGTTTAGGATGTGCAGGCTGGATTAAACGAAACGGCTGGAAAATTCCTGAAGACTATCCAATTAAATTTTAAATAAGTTGACTTTTAAACAAAATCCATTAAATACATATAAAAGCCCATACAAACGGATGATTTTTTGTAACTTTATTGAGTAAATACTAAAAATAACCGAAAGTGTAAATAGAGGTATATATGAGAATAAATGGCGGAATAAGATTTGTAGAAAACGGTATAACATCGTCAATAAGGGCGATGCACGTAGACAGTGAACTTATTTCAATTGCAAATGAAAACGTAACCGGATTTGACAAAGTAGGTTATCAAAGAAAAGACGCAGTTGTATCTTCCATGACAGAATTTTTATTGTTTCATTAAGTTACAGCCTTTTTTAATTAATTTATTAGTTTTTTTAGACAAATTGTTTTCACCATTAAAATAATAGCCTGTGAATGATAAATTTTGTATTTGCATGTAATACCTCCGATATGTATTTAAAATCCCTGAAAAAATTTTTTGCTATTAACTGCAAAATAAAAATATGGTGTTACTAAATAAATTTTTATCAAGGTTTTAATAAATATTTGAGATCTTGTTTATTGAGTTTTCTAGGATTGTTATTTAATCTTTCTATATTAACGGCATTAATAATATCGTCAATATTTATAATTTGTTTTTTTACAAGATTTATATCCAAACCTATATCATTAAATAATTTGCGGAAATATTCTTCAGCATCGTTAAATCCTAAAATTTCATATACTTCTTTTACTTTTTCTAAGGCAAAAGCAGCACCTCGGTAGTCCTGAGAATTATTATCATTTATTTGGCTGTTTAATTTTGTTAATTTCGCAATTGTAACTGCACAAGCTATGCCATGAGGAATTTTATATTCACTTGTCATTTTATAAGACAGTGCATGAGAGGCTGTTGTACGTGAAATATTTATTGCTTTGCCTGCCAAATTTGACGCAACAGACATTTTTTCAGCTATAGCAGGATTTTCAGAGTTTATATATTCGACAATATTGTCTTTTATTAATAACATTGCTTTTTTTGCATAATATCTGCTTATAGGTGTTGATTGAACTGCCCAAAAACTTTCTATTGCCTGACAAAAGGCATCCATTACAGTACAAATTTTTAAATCTTTAGGATTTTTTTCTATAAATTGACTGTCAACTATTGCATATTCAGGTAAAATATTTTTTTGATCTAGAGAATATTTTTTGCCGTCTTGATAGTAAACTGCAAATTGAGTCGCTTCTGAACCTGTTCCGCATGTGGTAGGTATTGCTATTAATGTTTTTATTCCGGTTTTATATTTATATACTTTTGCAAAATCGATAACACTGCCGCCGCCTATTGCAATTATTAAATCATTTTTATGACGGATTTTGTTTATAGCTTGTTCAATTTCTTCTATCTTCGGGTTTGTGGAAAAATTATTGTAATATTCAAAATTATAGCCGTTTAATTCTTTTTCTATATGCCCTTTTATAGCATCATAGGATTTTTTACCGGTAAAAACTAAAATATTTTTTGGGTTTTCAATTTTTAATATTTTTGATAAATTTGTTATTGTTCCTCGTTTAACAAATTCAATTTGGTTTAAGTTCTGCATAAAGATTTTTTTATTTTCCCAAGGTTTTTCTTTCGGTCGTCCTAAATCTTTTCTTGCCCCGCATTTAACTTTTATTTCTAACAGGCAAGTGCATTTATTGTTTATAAATTCCGATAAAATACTCTCTAATTCATCTTTATTTTTTACGGAATAAGTTTTTTGATATCCTGAATTTAAAACGAGTTTATCAATTTGAGCATTATTAACGGCGGTTGGTTGTGAACCTACAGAATCGTGAGCTTCATTGTTAAAGACAATATGTTTGAAATTGGTTAATTTTTTTGAGGCATTAACAATAATAGCACCTTGATGCATTAGAAAAGCTCCATCTCCGTCAAAGCAGTATATATTTCTGTCAGATTTTTCTAATGCTATGCCAAGTGCTATTGAGCTTGAGTGTCCCATTGAACCGACTGTCAAAAAATCTTGTTGGTGTGATTGCCCGAGCTGTTCTCTTATTTCATAAACTTCTCTTGATATATGACCTGTAGTTGATACGATTATATCTTTAATATCTAAATGTTTAATTACGCATTTAATAGCTTCTTCCCGGCTTAATTCATAATTATTATAATTTTTAAATTCATATTTTTCAAATAAACCTTTTTTAATAATAAAAGCAAAAGGTTTATTTGTTTCTTTCATGTAATTGAAAGCTTTTGTAATAAGAGGTTTTGCTTTTTCAAATTGTTCGGGCAATATTTCATATTGTATTCCAAGAGTATCCAATAATTTGTCGGTAAGTTTGCCTTGCTTTATATGCTGCGGTTCATCTTTTACTCCAGGCTCACCACGCCAGCCGATAATCATTAATAACGGAATATTATATACTTCTTCGTCTGTTAAAGATAATAAAGGGTTTACGCAGTTACCTATACCGGAATTTTGCATGTATACTACAGCCGGATTGCCGGTCGCTAAATAATGACCTGCCGCTAACGCAATGGCATTACCTTCATTGGCGGTTATAGTGTGTTCTTTGTTTGTGGTATGTTCTGTAATATAAGCACAAAAGTCTTTTAATAAACTGTCAGGAACTCCGCAGAAACAATTTACATTATTTTCTTTTAATATATTAAAAAAATCTTGTACTTTCATTATTTTGCTCCGGGAATTAAAGTTATTATATCTTTTATTTTCATACAATATTCATCTGATGCTTCTTTGCATCTATGATTTTTTAAGATAGATTTTGCAGTATTTACCATTGCAGGATAAGCAGCTCTTAAAAGATGGTTCGCATAAATTACAACATTGATATTGTTTTCAATTAATTCCTGTTCTTTTACCTGATCATATGAAGATGGTACAACAACTAATGGTTTCCGATTTGGTAATTGATTATACATAGCTGCGAATTCTTTAATTTCATCAAAAGTTTTTTGGCGTGAATGAATCATAATTCCGTCTACACCTGCATCAAGGTATGTTTTTGCTCTTGAAATAGCATCTTGCATTCCTTGTTCTAAAATTAAGCTTTCGATTCTTGCAATTATCATAAAGTCATCACCTACTTGAGCTTGTTTGCCGGCTTTAATTTTTAATGCAAAGTCTTGTGGTGAATCTTGTTCCTGAAAAACATCTGTTCCAAATAGAGAATTTTTCTTTAAGCCAACTTTATCTTCAATAATAATTGCTGATACCCCTAGTCTTTCAAGCGTTTTTACGGTAAAGATAAAATGTTCTTGAGGACCTCCGTTATCGCCGTCATAAATAATAGGTTTTGTTGTAACTTCTAAAATATCGTTTAAAGTTTCCATTCTGGATGTTGTGTCTAAATATCCTATATCAGGTTTTCCTTTTGCTGCCGATTGCGTTAATGAAGATATCCAAATCCCGTCAAACTCTACTGTTTTATTATCTTCAACTATATTTGTATGTTCTACTATTAATCCGGACAAACCGTTATGGGCTTCACAAATGGTTACAAGATTTTTTGAATTCAATAGTCGTCTTAATCGGTGGCATCTTACTTCAGGAGTTGTTCCTATTTCTTTGAGAACTTTATTTAATTTTGTCGACGATATGCCTTCTGTATAAGGAACATCAATAACTTTGCCGCCCCATTGGTTCATTGTTTCTATAACTCGTTGTCTTGTTTGTGCTTGAACTCCTGTTTTCCAATCATCACCGTGTAAAACATAATCAGGTTTTATTTTTATTAAATTTGGAACATAATCCAAAGTTTCTTGCGGAACAACTTTTGTCACTCCTTTAACATTTTCTATTATAATTTTTCGTTGTTCCCAATTCATATAAGGAAGACGTTTGTAGCTTGCAATAGCTTTATCGGTTAATAATCCTATAATCAGTTCATCATCTTTTTCTATTAATTTTCTTGCTTCGTTGATAATATTTAAATGTCCCGGATGTAATAAATCTGCACTCATTCCGATATATATTTTTTTTGTCATAACTATTCTCCTAACAGTATTCTTTTAAATTTTGATATATATAATCTATAGTATTTTGATCTTTAAAATCTTTATATATGCCAATATTTTTAGCTGAAATTTCAGGTTTTAAGCAGGTTTGAGGGTTTATGTGGTGTGTTTTATCTATTTCAAGAAATTTTTCAATTTTCGATTTTGTTTCATCATAGTTTAATATTAAATCTTCAAATTTAATCATCAGAAAGTTTTTATGTTTTATGTCTAAATAACGAGGGATTATCATTTTGTACCAATTAACAAAAGCCTCAGGTGAGCGTGGAATATAAGGGATATTTTTTCTTGTTGTTTCAACGTATATATCTCTAGGATCTCTATATACGGCAATGTTTTTGAATTCTCCAAAATATTCCGTTAACTTGTCAATATCAGTACAGCCGTTTGAAAATACTTGATCTAATAATAAAAACTCTTTGGAATCAATTGTTTTTAAAAATTTTTTGATAAATTTTTGAGCAAGTAATCTATATTCTTTTGTTGTTATATTTTTGGGAAAATAAATGATGTTCCCTTGCTTTTTATCTTTAACAAAAGGTGCTGATAAATTTTTATATTTTTTGAAATAAATATTTTTATGTAAATATTCTTTGTATATTCCAAGATAAGATTCTGTTTTTTGTTTGCAATCAACGATTGAATTTATGAATTCCCAAACCAATTTCATATATTCATCGTTAAAAATACCGCCTTTTTTATACATGTATTCTGCCGATGTAATAAACATTTTTATGTGCAAATCGTTTAGATACGGATAGTAAAACATAAAACTTTGTTCTAATTCTAATACTCCGCCAAAGCTGCTGAAAAATTCTACTTCTTGTTGTAATTTTTGTTTTTTAGCACTTTCTTTGTCGGAATATGCTATTGTTGTTATGTTATCGTATTCTGACAGTAAATCGATGACAGCTCCGGAGCCGCTGTATAAAAAACCGGTTACACAAATTAATTTTTCATAAACGGATTGAGGTTTTTTGTATGGAACTGAATAGGACGGCAGAAAAACAGTTGCATTTTCTCTTATAAAGTCAATTGTTTTTTGAATTGGTTTGATTTTCATTATTTCCCCTGCTAAATTTTGTAGTTAATTTTATTTTTTATGGTTTTTTGTCCATTTTTGTGCCTGTTTTATAAGAGAATAATAGTATTCTAATTCTTTTTCTGTTGCACTGTTTAGAATTTGTAAAAGTTTTGTATAGCAATGGGGCTTGGATATTCCTTTATTGTTATCTATTTCCTGTTCAATATTTTCAATTTTAATGTCCAAAACCTGTAAAATTTTATTTAATGTGGAATAATTAGGGAAATAGACCCCTGTTTCAATTTTAGAAATATGTTTTTCACTGCGACCTATTTTTTCAGCCAATTGGGCTTGTGTAAGACCTTTGGCTTTTCGTACAGACTTTATTTGTTTCCCAAAACTGTTTTTTGCCATTATCTATTCTCCTTTTTATTTTAAGGGTTAAAGGATTAATAATGAACAATGCATATAATTCTAAATTGTAATAAAAAACTAGTTGCAAACGATTAGTTGGAAATATATTTTGTTGGATTAGATATTGTAAAATTCTTTTTTCAAAATGTCTTTAAGGTCATAATTTTTAAGTATATTCAAAATATTATCTGCGGTATTCGGTTTATAGTAAGGCGAAACAATATCGGAACAATTTGTTTTAAAGGCTTTGTCAATAGCTTTTAGAATATCATCCTTTTGAGGTTTACAATTGATAATAGAATTGCATTGCAGGCGTCCTTTTTGACGGTTGCCTATATTAACAGTCGGTTTATGAAACGCAGGCACTTCATATATGCCGCTTGATGAATTTCCAACAGCCATGTCAACAAATTTTAGACAGGAAAGGTATCTGAGCATACCGAGCGACTTATATGATTTAACATTTTTATGTGATTTTTCAAATTCTTTTATCAGTTCAAATATTTCTTCGTTGCCTTTATCGGAATTAGGGCAGGTAATGATTATATTTGTATTTTCAAGTTTTTCCAAAGCTTGTAAAAGCTCATTGAACTGCTGTTTTGAATTACCTTCAAGAGTTACCGGATGAAATGTAACTAAAAGATTTTTCTGTGCGAAATGAAAATCAAGTGATTTTTCCAGTTCTTCTTTTGAAAGCAGCGGAATAGTTTTTATGTTTTCAAGAGCCAAGGAGCCAAAGTTAAAAACTCTATCCGGATTTTCACCGAGCTGGATTACTCTTTTCCTTGATTCTTCGCAGCTTGTAAAATGCAGGTGGCTCATTTTGGTTATGGAATGTCTTATAGCTTCATCAACAGCACCTTCAGTTGTATCGCCTCCAAAAAGATGTGCAATAGGTACATTGCTAAGCATAGCTGCCTGAGCAACCCCCATAATTTCATATCTGTCACCTAACAGAACAACGAGATCAGGTTTAAGCTCCTGAAATGTTTGGTAAAATTTTTCTATACAAATAGCTAGTGTATGTGCCGGCTCTTTTTCTATTTCTATATCAATCTTTTTAGTTATTGGATTTTTTATTTCATTGATTGTTTTTCCAAACTTGTCGGATAAATGCATGCCTGTTACCAAAAGCTGCAATTCTAAATCGGAATCATTTTCGATTTTTTCAATCAAACGGCTCATTATACCGTATTCTGCACGTGTTGAGGTTACGAGTGCTATTTTTCGCATATCAATTCGTCCTCTAGGTAGTCTTTTGTTGCAACAGTTCCGACTATTTCGTCCCATTTCATCGGTGAAATGCCGTTTCCTGGACGCTTGGTTGTAAGATTTTTTTCCGTAAAAATTTCACCTTTTTTTATATTACATTTTGCAATAATGGATTTCCTGGCAATTGCAATATTTTTTATCTCGGCAGGCTGAGGCTCTTTTTTACCGTTACCGAAAGCTTTTTCAACATTTCTTATTGCTTTAACCATTTGTTTTAATTCATCCGGCTCAAGGCTTGCTTTATGATCAGGACCTTCCATGTTTTTATCGAGCGTAAAATGTTTTTCTATTATCTCAGCTCCCATAGCCGCAGCCATTATAGGAATTTCAATTCCCTGCGTATGATCTGAATACCCGACAGGCAGATTGAATTTTGCTTTCAAAGTAAGCATGGCATTCATATTAACAGCATCATAAGGACACGGGTACTCGGTTGTACAATGCAAAAGGCTGACGTTGCAGTCTTTTAACACATCCAGTGCAGCTTGAATTTCATCTAAAGCCGCCATGCCGGTTGAAAGTATAACATCTTTTTTAAATGAATTGATTTTTCTCAGATAAGGAAGATTAGTAATTTCGCCTGACGGAATTTTGAAAACATTAAGTCCGAGATTATTTAAAAAATTACAGCTTTCAAGGTCAAACGGAGTAGACAGGAACATTAATCCTTTATCTTCCGTGTATCTTTTCAATTCTTCAAAATCCTCAAAAGACAGTTCAAGTTTCTTTAACATTGTCGACTGATTATCATGATTTTTTGTATTTTCTATTTGATATTCAGCTTTTTGAGCAGATTTATTAACTAAACTTTCTGTTTTGAAAGTCTGAAACTTAATACAATCAACACCGGCATTAACTGCATTGTCAATAAGCTGTTTTGCAATTTCTTTTGAACCGTTATGGTTTACACCGGCTTCTGCTATTATAAAGACTTTATTCATAAACATATTATAACACAGTATTTGTTTTAATAAAATTTTCCCTTTTTGCAGGTTAATCCTTAAATTTTTATTAGACTACCGGCTTTTAAAAAACTGTTTTCTTTAACGATAACTCCCTGCACAATCGTTGCGGAGCTTCCGACAAAGCTGTTTTGTTTGACTGTTACATTGCCGTTTAATATTGCCCCGGTTGATATGTGGCAGTTATCTTCAACAATAGAATCATGTTCTATGAGAGCTTTTGAATTTATAATACAGTTACACCCGATTTTAACGACAGCGTTTATTTCAGCCCCGTGCATAACTATTGTCCCTTCACCGATTTCACTGTATTTTGAAACATATGCATGCGGCGAAATTACTGTTGCAATGTTTGCATTGAGTTTTTTTAATATATTAAAAAGTTCTATCCTTTTAAATGGTGATTGGATTTGACCTAATGTTATCAGAAAATAGTTATCATTTGATATATAGTTTTTGATATTATCATCGCAGTCAATAATTTTATACCCTAAAATGTTCGATCCTATTTTTTCTTTTAAATCAATAAGCCCTAAAATATTATATTGTTTTGTTGATTCAATGACATCAATACATGATTTGGCATGACCGCCTGCACCTATAAGTATTAAATTTTTCATAACCTGACTCCGCTTGGGATGTTGACAATTCGTTCTTCAAGCCATTTAGCGTTTGTTAAATCGCCGCAGGTGCAGTTTTTATACATATCAAGTTCATTCATCAGTGTCCAAATAGGTCTTGTCATTACCCCGTTATCATTTGTGTATGTCAAAAATTCATCACGTTCTTTTTTATTTTCACATTTTATGGCTTGCAGCCAATAGTTTGATTTACAATTTTCAGGTTCGGATACAAATCTGTCTTTGAAATAATTTTTGTAAATTTCAGCCAATTCTCTTTTGTTGGCAAGAATTTTGTCGATTTTTTCAAGTTGTGCAAGCCCTAATGCTGCATTCAAATTAGGCATTCTGTAATTATACCCGACTGCATCATGTCTAAATTCCCACCTGTGCGGAATTTTAGCCTGTGTTGAAAGGTGTTTGGCACGGTCGGCGAGTTTTTCGTCATTAAACAGAAGCATCCCGCCGCCTCCGGTTGTAATTGTTTTGTTACCGTTAAAACTCATTGCGGCTGATTGCCCCCAGTTGCCTGTATGAATACCTTTATAGAAACTTCCGATACTTTCTGCACAATCTTCAATCAGAATAACCCCATGCCGGTCGGATACTTCCTTAATCTCATCTATTCTGCAAGGATGACCGAATGTGTGCATCGGAACGACAGCTTTTATGTCTTTGTTTTTTTTCAAAAAATCATCTAATTTTTCAGGACTCAAGCCCATTGTATCTTTGTCAACATCAACAAAAACAGGTTCTGCCCCGCAATATTTAATTGCGTTTGCCGTTGCAATAAAGGTCAGAGGCTGTGTAACAACTTTATCCCCCGGTTTTATTCCGGCAATAATCATGCATAAATGCAGTGCGTTTGTACCGTTAACGCAAGCAACAGCTCTTTTTACACCGCAAAATTCTGCAATTTTGTTTTCAAAATCCACAACAAATTGCCCGACACTTGAAACAAATGTTGATTTAATACATTCTGTAGTAAGTTCAATTTCACGGTTGTCGAAATAAGGCGGATGAAGAGGCAATACTTCCGCTCTAAAAACATTTTTTATAAATTCAACATCTTGCTTAAACATTTGCGACATCATATTTTAATCTCCATTTATACGCATGCGGCAAGGGGGGGGGTGAGTATCTGAGCCGCTTCGAACAAGTCTTTGTTATAAAATTTGTCAATAATCGCCCAAAATTCTTCTTCTGTATAGCCGCAAAATTCGCAAAAATCTCTGACGCTCAGCGGGTCTAAAAATGCGTCGTGGTGTTTTACAAGTTCTACAGCTTCTTCACGTGTAATCATGCCGTATCGTACCATTCTTGCGGCATAGTCAGTTGCAAACTGGTGTCCGAATTTTGGATATTTTAACCATGAATGTACAAGGTATGCTCTTGAATCAACCTGATCAAAATCTTCTACATGATGTTGTCTTCTCCATTCATCACTTAAATCCTTGAAACCTAAACTTTTAGCAATCTCAAGATTTGTAAAACTGTTCCAAGGGATAAAGTATGAAACGTAAATAGGATCTATTTCATCCAAATCTTTATCACTTAAAGAATTTGTTAAATACAATTCATGTTTTGAGACACCTGTTTCTCGGATTATTTCATCTATGTCCATATCAGAGGCAACACCGTTTTTAAGAATTCCTCTTGCACTGTAGGTGTCATTGTCATCACTGCCGCCGTATTCATAGCTTACATTTTCTCCGTAAACCAATAACGGTGTATTAAATTTTTTAGCCATCATCAAAGGATATGTATAAATTAATCTATCGATATACCAGGTCGGTTTGCCAAATTTTTCAAAGGTATAACGCATAATTTTCTTTTGTGCTCTGATATTTGGTTTTAAACTTATTAATTCACAGCCAAAAGCTTCTGAAATATTTCTTAAATTATGTTTTCCGGCCTCTGTCATAGGAAAATTATCTTCTACTGTAAAGAGTATGGGATTCATTTTCAATTTATTTTTAAATAAGTCGACCTGATAATGCGAATCTTTTCCGCCGGAAACAGCTATGGCACAATCCCATCCGTCACCGTTCATTCCTCTGTATTTGTCACACAGAGCTTCTAATTCTTTATATCGTTTGTCCCAGTCTATTGTTTTTCTTTTTTCATATGCCTGACAAGCAGAACAAATACCTTCTTCGTTAAAACTAATTCCCGGTCTTGTATCCGGCATAACACATTTTTTACAAAATTTCATATAACCTCTTATACATTATAAATATCTGCTTTATATTTCTTTAAATTATCTTTGTTACTGAACCATCTAACGGTTTCTTCAAGTCCTCGTCTTATATCGTATTCCGGTTTGAAATTAGTTAATGTCATAATTTTTGAATTATCACACCACAGGCGGTTTACTTCGGAATTTTTTGGTCTGAGTCTTTGTTTATCCGTTACAAATTCAACATCACTGTTCATAATTTCTTTAATCAGGTTTAAAGTATCACCGATTGAAATTTCAAAGTTTGATCCTATATTTATTTCTTCACCTATTGCCTTATCGCAATTTGCAAGAGCTACAAATCCTGAACAGGTATCTTTTACATAGTTAAAATCTCTTGTCGGAGTTGTATCGCCGAGTTTAATTTGTTTTTTACCTGCGGCAATTTGTGTAATTATGGTCGGAATAACTGCCCTTGCGGATTGTCTTGGACCGTAAGTATTGAAAGGTCTTGCAATTATAACCGGCAAATCAAATGCATTGTTAAAACTTTTTGCAATTGCATCAGCACCGATTTTGGTTGCTGAATACGGTGATTGCGGCTGTTTAGGGTGTTTTTCATCAATCGGAACATATTGAGCCGTTCCGTAAACTTCGCTGGTGGATGTGATAATAACTTTTTCAACATTATTATCAAGTGCTGCCTGACAAACATTCAAGGTACCTTTAATATTGGTATCCACATAACTTTCAGGAGCAATATATGAATAAGGAATTGCGATTAATGCCGCAAGGTGAAAAATTATATCAACATCTTTTGAAATATGTCTTATGTAATTGTTATCCCTTACATCTCCGCAAAGAACTTCAATATCGTTTTTGCATTCCACATCTTCAAGCCATCCCCAGTTGTTAAAAGAATTATACTGAGATAAAGCCTTAACTTTAGCACCTTCTTTTACTAATCTTTCGGTTAAATGTGATCCGATAAATCCGTCTGCACCTGTTATTAATACTTTTTTGTTTCTTAACATTTATTTATCCTTTAATAATTTCTACATTCTTTAATTCAGGATGTTCATCTACATAGTTTTGTGTATAAACATCTTTAAATAAACCTTTTAATTTGACCGGATTAATTGAAATTATTTCTGTATCTTTAAAATACATGTTTTTATATTCCGCAAATTGCAGCCAATAATTATATTGACTTATTATTTCCGTATTATCAGAGTTTTTATCGAATGCATGTCCCCAGTTGCAATCAAATCCGACTAAATAAATATTTTTTATATTAGTCAACAGCAAAAATTGTAATACTGCAAAAACAGTTCCGCAAAAATAAATAAAAGGTTCAGCGGTAATGTCAATCGGATAAAATGTTTTTTTCGGACGTCTGCAGTTCAGTACATAAAATTCTTTCTTTTTTATTCTTGAAATTGTAGAATAGCTGATTCTAAAATTATTATTGCAAGTGTGCAAACCTAAAAATTTTATACATGTTTCAGGTTTGTAGTTTATAAATTCTTCATTTTCTTCTTGCAGCGGGAAGTTATCTTGTGCAAATAAATAGTCAAAATTTATGTAATCTAATTTGTATGCTCTGTTTATACCGATATGTATAACGTCAGATAACGGTTTATAATATTCCAAACTCAGACCTCCGCCGATAATTACAGCTGATTTACCGGTATAAATTCCTCTGTATTTCTCCAAATCAGGATGAAATTTTGCTGCCAATGTATAAGCACGTAAATCGTTTAATGTAACCTGCTTATCTATTTTTCTTTTGAACTTAAATTTAACATTACATATTTTATATATGGCGTGTTTATTTGTATATGTGATAGTTACAAATTTATTTAACAGTTTGTTCATTTTTTAAATATTCCTTTGTTTGCGTGCTTGAAACATCAGGTGTTCTAGGCAGATATACAACTTCACAATAATCTTTCAAAAAATCAAATTTTCCCTGCCAATCATCACCCATTACAAAAATATCAGCTTGATATTTTTTAATATCATCTATTTTTTGTTCCCAGTTGTCTTCCGGTATGACTAAATCAACATACCGGCATGCTTCTAAAATAGTTTTTCTTTGTTCGTATGTATAATACGATTTCTTATTTTTTATTGTATTAAATTCATCGCTTGATAACGCTACTATCAAATAATCTCCTAGAGCTTTTGCTCTTTTTAAAAGATTAATATGTCCGTAGTGCAATACATCATATGTCCCGTATGTTATAACTCTTTTCATTTTTTTATTAATCCTTGTATTAATTTTTTCTCTTCCGGCTCCAGCGGGATGTACATTATATGTCCTAAAGAAATTTTTTTGGGATATGCTAAATAATTTCCGTATACGTCTTTTAAGTATTTTTCGTGATTATTTATGCATGGATATAATTTGCCTTCAAATTCAATTTGTTTAAGCGGAAATATAGTTTCATAATTATGTATAAATTTTTTCCACATATGCCTGAAATCACATCCCCAAATTACATCCATATTTTGTAAATTCGGATTGTTAAAATCTTTTCTTAAAGTTTTATATTTTTCATATACTTCAGCTTCAGTTGTAAAGTTAATTTTTTTGATAAAATTTTTTCTGATTTTTTTACAAACTTCAGTATATTTTAGTTGTTCATCTTCTGATAATTTTTTATTAAAGAAGTCATAAGGAAATATATCCAAAAACAGATGAGAAAATTTTTTGTGGTACATTTTTAATAATACACTTTTGGACGAGGGATTATAATGAAGCTTTACATATAAGTCATCATCTTTTTTTACGGAATCAAATTTTTCCATTAAGATTTCATAATTTTCTCTCATCATGCCGACATCAATATCATCATCCCAAGGAATAAAACCTTTATGTCTGACAGCCCCTAATAACGCTCCAAAATCAAGCCAATATTCCAGGTTTAATTGTTTACATACATAGTCCAGTTCGTTTAATAAATATAATCCTGCCAATTGTATTTCTCTAACTTGTCCGGTTGCAGGCGGCAGCTTTGTTGTATCAAAATTTTCTTTTTTGAATTTGAGATAAGGGTTTTGTTTCCGCTGCTTAAGATAATATAATTTAGGGAATTTTATTTTAAAACCCAATAATTTGATTAATTTACGTTTTTCGGAATCATTACTTATTGAAAAAATATTTTTTAATAAATTAATCATTTTTAGTCCTCCATAATGCTATTAAACCAAATAAAGTAATCTTTTTTTTGTATTTCCCTGAATAAATTTTAAATAAAGGGGTTTTCCAATAACTTGTTTCATAATTTAATTTGTCAGGTAAAATGATATTTTTTTCATGAGCAAATTCTATCATATCAGAATATGTCCAGGCTTTATCTGCTTTTTTCTTTCCGTCAATATCTTTTGATTTTACTATGGAATTACTTCTTTCTATATAGTGATATTTAGTGCCGGGAACAGATACAATACTTTTTGCATAATAAATTGTTCGTATACAAAACGGAACGTCTTCAAATACTTTCCCTGCAGGAAATCTTAGATTATTATCTTCTATCAAACTTCTTTTATAGAGTTTATTCCATACATAAAATATCCGATGAGTTTTGTCCTCACATATTTTGACTTTATCTTTTAATGATGTGACACATTTTTCTTTTTTGTATAATATGTTGTATTTTTTATATTTTATTTTATGTTTTAATATGCTGGTAACTCCAAAGTCTGCATTATATTTGCAAACAGCATTGTATAATTTTTCGTAATAATTTTCATCAACCCAGTCATCTGAATCAATAAATCCGATATATTCACTTTGGGCAATGTTAAGTCCCGCATTTCTTGCTTCTGATAACCCTTTATTTTGCTGGGTAATGACTTTTACTCTTTTATCTTTTTCAAATAATTTTATTATTTCTCCTGTTTTGTCAGTTGAACCGTCATTTATAACGATTAATTCTATATCTTTAAAAGTTTGTTTTATTAAGGATAAA
The DNA here is from genome assembly GCA_944325895.1 of Candidatus Gastranaerophilales bacterium. Lineage (GTDB taxonomy): Bacteria > Cyanobacteriota > Vampirovibrionia > Gastranaerophilales > Gastranaerophilaceae > SIG32. The sequence continues at coordinate 17,233 of CALVCA010000007.1, forward strand.
AGGCAATCTCCTATATAAGATTCAACGTTATACGCAGGAATAATTACAGAAATAACAGGTTTTGAAACAGGTTCTTTAATTGCAAATTTATCTATTTCCAGTTTTAATGATTCAATATCCATGAAAGCCCTTAAAAATTATGTCTTTAGTTTAGCACAAATATGATTTTTTGAATATTTACGGACATAAATTTTAACAAAGCGGACGACGGGACTCGAACCCGCGACGTCAACCTTGGGAAGGTTGCATTCTACCACTGAATTACATCCGCTTAATTCTTTTATTATTATAACACAACTCTGTAATTTTGAAGTCTAATTCTAAAATTTTATAAACCTTATATCATCCTGAGCTTTTGCATAATTTTGTGCATTACCGATATCAAGCCAGTAGCCGCGTATCGGGAAATGGCTTACCTTTTTACCTTTTTCAATAAGTTTTTCCATTAAATCGGTAGAATCAAATTTTTCACCGGACGGAATATATTTGAGCATATCTTTGTTAATCAGATAGATACCGGCATTTGAGTAGTATGTAAAAGACGGTTTTTCTATTAATGAATTAATTTTCTTGTCTGTAGTATCTAAAATCCCGTACGGGATATTAATTCTTATATTAAAAGTTGCGATTGACATATCATCTTTGAAATTTTTATAATTTGTAAAGAAATCATAAAAATCTATATTTGTTAATATATCTGCATTCATAACAAGAACATCATTGTTTTTAAATTCATCTATAAGTTTAACAGAACCGATTGTTCCGAGCGGTTGATTTTCTTCAATAAACTGTATATTGCAATCGCTGTAATGCTTCTCTATATAGCTAATAATCTTTTCCTTCAAGTGATTTACGGAAATGTATATATTTGTTATTCCATAACTTAAAAGTCTGTCAATATTATGTGCTATAATCGGCTTGCCGTTAAGTTCAAGCAAAGGTTTTGGGGTATCATTTGTGTATGGTTTAAGTCTGACACCTTTGCCGCCTGCCATAATAACTGCATCAACAGGAACTACTGCCTTTAATTTCCTTAAGTCAATAAATTCTATCAATTGAAAATCTTCTGTAACCAAAGGAATCATCTTAAGATCCATATCTTTGTATAAATTAATTTTTTGGTAATCAGAGAGATTTTTTACATATTTAAAATCCCTGTGCATAACGCTTGTTACAGGATGGTTAAGAGTAATACCCTTAACCAGTCCGCGTCTTATATCTCCGTCAGTTAAAGAACCTACTATTTTTTGATTTTTATCAACGGCAAACAGAACAAGCGGATGGCTTATGCCAAAACAGTTGATTTTCTCAATAGCTGTTTTAATAACATCACTGTCTTTTATAATATGTTGTGATATTAATTCTTGTTCACAAATGCCGTATTTCATATTTTTGATTATACTATTTAATTATTTTTTGTCTATATATCAAGCTTAGTTGTGACAATGGTGATGTGCACCATGGCAATGATGATGTTCACCTTGACAGTTATTTTGTCCTGTTGTAAGTGACGAATTCATATATGCTTTAACTGCTTCTTCTATATCCATTTCCGGACATCCTGCAATAACTTTTACACCGTTTTGGGCGAAAATCCCTAAAGGTCGTCCGCCAATGCCTCCTGCAAGAACTATGTTTGCTCCTTGTTCTGATATCCAGCTTGCACTTTGGCAGCTTATACCTTCTTCAGGAATTTTATTTTCTATATTTAAAATTTCTTTTGTTTCAGGATTAACATCAACAAAAGTAAAAGATTCACAGTGTCCAAAATGTGAACATAACTTACCTTGTTCTGTAGGAATTGCAATTTTCATAATTTTATCTCCTTTAAATTTATCAATATTTGATTGTAATAAAATAGCACTTTCTAATGCTTCTGTTTCGCTTATATTGTGCTCTTTTGCATATGTTTTTAAAATGTTTATTATATTTGCATTTATTCTGCGATTATATGGTATTTTTTGCCGGCAAGATTTTTTCCTGCCTGCATTTAACCGTTTTCCGCCCCATTGTTTACTGCATTCATTTTTCATAGTGTAATTATAAATTATATTTTTGATTTTGTCAATACAAATTCAAAAATATTTTAAGAATTTTTGGTATTAGTTTTTTTATTTAAAATTTTCAAATATTCTTTATATGCACTTCCCCATTCAGCCATGCTGTCTAGTATGCTTGCCAAACTGTAACCGATATCTGTCAGAGTATACTCTACTTTTGGAGGAATTTGCTGATAAACTTTTCTTGTGACCAGTCCGCTTTCTTCCATACTTCTTAAATTTGTGGTCAAGACTTTTTGAGTTATTGTTCCGAGGCTGTTTTTCAGCTCATTAAAGCGTTTTGTCCCCGCTAATAAATCTCGTATAATCAAAACTTTCCATTTATTGTTTAAAAGTTTTAAAGTTGTTTCGACAGGACAAGCCGGCAATTCTTTTAAATTCATTTGTAACTCCCGGGTTATTTTTTGTCTGTTACTTTAATTAAATGCCAACCGAATTCAGTACCTACGGGTTCTGAAACTTCTCCTGCATTCATTTCAAAAGCAGCGTCTTCAAAGGGTTGAACCATTTGTCCCCTGCCGAAATACCCTAAATCTCCGCCGTTTTGTCCGGACGGACAAAGAGAATAGGTCTTAGCATAGTATGCAAAATCTCCGCCGTTATCAATATCTTTTTTAATTTGTAGTGCTTCAGAGCGGGTTTTTACTAAAATATGGCTTGCTCTGACTTGTTTTACGTCTTCAAATGCAAATGCTGTTGTGCATAAAAGCATAAAAATTGTTAATATTTTAGAGATTGTTTTCATCATATAATAATTCTATACTATTTTTTTAATAAATGCAATTAGTAAAAAAAATATAAGTTTGGCTATTTTTAAAATAAATTTGAAAAAATTTTAAATTTTAAACGGATAATTATTAGGGATCTTCCATCCGTTACGTGATATTAATGCTACGCAGCCTCGAGAACCTGTGTTTTTACATTGTTCTAATTGTTGAGTTTCAGTATATGGATAAAAACTGTCAAATGGTATTATCCCGCCTCTTTCATTACTTGGATCCCTCGATATTGTTCTTTCAAATACAAAAAGCTCTTTTCCATAAGGCATTGAGTTTGAAATTTCACTACCGCTCATTAACGCAGTATATGCTTTGTAATATTTTTTTTGATTTGTATATGTAAAAACCCGACTATAAGAAAGCACTGCCATATCGCCGGAAGGGAAATATATCCCAACAAACATGTTTTGATTTACTTTGTTGGGTTTTTGCCCTTCTGCAATAATATAATACCCGCATTCATATTCAGCCTTTAAATACGGGGCAAGATATTTTTTATAAAAACTGCAGGAATCTTCACCGAAATCTGTCCATTGTCTTTCATCCCCATTTTCAGCGGCTGATAATTTAAATGCCTGATTAATTGTGCTGTAAAATCTTACCAAACCTGTTTCCAAACTCTTTTTACGATATTCATATATCAAATTCGGTATTGTTAAAGCCGCAATTATTCCTATTATCCCAAGAGTTATTAATATCTCTGCCAAAGTGAAAGCTTTTTTAGTAATCATTTTTGACCTTTAAATAATCATTTTAATATTTATAATAATCATTATAATGATTATTTTTTATATTGTCAAATGCTATCATGAATAAATGAAATATCCAAAATTAGTTGAATTTGGAAGAAATTTACGAATAGCAAGGTTAGTCAAAGGTTATTCAATGGAAAGATTAGCATCTCTTGCTAATTTAAATCCTACTCATATCGGGAAAATTGAACGTGCTGAAATGGCACCGACTTTATTGACTATTTTATCTTTACTTGAAGCTTTGGAAGTGGACTTTAATTCACTTGTTTCTTATAGAAAGCCGCAATCTTGATAAGCTTAAAAAAGGTAGGGGTAAGCCCCAAACTAACTTGATTGAGGCTTAGTACCCTATAACCAATGATAATTTGTAAAATCGTTATAATTACCATTAGGTTTTTACTGGGCATATTTTTGTTTTTCTAATTATTACGAGTGTGTGGATCGGGTTGTGACTGGTACTGCCCTTTTTAACTTATAATAAATTTTTTGTGCTAAAATAGAATTATGAATTTTGAAGAAAAGACATTGGATTATGAATATGTTTATGAGGGGAAAGTAATTGATGTTCGTCGTGATAATGTTGAAATTTCAACCGGCAGAAAATCGGTCAGGGAAGTTGTTGAGCATTCAGGCGGAATTGTTATAGTAGCTCAAAAATCATCGGATTCGATTTTGATGGTAAAACAATTCAGATATCCTATAAAAAAGACAGTCTTAGAGCTTCCGGCGGGTAAGCTTGAAAAGGGTGAAGAACCTTTTCCTGCCGCAAAAAGAGAATTGGAAGAAGAAACAGGTTATAAGGCAAATTTTTGGCAAGATTTGGGTTATATCAATACAACCCCCGGATTTTGTAACGAAAAGCTTTATCTTTATTATGCATCGGATTTAGAATTTGTAGGAGAGCATCCGGACGAAGGTGAAATTATTCAATGTTTTGAATATAAACTTAATGAAATTTATGAAAAAATTAAAACAGGTGAAATTAATGATGCAAAAACGATTTGTGGTCTTATGAGGGCATTTAAATTATGATTAAAATGGTCGCAACCGATATTGACGGTACTATATTAAAATGGAGTTTTCAGTTTAGTCCTTATGTAAAAAAATGTATAAAAGAGCTTGATGAATACGGAATTAAAGTAGTTCTTGTAACCGGAAGAATGCATTGTGCAACGGTTCATGTCGCAAGGGAATTAGGACTTCATACTCCGATAGTTTCGTATCAGGGAGGTTTGATAAAAGATGAAACAGGTAAAACGCTTTATCAAAAAGACTTAAGATCGGATTATGCAGTTCAAATAATTGATTGGGCAAGAAAAAATAACGTTCATTTAAATTTGTATTTGGATGACAAGTTATATGTTGAACATGATAATGAAATTGTTAAAGAATACACCGACGGCAGGTTTATAGATTATACGGTTTGTTCATTTGATGATTTAAAGATTGAAAACGTAAACAAACTTCTTGCAATAGATTTAAAAGATGCGAATAAAGTTACAGGTTGGGTCAATGAATTAAGTGAAAAGTATCCTGGTTTGTATATTGTAAAATCAACACCGTATTTTTGTGAGATAGGCTCAAAAGAGGCGAAGAAATCTTCCGGAGTCAAATTTTTAGCTGATATGTGGGGGATTAAGCAGGAAGAAATTTTGACAATAGGTGATCAAAATAACGATATTGAACTTTTAAAAGCCGGCGGCATTAAGGTTGCCATGGGTAATGCAACGGAAGAATTGAAAGAATGTGCTGATTATATAACAGACACTGTAGAAAATGACGGTTTTGTAAAAGCGATTGAAAAGTTTATCCCTGTTATATCCGTAAAATAACTTAATACAAATTATTTGTCATGACAATTTTTTTAAATTTATATTTTTTAAGTAAATATAGGGAAAATGACAAATTTAATTTCAGATTACGTAAGTAAAGCTCATACTAATATTACAAATAATGAAGTACATGGTAAACCTGTAAATGCCGGTGTTATCAATTCTCAAAATTTACGTGATGAATTTGTAAAATAGCACAAGAAAAACGGACTTTTTGAACGATTTTATAATTTTTTGAAGAATAAAACACACTTTGGCAGCGGTTCCCAAAAAGTTGAACAAAGTATACAAGATTATGAAAACGGTGTAAAAACAGAAGAAGAAATAAAAGAAGAAATACAAAAATACAGAACTTCTCAAAAGAACAGCCAGCAGCTTTTAGGAGATGTTGTTGCAGCAACAACTGCTGCAGGTTCATATTTTGCTGTTACTAACGGTTTAAATAAGTTAAGAACAGTGACTGCGATTAATAAAGGCAAATTGACCGGATTAGTCGGAGCTGTGCTGAATGAAGGAGATAGTGAATCAAAATTTATTGGTAAGATAAGTAAAATATTGAAAGGGTTAAATAAACGTTCAATTATCGGATTAGGTGCATTGATTGCTGCACTTAGTGCCGGAATTATGAAGCAGTTTGTTCTTGGTATAAATCGTATCGGTTCAAAAGAATTCAAATTTGATAAAAAGAATAAACCTCCAAAGGAAGAAAGAAAACAAATACGAAAAGCTAAACGCAAAGAAAGAACGAAGAATTTTTTGACCGGTGCTTTGAGCGGTGTATTTGCTCCGTTGATAGGTATTGCCGGAGGAATTGTAGGTGTGCCGGCATTTTTGGCAGCGAATTTTGGTACAAGATATTTAACTCAAAATAAGGATAAAAAATCTTTAAATGATTTTGCTGAAAAATATAAAGATAATGCTGTGATAAATACTGTTACCGCAGGTATTATGGCAGTGCCGCTTTTGAAAAAAGCAAATTATTCAAAAGTTCTGAATAAAAATCTTGAAAAAGTTTTTGCCAAATTAAAAGATGTAAAACTTGAAAGTCCGTTTGAAAATAGTAAAACAGCTTATACTCAGCTTGAAGATACATTATTAAAATCAGAATCAATTAAAAGAATTATAGATGATAGGGCGATTAAAGATGCCGATAAAATTCAACAACTTACAGAAGAAAATATTTTTGCAGCTAAATTTATACAAATATCGGATGCTTCGAAATATTCCAATCTGAGTTCCGCTTTAAGAGAAAATTGTCCTCCAACTAGAACAGTTGAAGAAGCAGCTGAATTTATTTCTAAAACTTTTGGTAAAAAATATGATGTAACAAAACAGCTCGGTGTTGGTACGGTTGCCGAAACTTATCTTGCAAAAGATACTGAAACAGGTAAAGAAGTTTGTATCAAGATTTTGAAAAAAGGAATTAATGCCGAAAAAATTGACAGGGATAAACTTAAATTTGCCGAATTAGTTAAATCTCAGGTTCAAGATCCTAAAGAACAGGAATATTTGTTGAGGAATCTTGATGATCTGGCAGAAGGTATAAGAAAAGAAGTTGATTTCACAAATGAAATGGAAGCTGCTAAAAATCTTAAACCTTATACAAAAATGGCAAATGTTGTTCAGCCTATTGAGGTAAAAGATAATATTTATGTAATGGAAAAAGCAAACGGTATAAGTTTAAAAACATTACAGGAATTTATATCATTAAACTCTAAAAAGAAAAATCTTGAAAAACAGCTTAAAGAAGCTGAAGAAGGTATGAGTGCTTTTTTGCAATACGATATTAGAGAAATAGATGAACAATTAAAGGCATTACGGGCAAAATCACCTGATTTTAATTTGGACGGGTTGACCAGTAAAGAACTTAAAAAGCTTTTGTATGAATATATTCTTGTGAATACGGAACAATTCCATGCAATTAACAAAAACGGAAAAGTTTTGCATGCGGATATTCACCCGGGTAATATATTTATTGATTTGGATGCTTTAAAATCCGGTAAAGGCAAACTTTTGATGCTTATTGATACCGGTAATACCGTTAATATGTCTAAAGTTCAATCATTAAATGCCCTCAAGCTTACTCAATATATAAATAGAGGTAATGTTAAAGATATCACAAAATACGTTCTTGACGGGGCAGTCTTACCGGACGGTATGACAAAAGAGGCTGCTGTTGAGATTATGGAAAAAGAACTTAATAAATTTTTCTTTGACAATAATACAAAAATTGAATTAATGACAAATGACAGTATGCTTAAATTAACATCAAATATTATGAGAAAATATAATATATTCCCGTCTGATACCCAGTTGAATTTTGAAAAAGCTAAAAAATCAGCCTTGAATTCATTCCAATCTTTCTTACAATCTTTCTTCCAAAAGAAATATTCAGGTATAGACGGTGATTCAAAAGTTGAAGTCGGTATAACAGCTGCAAAATTGACTAAAGACGCGGGTGAAATGTTCTATAAATATGTATTAGCCGGAAAACTTCAGGATATGAGAAATTTGGGACAAATCGGCTTCAAAGAATTGTTAAGACAAAATAAAAATATGTTAAAAACAAATAGTGAAGATTATTTAGTCTATAAGTTTAAACAACAGTTGAATGGTAAAACTCCTGATTTAGATACGATGTTCGATGTTTAATTATTTGTGTTAAAATATAAATGTTATGTATAGAATCGGCTTAGGATATGATATTCATAAATTAACAGAAGGACGTGACTTGATTATCGGCGGGGTTAAAATCACCCATGAAAAGGGGCTTTTAGGGCATTCCGATGCGGATGTTTTAATCCATGCAATAATTGATGCAATGCTCGGAGCACTTGCACTTGCTGATATCGGAACGCTTTTTCCGGATACTGATAAAAAATATAAGGATATTGAAAGTACTCTGCTGCTAAAAGAGGTTTATGAAAAAATATCTGAAAAAGGCTGGCAGATTGTGAACATTGACAGCAATATTATTGCTCAGGAACCCAAAATGATGCCTTATATTCCGAAAATGAAGAAAGTTTTATGTAAGATTTTGGAAATTGAGCCTGATGAATTGTCTATAAAAGCAAAAACAAATGAAGATATGGATGCTGTCGGTCAAAAACTTGCAATAGAGGCGCATGCGGTTGTAATGCTCAGAAAATAACCTACGGTTGACAAACTCAAAAAACGAGTTATAATGAATATATAGGGTGGCTGCCCTGCACGGCAGCCTTTACAGACCCTAAATGAAATTAGCAATTATTTGCAAAAAATGTCCTATTACCAGTAGGGCATTTTTAATAATTTGCCTTTTCATGCTCTCACCTCCTTTCCGCCTTTTTTACAGTAAAGTTGTTGTGCGGTGGAGTGAAAGAGGTCTACCCCGTAATTATTATATAGGGTTGTTTGATTATTGTCAATAAAATGAGGAAATATTATTAATAATCACAATCTATTTAAAAATCAAAAGAGTTTCAATATTATAAATGTTATAACATAATAAAGAGGACGAAATGGATTTAAGTAAAAGATTTTCGCAGATTTTGTATGATTATATGAAAATACGTATGTTGTCGAAAGAAGGTTATTGTTATGCAAACCGGATGCTGAAAACATAAGCTATATATTATATTTCCTTAGAAAAATAAACAGTCTGAACTGTAAACTTTATAATAAAATTGACAGAGTTTCGTTGGATTGTTGATTATCTGAATTTACGCATCATTGACATGGCTTTTGTGATGGCATGTTTGCCCATTTTTCCGCCAAATCCGCCCATCATTTTTTTCATATCATTCATACCTTTCATCATCATCCGCATTTGTTCAAACTGTTTGATGTAAAGGTTTATATTGTGCATATCAATGCCACAGCCTTTTGAGATACGTTTTTTTCGGCTTGTATTTAAAAGAGCGGGGTTAGCACGTTCTTCGGGGGTCATGCTTTGAATAAATACCTCTATTTTTTTAAATTGTTTTTCGCCTTCGTGAGAGAGTTTTTCACGGTCGTCTTTTGAAATCTTCATCCCGGGCAGCATTCCGAGGATTTGATCCATAGAGCCAAGCATTTTCATTTGTTTTTGCATTTTTAAAAAGTCATCAAAAGTGAATTCAGCTTTAGCCATTTTAGCTTCAAGTTCTTTAGCTGATTTTTCATCAAATACTTCCTGTGCACGTTCTACCAGTGAAACGATATCGCCCATGCCGAGAATTCTTGTTGCCATGCGTTCAGGATAAAAATCCTCCAAGGCATTAAGTTTTTCACCTGTACCGGTTAATTTTATAGGTTTGCCGGTACAGTGAACAATGCTTAATGCTGAGCCGCCGCGGCTGTCACCGTCAAGTTTTGTCAGAATTAATCCCGTCAGACCTATTTGAGCATCAAAATTTTCCGCAACATGAACAGCTTCTTGACCTGTCATTGCATCAATTACAAGCAGTTTTTCGTTTGGTGCAAACATTCTGTCAATTATCAAAAGTTCAGCCATCATATCTGTATCAATTTGCAAACGTCCGGCTGTATCCAGGATTAATACGTTAAATCCTTTTTCTTTTGCATAATCAATTGAACTTTGTACAATATTTTTGACATCTTTTGAATTGTCAATTGTAAAAACTTCTACCCCGATTTCATTTCCGAGAGTTTTTAACTGTGTAATGGCAGCCGGTCTGTATACATCACATGCGACCAAAAGCGGGTTTTTACCTTCTTTTTTAAGTTTTACGGCAAGTTTTGCGGATGAAGTCGTTTTACCCGAACCTTGCAAGCCGAGCATCATAATTAATGCCGGATTACCGTTTAAATCTAATGGTTTTTGTTCTTTACCCAAAAGTTCAATCAATTCATCATGAACTATTTTAATAAGCTGTTGGGAGGGATTTACACCTTCCAAAACTTTTTCGCCTTCAGCTTTGTCTTTTATTGCCGAAATAAAGGATTTTACTACCCGTAAATTTACATCCGCTTCCAAAAGAGCACGCCTTATCTCACGTAAAGCTTCTTGCATGTTGTCTTGAGTCAGTTCTGCTCCACGGGTTTTGCTTATTATATTTTGTAATCTTTCGCTTAAACTTTCAAACATATATTCAATATTAACACAAAAATTATAATGAGGACGTACAATTTGGACATTTTGTTGCTCTTATGTCAATATTTGAAAAACAATAGGGACATGTTTTTGTTGTAACGGCATTTTGTGAACGAAGTTTATTAATTATTTTTATCAGTAAAAATACTGAAAATGCAACAATTAAAAAACTTATTAAAGTATTAATAAAAATACCGTAATTAATTGTTACAACACCTGCATTTCGAGCAGCTTCAAGAGAAGGATATTTAATAATTTCGCCTTCATAATTAGGTAATATTAAGTAAAGATTTGAGAAATCAACTTTACCCATAATCCAGCCTAAAGGCGGCATTATAATATCTTTTACCAATGAATCTATAATCTTTCCAAAAGCAGCTCCGATTACAATACCGACCGCCATGTCTATAACATTGCCTTTCATTGCAAAAGCTCTAAATTCTTCTAAATTTTTCTTTAATTTTTCTATCATTTGTTTACTCCTTATATATTTATTGTAGCAAAATATATAAAAAAAAGCTATGTACTGAGGTGCATAGCTGTTGATTAGGGATATGTGTATCTTTGTCTCTAAGGAGTATAGTGTTATATTAGCAGAGGTTTTTAAAAATAAAATCATTCATTTTGTTGATGTTTTAAAAAATTTTATAACTTTTTTTAAATGCATAGTTTTACTTGAACAAATAAAATTTCAGTGTTAGAATAAAGTTACTTAGCGGCATCGTCTAGGGGTCAGGATAGCAGATTCTCATTCTGTTGACACGGGTTCAAATCCCGTTGCCGCCGCCAGTATTTGGAAAAAATTATTTGGCGGTATATGCCTTAAATGTATTTTCCCCCTTTTAAAGTCTAAAGAATTTTTAAATTATTTTTGCAGGGGACTTTATCTTTTTTAATAAAAATTAATATAGGAGGGGAATGTTTTTTTATTTTTATTTTTAATAATTATTTTATGAAGGATGCATTTTGGTATTATTCATTAAATAAATCTCCGCTAACCCCGCCTAATTGGGTTTTTCCTGTTATATGGACTATCCTTTATCTTATGATTGCTTTGTCTTTTTTGTTTTATATTAAAGGTGGTTTTAACAAAGATAAAGTCATACCGTTTATTATTTTTATAATTCAGCTTGCTTTAAATTTCAGCTGGGCACCGGTTTATTTCGGAAAGCATAATATTCTTTTGGCTTTTTGGATAATAATTTTTCTTATAGTTTTTGTATTTGTTAATATAATTCTTTTCTATAAAAAATCTAAAATCGCCGCATATCTTTTAATCCCTTATTTTATTTGGATAGTTTTTGCAGCGTATCTTAATTTTGAGATAGTTATGCTTAATTGAAAAATTTTAAAAAACTCCCGGAGATGGGTTCGAACCACCGTCGGAAGATCCAGAGTCTTCAGTCCTGCCACTAGACGATCCGGGAATACATATCAATATTACTACAAATTTTTATTTGTTGTCAAATATGTCAAAAAAATTTTGCTAATTTATTTGTTAAATATATATTTTGGCGAACATCCCCACCCTGAACCTGTTTCGCAGTCTTGTAAATAATTTTGCGAATTAATAAGAGTACTGTATTCTGAGTTACAAGCATTTATAATATTTCCATGTGCGTTTTCCCAAAATGTAAGCCCATTTTCGGTTAGTAGAAAATAAAATATATCTTTGCCAACGGTATTTGGTTTTTTAAATCCGTTTACATCTATAAATACTTGATTCAAACAACCGTAATTTATTAATGTTCCATCCTGTAATTGGAACGTATTTGAGTTATATCCAGGGTTCAAATAAATCGGTTTTGTATCTTTTTGATACCATTCATTATGCCATTTGAAATCGGTTTTAAAAGAATTGTCGTTTGTCGGGTCAAATTCATCTGATAATACTATTGAGCAGTCAAGTCCGTTTTTGACTGCTTTCAGATGTTGTGCCAGTTTGCATAAATATATAGGCAAATTTGTCCAGTTTTCTTCTTTTTGAAAAACCATGTTATCTTCTATTTCAACCATTTTCATAGCTTGTGCAAAAACAGAGTAATTTTTTTTGAAAGCAGCTTTATATTGTAAATCAGTAATTTTATTGATTAAACTAGGTATTGTCAAAATTGCTATAATTCCTATAATCCCGAGGGTGATTAGAACCTCTGCCAAAGTGAAGGCGGTACGACGATTTTTGTCAAACATACCTACGTGCGTAGCACCCTGAGGCTTTAGCCGAAGGATCTCATTAAGAGATTCTTCGCTCCGCTCAGAATGACGTGTAGAAGACAATGCAAAATCTAATGTGTCTACGTGCGTAGCACCGCTCCGCTCAGAATGACTCTCGGAAGGGAATAAGGGAATAAGGGAATAAGTTCGTTAAAACGTTATTTTTGTGTAATGTCCTAACAACATTATTAAAAAAGCTACCCTTTATTTTTTCAACCCAATTTACCCTTTTATAATTCATAATACTAGAATTATAGTTTGGAATAAAAAAGAAGTCAATAAACTTAAAAAATGCCGGAAAGTGTTCAGCTACTTTAATTTCAGGAGGGGGACTATCTTATCCGCTTTTATTTCAATTGTTTTCATTTCTTAACTCCTTTTTCTTTTTATTAAATATTATTTTACACTTTTTGTCAATTATTTACATGGCTCTTATTATTGACTTTATATTTTCATCGGTAATTTTCAATAGTGCAACTGTTTTTGCAGTATCGTCCAAATTACCAAGCGATTTTAAAATTTCTGCCGTTTTTAGTATGATAGTTTGGTTATTACATTTTAAAAGTTCACGTATCGCTGTCAAATTCGTTGAAAAATCCAATGCTGTATATACAAATGGACTTTCTTCTTTTAGTTGAAAATTTACTTTTGAAAGCAATTCTTTTTTGTCAATATTAAACAACAGTTTTTTGATGTCATTGATTTCATTTTTCGTGTTTTTGTCTTCATCAAACAGATATTCGTCGTTTTCCGTCAGAGTTTCAAACTTTTCACGTGCGTTTAGTAATACAACGGCGGCACGGCTGTCTTCAAATTCGGTTTCAATATATTCAAGGGCATCATAAAGTTCAAAATCAAAAATTTGCGAAAGTCCTAAAATTTCTCCAAGTCCGTTTATTATACAATTTACAATTAAAAGTCCGTTTTCAAAATCGTTTTCTAAGATCTTGAGAATACTTTCCAAATAAGGAATTTCGCCGGCAATATTTTCTGCCAAAGCCGATTGTTTCATTGCTTCAATTATATTGGCTAAGGCATCTTTTTTTCCGTATGATACCAAAAATTTTACGGCGGAAAGTTTTTCAAAGTCATCGTCTGATTTGAGTTTTTCTATAGCTTCAAAATAAGAGTTTTCCTCTTTCATTGCGGATAATGCTATGGCACAATTTGCGTTTAAGTATTCATTTTCGGTGTAAGAATTTTTTTTCAATAAATCTATTGAAATTGGATCTTGTATATATGAAAAAAATTTTGCTGCATATGTTTTTTCATTGTCAGTTCCATTTTCGAGTAATTCAAGCATTTTATCCGTTAAGTCTTCGTCAGCATATTTTGCCAAAGTTGATACAATAAAATCTTCATAAGAAGGTGAATAGTATTTCAAAAATTTTAAAACGGTTTTCCAATTGTTGATATTAGTTGCTTTTTCAAGTCTTTCGGCAACATTTTGTTTTACAAAATCAAATAAAAAGCTGTCTTTGTCAACTAATTCCGCAAACAATTTTTCATCTGAGTTATCCATGATATATTTTGCCGCATACTCATAATCACGCGGGTTTTTTCCGGTTAATTTTTTAAACATTTTTTATCTCAAATTTAATCTAAATAAAATACAGTAATTACTTTGTGCCCTTCTTCTGCGTATTGAACAGCATTATGCAAAGTTTTGCTTGTATGAGATAAGAAGCATATTAATTGATTGCAATCATCAATAATTTCTCTGTTGCATACACGGGAAGCATCAGCAAGCGTCATCATTGCACGGTCTGCATGCTCAACTATGTTGGGAACTCCGATTAATTGATCCTGAACGTCAGATGGCTGCTGACCTATTGTTTGAGGTAAAATAACTTTTAATTTTTCGGGGTTTGCTTTCATTGCACCTCTAATTGCAGCGGCATTTGTACCTGAAGAACCGCCTGAGGTGATAATTATGTTGCCTTGTCTGACTAAAGCTGTAGCAAGTGTTTCTATCATTTGTTGATGCGTAATAGGAAGGTTACGGCTGCCGATTATCGCTATTCTTTTTGCTGATTGTTGGATTGTAGCAAGCTCCATTGCAAGTTCATCTACAGTGTTCGGCGAATTCGATTTAACTGTATCCATATCGTCATCTATCGGAACAACTATTGAACTTTGTTTATCAGTGTCTTCATCCTTCGAATTCATTAAAAATTGAGCCATTTTACCTACCTTTTGCATTTAATATTTTTTTCGCTTATGATGTATTATATCATGAAAATCAGATTTTGGGAATAGGGTTTGTGGAAAATATATTAGAAAATCTTAATAGAGAGCAAAAAGAGGCGGTCGAAACCGTTAAAGGACCGTTGTTGATATTGGCCGGTGCAGGTTCCGGAAAAACTAAAGTTTTAACGACACGTATTGCTTATTTAATTAAAAATAATTTTGCACGGGCACGTGATATTTTAGCGGTTACATTTACAAATAAAGCTGCACGTGAAATGAAAGAACGGCTCGGGAGTATTTTGGGTGAAGAAACTGTTAAATATATGTGGGTAGGTACATTTCACGGAATTTGCGGCAGAATTTTGCGTGAAAATATTGAAAATTATAATTTCCAATCGGGCAAAAAATTGGATAGAAATTTTACCATATATGATGAAACAGATTCAATTTCAGTTATTAAGCAGGCTGTAAAAAAGCTAAATCTTGATGATAAAATTTATCAGCCAAAACTCGTTAAAGCTGTTATTTCTAATGCAAAAAATAAAATGCAGGATGCTTATACATTTTCAACGTTTGCACGAGATTTTAAATCCCAAAAAATAGCATCAATTTTTGAAGAATATGAAAATATATTAAATAACAATAATGCTATAGATTTTGATGACATGCTTTTATTGACGGTAAAACTTCTTGAACAGAATTCTCAGGTAAGAGAGTATTATTATAATAAGTTTAAACACATTTTGGTTGATGAATATCAAGATACGAATTTAGCTCAATACAGGTTAGTCAACTTGTTATACACTAATTTGCAGCCGAATGTTCCGCCTGAAAGATCTTTATGTGTTGTTGGTGATGTTGATCAATCTATATATAGCTGGCGTGGGGCAGATTATACAATTATTTTGAATTTTCAAAAAGATTTCAAAGACGCCAAGTTAATCAAGCTTGAGCAAAATTATCGTTCTACCGCTAATATTTTGAATGTTGCAAATGCGATTATAGAAAATAATGAAGAACGTGTTGAAAAATATTTATATTCTCAAAAAGGCGACGGTGAGCTGATTGATTATTATGAAGCTCAGGATGAGGCTGACGAAGCTAATTTTATCGTAAGTAAAATCAGACAAAACAGCGGCGGAGATTATAATCGTTATGCTATTTTGTACCGTACAAATTCGCAATCCCGTGCATTGGAAGAAGCTTGTATGGCGGCCGGCATACCGTATAGAATATATGGCGGACTTAAATTCTATGACAGAAAAGAGATAAAAGATATAATTGCATATCTAAGATTAATCTATAATACGGATGATTCTCAGAGTTTAAGACGTATAATTAATGTTCCGAAACGTGCAATTGGTGAAACTACGGTTAAAAATCTTCAAAAATACGCTGATGAAAAAGATTTAAATCTTTTTCAAGCTATTTTGGAACTGGATGAAGATAGTGAAATTCCTGTTAAAACCCAAAATAAGTTAAAAGATTTTGCCGCTTTGATTTTACGATTTAGAGATGCACAAAAAAGTTATAATTTGCGTGAATTTGTAACGCTTGTTATTGAAAAAACAGGCTATTTAGCCGAATTAAGGCTGCAAAATACACCGGAGGCAGATGCTGATATTGAAAACCTTCAAGAATTGGTTAACGTTGCGGAAGAATTTGAACCGGAGGAATTGGATAACGCTTTAGGAGAATTTTTACAGCAGGTTGCACTTGTATCTGATGTGGATGGTATGGATAATATCGCAAATAATGTTACACTTATGACACTGCATTCCGCTAAAGGGTTGGAATTTCCTGTTGTGTTCCTTGCCGGCATGGATGAAGGTGTTTTCCCTCATCAAAGAACATTTAATATCCCTTCTGAATTGGAAGAAGAACGAAGGCTTATGTATGTTGGTGTTACTCGTGCTGAGGAAAAATTGTATTTGATTTCCGCAAAACGCCGTCAAATGTGGGGTGAGTATAAATATTATAATCCTTCACGTTTTATTGAAGAAATCCCGAGAAAGCTTCTTGAAATATCTACATTCGAAGGCAGATCAGAAAGTTCATCAACTTTCAGAGATGCTGTGTCTAAGGCAAAAACGGGAGATTCCGGCAGAAGTTATTCAACGGCACAATCTGACAGCTTCGGTTATGTAAAACCTTCAACGTCTTTCGGTAAAGGGTTTGTAGCACCTAATAGAACACCTGCCCGTACTATTCTTGTTAAATCCGAGGCACATAAAAAGCGGGACGATGAGCATGTTAAGGAGCTTTTTAAAGACAATGCCATTAAACGCATGATTGAAGAACGCCAGCGTAAAAGCCAAGAAGACTTGTTGATTGAACAAGAAAAACAAAGACAACGTGAAAATAAAACCGTGGATTATGTTTTTAATGTTGGTGAGAGAGTTTTTCATGAAAAACTAGGTGTGGGGCATATTGATGACGTAATTATTGACGGCAGCAGTATTATTTATTCTATAGATTTTGGCAAAATGGGCAAAAAAGCTATGGCTGCCGAATATGCTAAATTAAAAAAATTTTAATAAAAAAAGAGTCTGATTTCTCAGACTCAATGGAATTAAGAATAGCTGGAAGTATGAAAAAGATTAATTATATTAAACGGTTTTCATATAAAATTTGCAATTATCCATATGGCTATTTATAAAAAGAATAAATAATTTCTCTTTTATAGTGTTCTCCTTTTTTCAAAATAGGTTTTTCTTCAAATGAATTTATTGCGTCAGGGAAAAATTGCGGTTCCACACACAGTGCTGAGTGTTTTTCGTATTTCTTTCCGTCTTTGCCTAAAGGTTGTTCGGATTTTCCTAAATTATTTGCTGTATAAAATTGAAATCCCGGCAGGTTTGTTAATACGTCCATGCAAATGCCGCTTTTATCTGATTTAATTTTAGCGGCAGTAATCATTGTTTTACCGTCGTATCCGTCTATACAATAGTTTTGGTCATATTCAGCGGATAATTTTTTCGGTGTTCTAAAATCAAATAAAGTGTTTTCAACAGATTTAATTTCGCCTGTTGGAATTGCATTTTCATTAACAGGTGTATATTTGGATGAGTTCGGTAATTGGACCGTATGATTTTTAATAGAGCCTTCCTGAGCATTCTCTGAACCGTTCAGGTTGAAATAAGAATGGTTTGTCAAATTTAATATAGTATCTTTATCTGTTTCAGCTTCATATATTATGTGTAATTGGTTTTTATTATCAAGTTTATATATGACGGAAGTTTGTACATTGCCCGGATAACCTCCGTCCATGTCTTTTTTAATGTATGTAAATTTTATTCCGTCTTTTAATATTTCTGCATTCCAATTTTTTCTGTCAAGACCTGCTGATCCGCCATGAGAATGTGTGCTGCCTTTGTTGCATTCTAATTGATATTCTTTATTGCCGATTTTGAATTTTCCTTTGTTAATTCTGTTGGCACACGGTCCGATTGTACCTCCGGCATGTCCTATGGAAGATTTTTCGTAAGGAGTTACCGAATCATAACCTTGCACAACGTCAATTATTTTTCCGTTTTTATCAGGAATTTTTATGGAAGTTATTGTTGCTCCGTATGTAGAAATATCAACGCTTGCTCCGTTTTTGTTTGTTATTGTGTATAATGAGGCATCCTCATTGGTTTTTTCAATCTTGCCGAAAAATTTTTTTTCTATTTTTATACCATCATATGAATTATTTTCAATTGTTTTTTCAAAAGAATCTTTTGTAAAAGTTTTATTTACAGTTGTTTGCTGCTGTGCTACACGTGGTACAAAAGGTTTGTTTATCCAAAAATTTGAATGAAAGTCTATTGTCATTTCTATACTCCTAAAATAAGCTTAGTTGATTTACAGGTTCTTTTTGATGAAATTTTTTTTCAGACTGTGAATATGTCAAAAGTTCGTCTTTTATTTTAGTTAAAAACGGTGAAATTTCAGGATGCGTTATTTCTCCGAAAATTACTCTTTTTAATGAATGGCTTAAAAATAATTTTTGTTTGGCTCTCGTCATCCCGACGTACAAAAGCCGTCTTTCTTCTTCAATTTCTTCGGGAGTTTCTGCTTTATATATAGGTAATATACCTATTTCAAGTCCTGTTATAAATACACAGTTAAATTCCAATCCTTTTGAAGAATGTAAGGTCATTAAAGATATCCTGTCAGCTCTTGAATCAATTGTGTCAGATTCTTTTAAGAGCGAAACCTGATGGATAAAGTCATTTTTACTGCTGCAATTTTTTGCCAAATCTTTTAAATATTTTAATATATAATCTTCACAATTAACGGAGTTTAGTTGTTCTTGTAACGGGGTATCGTTTGTTAAATTTTTCAGCATATCACGTATCGGTTTTTTGTTGCAAAGCATGTCATCCGAGAGTTTTACATAAGGCATTCCTGATCTTTCCAGTGCTTCAATGAGCGGTTTTAGCTGGGCTGAAGTTCTATAAAGAATTGCAAAATCCGAAAAAGATAAATCATTTTTTTCACCGTTTGACCTTTCGGAGTCAATTGAGAAAAAGCTGTGACCTCCTATCATATTTTCAATTGTACTCACTACAAATTCAGCTTCAGCTTTGTCTGATTGTGCTGTATAGATTGTAATTTTATCCTGAATATTTGTATCAGATGAAGTCAGGTTAAAAGAGTTAATCATTTGGTTGGAAGCATTTACAATGTTTGAGCTTGAACGATAGTTATTTTTTAGTGTTATTTTTTGGGTATTAGGATAATCCAATTCAAAGTTGTTGAAAAATTTACAACTGCCGCCGCGAAATCCGTAAATAGCTTGATTAGGATCTCCTATTACGCAGATATTACCATTTTGTGGAACCAAAAGTTTTATAAAATTATACTGATTTTCGTCAATATCCTGATATTCATCCACAAATACATATTTATATTTTTGCCGGTACAATTCTTTAATTTCAGGATAATTGTTAAATAATTGTATTGTTAAAGTTATTAAATCGTCAAATTCAATAAAGTTTGCCGGCAGTTCATCATATAATTTTTTTTCTTCTTCTGAAATAACTTCAAAATTTTCAGCAATTCCTGCTTTTTCATTATTTTCTTTTAAAATGTTAAGGCAAAGAGCGTGGAATGTGAATATATTAACATTGTTACCGGGGATAAGACGGTTTAATCTTTCACGCATTTCCTGTGCGGCTTTGCGGGTAAAGGTTATTGCAAGACAGTTGTCAGAAGGTATATTTTTTTCTTTTACAAAATATGCGATACGGTTGGTTAATACTGTTGTTTTACCGGAACCCGGTCCTGCAACTATTAATAATTTATTATTCGGGTTAGTTATTGCGGCTTTTTGATATTCATCAAAACCGGTAGTTTGTTTATATTCATCATGTACAGTATTAATTATTTTTTGTTTAATTTCGTATTTAATAGGGTCTTGTTTAATTTGTTGAGGGATTTCTATATTTAATTTTAAATTAATAAAATTTTTTTTCTTTATTTCCTGATCTTCAAAAAGTCTGATAACACCGTATTCGCCGTCAAATCCGGCATGTTTTATGACCTGTCCTTTTCTCAGTCTTATTAAAGCTTCCGTAAGCAGTGGATTTTCTTTTGAAAATTCTTCCGGAGGAATATTTTGTAAAATATCCAGTTCCGAACCGTATTTTTTAATGAGTTTTTCATATTCATTTATGACGGATTTGCTTGCAGAGCCAACTTGCATAATTTCTGAAATGATTTCGGTCAACGGAACCAAACTGAATACTTTACCGCCTGTTTTTGGCATATAAGTATCGGAAAAATCTCTGTCGGCTAATTCGCAAACTCTGTTTAAAACACCTATTGTTAAAGGCTTTCCGCATACCGGACAAATCCCGTTATATTTTTTTGTTTCATCAGGTGTCAGACAAATATTGCATTTTCTGTGTCCGTCTTCATGATACTTTCCTTCTTCAGGAAAAAATTCAACTGTCCCGACATACCCTTCTCCTGTTTTTAAAGCATTCATAATACTGAAATAGTCAGGTATTGTATCAAAGACGGTTGCTTCACGGGCAAGTTTTGACGGGGAATGAGCATCAGAATTTGACACAAGTCTGTATTTGTCAAGTTTTGAAACTTTCCAATTCATCATAGGATCTGATGACAACCCGGTTTCTACGGCAAAAATATGATCGGATAAATCTTCGTAACATTCTTCTATTGAATCAAATCCTGATTTTGAACCTAATACTGAAAACCAGGGTGTCCAAATATGTGCAGGAATAATATAACTGTTATTACCTGATTCCAAAACCGTTTCAAGCAAATTTCTTGAATCTAAGCCTAATATCGGTCGGCCGTCAGATTTTATGTTGCCTATTGCATCAAGTCTGTTTCTGAAGTTTTGTGCTGTTTCTAAATTCGGACAAAATACAACGTGGTGAACTTTTCTTGTTTTATCTCCTTTTTTGTATATTGTCGAAATTTCAACGGATAAAATAAATCTTACGGGCGTACCTTCTTTTAAAAACGATTTTTCAATTTCAGGTTTTAATTTATATATCCCGTTTCCGGCAGGAATAAGTTTTTCGTTAATTTCATTGAACCAGGCAGGATGAGTAAAATCACCTGTGGATATGACACTTAATCCTTTTTTTTGTGCCCAAAGGGCAAGTTGTTCAAGGTTGCAGTCTTTGCTGGTGGCTCTTGAATATTTTGAATGTATATGTAAATCAGCATAAAAAAACATTTCTAAAACTCCGACTATATTTCCATAAGCTTTAGATTATCACTGACTTTAAAATCAGCTGTAACGGAATTTTTTATATCTTCAATCGTAAACATAGGGTTTATGTCTGTTAAAACCAAACCGTTATCCATAACTTCAAACACGCATCGTTCTGTTATTATTAAATTAACCTCTCGATATGCGGTTAAAGGCAGATTACAGTCTTTTACGATTTTTATCTGTCCTTTGGACATATGCTCCATAGTTACGATAACTTTTTTAGCTCCGACAACCAAGTCCATTGAACCACCCATTCCGGGAACAAATTTCCCAGGGATAAGCCAGCTTGCGAGGTTACCTTTTTCATCAACCTGCAGTGCACCTAAAACAGTTGCATCTATATGTCCCCCACGCATCATTGTAAATGCCATTTGAGAATCATAAAAACTTGCACCTTCTTTTGTTTCTACGTAACCGCCGCCGGCATTTATTATCCTTTTATCAGGAATTTCTCTTTTTTGGCTTTTGCCGACACCAAGTAATCCGTTTTCGGATTGAAATGTAACTTTTATTCCTTCCGGAATATAATCTGCTACAGCCGTTGGCAACCCTATACCCAATGTTACCACATCACCGTCTTTAAATTCCTTGGCAGCTCTTTTTGCAATTATTTCACGTATTTTTTCTTTAGTTAATGCTTTATCCATTAAAACTTCCATTTTATGAACCTCTTACTACGTAATCTATAAAAAGACCGGGTATTACAACATCGTTTGGATCCAAGCAATCTACAATTTCATCTGCTTGTATTATTACGGTTTCAGCTGCCGTTGCCATAATCGTGTTGTGGTTTCGTGTTGTGCCGTAAAAAGCAACATTGCCGTATTTATCTACTTTTGATCCGTATATTAATGCAAAATCCGCACCCAACGGTTTTTCAAAAATGTATTTCTTTCCGTCTACTTCCATCGTGTCTTTATTTTCTTCTATAATAGTGCCGACACCTGTAGGTGTTAAAACTCCGCCTAAACCGGAACCTTTTGCTCTGATTTTTTCTATTAATGTCCCCATTGGTATCAGTTCAACTTCCAATTCTCCGTCGTGCATTTGTCTGCCGGTTTCGGGATTTGTTCCGATATGGGAGGCTATTACTTTTTTTACCTGTTTGTTTTCTATAAGTTTCCCTCTGTCATTACCGGGAGTTGATGTATCATTACATATCATTGTTAATTCTTTTACATTTTGGTTTATTAATTCGTCTATCAAAATATCAGGGGTTCCGCAGCTTAAAAAGCCGCCTACCATTATTGATGCACCATCTTTTATCATATTTATTGCTTCTTTTGCAGATACTATTTTTTTCATAAATTTCCCCTGTTAAAATTTTATTATAAAAATACTTAAATTGTAAATCTTATGCATATTCTGTTACAATTGGTATTTTTTATATTTGTGTTGCTTCAATGACCCAGTTCGGATAATATAAAAGTTCTATCTTTTGTCCTTTTTTTATTTTAGCATGACCGCCTTTGATAAAATTTGTAAAAGAACCGGTCGGCGGCAGAATTGTTAGTGCCCACTTTAGCGGAAATACCAATAAACTCCAATCCAAACCTCGTATTTCATGATAATCCGTTAATTGCCCCTTTTCTACACCGTCAATTTGAAAATTGCCGATGATTATACTTGCAGGAATTCCATTCATACCGTTTTTTACAATAGTTTCTATTCTCGCAGGTACTACTGTTCCGCTTTTTACAATTAATTCCCCTTTATAATATAGGTTATTGTCAGTAATAAAATGAACGGTTTCTCCTTCGTAAGCTTTTTTTTCGGATGATATTTCGTCTAAAGATTTAAGTTTAATAACATATCTTTCAGTATTCTCAAAATTATAGTTTAAGTTAGTTTCGGGTTTTTCAATGATTTTATCTTTTAATATATTATCTTTAATATTATCAGAAAGTGTTTCCGCTGATGTTAAATTACAGGCGAAAAATATTATTAATACTGTCAAAAAGATTTTATTCATAATCTAATTCCTCAGTTGAATTATTTTTAATCTTTTCTTCAAGTAATTTTCTGTTGTGTGCAGAATTTAATAAAAAATTTTGGTAGCTTTCGGTTTCCAAATAAGGATTATTTGCAATGAAATAAGGATATTTTGTATAAATATATTCATATATTATTGCCAGTCTTTTTGATGTTAGATTTTTGCTTGAAAAAGTATCAAATCTTTTTTGCGGAAAGGCTTTATTTAAATATGTGATTAAACCAATCGGGTTATAACCTGCAGTTACCATAAAATCAACAGCCCTTTTATCAGCATAAACTTCATATAATTTAGGGGCTGCTTTTATTTGAATTGCTGACAATCCTCCATTCCAGGTGCCTTTGAAAGATTTTAATGCCAAAGATATTCCACGGGATAAAAATGCCGCAAGTTCATCTTCATTCGCAATGAATTTTATATCGTTTCCATATAAAACAACTTGTCTTTTGGTTACATCTTCAGTCGATTTTAAAAGCGATGCTTTTTCGGATTTGTCATAAACAAAGATTATTCTTTTATCTATTTTATTAGCATTTAAAACCCTAAATCCGGTATCATTTATTTTTTCTTGAATAGTTTGTTCTCGTTCAATGGCTGTATCTTCTGCTGCAAATACACAAAATGTTGACATCAATAATGCCAAAAGTAAAAATAAAATCTTTTTCATACTTTTTCCCTTTAGCTTTCGGCAACTATTGTAGTTACTAATTCTCCGTAACTATTAAAGTGTCCGTCAGTTTCTTCAACTATATATCTTAATTCAGGTTTGCCCTCAACGGCATTTTCTGCACAGTCCATTGCTTCGTCATAATCTTTAAATTCGCCTATTAATGTTTTTGTTAAGCTGGAATGATTTTTTTCTGTGTATACACTATACATATAGATCTCCTTTCATGTTTATATAATAACACATAATAATTTCGGTTAAATATTTTGTGTGTTTATTTTATATAAATCTATGCCGCCTACAGCTTTATAAAGTGATATAGTAGAAATTAAATAGTTAATTTTGTTTGAAATCTGTTCTTTTTCAATTAATAATTGGGCTTCTTTGCTATATAGGATATCAATATCACTGGCAGCTCCTATGTTTTTTTTGCTTACTGCCAAATTGTAAATTTGATTTTGTACTTTTAATCGTTCGGTGCTTTCATCATAATTTTTCATAGCTGTTTTGTATTCCGATAATCCTAAATTGATTTCTTTTATGGAGTCTAATATGGTTTTTTGATAATTATTTAAGGCTTCTTCATATTGTAGTTTCCTTAATTTTAAAAATGCCATTTTGCGGCCGCCTGAGAATAAATCAATTGACGGCAGAATACCGGCATTAAAAAGTTGTGAATAGCTGTTAAATAGTTTCCCTAAATCATAAGCATTCAATCCTATTTGACCGTATATTATAAATTTTGGTAAAAATTCTTTTTTAGCTATTCTTACATCAAATCCCATACGTTTGATATTT
Source organism: Candidatus Gastranaerophilales bacterium (assembly GCA_944325895.1). GTDB lineage: Bacteria > Cyanobacteriota > Vampirovibrionia > Gastranaerophilales > Gastranaerophilaceae > SIG32. The sequence continues at coordinate 42,331 of CALVCA010000007.1, forward strand.
GCTTCTTCCTGTATATAATCAGGTCTGTTTTCAATGACACTTGTGTCATATTCCATTGGAATATTGGTTAATAAGACCAGTTTTTCGTAACTTGTTCTTTCGGGTATGCCGTCACGCATGGATAAATACACTCTTAGGCTGTTTATTAATGTATCTTGTTTATCTTCAAGGTTGTTTTTTTCTTCTTTCAATTGGGTTAATAGTTTTTGTTCCGCCAAAACTTCATTTATTGTACATAAACCTGTGTCATATTTTTTTGTTGTTTTTTCAACGATTTCTGTTTGAAGTTTTATTAACTCATTTTGTATTTCTAAAAATTTATCGGTCTTGATTAAATTAAAATAATCAGACGTAAAATCAGATGTTAATGAAATATATGTTGCACGTTCAGCTTGTTTTATAATATCTAATTGCTGTTCAATGCTTTTTGTCTTGAGTCTGTTTTCTCCCCAAATATCAATTTCATATGACATGGTTAATGGTAATTGATAGTTGTATTGTGCAAAACTCGGGATTACTAAAGAACCGAATTGTTGATTTGAAGATCTGAATTGTCTGCCTAATGATCCGCTAAAATTTAAATTAGGCAATTCATTTGCAAATTGTACTTTTACAATTTGTTCATTTTCTTTTACTTTTAAATCTGTATTTTTTAAATCATAATTTACTTCGTAAAGTTTTTTAATATTTGTTGTTAAAATTGGGTCTTGATATTTTTCCCACCACTCTATATTTAAATAATGAATTTTATCTTGTTCATGTTTTATTTCATTTTTATTTTGTTTAGCACATGCCGCAGGCACAGTAATAACAAGGGTTAAAAGTATAATTAAAAATTTCTTCATATTTCACTTCCATTATTTTTTTTGTGTTATGATTATAACACAAGAAAATTTTAATACAAATAAAAATATGAAAAATAACCCCTTGAGAAAAAGAGTAGGTGCAATGCTTGTTGCTACGGGAATTTTATCCCGTGTTCTTGCGATGCAGATATTTGCCGAAAAAGAATTTGAAATAACTTCGGAACAGTATTTGATATTATCATTACTTGTTGAACACGGGGAGTTGTATCAAAGGCAAATATCTGAATTAACGTATAAAGACAGACCAAATGTCAGCAGAATAATAAATATTCTTGAAGAAAAAGGATTAGTTAAAAGGGTAAACAGTTCAAACGGCAGACAGATTTATAAAATAGTTGTTACTGAAAAAGGTAAAAAATTAAGAGAAATTATCCACCCGATTATTGTTGATATAAGAAAGACAATTACGAAGGGGATTTCAAAAGAAGAACTTGAAAATTGTTTGTTAATTCTTGAAAAAATGCTTGATAATATGAAAGATAAAGTAAAATTACAAATTTAAGGGAGAAATATAAATGGAAAACATAGATCATCATGGAACAAATACTATTGAAGAAAATATTGATACACGTCCTGAATATATGAAAAAAAGAGTTATAGTTCCGTCTGTAACAGCTATAATATTTTTGTTATTCGGAATTTATTTTACAATTCATTCTATATTTTATCAATCAACTGACGATGCTTTTGTCGAAGGACATATAGTATCTATTGCTCCACGGGTGGAAGGTCCTGTTTTAAATTTGTTGATTGATGATAACCAGTTTGTAAAAAAGGGAGATTTACTGCTTGAAATTGATCCGAAAGACTATGAAGTAAAGCTTCAACAGGCAAAGGCAAAACTTGATGAGGCAAAGGCTGCTCTTATTAATACCGAAAATCAAGTCGAAAAAACTTTATCTGATTTAGAATTTGCAAAAGCTGATTATGACAGATATTCTAAAATGTATAAAGAAGGAATATCTTCAAGACAGGATTATGATTCAAGTTTAAATAAATTAACAGCGGCACAATCAAACAGTAATTCTGCAAAAGCCAGATACGATGAAATAACTGCTTCAATAAAAAGATTGGAAGCTGAGGTTGAGCAGGATGAATTAAATCTTTCTTATACAAAAATATATGCTCCTCAAGAAGGTTTGATAACTAATCGTTCGGTAGAACAGGGAAATTATGTTCAGGTTGCACAGCCTATGTTTGCAATAGTGCCTGAAAAAATGTGGGTTGTTGCAAATTTTAAAGAAACGCAGCTGGCAAATATGAAGCCGGGTCAGCCTGTAGAAATTAAGGTTGATACCTATAGAGGTAAAAAGTTTAAAGGTAAAGTAGATAGTATTCAAAGAGCAAGCGGAGCAAAGGCAAGTCTTTTTCCGCCGGAAAATGCTGTCGGAAGTTATGTAAAAATTGTCCAAAGGGTTCCGGTTAAAATAGTATTTACTGAAGATATTTCAGAATATAATATTGTCCCGGGTATGTCCGTAGTTCCGGAAGTGAAGGTTAAATAATAATGGCTGAACAAGTAACTGCAGTAAAACCTAAATCCCCTTTATGGCTTATATCAATATCAATTCTTGTGCCGACTGCGTTTGCAATGCTTGCAACATCTGCAACAAATGTTGCCATTCCTCATATTGCAGGATATTTCGGTTCTACTATTGATGAAGCCAATTGGGTAATTACTTCATATATGATTGCCAATGCCTGTCTTATTTTGATGACAGGCTGGCTCGAAAATTTTATGGGTAGGAAAAATTTTTTAAAAGTCTTTATTTCTATTTTTACTGTCGGTTCTTTGATTTGTGCCGTAGCTCCAAATTTGAATTTTATGGTTTTAGGACGTTTGATACAGGGTATTGGCGGTGGTCCTATGATGCCTATATCACAGGCAATTTTGTTAGAGAGTTTTCCTTTTGAAAAAAGAGGTTTTGCAATGTCTTTGTTCGGGCTTGCCGTTATGGTATTTTCAATCCTTGGACCTTCTTTCGGCGGGTTTATTGTGGATAATTCCGCATGGCAGTGGATTTATTATATAAATATACCTATAGGTATTATATCAGTAATTCTTGTACATTGTAATATTCCTGAATTGGAATTTCGTAAAAAAATTGAAAAAGTTGATTTTTTGGGAATGATTTCACTTGTAATATGGCTTTTGACTATGCAGGTTGTGCTTGATAAGGGGCAACAATATAATTGGTTTGATTGTGCCTGGATATCCTGGCTTGCCGGTATTTCAGCTTGTGCTATGGCATTTTTTATTGTTTGGGAACTTGAATGTAAGCATGCATTGATTAATTTGAGAATTTTTAAAGATAAAAATTTCTTTATCGGAACGATTTTAGGTTCTTCTGTTAATGTGATAATCTATGTAACCATCCTTTTATTGCCTCAGTTTTTACAGAATATGATGGGATATACGGCAATGCTCAGCGGTTTTTCTTTGGCACCACGTGTTATTTCATGTGTTATAATGCTTTTAATTATCGGTCCTTTGATGAATGTTGTGGATAACAGATTTTTAATATCTTCAGGATTTTTCTTTTTGGGTTTGTCTACAATTATGTTTATGAATCTTAATTTATCAGTTTCGTTTAACTATGTTGCAATACCTAATATAATTATGGGTATTGGTGTAATTTTGGTCTTTATTCCTGTTTCGTCTTTAGTGTTGGGTACACTTCCGAAAGCTGAATTGTCAAACGGTGCAAGTTTGCACAGTTTGTGTAAATGCGTTGCAACGGCATTTGTTATTTCAATGTCGTCAACACTTGTTGCAAGACATTCTCAGATGCATCAGGTTTATTTGGTAAGACATTTGTCTAATTTTAATCTTGTTTTTCAACAAAAATTTGCTGCAATGGTTCATACTTTTATGGCATCAGCTTCAAATATTTTTGCTCAACATAAGGCTAATGGATTTTTTTATAAACAACTCGTGCAGCAGTCTAGATTAATGGCTTTTGTTGATGTTTTTGAATTGTTTGCTCTGCTCGCTTTTATTTTGATACCTTATGCTTTTGCTTTAAAAGTTAATATTAAAAGCCGCAGAGAAAATTAATATTGCTTTTTTATGATTTAGCTTTTATAATTATAAAAAAGGAGTTTTAATGAAAGATTTAAGATTGAAAATTGACAAGGATAAATGTATACATTGCGGACTTTGTGTTAATGATTGTATTGCAAATGTTTTAAAATTTGACGATAATAAAATTCCGCAGGCTGTAAATCCTGATAGATGTATTGAATGCCAGCATTGTCTTTCAATATGTCCTGTAGGTGCTTTGTCAATTTTGGGTAAATTACCTGAAAATTCCGTATCCGTTCAAAATCATAATCCTGATGATATTTTGAATTTGATTAAAACTAGAAGAAGTTACAGGCATTTTAAACAGGAAAATATTCCGTCCGATATTATGGAAAAGTTAAAAAATATGCTTAATTGGACTCCGACAGGTGTTAATGATCATAGACTCCATTTTTCAATTATTGATGATATTGATGTCATGAATGATTTTAGAGATTATACAAATAAAAAATTAATTGATATATTGTCGAAACCGATTTTTAATAATGTTGCTAAAAAGTTCGGTCATTATAAAAATGCATTATTAAAAGGTAAAGATGTAATTTTTAGAGGTGCTCCCCATATGGTTGTTGTGTCATCACCTGTTGATGCTCCTTGTAAAGACATTGATCCGGTTATAGCTCTTAGTTATTTTGAACTTTATGCTCAAAGTTTGGGTATAGGTACTTGCTGGTGCGGTTTGGCTTATGGGGTTTTAAGGTTTATGCCGGAACTTTGTAAACAGCTTGAAATACCTGATAATTATAAATTATCTTATGTAATGCTTTTCGGTATGCCGGATGTTAATTATAAAAGAGCTGTTCAACCTGAGCCTTTTAAAATTATTTCTGTTAAAAAAGGTAACAGAAATTTGTCACGTTTAGACAAGCTAAAGAGATTTTTTGTAAATTCATTTAAATAATTGTTGAACAAATTTAATTATTATTGTATATTGATTTATATATCAAATAAGTTGATTTATTATGGTAAAAGTAAAGAAAATAAAAGTAAATAACATATTCACAAAATCATCATTTAAGGGTTACAGTTTTGTTATTAATCCGTATACAGGTTGTACTCACAGCTGTAAGTATTGTTTTGCTTGTTTTATTCAGCAGTTTACCAAGCATATAGGCGAAGATTGGGGCAGTTTTATTGATATTAAGCAGTGGAAAGGTAAGATTACCAAAAATATTTATGATAAAAATATTTTGATGGCATCAATAACGGATCCTTATATACCTGAAGAAGAAAAATATAAAAAGACAAGATTTATACTTGAAAAATTAAAAGATACTGACTGCAATTTGACTATTTGTACACGTTCGGATTTGGTTTTAAGAGATTTGGATATTATAAAAGAAATGCGTGCGAAAGTTTTGATTGCAGTGAACATGTTTGATGAAAATTTTGTTTCGCAAATTGAAAAAACTCCTTCAATAGAACGAAGATTAAATGCTCTTAAAAAGTTACGTGAGGCAGGAATTTATACTATACTTTCTATTGCACCTATTTTCCCTTATCTTACTGATTTTAAGGAAATAATTGAAAAGACTCGCGGCTTTGTTAGAGAATATTGGTTTGAAAATTTGAATTTGCGGCAGCCTTATAAAAATAATATTATGAATTTTATTAAAGATAATTATTCAGAATTATATGATAAATATTATAATATCTTTGTAGATAAAGACACTGAATACTGGTATAATTTAAAAAATGAAATTATTGAATATTGTGATAAAGAAGATTTAAGATATAAAATTGATTTTAGATTTGGACAAATCCGTCTTCCTTTAATTCAAAAACCTTAAATTTTTCATCAAAATTCCCTGCAACAGTCAGCATAAAATTATTAAGGAACGGAATTGTTATTTTTGTTTTTGGTGTGCCCTGAAGTTTTATTCCTGCTTCATATTGGGTCCAAAATTCATAAAATTGTTCTTTTGTTGCATTAAGGTTTTTGAAATTGTATCTTTTAAGTATTTCTTTAAAGTTTCTTTCTTTCATAAATTCAATATCTGCACCTACCGGATTGTTATCAAAGGCAGCAAGAACAATGTTTTGACTGTGTGAGATACTGAATTCCAGTTTTGAATATTTAAATTTCGGTTTATTATTTATAATTTTTAATTCAGTATTTTCAATATCGAAAAATTCTTTTGCTACTTTATCTATCAGGTAACGACCCAAAAGATGTTGTTTTTCTTTTTGTTGTGATGAAAATTTTTTTTCAGAGGGTAATAATTTTTTTTCATCTATTTGAATTTTGTCAATATTAATATAAAAAATATCCATTAGTGTTCAGCCTCATATAATCTTGCAAAAAAGCAGGCAACGTGTTGAATTGAATCAACACGTATCCATTGACGAGTCATTTTAAATCTAAATGTATATTTAGATTTGTCAGGATTTTTGTGAGCATAAGAATTTTGTTCACAGTTAAAAAGATAGAATTGGCTTTTTGCGGCTTTTTTACATGCTTCAAGAAATTTTTCGGCTAAAGTTGTGTGCCCCATTTTTTTTGCCAAATAATATGCTGAAATCAAACCTTCCGAGCGAGCTCCGTCAGGATAAAAGTGATCGCCGTATTGGTAATAGTATCCTCCTTCATAATCAAGATAAGGGTTGTTATTATTTGTATACATCTTTTCAACCATTGTATTTGCATCTTGGTATACAAAATTTAAATAATCATCTTTAATAAATTTTTCATTGTTTACCCATTCTTGTATTGCTTGCATAAGCCACGCATCAGATGGGAGAGCAGTAAACAAATCTTTATAAATTTTAGGGCGTTCATTTACGATCCAATCCATTGCAATTTCACATTTTTGGCAAACTTCTTGAACAAGCTGCTTATCATCTTCAAAGTGGTTTGCAAAAAGCCCAAGTCCCAAAAGTGCTTCTCCGGGATAATAAAAAGAAAAAGTTTCTTTGCGTTCTTTATCTGTCATATTTATTAACGGTTGACCGTCATGATAGCCGGGATGGATATAATATCCTAAAAATTCACCGTTATAAATTCTTGAGATAAGGTGTCTGGCATAACCTTTTATATAATCATCATAAGATTTATCAGCGGTTATAATCCTATATTGCATCATAGCTGTCAGGGCAAGTCCGGTTCCGCCGAGTTTTGCTTTTTTGTTATAAAAAACATAACAAGTATTTTCATTTTGTTGTCTTGTATTTGATACGGTATAATCTATTGATTTTTTTGCGGCTTCAAGATATTTTTTATCTTTGGTTTGAGTATATGCTTTTAAAAGAGTTATAGTACCTCCGCTATGACGTAGAATGTTATAGTACAGGTTTGGTTCTCTTCTTGTCGGATGTTCGTGGTCTATATAATTATCTTGTGCTGCATCATAATAATATAAAAAACGTCCGTCTTCATGCATAAAATTAACGAGCCAATCACTTGATTTTATAAATTGATATAACAAGGTGTCATAATTGAAATCGTCATATAAAATATTCCCTCGATAAAGCGGAATAACATCATCTTTGTAAGATATAAAGGCATGGCTTTCAACCAAAGAACATTTATATTCTTCAGAATTTCTTAAGATTTTTATTCTCTCCGGAATTTTATCTGTCATTTTGGCTATTGGTGTTTTTTTAACCAAATGACTTAATGAAGAATTTATGCCGTTATGACTGTATATAAAAGAGTCTGTGGGCATATAATAATATGATTGGTCTTTTGTGCGTAAGAATATTCCTGTTACACCCGGTTCAAAACGAGTTCGGTTGAATGTTCGTGTTTGAAGTTCATTTATATCTACAGGAGTTTCTTTTGTAACATATTCAATCATAATCCGGCATTTTTCGGAATTTAATATATCAAAATTTTTAAAATTTTTGTTTTCTCTTAGTTTTTCAATATCTCTGTTTAAAACGGATTCAAAATCGTTTCTTTTGCTTCCATATCGTATTAAATCAGTTCCTTTTTGAAAAAGTGTTATATATGTCAAGGAAAGTTTTGGATCATAGTCCGGTAATTCTAAATTTGATATATTAAGTTTTTTGCCGCTGAATAATGAATCCCGTATCCTTTTGATTAATTCGGCTTCTTTTGAAAAATCTTTTTTGTAAAATGTTGTATCGTTATTAAATATCATTTAGTTTCTATTTTATCATATTTTTTTAAAATAGTCTATAATTGCCCATGTATTTATATCCAATCGGGCAATTTTGTTTTAGCCACTTGCAGTATAAGATAATTATACTTTCAGAAAGGCGGATTTATGTATAAAGAGGTACAGCTTAACAGCTCTAATTTGTGCACTGGAATTATAAGTATTTCTGATCTGCAGAGTTTGAAAAAAGGATTTATTGAAATATTAAATCATGATTTAAAAACTCCAATTATTGCTCAAATCAGGGCTTTAGAATTGATGTTAAAAGGAAATTTCGGAATGTTGAATAATGAACAATCAGAAATTGTTCAACTTACATTGGAATCTTGTAATCATATGTATGAAATGGTTTCGACTTTAATTTCAAATTATAAATTCGATAATGAAGAACTTAAGTTACATTATTCTTATTTTGATATTATTAGTTTAATTGAAGAAAATATAAAAAAAATGGAACAAGAACTATTAAGCAGTAATATTAAAATTGTAATTATTCCGAAAGTCACTAATCCGTTTATAACAGCGGATTTTATAAGAATAGAAAAGGTTGTACAAACCTTGTTGTTTAATTCCGTAAATTCTGCATTTAAAAATTCAATAATTAAAGTATATGTTTCTGATAGGAATAAGATGTTATCTGTTAAAATAGAAAATCACAGTTGTCATATTTCACAAGATAAAATAAGACAATTGTTTGCAACGCATACATATCACAGTAACAAATTTCATAAAATAGGAACAGGTATAGGCTTATACTTTGTAAAAAAAATTGTCGAAAAACACGACGGGCAAATAATAGCAGAAAGTTTTATTGATCAAAGAAATATTTTGGGTTTTAAAATTCCTTACAGCGATGAAATAATTTATAAGAATTGTATTTAAATTTGTCCATAAATAACTCTTGCAATATTTGCTAAATCGTTAATTATTTTTATATTTGAAAAGCCGTTAGCTTCCATAATATTTTTAACGTCTTTAAATTGTCCCATGCCTAGTTCAAATATTAAATAGCCCCTTGAGTTAAGGATTTTTTTTGAATCTTGTGTAATTTTTTCATAAAATTCCAATCCTTTTTCGTCATTTGTAAACAAAGCTTGTTCAGGATCAAAGAGTACTTCTTTTTGGAGGTTTTGTTTTTCTTTTTCAGGAATATAGGGCGGGTTAGATATTATTATATCAAATTTTTCGCCAGGTTTAACGTTTGAAAATATATCTGATTTTCTGAAAATTGCTTTGTTGAATAAGTTTAGTTTAGAGGCATTGTCTAAAGCCGTATTTAGGGCATCTGTAGAAATATCAACCCCTATAATTCTACAGTCAGTATATTTTGCTATCATGCAGGCAATGCAGCCTGAACCTGTACCTACATCAATAGCTGTTTTTAAATTATTTTCATTAATTAAGTCTATAGTTGTTCTTACAAGTATTTCTGTTTCATCACGCGGGATTAAAACATTTTTATTCACAATAAATTTTTCACCCATAAAATCAGCAAACCCGATTATATGTTGTATAGGCATATGAGTTTTTGCCCGAAGCTCAGCTTTTTCTTTTACAATATCAAGTTTTTTCTTGTCGAGCTTTTTGCCCATGATTATTTCTTTTACACCAAATCCCGCAAAATGTTCAATAAGCATTTTTACTTCTATATTTGCTTCGTTAAGCTCAATACCGTTATTCGTTAAAATTTTTACTATATCCTGTATTGTCATTTGAATGCTCTGTTAAAATTTTATCTATTTCATCACGTGCTTCAAGTTTTGATGTTAGTTCTTTTTTTTCTATATTATATTTTTTGCATAAACGTTCATAATAGTAAAGTTGTTTTTTTGTCGGTTCTTCTTTTGACATTTTTACTTCTTGTAAAAATTTTCTTTTTTTCTTCTCAAATTCTTTTTGAGATTGGATTATCGGTTCTTGTGACTTTTTATAATCATAGTATTTTTTACATTCTTTTAAGTATTTTTTTGTATCTTGTAAAAATTGTTCATTTTCTAATAAATTTTTTAAAAATTCAAATCTCGAATTATTGATTTCAAGATAATATTTTTCATCTTCAATAAATTTTTCCAAAATTTGTTCAACCGTAAGGTTTGGTGATTTTTTTACCAAAGCACGCAAAAAATTACACAGTGCTGATTTCTGTGTTTTTGTAAGTTCTATATAAATTTGTTTTTTAATTTCATACATATAAAGTATAACGAAGTATAACTTTCAAGATTTCACAAACCGGCGAATCATTTTGTCGCCGTGCGATCCTCATAAAACCGTGTGCGTATCTCTAACGAACAAATCTTTGACCGAAAATTTGTGTGTTAATTCAGACTTGCCAAATTTCAACAACTTTCTAACAATAGGATTTGTATGGCGAGACAAACGAATTTGATCAGAAACTTCTTTACCTCTCGTCTCTTGAGAATTTTCTATTACTCTTAAGTTTTGATTGTTTCTCTCATCCATAACGTAATTATACCTCGTTATATTTTATTTAAAAAATTTGTTAAGATAAAATTGCTTAAAAATTATATAATCTTTATATATTGTTACAATTATTTTATTCGGTTACAGAAAAGTTGATGTTTTATTTAAAATTTATATTTCAAGTTTGGCAATTTTTACATCAAAAACGCTTTCAATATCAATACCGGTCAAAACATTAGAAATAAGATCATTAGGATTTATAAGATTATCAATATGCGGCATAATGCCTAATATTTTACTGTCCGTATATTTTTCAATTAATTTAGGCATAGATTTAATACTTATATCTTGAATAATTTCAGGGCAGTCGTTTATTATAATGCCTCGAAGTTTAACACCTGCTGATGTCGCCTGATTTATATTTGCAATAGTGTTATTAACGGAGTTTTCTGTAGGGTAAACTACTATTAGCACAGGTATATTTAGTATTTTAACTAAATCTTGTTCTAAAAAATTTTCGCCTAAAGGAGTTGCAAGACCTGTTGTTCCGTCAGTTAAGATACATTCATATTTTTGTTTGATTGTTTTATAATCCTGATAAATAGTTTCTTTATTTATATATGTATGTTCAAGTTCGGCTGCTATTGCAGGAATTGCATCGTTTTTTAAAAGATAGGAAAAATAAGTTTTAATGTAAGGATCTATAAATTTAACAAAAGCTAAATCAGGAGCTTGTATAAATCCATTTTTTTCAATTGCTCCGGTTTGAACAGGTTTATAAACACAGGTTGAATAACCTAAGCTTTGCATTGTTGCGGCAAGTCCTGCCGTGATAAATGTTTTGCCGCTGTTTTTTTCTGTACCGGATACAAATAACTCTAACATAGCTTTATAGTAGCATAAAATAATTTTTGTAAGAATTATTGACCGGCATGATTTATAATTGTAACAAAATATTAAAATTGGTTAATTTTCTGTTTATTTGGGCTTTTTAGGTTATGCAATTTTTATTTTAGGCAGCTTCAGGGCAATTTTTAGTATTACATATATTTTATATATATAACACGAAAGGAATTATTATGAGCGGAGAAGTTCAGAATAATAGACAGAAATCCGATATTTATTTGGGTTTTGGAGGCGGATTACTTCATAGTAACAGCAAAAATCATGTTCCGGGAAAGATTGAGCATGGTGTTATGTGGCCGTTGAAAGATTCTCCGCATAATGCCGGATATTTTTTGGATATTCATATGGGTGAATCTGTAATTGGCGGCAGTGTCAAAGGTAAATATTCATATGATTTAAATGAAAAAGTTTCAATAACAGGCGGTTTAGGTGCTGAATATAATAAATTTAAGCAATTAAAGGATCCTCAATTTATGCCGAAATCGTCTAAATATGATGTTTTTATTTCACCGGAAGTTTATGATCGTAATGCTAAGGTTAAAGGTGTTAATTATTCCGAGACAACGGTATTTGGTTCTGTCGGAGCAAATTATAATTTAAGTAAAGATTTACAGCTTTCAGGAAGTTTGGATTTAGGTTGTAAATTATCGGAACTTCCTTCTGATTTAGAAAGCTCGGAACGTTCAAAAGAACCTTTGAAACCGACATTCAGCGGTAAGCTTAATGTTGGTGCTTCATATAATATTACTGAAATTTTAAGCATCGGGGTTAACGGCAGTGCTCCGTTAAGTAAAAAATCAGACGGCTACGTTGGTTTAAGTTTAGGATTGCGGTTTTAAGCTTTAATTAAGTATTAAATTTAATTGTTTGGATAAAAAATTTATGAGATTGTCTTGACCGTTCGCATTTAACGGGTTTGCGGACTTTTTTTGGAGTTATGCTTCTTTCAAAGCTGCCCTCAGCTCGCTCCCGTTGTCTTTCCTCCATGCTTGAATTTCGCCTTTAAGCCTGACGGCTTAGCAGGCTCAATATTCTCGCTATCCGGACTAACTCGCTTGCACTCGTGGCGTCCGTACGGAAATCTGCTCGAACGCAAAATGCGTTCTCATCGCTATGTAAATAAAAAGGACGAAACCCGTCCTTTTTATTTACCATAGAGTTTACGAGTTCAGAACCCAGCTGATTGAAAATGTTGCGTAATAATTATAATAAATCAACAATTATAGTTGACATATTGTAGTGAAAACGCTACAATATAAATATGAAACAAATCAAATTTTATCAACTTGAAAACGGAAAGGAACCCGTAAAAGATTGGCTTATATCTTTGGATTATACAACAAGGGTGAAAATAATCAAAAGACTTGAACGGTTATACGATGATAATTTTGGAGATTATAAGCAAATTGCTTCAAATCTTTATGAATTAAGATTCTTTTTCGGTAAAGGTTATAGAATTTATTATACAATAGAAAATAATATTGTCGTAATTCTTTTATATGCTGGAGATAAATCTAATCAGCAGAAAGATATTAAAATTGCCCAATGTTATTTACAAAATATGAAGGGAAATAATGATGACAGAATTAAATGATTTTATTATAGAACAACTAAAAGATGAAAAATTTCAAAAAGAATATATGAATGAAAGTCTTGCTGAATATATTAACGATGGAGATTTTAATGCGTTCTTCCGTTCTTTAGAACTGGTAATAAAATCTAGAGATAGTATTTCCGGTTTCTGTGAAAAAGCAGGAATTGACAGAGCTATGTTATATCAAATTTTCAATGGAAAAAGAGTCCCAAAAGTTGATACTCTTGCTAAGATTTTAAAAACTTTAGGTTATAATCTAAAAATTGCATAAAACTTTTATAATAAATTAATAAAAAGAGGATTAGGCTTAAAACCTATCCTCTTTTTATTTACCATAGAGTTTACGAGTTTAGAACCTGGTTGCTGGAAAATGTTGCATGAAAAGATTGAAAGTACGAGCAAAAGAAATGTTTTGCATTCTGATAAAATTTAGTTGTACCGAATATGAGATTGAAATGCTGTAACAAATCGCTTGTTCTTATTTCAATTTTAGTTGCAAAATTGAAATAAGAGTGTTATAATGAACATGTTATTTCAATTTCGGAGTTGCCATGGACAATAGAGCAGGAATATACAAAAATAATTTATCAGGAGATATGGCATATAAATCATTTATGCCGAGTTTATTGCCTCCAAATCCGCCAATAGAACTTGACAAAGATATTGTAGATTTATTAGTAAAAGCCAATAAACAGCTTGCAATACTTGAAGGAATTTCAAGCAGAATTCCTAATATTCATTTGTTTATTTCTATGTATGTCAGAAAAGAAGCACTTATGTCCTCTCAAATTGAAGGTACTCAGGCAACTTTAGAAGATATCTTAGACCCATGCTTGGAAGAAAATACAAACAGACCAGTTGGTGATGTTGTAAACTACATAAAAGCAACTGATTATGCAATTAATAGATTGAAAGAGTTACCATTGTGTAATCGCTTAATTAAAGAGGCTCATGAAGTTTTATTATCAGGAGTTAGAGGACAAAATAAAAGCCCCGGCGAATTTAGACATTCTCAAAACTGGATTGGTGCAGCAGGTTGTAATTTACAAAATGCACGCTATATTCCGCCTTCTGTTGAAGATATGATTCAAGCGATGTCTGATTTAGAAAAATATATTAATGGTGATGATGACCTCGATGTTTTAATTAGAGCAGCTTTAATTCATTATCAATTTGAAACTATCCACCCGTTTTTGGATGGTAACGGCAGAATTGGACGCCTTTTAATAACCTTGTTTTTAATGGAAAAGAAAATTTTAAGTACTCCGGCATTGTATATTTCTTATTTCTTGAAAAAAAATAGAATTGAATATTATGACAGAATCAATGAAGTACGCTTAAAAGGAAACTACGAACAATGGATTAAGTTTTTCTTAGAAGGTGTTTATGTATCAGCAAAAGACGCTGTTGAAACGATTGATAAGTTAACATCATTGCATGATAACTATTGCCTAAAAATTGAGAGTTTGGGACGCAGAGCTAAAAACGCAATGCGAGTATTTGAATACTTAGAATCAAATCCTATTATTGAAATTCAAAAAACGGCTAAAGAGCTTGATATAGCCTTCAATACTATGTCAAGCATAGTCAAAGACCTGATTAGTATCGGCATCCTTGAACAAACTTCAACACAAAGCAGAAATAGAACTTTTGCGTATAAAGAGTATTTGGAAATTTTAAAAGAAGGGACATAAACGAATAACGTTAATTCTCTTAAAACAATAAATAAGACAGGATAACAAAAGTCATCCTGTCTTATTTACCCTGGATGCGATTCGAACGCATGACCTACCGCTTAGAAGGCGGTTGCTCTATCCAGCTGAGCTACCAGGGCTTATATTTCAATCTTATCATGAAAAAATTTTCTTGCAACTTTCTTTGATATAAAATTCTACCTTTTTTAATTTTTATTTGTGTAACAAAATGTAAAATTAATTTTTTTAGGTTCAAAGTCTTTTATAATCTCTATTTATGCCAAATGGCTTAAATCTTATTAGCAATTAATTAATAAATATATACTTTATATATATAAGGATTGAAAGAGTATAACTATGGGTTTAGAATTAAATTCGTTAATGATGCAGCCGGCAATACCCAAAACTACCACTGCTAAAGCATCAAAAACATCTAAAAAAGACATTGTAATTGATTTTTCAGCAAAGCCATCACAGCCTGATAATATGGTTAAAACTGAAACTTCGGCTCCTGCCGCTTCTGTTGAAGTAATTACATCCGCTTTAAGTCCTGATATTGATGTTAATACAGCACCGTGGGAGATTACAAGTCTTGATCCAAATCTTAATTGTAAATCTCCAGACGATTTTGTTAAAGAAAATAATTTAATTTTAGATGAAATAGAAGATGGTTTATTTGAATTTGATAGTTCCGGCGGATTGCAAATATTATGTAAAAATCCTGAAACCGGTCAAGTGTACAGCGATATAAACCGTAACGGAAAACTTATAAGCAGAGTTTATTATTATGAGAATTCGGATGGTACTATAATATACAATAAAGGTGAAAAGGTATTGTATGATTATCCTAGTGAAGACACAATTGTGACAACTGTTTTAAAACCGGGCACATTACCTGTTAAAATTTATTATAATAAAACTACAGGAAAAAATTTTCGTCAGGATGTTATAGAAGAAAATAAAATAACTGAAATTTATTATGATGAATTAGGAAATCAAATTAAACAAAATGTTGTTGAAAAATCAGGCACAGATCCTGTAAAAATCAAAGAAACAAATATTGATTTTATAGAACCTGAAAAAAGTTCATCTGTTGAACATATATTGGATTTGACAACCGGGAAACCAAGATCGTCAATTTATTATGATAATAAAGGAAGAAAGCTTTCTGAAAGTCAGGTTTTATATGACAGTTACGGTCGGATTTATATCGAATCAATAACAAATTTTGATAAACGCGGCAGAGTTGATAGTACGGAGTATACAAAACAAAATACTTTTGGACGTCTTTGCTGGGTAAAATCAATTACAAATTACGATTCTAAAGGTCAAGTTACCGACACTAGCAGGTTTATAGTGGATGAACACGGAAATTATTTAGGTGATGCTTTTTAAGAATTTTATTGTGAGCTATTCTCTCTTAAAATTTTAAAATAATTTTTTAAAATTTCATCACACTCTTTTTCCATAATGCCGCCATATACTGTGGTTTTTGAATTGATTAATTTTCTTAAGTCAATTTTAGAGCCTAAAGCTCCGTATTTTGGGTCATATGAGCCAAAATATACAGTTTTTATTCTAGAATTTATAATAGCCCAGGCACACATTGGGCACGGTTCTAATGTTACATATAATTCGCAGTCGTCTAAACGCCATCTGCCAAGTATTTTTTCAGCTTTGCGAATTGCAAGTATTTCTGCATGGCCGGTAACATCTTGACTTTTTTCTTTACAATTTACAGCTGAGGCTATAATTTCTCCGTTTTTTATAATAATGGCTGCTACAGGGATTTCATCCTTAATTGTTTTTGCAAGATTAATCGCTTGCTGCATCTTTGTATACCCCTATAACTACTTCTGCACAAAATCCGCAATCTTGTGATGAGTACAATTCAATTTTTCCGTTCATTGCTTCAATTAATCCTTTTACAATAAAAAGACCAAGACCTGTTCCTCTAGTTGTACGTGTTGTATTGTCATCCATGCGGATAAATTTGCCGAAAAGCCTCTGTAATTTATCTTTTGGTATAAAGTCACAATCGTTTTTTACATAAATATGGGCATCGTCTTTTTTTATTTCGGTTTCTACTTTAATAGTTGAATCAGGATAGGAATATTTAACAGCATTTTCCAGTAAGTTCACAAAAACTTGTTCCAATCTTCCTTTATCAGCATATATTAAAGGGAAGTTTTTATCTATATCGATAATAATCTCGTGTCCGTCTTTTTTGCGTAAAAGCATTTCTGAACGCTCTAAAACTTCAGAGAGATTAACAGGTTCGTTTACTGTTTTTAATCTCATTCTTTCTATGTCAGGTATAGTTAATAAATCTTCAATTAACCGTTGAAGTTTTTCTGATTGTTCTTTTATTATCCTTAATGATTTTTGTTTAGTTTCTTCATCAATTATAATATCTTGTCTTAAAAGTCGTGAGGTATATCCTTGAATACTTGTTAAAGGAGTTCTTAATTCGTGGCTTACAGTATCAATCAGGTTGGAGCGAAATTCATTCAGCTCTTTTAATTCTTTATTATTTTTTTGTAGTTGCAAATAAGATTTGTGTATAGCATTTGCCATTTTGTTAAATTCAAATGCCAAAAAAACTATTTCATAAGGTGTAAATGTAGTTGTTAAAAGCCTTATTTGACGGTTGTAGTTACCTTTTGAAATTGCTATTATGCCTTTGAATAACTGTCTTATGTTTATATATAAATAGTATGTATATAAAGCTGTGATAAAAATTATTGTTAGTGTGGCAGCAAGTACTGACAGAATAATTTTTATCCGGTTATCAGTTATTGCAGTTTTTGTAACACCTTCTGTTGTATTAACAATAATTGTAATATTTGGATCCGGTTTTGTAACATAGACAAGAGGCTGGTTTTTGACATCACCGAAGATTACGGGTTCATCAAATCTGCGATATTTGGGCAAAAGTTCCATTGTTTTTTGGAAAGTTTTTTCGGTATAATTGTGTGCAGCCAAAAGTTTTCCGTTATCTTCCAACACATAGATTTGCCTGTCATCTTCGTCTAACGATTTGAATAAATGATTTTTTAATTCGTCAATATCATAAGTAATTGTCAGATAATCACCGTTTTTGAGTTTTGTATAGAGAGTTGCTTTTTTTGCCTGTCTGCTTTGTTCTATCAGCTTATCAAGTTCTGCCTGGTACTTTACTATGGAAATTCCTTCACAGCCGGGATATTTTTCTTTTACCATATTAAAAAAATCCTGTTTTTGTGCTTGTTCAGGGAAATAATCTAAAGTATATGCTATTTGATTAAGTGTCATATTATTTTGTTCAATAAAAAAATCGATTTCATCAGAAACCATATTGGCAATCAAAACAGCGGATTGCCTTAGTTGAGAACGTACGGATTGCTGGTTAATATTGTTTATAATAAAACCGCTTATTGTCATAGGAATAAGTACGGCAAAGAAAAATACAATTGTAATTTGTTCAACTATTTTCAGACGTTTCATAATTATCCTTCAGCAAACGGTGTTAATTTATATCCTACATTTGTTACCGTATGAAGGTATTTCGGGTTTTTAGGATCAGGTTCAATTTTATTCCTTAAACCGCCTACATGTACCCTCAGCATTCTTACATCTTCATTACTGTCATATCCCCAAACTTCATCAAGCAGTGTTGCAAGTGTTACGGGGTTATTAAAATGCTGCATGAGGCTGTATAAAATTTCAAATTCTGTCGGAGTCAGTTTAATTTTTTTGTTAACAACTGTTGCCTCAAGCGTTTCCGGTGATATTGAAATATCTCCGGCATTTAAAATTTCGTCGGATAATGAATTTTTTTCTTCTTCCATGTTATTGCGGCGTAATAATACTCTTATCCTTAAAAGAACTTCTTGTATATCAAAAGGTTTTACCAAATAATCATCAGCACCGCAGTCAAAGCCTTCTGTTTTATCATCAATAGTACCTTTTGCTGTTAACATTAAAATTGGAATGGCGAGTTTTGCCTGCCGAATATTTTTACATACATCAAACCCGTTCATTTTGGGCATCATTACATCAAGCAGTATTAAATCATAAGTGTTGTTTAATGCTTTATTAAGACCTTCTAAGCCGTCTTTTGCCGTATCAGTAAAATATCCGCTTTGACTTATGTCAAATTCTAGAAGTTCTCTGATTTCATCATCGTCATCTACAATCAAAATTCTTTTTTCAGACATAATCCCGCCTTTTTTTCTATTTTACTAAAACAAATAAGCTTTAGCAAGTGTTTTTGAATATATGTTTATCAGAATTTAATTGATATATGAAATATTTATTGCTAAAATAATTGTATGATAACAAAAGAAGAGCTGGATAATTTAGTAAAAATTTATGAAACAGATGAATTTATAAAAGATGATCCTGTAAGATTTCCAAATAGATTTAAAGATAAAAAAGACATAGAAATAGCAGGTTTTATGGCATCTTTGGTTGCTTATGGCAGGCGTGATGTTTTTACAAAAAAATTGGATCAACTTTTTTGTTTGGCACAGAATGAGCCTTATAATTTTATAGTGAATTTTGAACCCGAAATTATCGGTGATTTTAATTACAGGTTCGGCAAGCCCGGTGATTTTATAGAGATTTTTTCTGTTTTGAAAAGTTTATATTTAAAAGACGGAGGGTTAGAAGAGCTTTTTAAATACGGGTATGAAAATTCGTCAGAAAATCTTTTCATACCTGTTACTGATTATTTTTACTCAAGAGTACAAAATGCTGGGCAGGGATTTTGTTTTATGATTCCTAATGCCAAAAAAGGCAGTGCAATGAAGCGAATGTGTATGTATTTAAGATGGATGGTCAGAAAAGGACCTGTAGATTTTGGGATTTGGGAATTTATGCCTGCATCTGATCTTTTAATACCTTTAGATGTTCATGTTGCAAGAATTTCTCGAGAAATGGGACTTTTAAAACGGACTTCTAATGACTTTAAGGCAGTATTGGAGTTAACGGGGAATTTGAAAAAGTTTGATCCGTCAGATCCTGCAAAGTATGACTTTGCGATGTTTGGTTATGGTGTAAATAATAAAAAGACGGTGGAGGGCACCGTCTGATAAATACACTTTCGTGTTCAGAAAGGATCTTGTTATTCTCCTAAATTTAGTTTTGAGAATTGAACAATTTTGTTTTTACCGCGTTTTTTAGCGTTATATAAAGCGTGTTCTGCATAACGTATGATAGTGTTTGCATCTTCTTCAGCACCTTCTATGCATGGATATGTTGAAATACCGCCTGATATTGTAATCGGGTGTCTTTCTTCTTCTCCGGCAGGAATGAATTCCATTTTTTCAATTTCACGTCTGAATCTTTCCGCAAATATGAAAGCATTATCTTCAGAAGTATTTGGTAATATGACCAAAAATTCTTCATCACCATAACGGGTTAGAACATCTTCTTTTCTTATTAGTTGTTTTAATTTGTCAGCTATTGAACGAAGAAGTACATCTCCCCATTCATAACCGTAAATATCATTTACTACTTTGAAGAAATCTAAATCAAACAGCAGGCATGAAAGTTTTGTACCGTAACGTCTTGCACGGGAAATTTCTTGTTCAAGGCGTTCATTCAGATATCTTCTGTTGTGTAATCCGGTTAATTCATCCGTTGTGGAAACAACTTTTAATTTTTCACGTAAATCTCTTATTTTCAATAAACAGTTTGCACGGATCCGTAATTCGTTATTGTCAACAGGTGTTCTTACAAAATCATACGCAACTGAACGGACGGTAGTGCCGTTGAATACGTCTCCGATAAATAAAACAGGAACTTTAAATTTTGTTACCATTAGAACATCTTTAATATCAGGGACACTTTCTATTACCAAAAGAGCCGGATTTAAAGTTTCATAATCTTTTAATTTTTCGGCATTTTCTATTCTGACGTTAACATTATCTATTGTTGCCAAAACATCTGCTAAAGCGGACGAATTTTTGTCTGTGTATACAATTATATTTCTCATAATAATATCCTTTATAAAAAGTTTATCATAGCTGTTTTTTCAAATCAAAATTGTAACATTTATTTAACAAACTTTGTGTTAAAATTAATATATGGATATAAAAATTTTACCTATGAAAAAATCTGATGTAGATGCCGTTATAAAAATAGAAGAAAAGGCATATGGCGAACATCATTGGTCAAAAGAGTCTTTTTTAAACGAATTGTCAAATAATTTGGCACGATATTACAGTGTGTATGCTAATACCGGAGAGTTAGTTGCATATGCAGGCTGCTGGCAAATTTTGGAAGAAGTTCATATAACAAATATAGCTGTTTCGCCGGATTTTAGAAGGCAAAAAATTGCTGAAAGGCTTTTGAGGCAGCTTATTGATGATTGTTATAAAAATAAAGCAAAATATTTAACACTTGAAGTAAGAGTATCTAATATTGCGGCTATTAATTTGTATAAAAAGTACGGGTTTAAATCTTTAGGTGTCAGAAAAGGTTATTATCAAAATAATAATGAAGATGCTTTAATAATGTGGACAGAAAATATATTTTACGATAAATTTAAATTAAACTACGAAAAGGTTACAGGGAAAAATTAATGTCAGATGATGAGGCTCTAGTTCCTCGAATAAAGAGGATTAAAAAAGAAAAGAAAAAGTTAAAAATACCGGTATTAAATATACTTTTGGTTTTATTTTGTTCATTTTTTTTAATGACTGCAACATTTATACAGTTTGATATTACGCATTTTATAATTCCTTTGGATATATTTTCAAATAAAAATTTAGTAAGAGAGAATTTTTTCTACACATATTCTATAATTCCGCAAATTCCGGCAGTACTTTTTGTAGTTGGCTTTTTAGGCAGAAGGCTCGGTCTAACCAGTGTTATTATATATATTTTGACAGGTTTGCTTTTATTGCCTATTTTTGCGTTGGGCGGGGGGCTGCATTATGTAGCGGAATGCGGATTTGGTTATATTCTTGCATATATTCCGGCGGTATTTTTTGCCGGTTCGATATTAAAAAGTGGGTTTTCATTTTTTAATATATTGAAAGCGGCACTAGTTGGAGTTATAACAATTCATTTTATCGGAATAATTTATATGTTGTTTATTGCTTCAATAAAAAGTGAAGGCGGCGGATTTATCAAGGGTTGGATAATGTCGCAGAGCCTGTTAAAGATAGCGTATGACTATGTGCTAAGCTTTATCGCTTTATTTATCGCCAAATTTGCAAACAAATATCTTAAATATATTTTGGGCTGATATTTTTTAGATATTTGATAAGCTTTTCTATATTTTTATTCCATATGCCGTTCCAGTTTCTCAAAATTATATCAGCAGGGCATAAACCGTTCAGGGTTAAATCTTTTATGGGATCAAGGAATTTTTCTTCGCCTGTATTCATTTCTATCAAAGATTTTTCCGCAATATAGAGAATTTCTTTTGCTATATCTCCTGCATAATGATTTTTGATACGGCTTTGAAGTGCATTTTTCGGAATATTAAACCTTAATTCCGAAAAGTCTTTGTCTGTGTAAAAACTAAATAATTCTTCTGCATCTTTCATTGCGTATTTGTTATATAAAATTCCTTTATAGATGGCTAATACGGCATAAGGCATATTTGTACAGTCATGGTTTCTTATTTCAATGAAATTTCGTAATCTTACATCAGGGAAATACAAGTTTGCATGGAGTATATAGTCTTCTATAGTCGCATCGTAGCCTTCAAATCCGTTTTTCATATATTCATTAAAATTAATTTTACCGTTCACTTCAATAGGAGTGTTATTCTTATTTAAGAAAATAACAGGCGAGTGCATAACATTATTGATATATTGTTCAAAAGAGAAGTTTTCATCTAAATTGCAAGCACATACGCAGCGGTCGTTATCCGTATTCAGCCAGCTTAAGCTGCGAAATGTTTTATAACCTGTTTCAACGCCGCCTCTGATTGGTGAGTTTGCAAACATTGCAGTTAAAAAAGGAACAAGTTTATTTGCAAGTTTAAATTTTCTGACGGCATCATCTTCATTTTCAAAATCAAAACATCCTTGAATACCTGCTGTTTCTCTCATCATTACATCTGATAAAATGCCCCACAAGTATTTTGCCATAATTTTATACCGGTGTTTTGGAATTATATTGATATTTTTATTAGTTGATAAAGGGGACACCCCGTATTCCAAAAGGGTTATATTGTATTTATCTAAAACTTCTGCTAATTTTTTATTTATTGTATTAATTTTTCTTTCAATATCAAAAATAGTTTTTTCGGGTTTAATGCTTAATTCGACTTGGCAGCCTGGTTCAAGAGTTATTGTGTCATGGTTTTGTTTTAGTCCTATAATATTGTAATCGTCAGTTATGTAATCCCAGTTATTTTCACGTGCAAATTGTCTTAAAAAGTCACAAATTCCTTTATAATAGTCTACAGCTTTAAATGAAACGGATGATATTGGTAATCTTTCATATTCAACACCAACTGTAAAATTACGATTTTCTTTGCATCCGTTTGTATATAATTTAAGAATGTCTGCTTTTTCCAGTTTTTTTTCTTTTGTTGTAATCATTGTTTTCTCCTTTATTATAGCACTTCAAAATTATCAAATAAATTTTTTAAAACATTTACCTGTGTGTGGTATTATTAATTAGTAATATGAACTATTTTGAAAGAGCAAAATTTTTTAGGACAAAAAAACGTCTTGGTCAAAATTTTTTGATAAACGGCGAGATAATTCAGTGCATAATTGATAATGCGGACATTTCGCCGGAAGATATTGTTGTTGAAATCGGTCCCGGAGTCGGTTTTGTTACGGAACAGCTTATAAAGCGTGCAAAGCAGGTAATAGCAATCGAACTTGATGAAGAAGCTGTTAGAGAGCTTCAAAAATTAGATGCTCCTAATTTAAAAATTATCCATGCTGATATATTAAAAACGGATTTATCGACTTTGTGTGAAGGAAAAATAAAAGTTGTAGCAAATATTCCTTATTACATAACAAGTCCTATTATTGCACATTTATTAGGAGAAGTAGACGATTTAAATAACAAAAACAGAAATAAAATCACGGATATTATTTTGATGGTACAGGAAGAAGTGGCAAGAAGGATGGCGGCCGATGAGAATTCTCCGTCCAAACAGTACGGGCTTTTGACTATATTATCACAATTTTGGGCAGATGTTGAAATTATCCGGCTTGTCGGCAGAAAATCGTTTTATCCGGCACCTAAGGTAAATTCTGCACTTGTCAAATTAAAGGTAAAGCGTGAGCCTAAGCTGAAACTGTCTGATTATGGTCATTTTAGAAAAACAGTTAAGGCTGCTTTTTCTCAGCGGCGTAAAAATATTAAAAATTGTCTTTTGAACGGCGGATTTCCTCGGGATGTTATAATTTCAGCCCTTTCAAAACTCAAAATTGATGAAAATATCCGTGGAGAAAAGCTTTCTATTGAAATGTTCGGTAAATTGTCGGAGGCACTTTATGAAGCAGATTAAAATTCTGTGCCCTGCAAAAATAAATTTGACATTAAAAATTACCGGTAAACGTACTGATGGCTTTCATGATATTGACAGTATTATGCAGACAATCAATTTATTTGATTATTTGACAATTTCTGTTGAAAAAAGTGATATATCAAAAATCAATCTTACAGGTACAAGTGATGAAATTCCTTATGATGAAAAGAATATTGTTTATAAAGCGGCTTCAATTTTTATGGAAACTTTAAAAGTCAGTCCGTATAAAATAAACGTATTTATAGAAAAGAATATTCCGGTATCTGCAGGACTTGCAGGCGGAAGCAGTAATGCTGCCGGCATGCTGTACGGGTTAAATAAGTTATTTGATGAGCCTTTAAACCGTGTTGGGTTACACGGGTTGTGTGCTGGATTAGGATCAGATTTAAATTTTTGTCTTGAAGGCGGCAGGCAAAAAACCTCGGGTAGAGGCGAAATCCTTGAATATTTGCCTTTTAAAGAATTCGATGTTTCGTTGATAAAACCAAAAAGTTTGGGTATAAGTGCTAAAGAGGCTTATACAAAATTCTCGGAAAAAAATAAAAATTCAGGCGGAAGAGATTTTTATTCTAACGATCTTGAATGGGCTGTGATTGATGATTATAAGGAATTGCAGAAAATAAAAGAATTATATCCGAATGCTGTTATGTCAGGTTCAGGCTCAACTTATTTTGGTATTGATATGGAATTTGAGCCGCTTGAAGGTTACTGGATTAAAAATGGATTGAAATCTATCTCCTGTGGAGTAAAAGAGGTATAAAAAAACTCCCCGAAGGGAGTTTTTTTGATGATTATTCTTTTTTAAATTCAGCTATCCATTCTTTAGCTGTTTGTTCTGCTTCTTCAATTGAAGAATGGCCGTGGCTTTCTACGCTTAGTTCACTTTTGTCCGCTTCAGGTTTTGTTTCGTAAATTTCAAGATCATATTTTGTTTTTGTTTCATCTTCATTTTTGCGAACAGTAAAATCACTTGCTCCGGAACGTACGGCTTGTATAGCATCAAGTTGATCCTGAGGTTTTAATTTTACTTTTGTACCGTCTGATAGAGTAATTTCTTCGTCTAGCATCCAGTATTCAGGTACTTTACCTGTTTTTCTTACCAAATTATCATCTTGGATTTTGTCCATAATTTCTTTGATATTTTTATTGCTTAAATTAGAACCATCGCTTCTTAGATAGCCTTCCATTGCAATAGTATAAGCATATAATCCTGATTTATGTTTTATGCTTCTTCTAGGTTGTCGTTCTCTGATTACTGTTGAATATTCAGTTTCTAACTGCGGATTAGGTTCTGTTGGTGTAGTCGCCTGCGGTGTTGTCGGATTTACATCATCAACATCTGTGGCGTCGTCATCATCGCATTCTGGACATTCAGGACAGTCGGGGCATTTGTTTGGATCCTCAGGTATTAATGAAGGATCTTCTTTTGCATATGCAGCCTTTAACAATGCAAGTGCCAGTTCTTTTGAACTTAAGATGTGCTGACTGTCTTTACCTGCTGACTGTTTTAACAATTCTGTCTTTTGTGCGTCTGTTGCCTCTAGGGAATCTATGGCTCTTAAAACAAGCTTAACTTGTTCCTCATGTTTGCCAAACTCCATGGTTTCATAGGCTCTTTTACCGGTCTTTTCATTATCTTTAAATAATTCTTCAACACCAATATCGTTTAGCATGTTTTCATCTTTTGTTTCACCGAATATTGCAACAGCTAAAGCTCCTGCTACAACTCCTGCCAATGCACCGCCTTTTTCGTTGAATGCGATTTTTGTATCAGAGTCAGTTTCTATTTTTTGTGCTAATATCTCTCCTGTAACTTCGTTAGTTACTTGAGCTATGGCTTCTGCAAATGCTGTAACAACTTTAGGGAATGCATTAGCGGCAAGCCCTGATGCAACGGCTACTCCAAGACCTTTTGCCACATTAACTAAAGTGTCGTCTTTTACTTTGTACCCTAATCTTCGTAATTCTTGTCTTACTGCTGCTAAATTATCGCCGTCACCGCTTTTTGCAGCCATGTTTCCAACTTCATTCGGATCATATTCTCTGTCACCGCTTATGTCTTTGCTGTATTCATATATAGTTTCATGGCTGCCAATATTTAAGTTTTGTTTCGTAAGTTGTAATTCTTGATTATTATCAGAATTTATTTTTTTATTGTGAACTCTCAGTCTGTAGTCGGTTTCGCCTGCTTCACGCAATTCTCTGCGTGCTTCACGTTTTTCTTTACGTGTATCAAACATTATTGTGTTTTCAACACGATCACCTGTTGTTATATCCTGGCTCCATACTTTTGCTGCTTTTTTAACATTTTTTTCTTTTAATGCTTTTTCTTTATCTTTTTCTAGAGCTGCTTTTTTTGTCGTATCTGTTTCTTCAGCTATTAATTCATCATAGAATTTTTCTACAGCAGTTGAATAAGTATCTTTTAAATCTTCTTTCAAAGCTTTTTGAGCTTTTTTACTTTTATATAAAGGTTTGTCTTTGCCGGAAGTTTCAACAGCTTTATCAACATAAGCTTGTTCAATTTCTGTCAGTTCTTCTGTTGGCCTGTAATATTTTGCCGCAGCCTCTTTTTGTGCTGCAACCTCAGCATTTTCTTTTGCTTTTGCAGCCTCTTTTTGTGCTTTTGCTTCTTCTGTTAATGGTACATCATTACTCTTTTCAATTTCTGCACCGGGAATAGATTCATTATCAGGCTTCTCCGTTTTTTTCATATCTTTTTTAAATAAGCGGAGCTGTTTTTTCTCTGACATATTTTGAATATCTTCCGGTTGTTTTGCCACCCATTCGGTAAATCCCGGCGGCGGTGTTTGCACTTTGTCCACTGACATCGTTCACATCCTTTCAGCCTTTATGGCATCTTATATACTACATATAAATATTTTTTTCTCTAAAAATTGCGTGGGTTTATTTCGCTTTTGACATCTGTTTTACCTTTTTTCTTACTATACTTGAGTTTCCGTGCACAGTATTTATCTTTACAATACTTAATATATAAAGTATATATATCGATATTCTTCTACACACATGTGTTTACGACAGTTTTTTCAAAAAACTTTAATGTTTATTAAGAAATGTTAAAATGTATTCCCTTGTTTCCCTATTTATTTATTCCCGATTTTATATATAATTAACTTATGTCTGTGTTAGAAGTAAAAAATTTGAATTTGGGATTTAATTGTGAGGATAGATTTTGGCAGGCACTTTACGATGTTTCTTTTAGTTTGGAAAAAGGCAAAATGCACGCTATTGTCGGTGAATCCGGTTGTGGTAAAACTGTCAGTGCAATGAGTATACTCGGACTTTTACCTAAAAATGCTGTAATTACAGGCGGAACAATTTGTTTTGATAATAAAAATCTTTTGGATTTGAGCCCGTTTGAAATGCAAAAAATCCGTGGTGCCAAAATTGCATTAATACCCCAAGACCCTATGACATCATTAAATCCTCTTTATACTGTCGGTGATCAGTTGCTTGAGGTTATAAATATTCATCAGCATATAAAAGGTGACGAAGCTTTTAAAAAAGCAGTCGAGGCCTTTGATATGGTGCAGATTCCGTGTGCTGAAACAAGGCTGAAATCATATCCGCATGAGTTTTCCGGCGGAATGAAACAAAGAGCTATTATAGCTATGGCTTTAGCTTGTAATGCTGAAATACTGATTGCTGATGAACCAACCACAGCTTTAGATGTTACTATTCAAGCTCAAATTATGAATATTTTGAATGATATTAAAACAAGGTTAAATACCGCAATTCTTTTGATAACTCATGATTTGGCTTTGGTCGGCGAAAACGCTGATGAGGTTTCTGTTATGTATTCAGGCAGAATTGTCGAAAATGCCCCTGTAAAAGAGTTTTTTCAAATACCTAATCATCCTTATTCAAATGCTCTGTTGAAAGCTTTACCTGACGGCGGTAAACTTGAAACAATTGAAGGTTATCCTCCTTCTATTCAGCAAATTATTCCCGGCTGCAGGTTTCATCCTAGATGTAAATATGTGATGGATATTTGTAAAAAAAATGTCCCTTTGTTATATAAAATCGGTGAAAATCATCTTTCGGCTTGTTTTTTAAACGAATGAGAACCGTTAAACGGTTCTCATTCAAATGGGTCAAAAGTTCATGCTAGCTTTTTAACCCATTGGTGCAAGGGTTCGTACCCGCCGCTTTTTTGCATGTTCCGTTAATCCGGAAATGACTCGGCATATTGCACCGTTTAATTTATTTCTATCTTTTTGGGCTTCTTTTCTTCCGTTTGTTGTTTCGGAATTGTTATTTTTAATATCCCGTTTTTATATTCTGCTGTCGCTTCTTCACTTTTTATCGGCTGGTCAAATGATATTGTTCTTTGATATTTGCCGTATCGGAATTCATTTGTATGATATCGTAAGTTCTTTTCTTCTTCGTTTTTTTCTTCTTTTTCTTCTCTAATTTCTGCTGTTATTGTCATAAAATCATTGTCAAGTTCAATATCTATGTCGTCTTTTTCTACCCCCGGCAGCTGTACTTTTACTTTGTAATTATTTTTGCATTGCTTTACTTCTATTGCCGGACGCCAGGTGGAATTCTTCTTTATATTTAACGGGTTCGCAAATGTGTTAGTTAAAACAGTGTCCCGTAAAAAGTTGTTTAATTCCTGGTGTATGCTGTCAAAATATAAATCGGGTTCTCTTATTATTAAATCGTGTTTCATTTCTTTTTCCTTTCATTTTTAAGATAACTTTTTTTTCAATTTCTTTCATTATCTTTAAGTCTAATAATTCAGTTTAAAAAATTTACACTTTAGAGTAATAGTATTATTTGATTAATCTTTTAATAATACGTTAGGAGGCTTATTATGGCTATAAAAATGTTGGTTTTTGATTATAGAGATACTGAACATAAATTCTTTGAAAAAAATAGTTTTCAAAATTATGATATAAAATTTTTCGACTTTAGTTTAAATGAGGAAACATTTAATTTGTTGTCTGATGAAGATAAAGAACAAACAATGATTATAAGTGTTTTTATATCATCAATTCTGACCGAAAATGTAATAAATGGTTTTAAAAACCTTAGAGCTATAGCAACTAGATCTACCGGTTACGATAATATTAATAAAAAAGCATGTTTGCAAAGAAATATTGCTGTTTTGAATGTCCAAAATTATGGAGAAACTGCTGTCGCTGAATATACTTTAGGGTTAATACTAAATTTGACAAGAAATATTTATTATGCGGTTACATGCATTAAAGAACAAAATTTTAAGAATAAATCTTTTATCGGCAGAGATCTTGAAAATTTAACTCTAGGTGTTGTCGGTACCGGTGCAATCGGGGCTGCTGTATGCAGACTTGCCAATGCTTTTAAAATGAAAATCTTGGCTTTTGATATAGTCGAAAAACGTGAACTCATCGGAAAATATAATGTTAATTATACTTCTTTGGATTTTTTACTCAGAAATTCCGATATTGTTACTCTGCATCTTCCTTATACCGGTGATAATTATCATATGTTTTCCAAACAACAATTTGATGCTATGAAACAGAATTCATATTTTATTAATGTAGCTAGAGGTGAATTGGTTGAGCTTAAATATTTGAAAGAAAATTTGGATAATAAAAAAATCTCAGCGGCTGCTTTAGATGTCGTGGCCTGCGATTGCATGCAAGAGTGTCAGGATTTTTCTAAAAAATTGGAAAGAAGTTCTCTTGACTGTTTGGAAAATTCAAAATTGGTCACAGAACTTATTGAATTACCAAACGTCCTTGTTACTCCTCATATAGCTTATGAATCTCAAGATGCTATAGATTTTATTTTACATAAAACTTTTGAAAATATTATGGATTTTGTTAACGGCGAAAGCAAAAACAGAGTTATTTAATTTTGTTAATTTATTGAAAGTTTCGGTGCTTAATTTATAATAATAGATATGAAAATTGGATTTATACCGATAGATAATCGTCCTGTATGTTATAATCTGCCGATTGATATTGCGGCTGTTGATAAAAGTATTGAAATTTTTTTACCTGATAGAAATTTATTGGGTAATCTTACAAAATCAGCTGATGTGGAAAAAATTTTTGAATGGATTGAAAATCTTCCTCAAATGGATGCCTTTATTGTTTCTCTAGACACCCTTGCCTATGGCGGGTTAATCCCCTCTAGAAGATGTTCTGATACCTTTAATGAGATTAAATGCCGAATTGAAAAACTTAAAATGCTTTTGACTAAAAAAAATGCAAAAATTTTTGCGTTCTCCAGTATCATGCGTATTTCAAATAATAATGTTAATGAGGAAGAAAAAGAATATTGGAATAAATGGGGTAAAAAAATTTTTAACTATTCTTTTTGTATGCATAAATTCGGTCAAGTCTGCAGAAAAGAAGTGCCGGATGAAATTCTTGATGATTATCTGAGTACTAGAAAACGTAATTTTGAAATAAATAAAATTTATCTTGACTGGCAAAAACAAGGTTTTTTTGATACTTTAGTCTTTTCAAAAGACGATTGTGCAGAGTTTGGATTTAATGTACAGGAAGCCCAAACGTTGGAAAGTTTAGGCGGTTTTGTAAAAACAGGTGCCGATGAAATTCCTCTTACTCTTTTGGCACGTGCAGTTCAAGGGGATGTTAAAATAGCTCCGGTCTTTTTGGAACCTGAGTATAAAAATTTGGTTTCAAATTATGAAGATGTTTCTGTTGAAAAAAGTGTCTTGGGACAAATTGAGCTTTCAGGGTGTTCCGTTGATAATGATGCTGATATTGTATTATTCGTCAATAATTTTAAAAATAATCAAGGTGAAATCGTTATGGGGCTTTCAACGAATTCTTTTGACGGTGTTTGGTTAAAACCGGAGAGTCCCTATATGATAGCTGACGTCAGGTTCGCTAACGGTGCGGATAATAAGTTTGTTGAAAAACTTTTTAAAACTGATTTTGATAAGGATTTTTACGGCTATTCCGCTTGGAATACGACCGCTAATTCTTTAGGCAGCCTTATTTGTGCCGCTAAAATTAAATTTTTGGCTAAAAATTATGATGATATTGCTTTTAGAAAATTGCAAGTCAAACGTTTTCTCGATGATTGGGCTTATCAAGCTAATGTCCGTCAATTAAAACCCGATATTACTTCTATAAAAAAAGATATGTCTGATTTTGAAAAAATTGTTACTGAAAAATTCGATATTAAAGATAAAGTTGAATATTCGTTTCCCTGGAATAGATTGTTTGAGGTGGAAATTGAATTTAGCTGATATTATTTTGCTCGCCGCAGCATTAGGTGTTGATTGTATGATTGTTTCTTTTTCACAAGGATTGATTTTTCACTGTAATCGATTGAAAATCTCTTTGATGCTTGCTGGTGTTATGGGATTATTCCAAGGTCTTATGCCTTGTTTAGGTTATCTCGGTGCAGGTTATATTGATGCTTGGGTTAAACCATTCAGCAAATTGATTGTTTTTAGTATATTTTTAATTTTGGGTTTGAAATTTATTATCGAAGCTTTTCGTAAGGATAAGGATGTGTTGAATTGTATAACTTTGAAATGTTTGATTTGGTTAGGGCTTGCAACAAGTATTGACGCTTTTGCCGCCGGGGTTACGCTTAAGTTTACCGGTTCCATGCTTTTGCTGCCTGCTTTTATTATTGGTTTAGTTTCTTTTTGGATGTCTGTTAAAGGCTTTTGGTTTGGTATTTTCTTTAAAAAATTGCCTTCTTTTTATTTGGAAATCGCCGGCGGTTTTGTATTGATTTTTCTTGCACTTAAATCTTTGGGCATGCCTTTTATCACCGAATCGGGCAATATTTCTGAATTATTTACATTTCTTAATATAGCATAAAACCATGTAAAACCATGTCAGAACATGGGTTTGCATGGTTTTATTTCTAAAGAACATGTCATAGTCGTATTTGAGATGTTATTGACACCTCAAAATATTTGATAGGTAAGGGTTTTAACCTGTTGTTACAAAACTTCATAACTACATGTTTGCCACTTGAAAAATAATCCTTATTTCCTATAATGTTAGTATGAAAGGTCGAAATGCTTTGTTGATGCGACCTGAGGGGTGTGTTAACGACAGAATTGCTGTCGATAATTGCTCATGGGATAGTAGATTAAAATTGGAGATTATATAAATTGTTTAGAAGTAGAGATATGGGTAGAGCAGTTGCAGTTAGAAGATGGACTCCGACTGCCTTGGAATGCTATAAAAGAGGATGCAATTGCGAAGGATGTTTTTATAAAGATTTTTTCAGCGGTTCTTCGCAAAAATGTCAAATGAAAGCTTCAGTTCTTGAATTGGTTAGAGTTATCGGTACACCTAGTGTTGAATTACCTCAATTTATTATTGAAGACTAATGCCACTTTAAAAATTATGATTATTGTGTTATACTGTGTATAATAATGGAGGTTTTAAATGCACATTTACGTTAACGGTAGAAACATTGAAATTACTGATGCTATCAAAGCTTATGTAAAAGAAAAAATGGGCAAGGTAGCTGCTCATTATGATCAAATTCAAGGTATTGATGTTGTTTTGTCAGTAATCAAAAATCCTGCGGCTTCAGGGAAACATGTTGCCGAAGTTTCTTGTAAAATGGCTTCCGGTGT
This sequence comes from Candidatus Gastranaerophilales bacterium, assembly GCA_944325895.1. Lineage (GTDB taxonomy): Bacteria > Cyanobacteriota > Vampirovibrionia > Gastranaerophilales > Gastranaerophilaceae > SIG32. The sequence continues at coordinate 75,107 of CALVCA010000007.1, forward strand.
TGTACGATGCGAAGAAGCTGCTGAATCTATGTATGCAAGTATTGATTTGCTTGCTGATAAATTAGCTAGACAAATTGAAAAATATAAGGGTAAAACTCTTACTCCGGATAAAAAGTCTATTAGAACGGATTCTGTTGAAGACAGTGCCGAAGAAGTTGTTGAATAGAATTTTGTATTTAAAAAAGCTCTCATAAAATGAGAGCTTTTTTATTAATGATTTTAAATTTTATATTGTAGCAGCCGGTTTCTTCTGTGCGGTTGCTCCAGGAATTGATTGCCAGTTTGCTGCCATGATTTTTTTGAATGATTTTAATGCTGTGTCTTCTAATTCGCCGAGTTCTTCTGCTTCCATAATCAGTTCTCTTAAAGGAAGCAATGCTCTTTGATCTCTTAGAACACCTAATGCTGCAGCTGCACCAGCTCTAACAAGTTCATTTTCAGAACGGTTTTTCATAACATCAATTAATGCAGGAACTGCTTTGGTATCGTTTAATTTTCCTAAAGAAGTTACTGCGTATATTCTGACATTTACCCATTCGTCATATAACATATTAATAACTTTATCGACAGCTTTTTTGTTGCCAATTTCACCTAATGCACGTGTTGCATCGCATCTTACGTTTACTTTTTCGTGATCTAATGATTCAATTAAAGCATCTGTTGCTACATCGCCTATTTCAATTAAAGCATCTGTTGCTGTAATACAAACTTGCGGGTTTTCGTCATTCAAAGCTTCAACTAAAGGTTCAACAACAATTTCACCGCCTAAGCGTCCTAATGCTCTTGCAGCACGAACTCTTACGTCAACATTTCTGTCTTCACGTAATGATTCAATTAAATGAGTTGTTGCTTTTGAATCGCCTAATTCTCCTAATGCTCTTGCGGCATATAGTCTTACCGAGCCGTTTTTGTCATGTTTTAATACATCAATCAATGGTTCAACAGCTTTTGAATCGCCCATTTCACCTAGTACACGAGCTGCATTGTATCGTACTTTTTCTGAATTGCTTGTTTTCAAATCTGTTAATAATTCTTCAAATGTTTTCTTAACTTGTTTTTTCTTGCTGTTCACACTAATTGTCATTACTTTCCTCCGACACTAAAGTTATTAAACTCCACACATTTATATTAAAACTTTGTGCTGAATTTAATTGCCTTATTTTAACTTTTTGTATTAATGTTTTGTTACAATTTCTTTTACTGTGTATATGTGGTGAGAAAACGAATAAGGGTAAGTCTCACACTTTATATTTATAATATAACATATTTTTTGAATAAATTCTTGGGCTATTTGTATTATTTTGCAAATTATTTTGATTGTTTTTTTAATGTAACTGCTCAATCTGTTATAATTAAATAATCCGTGTTACAAAACTTAATATAATATTACTAACTTTGGATAGTAATAATAAACTCGCTGCCCTTGCCTATTTCACTGTTTACCAATATTTTACCGTTATGCTTCTCTATTATTTTGGTACAAATTGCTAAACCAAGCCCTGTACCTACCCCTGCTCCTTTTGTTGTAAAACCGGCTGTAAATATCTTGTCAAGCTCGTTTTCAGGTATTCCCTTACCGTTATCTTTTATTTTTACAATTAATTTTTTATTTTTATATTGTGTTGTAATTTCAATAATTCCTTTATCTGAAATTGCTTGGCATGCGTTAATTAAAATATTGGTGAAAACTTGATTTAGCATATTCGGATAGCATTTTATCAACGGTAAATTTCCGTAATGTTTTATAATATCGATGCGATTTTTTGTTTCATGTCTGATTAAGTCCAGTGTCAAATCAAGTTCTTTGTTTATATCAGCTTGTTGTAATTCCGCTTCATCGAGTCTTACGAATTTTTTCAGGGAAGTTACAATATTGCTTATCCTTTGTATTGCTTCGAAATCAATTTCGTTGATTTCTTTCAGCATTGACGCAATTTCTTTGTCCGTTATTTTTGGTATAAATTTACTTAGTATTGTATTATTTGATTTTATTGATGCCACGGGTGTGTTTATTTCGTGTGCTACTCCCGCAATAAGCTGACCGAGTGATGCCATTTTTTCAGTATTTATCAGTTGAATTTGTGTTTCTTTTAATTCTTGAAGTGTATTTTTTAATTCATTAACTGTTTTAATGTTGTTTTGATATAATTCTGCTCTTATAATTGCGTTGCCAAGTTGGGAAGAGATTGCTTCAAGTATTTCCATTTCTAATTCACGTTTTTGACGGCTTAGGAGTACAATGATACCGATTAATTGCTGCATATGAAAAATTGGAACAATTATTTTCATAACAGGTTGTTTGAGCGGCTGGGCACCGACATATTCAATCATTGATCTTGTGACTGAAATTTTACCTGAAACTATTTGGTTATATGTGTTTTCATCAAATTTTATTTTAATTTTACGGTTGTTTTTATCACCGTAAATTTCAGATATTTGGAATTCGCCGTTTTTGTGTGAAGCGTAATAACCTTTGTATGCTCCAAACATTATTGCAAGTTCATTTAATGCGGAGCTTAGTATTTTGGAGATATCCATAGATTCTCTTATTATATTGGAAACTTTATTTATAAGGGCAATACGTATTGCTTGCGACTGAGCTTTTTGTTTTATTTTCTGCAGGTCATTATTTTCTTCTTCAAGTTTTAAATATTTATTTGTCAATTCTTTTGTATATTCTTTATAATATTCCAATTCATTTTCTGCTGTTACGTCTGTTAAAAAAATAATCGTATATTTTTTCTTTTTTATTGCTGTAAGATAAAAATACAAAATAATATTTGGCGAAATTTCATAGCTTACATATGCAAAGAAATTTTCTTTTGAATTTAGTGCATGATATATAGGTGAATAAATTTCGATATTTTCACTGTTTAAAGGGCATATATCAAAATTCATGTTATGCGAAAATTTTTTTAAATCTGTGAAATCATAAAATTTACGTTTAAAAGAGTTATTTTTAAAAATAACATCTTTAAAGTGGTTTGTAACTATTACGGCATCAGGAAATTGATTTAGAAAAGAAAATTTTTTCATGGAATTATTATAAGTTATATTTTGGATTAAATCAATTTGTTAAAATCAAATGCAAGATTTTCAATTATTGTTTGAATATTCATATTCAATTTAAGTTCTTTTTTTGCTTTTTCGACTGAATTAATTTTTCCTATCAGATTATTTTTTAACAGGTTATTTTGAATATTGGATTTCAGAAGATTAACCAAATAGTTTTGCATTTGGGTTAAAACTATTAAAGGGTCGTATTCTTTGATTAAATTTAAAACATTATTGTAAAATTCAAACGGATCATTTTTATCCATAATTTGCTCTACTAATTCAAAGTTTTTTGGCTCATCTTTCTTTGAAGGAACAAAGAAACATTGCGAGCGGGAAACAACTGTAGAAATCATATCGGATATGTCTTTAGTTAAGAAGAAAAAGGTTGTATTTACGGGAGGTTCTTCAAAAGTTTTTAAAAGGGCATTTGCTGCATCGGTTGAAAAATTCGTATAATTCAGGCCTTCAGGTTTTCCGTCCGAATTTTTATCACAAAAAATTAATACTCTATGGTATTCAGATGTAATTGCAAGATTATTTTTTATCATTCTAGCCTGACTAATGGAAAACATCGTTTTGGAATCATCATCAGACGGTTTGTTATCAACTTTGGAATAAGTTAAAACTGCCGGATGAGAATTATTTCTAATCCAGTTACAATTCAAACAATTGCAGTTTTTGTCAGCACTGTTTTTGCAGTTTAAAATTCTTGCGATTTCAAGAGCAAGTTCATATTGAGCTTCGATATCATTTCCCCAAAAAAGTATGCAAGGGGCAATATGTTTAATGCCTTTTGTAAAGTAATCTGTAAGGAATTTATAATCTTTGTATAAATCAATCATAAGTCTTTCTCAAAACGTTTTCTATTTCATCTTCAGGTGATAATGCCTGTCCGGATTTTATATTAAATTCAGCTTCGGTCAGATTTTGTTTTAGCTTAATTAAATCTTTCAGGCTTGTGTTTTTTAATTTTTGTAAATTTAATTTGACTACATATTCGTGCTGTCCAGTCAATTTTGAAAGTTCAAACGGGCTATATTCAGTGGATTTTGCCTTTAATATAATCCATTTTCTAATCATGGTTTGCAGTGCTGCAGTTATTTCAAGACAATATTTTTTTTCTAAAAGTTTTCTGTATTCTAAAATTGCTTTGTCTTTTTCATTTTTCATAAGATAATCAGAGAATGCAAATAAATCTTCATTAGAAATACAAAGTTCTTTTACCATTTTTTTTGTTATTTTTTTATCAGGGTATGCAAATAACCTTAATTTTTCAAGTTCACCGTTAATTTCTCTAAGGTTGTTGCCCATTTGCATAATTATTTGAAGAACAGCATCTTTTTCAAAATTCAAGTCTTTTGCTTGTTTTTTTATCCAATTTTCCAGTTCGGCTGTTTTATATGAGGGTATTGATGCGAATTCTTTTGCGTTATATTTTGAAAGCAGTTTAAAAAATTTTTTTCTGCTGTCGAGTTTTTTACCTTCATTTCTTGGTAATTCAGCAACAAATACAATGTCAGAGTTTTCGCTATTATCGGCTAAAGCTTCTTCAATTTGTTTTATTTCTTTATCATCAAATGTTTTTGTAAAATAATCATTGGCATTTATTATTGTCAGCATTTTGCCGAACATCATAGGCTGGGCACGTAATATAGAAATTAAGTCTGCAAATTTAGGGTTATTATAAGTTTTCAGACTCATTTCAAGAAAATTTTTATCAAGCCCTTTTTTTAGTTTGTTGATTTCCTGTTCAATATTAAATTCTTCATCGCCGTAGAAAAAATATATTGCCATATCTAACTTTCAATTAATAAACTGGCTCCAATCATTCCTGCGTTATTGCCTAATTGTGCCGGAACAATTTCAACGGAACTACCTGCTACTTTCATTGCACGTTTTTTAATGGTTTCTCTGATTGGTTCAAGTAGAATATCGCCGGCATTTGCGACACCTCCGCCTATGATAATTCTTTCAGGATTAAGCAGGTTTATTACGCTTGAAAGCCCAAAGCCTATGTATTCACCCATTTTAGTGAATATTTGTTGAGCTACAGGGTCACCTTCCAGTGCAGCTTGTGCTACAATATGAGGTGTTATTTCTTCTTTGCCTGCAAGTTCTTGATATTTTGTTGACTTACCACCTAAAAGATATTCTTTTGCCATTTTAACTATAGAAGGGCCTGAAGCAAATGCTTCCAAACAGCCGTAATCTCCGCATCCGCACAAAGGTCCTTCATTCATTTGTAATTTTATATGTCCTAATTCTCCGGCGGCATTTGCGGCTCCTCTGACAAGCTTTCCATTTATTACAATTCCCGAACCAATTCCTGTACCTACTGTCATACAGATAAAATTTTCACAGCCTTTTCCTGCTCCAAAATTTAGTTCTCCTAATGCAGCACAGTGTACATCATTATCAATTTTTGTCGGGATTTTAAATTCATTTTCTATAATTTTTGCGATAGGAATGTCAACCCATCCGGGGATATTCGGTGCAAGTCTTACTATACCGTTTTTATAATCTATTTGTCCCGGAAAGTCGAACCCTATTCCTTCTATATTTGTTGCGTTTGTTGTGTTGATTAAATCTTTTATTGCTTGTTTTATATTGTTTACGGTATATTCATATCCCATTTCGGCACGTGTAGGCACTGAATTTGAATATAAAATTTTTCCTTCGCTATTTATTAATGCAATCTTTACATTAGTTCCGCCAACATCAATCCCAATTCTGTTTCTAGCCATAATTTCCCCTTTTTATTAATATTTTATAACAAAAATATGAAAAGTACTTGATGTAAACATTCAAAAAATTTTTTGTTAGATAGTAATTAAATTATATTAATTAAAATTTATTTAAAAATAAAAACCGAAGAATCTTTTTCAAGTTTCCTCGGCCTCAATATCCATCAATATATTCATTAAATCTTATTTTTTGTATTTTGTCAAGTTGTTAAGAATTTTTACGTAAAGTTATCAAAATATATAAAATTAAAAGTTAATTTTTGTAATAAATTTTAAAAAATTTTCATGTGAAATTTATTTAAAAACTTTATTATACATTACATCGGAGGAAACGCCGCCTTTTTCCGTGGCATAAGTTAAAGGTGCCATTCCTTTTATACCGACATTTGAATTTCCTATAATTTGGAAAGAGAATATGTCATATCCCCATTTATTAGGTCCTTTATGTCCGTTTATATCAAAAGTAAACACAGGATATGCATAATCGTCATTTGTATATTTTACTACATCAATGAGATAAGTTCCATCTGCAAGAACATATACACTGGTTGAGTTTTTAATTCTGCTGTCAGAAAAAAGTGTTCCAGGATCAATTTGTACATTTGGGTCATTTTCTTCTTTTACTTTATCAATGCCACGGATATCAGCAGGTAAACATCCTTGTTCATATGCATTGTCTATACACATTTTGGATAATTTTAATACTTCAGTAAAAAGTTTTTGTCTGAATATTTTGCATTCATTTATTAAACCGTTTTGGTCGGCAGGTATGGGTTTTCCGGTATCTTCACAGACATATCCTCCAATACATGAACCAAATTCGTTTTTTATCAGACATTTTTCTTTACATTTTCTGCCTGTATCCCAATAGAAACATTTTATAGGGCTGCCGTTAAGAGTTTGCGTGTTTAGAATGGCTTGATTTAAAACACTGTACATTTTTTTGTATTGATTTTTTAATACGTTATCTTGAAAATTTTTAACAAGAGTGGGTATAGTTAAAGCAGCGACAATACCAATAATCCCGAGGGTGATAAGAACCTCAGCTAACGTGAAGGCGGCACGACGATTGTTGTTAGACATATTTACGTGCGTAGCACCTTCTGCCAAAGTGAAAGCGGCACGACGATTGTTGTCAAACATACCTACGTGCGTAGCACCCTGAGGCTTCAGCCGAAGGATCTCATTAAGAGATTCTTCGTTTTGCTCACGATGACGTGTAGAAGGCAAACCTAATGTGTCTACGTGCGTAGCACCGCTCCGCTCAGAATGACGTGTTGATGGGAATAAGTTCTTTAATAAGTTATTTTGGCATAATGCCATAGTAACTTTATTAAAAAATCTACTCTTTATTTTTTCAACCCAATTTACCCTTTTATAATTCATAATACTAGAATTATAGTTTGGAATAAAAAAGAAGTCAATAAACTTAAAAAATGCCGGAAAGCGTGC
>CALVCA010000008.1 GCA_944325895.1 Candidatus Gastranaerophilales bacterium
TGCCATCTGCTTTATATTTTGTTCCTGTTAACTGTGAATAGTCGTCGATGTAATCTATCGTCTTGCCATCTGCTTTAAAATTTATTTCTTTTAATAATTCCCCTGTTTCAGGTGAATATTCTTTAATGCGAATCTTCCTGCCATCTACATCGAAATCTGTCTCTTTGAATAATTCCTCTGTTTCAGATAAATATTCTGCAGTTTGATTTAGCCATATTAAGGTATCATAAAAATTTGTATCTTTGAATAATTCCCTTATTATAGGTGAATATTTTGCAGTGTCATCTAGCCTATCTACGGAATAATGAAAACATGTCTTTTTTAATAATTTCCCTGTTTTTGGTGAATAGTCTTCAATGCGATCTATCCTCTCGCCATCAGCTTTGAATTTTGTTACTTTTAGTAATTTCCCTGTCTTCTGTGAATATACTTCAGCGGAATCTAGCTTTTCTCTGAAATAATAAAATTCTGTATATTTTATCTTTTCCCCTGTTTTTGGTGAATAGTTTTCAACACAATCCTTCCTGCCATCTGCATCAAATTTTGTTACTTTTAAGATTTTCCCTGTTTTTGGTGAATAGTCTTCAATGCGATCTATCCTCTCGCCATCAGCTTTGAATTTTGTTACTTTTAGTAATTTCCCTGTCTTCTGTGAATATTCTTCAGCGGAATCTAGCTTTTCTCCGAAATAACAAAATTTTGTATATTTTATCTTTTCCCCTGTTTTTGGTGAATAGTCTTCAAAACTAGCTATCCTCTTGCCATCTGATTTAAAGCGTGTGGTCATTAATTTTTTCCCTGTTTCAGGTGAATAGTCTTCAATACTAGCTATCCTCTTGCCATCTGATTTAAAGCGTATGGTTGTTAATTTTTTCCCTGTTTCAGGTGAATAGTCTTCAATATAATCTGTCTTCTCGCCATCAGGTTGGAATTTTGTTGCTTTTAAGATTTTTCCTGTTTCAGGTGAATAGTCTTTAACCCAACTTAGCGTCTTGCCATCTGCTTGAAAACCTATTTCGTATAATAATTTTCCTGTTTCAGGTGAATATTCTTTAACCCAACTTAGCGTTTTACCATCTGCTTGAAAACATGTTTCTTTTAATAATTTCCCTGTCTTCGGTGAATATTCTTCAATACTGGATACAGTCTTACCATCTTTTTGTAAGTGTGTAGTTGTTAATTTTAATTTTTTCCCTGCTAATGTATAATATTCTGTAACATTTAAAGAACTGTCTTTCTTTATACCGGCTGCTATTTCTCCGGCTAATATCTCTGCTCCTATCATATCATCCATAAATCGCTCTTTTATACTGTTATCTTTATCGCCTGAAAATTTTATCGGTTTTGGCAACCGGTTAACTCCTACATAATTACTCAATGTTACTAACATTATTTTCTCCTTTTTTTTGCGTATTATTTTAAGTCGTAAAAAATAATATATTTGCTACCTTTATATAATCCGTTTTACATTTCGTTACGTTTAATGCATAAGTGAAAAATAAAATTTATTAGTATTTTTTATAATCAACTCAATTAACTGCAGCTTTTATGTTATAATTTTATTGTGAAAAAATTATTGATATCAGTATTGCTCATAGTTTTTTGTGCACAATATTCTTTTGCTGCAGTAAAATATAAAGTTAACACAGGCGGCAAAGTCATATCACCCACCGGTGCAATACAGCAAAATTCCAGCATGGTAAAAAACCTTTATAACAATTATTATGCTCCAAATTATGTTTCACAAAAAATAGCCACATCAAACTCTGTCAGCACAATTGATATAATTATGGACTATTCCGGAAGTATGGCATACTGGATTGAAGCAGCAGAAAATTCAATGTCTGCAATTGTTTCTCAACTGCCGTCATCAACGAAAGTAGGTTTACGTGTCTTTGGAAACGATAACGGGAATAACCCCTATACACCAATTGTCAATATGGTAAAATCAATTAAAAAAGACAAAAACGGTAAATACAAAGTTCAAACACAAGCTTCATCCTATCTCGGAACTACTTCCGGCTCTTGTTCCGCTACATCCAATATTGTTCCCGTTATACCGTATGATGCACAAAAACTCATTAACGGAATGCACTCGGTATATGTAGGAGGCTCAACTCCGCTAACATTAGCACTTGAACAAGCTGTTACATTAGATTTTGCGGGGTTATCAACAGCATTCAAGAAAAAAATCATTTTAATAACTGACGGCGGAGAAAATTGCGGCGGAGATCCATGTGCGTTTGCAAGAGCACTTGTCGCCAAACGAAAAGATATAATTATTGACGTTGTCCTGGTTTCAGCTGATTCTACCGCCTTAAAATGTCTTGCTGATTACACAAACGGAACATTTTACAATACTGATGATATTTCAAGCTTTGTAAAAATACTGCAAGAATCCTTACAAAATGCACCTGCTGAAAATACACAGCCTTCTCAAAAATACGAATTTATAGGCAATTAATTCAAACTCACCTCAAAATTACCGCCATACATTTTGACGGAAAGAGTAAATGTTTCACCTTTATAGCCTTTTGGCGGGCGTTGAAATCCGGGATTTTGTATCATTGCAGAATACACTACGTCATTTAAGCTGTTATTATTTGATTGTATTGAAAATTTCCTGTCAATAAGATTACCTGAAGAATCAACCTTGAACGTTACCGCACAGTTGCCGTCGCCTATAACTCTTGCAAAGTCAATATTTGAAGCTATTTTATTCCTTAACGCAATTTTATACGACACTAATTCCCGACGCAAAGCCGCTTCATCAACTACAGAAACCGGCTTTTTTACATCATTTGAAGGTGTCGTTAATCTTTCTACCAATTTTTTCTTTTGTTCTTCCGTCATAGTATTTTGTACAGGTTTTGTTTCTCTTTTTATTGAAGGGGCTGGGGTTGTTTTTGCCGGTTTTGTTGATTGTATCGGTTTTACAACCTTTTTAGGCTCCACTGTAATTTTCGGAACAAAATTTTGAGTCTGTTTCTCCGTACTTTTTATATTGTTTTCTTTCCACAATTCGTTAATTGGAGGAATTTCTACATGCTCTTTTGGCTTCTCTGAATGTTCTGCGGCATCCTCTCCATTACCAATAAAAATCCATACAAAAATCGACAAAATAATACAAAGCCCAAATATAATCCACGATAAAATATCAAATTTTATATTTGATTTTGTTTGTTTAAATTTAACGGCTCTTTTTACTTTTTTCTCTGCAATAATTTCTTCAAAAATATTATTACCGCAGTCACAATATTCGGGTTTTGTATCAAATTCTTGTCCGCAATCAGTGCATTTATACATTTTTAATTCCTGTTCAATATTTTTTCTGTGTCGCTATAATCATCGGGAGTACTGAATTTTGCCGTTTTCGAAATTTTCCAGCCGCCTTCAAATAACGTGCTGAACCTGGTTGAGCCTTGCGGAAAATTCAAAATGTCGTGTCCCTGATAGCTTCTTATAACAGGTGCTATATATTGAATTGCATAAGGAGTATACGCAGGAGACAGCGACCATGTTTGTATATTACTTATTTTACCATACTTGTCAACATTAAACGAAAATTTAAAAATTGTTCCTTCGGGTACTATTGGTAATTTTACATCCTGCATAATCCTGTTCTGTAAATTTGACCGCCATTCATTCCATAAAATAACTTCCTGCTGAGCTTTTTCTTCTTCCGTCATCTGTTTTGTCGCAAACGCAGTTTCTTCACTTTCCTGCTGAACAGTATTCGTCAACAGCTTTTCTATTCGGTTTGAAAGTTTCTCAACCGTTTTTTCTCCGGCAGGTTCATTTGTTTTATAAACTTTAACTTGTTCAACATTTTCGATTTTTTTAACTTTTTCAACTTTCTCAACCTTTTTCGTGTTTAAAGTTGTTGATAAAGGTTTATTATCCGTAGTTGACAAATTTTTATCCGGTTCAACCTCTTGAACTGTATATTCATGATTATACATTACTAAAGCCTTATGCATCTTAGGCTGAAAAATTCCTGCACACAAAGTAAACAGTAATATTATTAAAACTATTAAACTAAAAAATATTTTATACAAAACTAATCTCTATCCAATTTAGCTAACAATTCATCACAAGCGTAAATATCAAATTTAGTTTGACTGAGCATATAAGTTTCAGCAATCAAAAGTGCTGTCGGAACCATTGCGGCAACAGAGCTTAAAAACATTCCGCCTAAATCACCGCCCATTTCCTGCATAAAATAAGATATATTCATTGAAAACTCTATAAATATTATACAAAGCCCAATAATAAATGAACGCTGCATATCGGTATTCAATTTTTTTACGCCTTGCAATCCGTATATTTCAACACCATGCTTAAAATAATTACTAAATCCGTCATTTTTCAAAACATTTGAAGCTTGAATTTTTTTGTTGCAGAAAAATGCATTAACAAATGCAAAAAATGCAAATATAATCATAAATGTCGCAAGAACCAAAAATACAGGTGAAAATCTTAAACCGGAAATTCTGACCCAACCTGCTGCTTCAGGAAAACACATTGCCAAAGTGTTTGAAACACCATATGCCAAAAACGGTGCCGTCAATATTCCTAAACAAATTTCCCCGACAGATTTTAACTGCAGCATAAATAATTTGTCTTTAATGTTTCTTATCTTTGAATTACTCAAATTATTTATATATCGTTCTATCCAATTTTGATATTCTTTTACAACAATCTCAAAATCTTCTCTATATTCATATTTACTCAATTCTTTTGATAACTCAACTTTTGCACTTTTAAAATATCCGCAAGCTGCAGCAAGCACAACACAAGTTCCCGTAAAAAACAACGACATAAATATCGCAAAAAATGTCATTGACCCGGGTGCTAAATAATACAGTAAATTTATAAAATATATAGCTCCGTAAAATAATACGGATAAAATTATCATGATTTTTTCAGCAGCTTTACCTGATAAAGAAATTTCATCAAGTTTATTTTGCAAAAACAGATAAACTCCCTGTTTTGTAATAAGACCTACTCCATATATTATAAGCGAATACATTAAAACTATCTTCATATTAACAGGCATTTGAATAATACTACCGGCATCTTTTAAAGATAACCCCGTTAAATAATTTGCAACACCGAATGCCAAAACAATAGAAGCTACAAACAAAGTAATATGCATTACGATACCAGCTTTTGAATTCATTGAAATTTTACTTCTTAAATCATTTATTGAATAAGCAACCTGTTTGGTTATACTAACCCTTGCTTCTTCTAATTCCGACTTTCTTTTTTCTATTTTTAACCTTACAGAAGCGTTAACTTCTTCACCATACAAATCTTTTAAATCTTCTTCCGTTAAATTTTCAGGAGAAATTTTTGTACTTCCCTGCATAACTTTTATACTGATAAACTCATCGGAATCTTTCACCATAATTTTACAAGCCTTATCTATTTCCAATCTTTGCGGCAAAGGCTGTCCCTTAAATAAAAATTCTTGACAGTTAAACTGATTTAAAAGAATATATCTGTTGGTTTCCTTACTAAATTCAACCGTCAGCATAAAATCAAACCCTAAATCTATTTTATAATCATATCCGTCACGAGAAGATATATTTACCAATTCTTTGTCGGCAAAAGTCTTTTCATTATTTTTTGTTATTACAGTAAAAGTCATTTAATTCTCCTATCTTCCGATTGCTTCTAAAAGTTTACGCTGTGATTTTGCAGCGGTATGTTCATTTACAATAATCAATTTTTTTTCACCTAAAACAGGTGTTAATTTCATTTTAACCAAATCCAATTTTTCAGGATGTGCATATGCAAATAACATTGATATTTCAGGTATATATTTTTTTATATTTTCAACGTTTTGCGGCAATGTTTTCCAGTCAATCTGCTTTGAAATGTCCCCTTCATTTTCTAAATCTCCGATTACAACAATTGAAGGTATATACCCTTCTTTCTTCATTGTCAAAGCATGTTCAAATGCTTTTTTAAGAGCTTCACCGTATGCCGTACCGTAATCCGACGCATCAAGTTTTGTAAAATCTTCTAAACTTGCATTTATTGAAGATCCGTCTGTTGGAGCACCTTCATATATCAAATAAGATTTTTCCGAAACTTTTAAAATTTTTATTTTATCTTCAGGATCCAAAATTGAACAAATTGACCTTAAATATTTAATTTCCTCATCTAATTTCGCTTGATTTGAGGCTGAAGAATCTATCGCAAATATCACAGCCGCCGGATGAAATTCATCAAATTTTATATTTTTTACGGCTGAAAATAAAAGTTTCCCGACTACACTTATAATTAAAATTAAAAAACCAATAATTATCAATCTTTTGTTCATATCGTTTCCCCTAATAATTCAATATAACTTTAACATCCTCGTCAATAACTACTTGTAATTCTGTGTAAGAAGGGATTTCTGCATCAACACCTTTAGATGCTGCAGATGTCATAAGAGCAACACCGCCTGCAACACCCGCACCAATTGCTGCACCTCTCCCGATATAATCACCGCTTCCTAACAATGAAAGCAATATTCCGGCAACTGCTCCTATTGCTGTTGCCGTTGCAACTTTTTTTAATGATGAAGTAACTTGCCCTTCATTAGTCACATCAAAATCTATTTTTTGAGTCACTAATTTGTATGTTTTTCCATCTGGTGTCACCAATTTATTAAAATCGATTTCAACACCACCGTTACGCATCCCCATACGTGCATGATTTGCCTCGGTCAGACTTCCGTATAAAATACTGCCTTGAGGTGCAATTACATGAGAATCTTCCATCCAATTACTTTTTAATACAGCAACAACATTATCACCAACATTTGCCGTTGCGGTATTAATAGCATGCTGCAAATATACATCCAAGACTGTTCCACGTCCGACTTTTTTTACTGAACCCTGTAACACCTTTGGATTAGACAAAGTAGTTTTAACAGGTTTCTGAAATGAATATGTGGTTGACTCACCACTCAAAACTTTTCGGGCTGTTTCTGAAAAATAAGCAAAATGAGTAGCATTTTCATATTCATTATAGTCAATATTTTGTTTTTTAAGACTTTTTAAAATTGCTTTGTTGAGCTTTTTTTCGGTAGTATCTGCATAATAATAAATGTCTTGTCCGTTCGGTTGGACGACAATAACGGCATAATCCGCACTGTTTTCATTTGATATGGCATAAAAAGGATTTTCTTTTTTCAATGTATAATCTTTTTCTGCAAAAACTGTTTTTATAGTGTTTGAAATTGTATTTATATTAATATTTTTTAAATAATACATTTCGGCTGCATAACAAAAATCAAAAGAAAACAAATAAACAAAAGTGATTAAAAACGCAATAAATTTTCTCATTTCTTCACCTCGCTTGTAATGCTCTTTATTGTCGTAACACTGCCGTCTTTATTAATTTTTAAAATATATTCAATAATATTTAATTGAAAAGGTTTATGCATTTTAGGCTGAATAACGCAAAATAAAACAGTTAAAACTAAAAAAATTATTCCAACTAAACAAACTTTAATCTTCATACCATTAAATTATACTATAAAAACCTTAAAATACCCAGCTTTTTTAGAAATCAAATACGAAATTGTTACAACACAACAATTTGGTATTTTCTAAAAAACATATTATAAAACACAGCTCACTTAATTTTTTTCAAAGAAGAAATAAAGTTATTGCTTACAATATCACCGTCGACTTTTGTCAAAAATACCTGGCAATCTTTTTCATCAGCATCAATCGGCGGTAATTGCTCTAACTCGGAAGCATAATAATGTGCGTCATTTCTGCTGCTTAACGGCATTCTGTTCGCAAGACTGTTAAGTGAAAAATTACGCAAAGCCCCTGCAAAACCTTTATTTACACTACTAAATTTTGTATATATTCTTAAAATCGCATCACCGTTTTCAATATTATACCGACCAATAATAAAACTGCTCAGTTGAGATGCCGACGATTTAATTTTAAGCAGCTCAACCACGTTATTTTTCAAATATAATTCACCCGTAATTTTATCAAAATTACCTTCAGGGATATTAACCATATCAGAAATAGTTGCAGGACTAATCATTGCAACAGGGTTTCTGAATACTGCCGCAAATTTCAGTATATATTCTATCAATCCGACTTTTTGTATTGTACCGTTTTGGGCTATAAATTTAATTGTGCCGTTTAACTTTAAAGAATCATCCGTGTTCAATTCAATCAAACCACTTGCTTTACCTGAAATCTCTCTCGGTAAATTCAATAAAGATGTTGACATCAAGTCTGAATTAACATCTTTTATTCCTAAAGCAACGGTATATTTGTGTTTTTTTAAATCACAACGAACTTTAACCGATGAAATGCCTTCCGCTATATCAAATCTGTTAGATTTTAATTCCAAAATATTATCTTTATTCAGAGTCAAATTAGCCTTTAAGTTCCCGAAATTAATATCTTTATATTTACCGTTATCAAGTCTTAAAATACATCTTTCTATAATTAAATTGTTAACATCAAATGCAACAGCATTCGTATCTGCATCTTCATTATAATTTTCATAATCATAGTCAACATTTTCAACGACTTTTTGTTTTTGAGCAGCGGTATTCTGCTGATTAAAAGATTTCATAACCCGCTCTACATCAATTTTGTCAATGCCAAAATCAATATCTTTGACTATAACGGGGAATTTAACGGCATTAGCAATAGTCCCTGAAAAATCATATTTGGAACGTTTGTACCAGCCTTCGGATTTTATATGAATATTATTTTTATCGGTATAAAATTCACCGCTTTTTATAAATACACGCTGAGAGGGAATGATGATTTTTTCAGCATTTAATTTTCCGTCTATTAGAGGACAATTACCGTCATTAACCATTGAAACAGTACCATAGAATTTACCGCCTTTAAATAATTTTTGTCCGATAAGTACATTTAAAAACTCACTTGGCAAAGGATTTGGAATTTCAAAGCCTAATGTACTTACAAAAGGTATCGGCTTTGAGAAATCAATATTACCATTCAAAGTCAAAACAGGTTTTACTTTGCTGCCTTTCACAATTTGAGATGCTATATAATAACTTATGTCATTTATGTTTAAAATATTATTTTCAAAATGCAATTTTGCCTGAACCGCTCTGTCATAACCCGCAGGTGTCAAAGAAGCTCCGTCAACCAAAATATCATCACCTTTTGCAAGCTTTGATGCCCATACAATATCAATTTTGTTATAAATTGATTTTATATCAATCTTTGTACCGGCCTTGCCTATAATTTCAAAAGGGAAACCTACCATTTTAGACAAATAATTTTTTGCAAATTCATTTGTTGCGACTGTATTAACAGTAACTGATGTATCACAGGATTTTGTATAATCTTTTATTATACCGGCCAGTTTTACCATATTAGTTCTTTTTGTTCCGTAATATCCGACAAAATCTTTAAAAGTTATATCTTTTGAAGTTAAAATAATTTGACCTTTTTGAACAGTTATCGGTAAATCCGCTACAGGGACTACCTTCAAACTCAATGTATTCATATTAATTATACCGTTCAAATCATTTTTTGTCAGAATAATATCAAAATCAAAATTTCCTTTGATATCTTTAAAATAAGAAAGTATTTCACTTCCGTTACTTATCAACAAATTTGACCCCGCAATGGCTATGATATCATCAATATTGAATTTTTTTGAGGTCAAATTCAATTTAAAGCCGTCTTTTTTAGATGCGGCAGCATTTATATGTACATCGGATTTATTAATATTGAAAACACAATCCTTTACATATAATTTTTTCTCTTTAATAAATACTTTATTTTTATCCGCAATTGCAAAATATAAAACTTTATCTGCTTTTGTAACAGTTGTTTCCAAATTAAAATGTACAAAGCGTTCATATTTTTTTGTATTATTTACAAACAAGTTTTTAGCACGAAGTTTTACTTTAGTATCAGGTGTCATATCATATAAAATAACAGCTTCTTTTAAGCCAAGTATTGAATCGTATAAATCAAAACTCCAATCACTCTTTTTTGCAGAAGATTGTTTTTCCCCGCCAAGAGTCATTAATTTATTTACATCTGCAAAAATATATTTAACTAAAAATTTATCCAAAATAATTCTTTTTGAAAAAATCTCATTAAAAGAAATTTTTATATCTAAATCTTCTATTTTGAACATTTCATAACCGTCTTTTGAAACACTTATTTCATCAGCATTAAAAGATATTGCTCTTGAAAAACCTGTTTTCAAAATCGGTGATTTTAAAACTAAATCAACTCCAATAATATTCTTTGCTTCTTTTTCTATAAAATTAACAATGTAATTATTAGAAACTATAAAGGGTAAAACCAATAAGTAAAACAGCAATAACAAAGCTGTAAAAAAAGTAACCGTACAAGAAATAATAACTAATAATTTTTTATTCATCACATTCAAAATTATAACATAATAAATTTTATGTTATTATATAATTATGAAAAAACTTTTAATTTTATTAATATCAATTCTTTTCATACAAGGATATGCGATTGCTTTAACCGGAAAAGTTACGGAAAATGTTACGGTAAATAATTCAAAAGTTTTTTCCCAAGACAATCTCTTTGGTTTAAAAAAAGATAACGGGGATATAATAATTGAACCGATATACAAAAAAATGATACGACTCGGAGAACATTCTTTTCTTGTTCAAAAGAAAAGCAAATTCGGACTAATAGATTATAACGGCGACATTCTTGTTCCGATAAAATATACACACGCTGAAAGAATTTTAGGGAAATATTTAAAAATAGGAAACGGAAATAAATACGCATTATATAATGAATACGGCACAGAACTTCTTCCGAGAGAATATTCTTCAATTGATTTAATGTTCGGGGATATGTTTTTAACAAGGAAAAACTTTAAATACGGAATTATTGATACAAAAGGAAGAACTATTTTAGGAAACGAATTTGACGATATATATATGCCAAAGCCTAATATTTTACGAATCAACCACGCAGGACAATGGTACGAAATTGAACAGGTACGAGGCGAAAAATTTACTTTACCTCAAGACATACAAAACATAAAAGGAGATGAAAATTTTAAAATTTCGGAATTAATTACAAAACCGGGCACGGCAACAGGATATTCCGTTGTAACATTTACCGACTATTTGTTAAAATTATTTTCTTCAATCTCTCCGGCACATGAACAAACTATTGATGAACTTATGCTATCACAAGGTGCCGAAACCGTTTCTATTTTCATTAAATTAACCTGGCTGCCAAAGTATCCTTTCACTTACGCAAGGAACTATTTTAACACCGTCAGGACTCCAAATAACGGTCCTTTGTCAGATGTAAAATATGACTTAAAACGTCAGCTTCAATAAAAGGAGGAATAAATGAACAAAATCGAAATTTACACATCACAAACTTGCCCGTACTGTATCAAAGCAAAAAAGCTGCTAAAAACACTTGGTTTGGAATATCAAGAAACAGATGTTACAGACAATTTTGATGAAATGGCACAAGATATTGAAAAACGTTTTAACAAAAAAATTATGACAATTCCTCAAATAGTTATCAATGATAAATATGTAGGAGGATTTGACGATTTAAACGAATTGTATAAA
This sequence comes from Candidatus Gastranaerophilales bacterium, assembly GCA_944325895.1. Classification (GTDB taxonomy): domain Bacteria; phylum Cyanobacteriota; class Vampirovibrionia; order Gastranaerophilales; family Gastranaerophilaceae; genus SIG32. The sequence goes on from CALVCA010000008.1 coordinate 11,603, forward strand.
TCAAACAAACTCAACGAATATTTAGTATAAATTATCTGATAAAATTAGTCATTATTTTATTTTCAGGAGCAGGATGCTTAATTCCTGCTTTTTTGGCAGTTTCAATACATTTTAAAATCCAAGCCATATTTTGTCCTAAAATTTTCATAATCTGCATACCTTCTTTGTCCAGTAAAACTTCTTCAGGAGTGTTACCGTGCACCATATTCCAATAATTAGAAGATATAACAGGCATTTGATTTATAGTAAAATGTTTCATAATAGCATCAATTGAAGCTGTTGTACCTGCACGTCTTGCAGAAACCACAACCGCCCCCGGTTTGTAAGCCAATGCACTGCCGCCGGCATAGCTAACCCTATCCAACAATGACAATAATCTGCCGCTTGGATGTGCATAATATACAGGTGAACCAAAAACAAAACCGTCAGATGTTTTTGCTTTTTCTATAATTTCATTAACAATATCATCATCATAAATGCATTTTCCACCGTTACTTCTGCACCAGCAGCAGCCTGTACAATCACGAACCGGACTATTTCCTATTTGAATAATTTCAGTATCTATTCCTTCTGCCTTAAGAACTTTTTCAACCTCACTTAAAGCAGTAAAAGTACAACCGTCTTTTTTATGACTACCGTTAATTAATAAAACTTTCATATTATAACCTCCTTATCACTTTACACGGATTTCCTGCAGCAACAACATTATCAGGAATATCTTTTACAACAACACTGCCGGCACCTATCACACAGTTATCACCTATTGAAACTCCTGGCATTACGCAGACATTGCCGCCAACCCATACGTTATTGCCTACTGAAATAGGTTTTGCATATTCCAAGCCGCTATTCCGTGTTTTATAATCCAAAGGATGTGCCGCCGTATAAAAACCGCAATTAGGACCGATAAATACATTATCACCAAACGTTACTTTTGCACAATCTAAAATTACAAGATTATGATTAGAATAAAAATTTTCACCTATTTCAATATTATAACCGTAATCACAATAAAATACCGGTTCAATCTGAAAAGACACTTTGGTCTTTCCTAAAATTTTCCGCATAATTTTATTCATTTCATCACGTTCTTCAAAGGGTGTATTATTATATTCAAAACATAATTTTTTACACTTTAATCTTTCCTGAACCAAACATTCATCTGCGGAATTATACAATTGACCGCTTAACATATTTGTACGTTCATCCACTTTATTTTTCCCTTTTGAAAAATTCTTTTATTTTCCTAATTCCCTTTTGGAAAATATTTTCATTGGCAATTCTTTCAGCTTCAGCCTGAGCTGCCAATAATTCTTCCAAAGTAGCGTTAGGATTTTCAGGATCCGTTGGCGGCAATGTTTCTACAAAATGTTGAGCGTTTTCAATTTCAGCAGAAGTAGCCAGCCATTTAAATGATTTTATCAAAGACAACGGTTTTGTTGTATCGCCACGGAGAACTACCTGAAAATTAGTTGTGCTTAATTTATTAAAATCTTCTCTGAATTCGGGAATAGCAGCCATTTCTTCGGGTGTAATCTGCTCAGTAAAAATAGAGAACATTTTAGCGGCAGCAACATTTAACCCCGGTGTAGCTTTCACAAGGTTAATAGGATTAACTGCGGCAATAGGTCCTAACATATCGGCAATTTTAGAACCTAACCTTGCACGGAGTTTCATATCAGCCTCGTTAGTCAAAAGATTCATGTCACCCGAAATATTCATGCACATAACAGGTCCGACAGAAGCTATAGGACTAAGTGTTGCAATTCCGTTATTCATCTTAATATCACCATTCAAAACATAGAAATGAGATGTTTGAATTGAAGTTAAAGAATTTATAACACCGCCCAAAGCTGTTTGGAAAAATTCCGACTCACGTATGTTTTCAGCTAAAATTAAATTTTCCAGTTTGCCAAACGGTCCAAGCTGACCGTCAATTATTTGGAAATTAACGTCACCGCTGATTCCTTTCATCTGCTCTTGCTGAGTTTTTGCAGCACCGTTAATCTGAAGATCTGTATTAAACGACATCGTGCCTGAAAGCGTATCTTTCATATTCATTAACTGCAAAAATGTTCTTTCGACATTGAAATTTGTACCGTGCAATTGTGCACCTATTAACATTGAAAGCAAATTAGCGGATATTCTGCCTGTAACACTTGCACCAAGAGTCGAAGTGTTCAAATTATTTAACAAAAATACGTTATCAGCCAATGAAATATTACCGGTTGTATTATTCAATAACACCGGAGGTGATGATATGCGTTCAAAATTAATGGTTCCTGTTTTCAAAACAAGAGGAATATCTGCCGGCTCAGCATTAGGTTTTGCCGGCGGCACGTATTTCATAGCTGCTTCTGAAACCGCCATAAGTTTTTCCACATCAATATTTTCAGATTTTACATCCAAATTATTTACAACAAAGACCTGTGACGGCTCTAAAGCAGCGTTACCTGCAGCCTGTATATCAGATCCGTTAAGGAATAAATCTTCCAGTGTTATATAAAGAGTTTTTGCAACGAATTTCAAATTTAAATTTTTCATTGTAACAAACAAATCCGGAATAGACAAATCCCAAACACTGAATTCGCCTCTATATTTTGGCGAAAGAGCCTGTCCGAATACTAACAGATTCCCGCCAAAATTCAATGAAGAATTTTCAAACGCACAGATATGCATTTTCAAAGCTTCAGGAATAGTTATTCGAATTTGATTTATAAACGGCTTTGGAGTATCAAGTTTCACAATAGTGCCTGATACATCAGCAATAGTTTCAGCACCTTGCAAATTAGCCTCAAAATCATCAGTAAACAAAGTTGGAACAGCTTTTGCATATATACCGGTATCACGTATATTCAATCTGTTACCCTTAAAGTTTATTTTTGCCTGAAGAATACTTTGCTGTCTGTTAAGTGATTCAACATCCACAGGAGTTATATAATTGAGATTATCGGCTTTCATCTGAAATATGAGATTTTGGCGTTTATCATCACCGCTTAATGCTAATTTAAAAGGTAAAACACCTTTTGCCGCAATAAATTTATCCAAATCTTTACCTAATATTTGTTTTAAATCAAGTGCATATAAATCTCCTGCAGCAGTGAAATTTACAATAGGATTTTTCATATATTCCAAAATACTTCCTGAAATATTTATGACAGAAGATTTATTAACATTAAAGATTAAAGGATTAATTGTGATATTTTCTTCGTCAATATTTATATCAAGCTTTGGATTTGAAATAACCGAACTTGTATCAGGCAGCAATAATTTAAGATTTACATTTGAAATATTGCCTAAAATATTCTTAAAATCACTCTTAAATTCAGCATTAAATTTTTCATCCACAATTCTTAATGAATTATCTTTTGTGGAAATATCCAAATCACTTAAAACTAATTTTATTTCAGATAAAGCTTTTTTCAGTTCACCAAAAAGCTTAACATCCAAAAATAAAGAACCTGAATTAACTTTATATGCTTGTTTTAAATCTACCGGAGCAAATGCTGCAAACAATCCCGGTAAAGGCAGCTTTTCCGCATATATAGAAATATCTGCTACAGATTTTTCATCAATTTTACCTTCAGCTTTTAAAATTGAATTATTAATAAACAGATGAGTATCTGCTAATTTTAAAGTTTTATCTTCAAAAAGTATATTTGCGTTCATATCTTTGAAAAGCAAACCTATTTTAGAATTAGAAATATTACCGTTACGGATAATAATTCCGCCTTGAGATCTAAGCTTTTTAAAATTAGTCTTTATATGAGCATTAGCGGCAATAAAGCCGGCACCTTTCATAAATTCCAAATCATTTTTGATTTGTAATGTATCCATAAAAGCTTTTGTCAAAATTATCAAATCATTAAAATAAATTCTTTTGGAGTTTATATTAAGGTTCATATTAGGATGTTTTCCGTAATGAATATTACCGTTTAACATAATATTTTGGTTTTCGGCGACATTCAAATTAGTATCCAAATCAACAGAATTTCCATTAAATTCTGCACGCAAATAGCTTTTTGGAAGTTGATAACCCGACAAATTCATTGTCAAATCTTCGACATCGCAAAATCCATGTAACACAATATTTCCGTGGTGATTAGAACGAATTTTAAGTTTAGTGTTTACGTTTGTTTGCAAATCGTAATTTCTATACATTAAAACCGGATTAACAAAATCCATATCCGCTCTGTAATCCGGATCATCTTCTTCATCCAATTCGGCTGCCGGCGGAATAAAAGAATTTATATCAATATTTGCTTTTATTTTCAAATCTTTATCACTGAAAATTTCAGCATTTGTTCTGATTTTAAAAGTTTTTCCGTTATTATATGCCGCAAAAAGATTGTCACCGTGAAGCTTCAAAAAATGTTTTGATTGCAGATCATTAATTTTTAACGCATAATTAACAACATTTACGTTAGGAATTTTAATTTTTATCCATGCAGGATTAAACGCAAATTTACCTTCCTCTTTTACAGCAGTTTCCTGTTTTCTTTTTTGTTCATTAATAATTGTTTGAACAATATCCATAATTTTATATTGAGAACCGTCTTGAGCAATATCAATATTGATTATCGGATTTTCAACAGACACTTCTGAAACTCTGACTGTCAATAGAAATAAATTGGGAAGAGAAATTTTGGCTTTTGCATTATCTACATTAACCAAATCGGAATCATCCGGCAATTTTATATTCAAACCTTCAATCTTAACCCCTGTTTCAAGAGCCGGGGTTGTGTATAAGCTTATATTTTTAAAGTCAAGCTTTAAATGAGCTTGTTCAGATACAATTTTTTGAACGTCTTTTTTAAACACGTTCAAATCAACCTTTCTCGGTAATACAAATAAAAATAACAAATATAAAATAACAATAACAGTTAATATAAAAATCCCGAATACTTTTAAAAATCTTTTCACGATATACTCCTTTTATAAAACATTATTAAATAATAAAAAAAATAAATAAAGGATATTTAAATTTTTGTTTACATGAATACTTGATTAAGTAAAAGCCAAAAACAATTACGATATTGAAAACTTTATGATTGCCCAATCATTGTTAGATAAAGAAAAATTACTTATTTGCACGAATAAAACTAAATTTATTACCAAATATACAAAATATAAAATTCTTTCAAATATTTTATTCGGCAAAAAACGCCAATACTATAAAAATAAAGGAATAAAATTTAAACAATATATGGATATAATAAAACACGCAAAATGAGCCAAAAAGGCTCATTTTAGCGGAAGTATGGAGGAATTAAACATGACCGTACTTTTGCAATAATCTATATGACCTAATTTGAATAACACATTCAGGTAATGGATATAATTTGAAATCTTTTTATAAAATATTTGCATGGAGAAATTTTTAAGCATATTTAAACAAAAAATATTTTGGCGGCAAATATTTATATTATTTTTACTATTTTGCCTTTACGTAGCAATAAAAATCCTGACAAATATATACATTACAGTACAATTTGACGAACTGGCACCGTTTGAATCAAACATGCCGGTATATTATAAAGGATTTAAAGTAGGACATGCAAGGAACATAAAACCTAGCAAAGATTTCAAACATACTCTTGTAAATATAGTGATAACATATAAAAATCTGCGTCTGCCCAAAAACACAATTGCTTCGGTAAAAAAAATAAAAAGAAGCGAACGAGAAGGAGATTTTGATTATATAGATCTTGAATATCCCGATTCGCCTTCAATTTATTATCTGAAAACCGGTTCTGTAATTAAAGGAAAAACATCTTTAAGCTGGGATACACTAATAGCACAACAAGCCGACAAAGGAACTCTTGATGACATAGCAGGCAGCATTGATGAACTTTTGGCAAGTTTAAAGGATACAACTGATGCTTTAGAAACTGTTTTTGTCACAATTAATGAAATTTTAACGGAAAACAGACCAAATCTTTTAGCTTCATCTAAAAATCTTTCAACCACTACAGCTAATTTACAATCGGTTTCTTTAAAAATGAATAACTCTCTTTCTCAGGAAAGGCTTGATAATACAACATCCGGATTTGAAGGTTCATCAAGAAATATTGACGAAACGACAAAAAATCTTAAAGATATAAGCAAAAATATAAATGATATGATGCCGTACATTGATGCCACAATTATTGATGCAAATTCAACTGTATGCAACGTTAATCAAATATCTGCAGGTATACTTGAAACATTGCAAAAACGTTTAGGACTAATGAAACTTCTTTTAGGTAAACCTGTTGATAAGAAAAAATGCTGTCCGTAAGTTTTTATGTTATGCTAAAAACTATGGAAATTTTATTTAACCCTGTAATCATATCAGTAATTTTATTATGTTTGTTATGTCTTGCTAAAATAAATGTTTTACTGGCATTAATGATATCGGCAATAGCAGCAGGATTTGCAGCACAAATGCCAATATCAGACATAATGACAACGTTCATAAACGGTATGGGAGGAAATTCAGAAACTGCCCTGAGCTATATATTACTTGGAGCCTTTGCCGCTTCTATGACTCACACCGGCTTGGCACCGCTTTTGGCTAAAAAAATTTCTTCTGTTATTAAATCAAATAAATACCTTTTATTAGGAATTTTAACATTAATAGCAATCTGTTCTCAAAACATCATACCTGTTCATATTGCTTTTATTCCGATAATAATACCGCCCTTATTACATTTGATGGATAAATTAAAACTTGACAGAAGATCCGTTGCATGTGCACTTGCCTATGGTTTAAAAACTCCATATATAGTAATACCTGCAGGATTTGGACTTATATTTCAAGGGCTTTTGGCAGACAATATAACACAAAACGGAATTCACGTTCTCAAATCCGACATATGGCATTACACGTGGTTTTTAGGAATTGCAATGACATTAGGATTGTTATGTGCCGTTTTCATTTCCTACAGAAAACCGAGAGAATATGTCGACATTGAATTAAAAACCGAACAATCCGATGAAAAATTCAATAAAAATCACTATATAACAATATTTGCGGCCTTTGTAACACTTATAGTGCAACTGATAACCAATTCTTTACCTTTAGGAGCTCTAGTAGGGTTAGGAATAATATTTGGCACAAAAGCGGTCGATCATGATAAAATGGATAAACTTATTAATGAAGGTGTCGGCATGATGGGTTACGTTGCATTTGTAATGCTTGTTGCAGCCGGATTTGCCATGGTATTAAAATCTACAGGAAGTATAGACTCCCTTGTGAATTCAATGCTGCCTTTTATGGCGGGAAGTAAACTGTTAGCTGCCGCAATTATGCTTTTTGTAGGCTTATTTATCACAATGGGAATAGGAACGTCATTCGGTACAATCCCGATACTTGCGGTGTTATATGTACCTGTTTGTATAAATTTAGAATTCAGTACAGCTGCAACAATAATCGTCATAGCTGCTGCTGCAGCTTTGGGTGATGCCGGTTCCCCTGCTTCCGATACAACACTCGGACCTACCTCAGGATTAGACGCTGACGGACAGCATAACCACATTACCGATACCTGTATACCGACGTTTTTGCATTACAATATACCGTTAATCCTGTTTGCATTACTTGCGGTTTTAATATTTTAAACAATTTTTAACAATATATCGTTTAAAAAGCAGCAATAAAAAAATTTATGATATAATTAAAATAAAGGAGTATATATATGTTTGAAAAGTTAGAAAAATATCAACTTGTTTTATTTGCACTAATTTTGGCCTTCGGATTATTTTTTACAACAAAATATGCCGTAAACTCTCTGTCAAGAGAAGGTATTTCCGTAACAGGTTCTGCATATGAGATAGTAAAATCCGATTCGGGACGTTTATCAATCGATATAAATACACAAGCCAAAACAAAAGCTGCCGCTTATCAAATTATGAAAAAACAAATGCCTGTAGTTATAAAATATCTGACCGACAAAGGCATTGAAAATATAGAAGTTAAAAACTATAACGGCTATTACTCATACAAATATAATCAGGCAACCGGAAATTACACCAATGAAGTTGATTATTTTAAGCTCTCACAGCCTTTGGAAATAACATCAAACGATGTTAATAAAATAAAAGAAATTTCATTAGATATCCAAAGCCTCTTAGATCAAGGCATTGATATAAACGTACGGCAAACTTCCTATTTCTATTCCAAACTTTCGGACTTAAAAGTAAAACTTCTTGAAGCCGCAACTGACGATGCCAAACAGCGTGCAGATGCAATGCTAAAAGCTACTCACAATAAAGTAGGGAAAATCCAATCGGTAAAAATGGGTGTTTTCCAAATAACAGAAGTTGATTCCACAAGTGTTTCTGATATGGGAATAAATGACACATCAACTATAGACAAAAAAGTTACAGCAGTTGCAAATGTTGTATTTAAAATAACGAGGTAAGTATGAAAAAATTTTTAGCAATAATAACATTGACTTTAATAACCTGCCAAATTGTAAACGCATATCCGGCACCTGATGTCACAACAGGCGGTATGCCTTTTCAATTAATTCAGCAGCAAAATTTTCAAAAAATGGAAATGAATAATTTCAGACGCTTTACAGATGCATATAACAATCCTGTAGAAGACAGAATGGAAGATCCGGCTGAAATTCAGGCTGAATACGAAAAGATTAACAATATGAAAAAACCGACCAAAATAGAATTAGGGCAGCCTAAAGATATGGAACTTATTCAAAATAACGGTCAAATACACATAAAACATACAGAATATTAATAATTCCGGCAATTAAAATTTTATTGCGATGTGTTATTCTGTAAACACATAAGGAGAACACTATGTCAATAATTTTAAGATGGTTATGTTATGCACTTGCAATAATTTTTGTATCATGGGTAATACCCGGAATTGAAGTATCCAGTTTCTTAAATGCAATGTTTGCTGTTATAATTATTGCACTTATAAATACATTTATAAAGCCTCTGCTGCAAATTATAACATTACCGGTTAATATATTAACTTTAGGACTTTTCAGCTTAGTTATAAACGCACTACTTTTAATGTTAGCCGGTTATATCACTCCAGGATTTGAAGTTGAAGGCTTTTTAAGTGCTTTGTTCGGCTCAATTTTAATGTCTTTATTCACACTTGGGATAAGCAGAATTTAAATAATTTATTAGCAAAAAAATTTTTGTTAGGATATTATAATAATATGCTTACAAAAATAAATAATACTCCTAATTTTAAATCAGCACAGGTTAACATTTTGGCGACATCTGATAATCACGGTAATGTCCATAGCATGCCGCTTTTAATGGAAACCATTAAAAATAACCAAAAAGATATTTTTATAAAAGCTGATGAAAAAAGCACTTTAAATATTTTTGCAATAGACGGCGACTTTTTTATAAACCCGTCAAAAAAAGGGTATTTAACAAAGCCGCAATTAACTAACGGAGATATACAACACCAGTTTTTGAAACGTGTTATCAGATACGTTAATGAACAAGCCGGCAAAAACTCTAATTTTGATACTGTTTTTAATATCGGGAACCACGATTTGGACGGCGGGGACAAATTTTTATATAAAATAATGAAAAATACTGATATGAAAACCCTCATTACCAATGTCGACATCAAGAATTCCCCCGGCATTCAAAAAGTTATGGCAAAAACCAATAATGTTGTAAAATCTATTGTATACGAAATCCCTGATAATAAAAATCCTGATATGCTGCATAAAATATTATTTTTAGGTGTAACAATACCGAGTATGCAGTTTTATAATCCGGGATTACTTAAAGAAATGACTGTTTATGATAACTGTGTCAAAAAAGATGCTGATTTAACCGAAGAAAATTTAACCAATACAATAAAAGTATTAAAAGAAGAAATTAAAGCATTCAAAAAAGAGAACCCTAAAGGAGCAGTTGTATTACTCTCCCATACCGGCGGCAGCATATCAAAAATGATATTAAACAAAGTACCCAAAATAGATATAGTTCTTAACGGGCATGACCATAAAAACCTTACTACCATAAAAGGAAAATCCAATATAAATTCTTTAGGTAAGGACAATCAAATAATAAAATCACTAAATTTAAAATTTGATGATAACGGCGATTTAGAGAGTACGGATATAAACACTTTTTACAGCAAAACAACAGTACGTGACAATTTACCTACAAATCCAATACAAATATTTTTGGAAGAAAGCTTCAGCAAAGATATGAAACCTCTAATAAGCCTAAAAGACATATCCGGTCAAAAAACCGAACTTGATTACGGAGAAATCATACGATATCAAAACAGTTATTTAGCGAACTTCTTAACTAGTGCCGTTAAATCAAGTTTAAGCAAAATATGTAAAAATCCTGATATAATTGTCGGAATACAGTCATCAATAATAAGAGGACGCTTAAAAGACGGCTCAAATAACCTTGATATAATGAAAGTTTTTGACGGAGGCAGCGAAGATTTATCAAATGTCCACATCGGTACTGTAAGCGGAAGTGAACTTGCCGGACTGATTTTTGAAAATATAAAAGACAATTTAAAAGCTCCAAAAAGGCATACAATCATACAATGGTCTGATATCCAAGTAGATAGAACTTTAATCTCAGACATTTTATCCGGAAAATCAAACAAAAATGCATTTGATGCCATAAAAATCAGAAACGGCGAAACAAATGATTATGAACCGCTGGACGTTGATAAAAAATACACAATAGCAATCGGAGAAAAATATTTATTAAAAGATGACATTATTTGGCCTTCCAAAATTCGTAACAGATTCAAGCCGCTGAACAAAACCTACGATCAGCTTTTCAGAAGTTATTTGGCATCCGATGATATAAATTACCAGCTAAAAGTTACGCAAAAAACCTTAGAGCAAAGAATTCTCTAACCTATTTCCGGAACTTTATAATCAGATTTCGGCATATCGTTTTGATCTCTTGTCATAGGTTTTTTAATAACCGGCGGCTTTGAGGGTAAGACTTTTTTAGGAGCCGTTTTTTCAACTGCAGGTGTAATATGTACCGGCGTATTTTTTTCTTCTATTACCGCATTATTAAAATTTAAAAATACTAAGCACAAAACAACCAGCAAAATTATGCTTACCAAAAGAACAATATGTTTAATTAAATGCAATAATTTATCTCTCATCTTTAATATATATTTTAACAGATGATTGTTTTGAGTCAAGAAAAATTTACCACCTTGCATATATCTCATCTTTGCTTAAATCAAGATAATCCATATTCCTATGAAATCCATATAATTCTAAGGGTAATGAGAATCTCTGCAAGAATGAATGCGACACAGCAATTGTTATCAAACGTACTTACGTGCGTAGCACCGTCATCCTGAACTTATTTGACTACTTTTACCAAAAATCTTTGATTTCGTGAAATAGTATGAAACACCTAACTACGTGCGTAGCAGCTTCGCACTGAATGGCGTGTTGATGTAATTAAAATTGAACTTTTTATCTTTAGCGATCAGACATACTGTTTCATAATCTCGGAATTTATTTTCAGTCGTTCATTTTCTGCTTGCTTTAAAGCTTCATTTTCTTTTAAAAGACCTTTTTTCAATAAAAATAAATCGTCATGATAATTAAAATATTTTGTAGGATCTTCACTGAACAATCTTTTCCAAAAACTATTTTTTACAGGATTAGTTTTTTGCGGATTTGTAATTTTTGCAATAAAATCTAAAGGTTTAATATCAGCATATGTACCAAACATACGTGACGAAAACCACATAGATTTTTTAGTTGTCAGTTTTTCAAAATCAACAATATCTAAAATCAAAAGATGCGAAGACATGCCGCATTGATTTTTCGGAATAAATCTTGCAAATACATCCTCTTTTTCAGATAAAGATTTAATATAAGCATTATTACAAATAGCGTTTTTTATTTCAGGCGTAACATTAAGTTTTGGTTTAGCAGGAAAATATAACGCCTTCATTGATAAACCATTATTAATTTGATTAATTTTCATAAAACAACCATTCTAACGGGAATATAGTATCAAATAAAATTGCATAGTGCAAGTATTGTTGCAGTAAATGTAAATTTTTCCTAAAAAAAATAATACGATAACTTTTGTTATCGTATTAATTGTCGATAAGCTCCCGAATATGGAACCTTTTGGCTACAGTACAAAAACATTATATAGTGAATTAATATCAATTACGAAACAGTCAAATCAAGAATATTATAATATGAGAAATATTTTGGGGTTAGACAGTGTCTAACCAACTCGCTATGCATTTTTTTTATTCAAAATATTATTAATTATAAGTAGAATCAAATATGCAACTAACGTTATTAAAATAGGATAGAATGATAGCACATAAATAATCAGCATTAAACAAAGTAGTATTTTCCCTAATAAACATATAAATTTATTTTCGTAAATTTTATATTCTTTGTCAAAAAAATATAATGTTAATACCCTATTTTTGTTATATGTAACAAATAAATAATATGCTAGTGGTATTGCTAAAACATATATTGAAATCAGCATAACTAACAATGGTACAATCCAACCTACCATTCCCCAATCATTGCAAACGAATACATAAGCAAAACTTAAAATAAATGACACTAAAACAGTAAGCCAACTCCAAAAAGCATACATTTGTAAGAATTTAATACAGTTATTATGCATTGTTATTATTTAATCACCTCAGATATATCTAATTAAATTTACATAATTTGTCGAAGGAGGGACTTGAACCCTCACGAATTACTTCATACGCACCTGAAACGCACGTGTCTACCATTCCACCACTCCGACTCTCATTTTTAATTATAACACAAAAAAATAACCTTCAACAAAAAATATTTATACATATAATGTTTTTGATTTATAATAAATAAAAAAGGACAAACCACAATGAAAATAGCTATTTATCCGGGAAGTTTTGACCCGATTACAAACGGACATTTGGATGTACTAAAAACAAGTGCCGGAATCTTTGATAAAGTAATTATTGCAGTTGCTAAAAATTCTGAAAAGCATGCCTTTCTTACGGTAGAAGAACGTGTAAATCTCATAAGAGAAAGTATTTTACATATCAAAAATGTCGAAGTTGACACATTCGACGGCCTGACCATTGAATATGCAAGAAAAAAATCCGCACAAGTATTGATAAGAGGTTTAAGAGCCGTATCAGACTTTGAATATGAAATGCAGCTTTCACAAACAAACAGTGCCTTGGCTCCTGATATTCAAACTGTATTTTTAATAACAAAGCCTGAATATAACTTTATTTCCTCAAGTACCGTGAGAGAAATTTTACTAAACAAAGGCGACATTTCAAAGTTTGTGCCTCAACCGGTTTTTGAATATTTGAATAAACGTTAAATTTGTTAAAATATATTTTTTAAACTTTGCTTAATTATTTGACAATTGTATTTTACTCGGGGTAGAATTTTTAATATAGAAAGGTTAAGTCATGCAACAAAACGGAGTATACGATTTACTGAAAATGTTAGAAATTTCTTTGGAAGAAGGTTTTCCTATTATTCCGAGGAAATATACAATTGTAAAGACAAGAGAAATAGAAACTCTAATAGATAGAATTTATGCATCATTGCCTGTAGAAGTTCAAGAAGCACGTGCTTTCTTACGTCGCAGAGATGAATTACAAATAGAAGCACAGCAAAAAGCTGAAAAAATTATCAGCGATGCACAAAAAGAAGCTGACAGAAAATTATCCGAAGCTGATTTTATAAAAGCACTTGAACGAGAAGGCAACAGAATAAGAGCACAAGTTCAAGAAGAATGTGAAGAAATAAAACGCAAAGCTTTTGAAGAAGCTGAAAACATGCGTCATCAGGCAAGAGAAGAAGCAATGAAAACTCGTGAAGGTGCAGAATTATATGTTGAACAAGTTCTGACGAATTTAGAAGGCAATCTGACACAATTACAACAAGTTGTTAAAAACGGTCAAGTATATATGGAAAAATTAAGAACCGATTCTTTAGGTGCTTATGACATGCCAAAATATTCAGAAAGAAGACCCGTTGAATTTTAAACTTTTATTTACAAATTGTTTGCTTTTTATTTTGTTTGTTTTATTATAAATATATAAGCCGAAAAATAGAATGTGAAGTTGTCACATTCTATTTTAAATAGAATATAAGGAAACAAAACAATGGGTATCAAAGGAAAAAATGACAGAATGGTAGTATTAGCTTGTGAAGATTGCAAGGAAAGAAACTACACAACAGTAAAAAACAAAAAGAATACAAAAGACAGATTGGAATTATCAAAATATTGTCCGACCTGTAAAAAACACACCAACCACAAGGAAACAAAATAACCCCGCACATTTTGCGGGACTTGCGTCCTTAGTTCAGTTGGTAGAACGTCGGTCTCCAAAACCGGATGTCGAGGGTTCAAGTCCTTCAGGGCGCGAATTATTAATAAGAGGAAATACAAATGGATAAATTTATAAATTCAGTACAAACATACTTTCGAGGCGTAAAAACCGAATGGGGTAAAATCAGCTGGCCTGAACGCAGACAGGTTGTTACTGAAACTGTTTTTGTTATAATTATCGTATTTGTATTTACCGTATCAATATACTTAATGGATATAATATTTAAAGGACTGTTCGGTCTTATAAAATAAGGGTGGCTTATGACGAAAAAAGAAAAATCAATGGAAGAACAACTAAACGAAGATTTGCAGGCTGAACAAGCAGCCGAAGCAGCCAAATCGGAAGAAAAAAAGAAAAATAAAAAACGTTGGTACATTGTTCACACATATTCAGGTCACGAAAACAAGGTAAAAGTAAATCTTGAAAAACGTATTGAATATATGAATATGGGTGAAAAAATATTCAGGGTAGAAGTTCCCCAAAAAACCGTAACTCAAATGAAAGGCGGTAAAAAACAGGAACGTGAAGAAAAGATATTCCCCGGATACGTATTAGTTGAAATGATAATGGATGAAGACAGCTGGTATGTTGTAAGACACACAGCCGGTGTAACAAAGTTCGTCGGGTCAGCCAAAAAACCAATTCCTGCCCGTGACAGCGAAATCAAAAAAATTATTCACCGTTCATCTTCTCAAACAGAAAAAATTGAACTTGATGTTAAAGCAGGTGATAAAGTCAGAATTATATCAGGACCGTTTGCAGACTTTATTGCGGATATCATTGAAGTTTATCCCGATAAATCGAAACTTAGAGCAAATGTTTCGATATTTGGTCGTGAAACACCTGTAGAATTAGAATACAAACAAATTAATAAACTTTAATATTTATGTTAGTACAAAAAATGTGGAAGGATATTTAGGACAAAAGTCCGAAAACCGTTAGAACCACAAAAGGAGAAAAAAATGGCAAAAAAAGTAGTAGGAAAAATCAAACTTCAAATTGAAGCCGGAAAAGCAAATCCGTCACCTCCGGTTGGACCTGCACTAGGTCAACATGGTGTAAACATTATGGATTTTTGCAAACAATTCAATGCAAAAACAGAATCTCAAGCAGGCTATATCATTCCTGTAGTTATTGATGTATATGAAGACAGAAGTTTTTCATTCATCGTAAAATCACCGCCGGCACCGGTTTTGATTAAAAAAGCTCTTAATATTTCAAAAGGTTCAGCTGCTCCAAATAAAGATAAAGTAGCTGAAATAACAAGAGAACAACTTGAAGAAATCGCTAAGATAAAAATGAATGACTTGAATGCAACAACTTTAGATGCTGCTGTAGAAATGATTAAAGGTTCTTGCAGAGCTATGGGTGTTACAGTAAAAGAAGCGTAGCGAAAATGTATGGAAGGACATTAGTCCGTTAATACCACGAAAGGAAAAACAAAATGTCAAAATTAACTAAAAAACAAAAGAAAATGCAGGAAATGCTTGAAGGTTTTGTACAACCTTCTACAGCAGTAGATGCAATTAAAAAATTACAGGAAATTTCAAAAGAAGTTTCAAAATTCAATGAAACAGTAGAATGTCATATGAGATTAGGTATAGACGTAAGACAAGCTGATCAACAAATCAGATCAACTGTAGTTTTACCTGCAGGCTTGGGCAAAGAAGTCAAAGTTTGCGTTGTAGCAAAAGGTGCAAAAGCAACCGAAGCAAAAGAAGCAGGAGCTGATTTTGCAGGAGCCGAAGAAATTATTGAAAAAATTGAAGGCGGCTGGTTTGATTTTGATACTTTGATTGCAACACCTGATTGCATGGGCATGTTAGGTAAATTAGGACGTGTTTTAGGTCCAAAAGGTTTGATGCCGAACCCTAAAACAGGTACTGTTACAATGGATATAGCTTCTGCAGTTAAAGACGCTAAAGCTGGTAAAGTTGAATATAGAGCCGACAAACAAGGTATGATTCACTGCCCTATAGGCAAAGTTCAATTCGCTGAAAGTGATTTGATTAAAAACTATGCTACATTGGCAGATGCAATTTTGAGAGCAAAACCGTCATCAGCAAAAGGTACATTTATTAAATCAGTTTACCTTTCAACAACAATGGGACCTGGACTCAAAATTGATCCGAAAAACTTTGCTGCTGAAGTTAAAGAACTTATGGCTTAATGAATTAATAAATAAAAAAACACTTCCTTTTGGAAGTGTTTTTTTATTCTTTATCTCCGCCTAGTTCATAGTCAATTATATTCGGATCAAAGTCATTATGTTTCATAATATAATCAATATTCCCCGTGCCACCGGTGCTGTATAATTGATATTTATCTTTTAATACGCTAAAGCGGAAGGCATCTTTTCCGTATTGGTTAGGTTCTTTTTTACCGTTAACATCAATAAAAATATCCGCACAGGTTTCAAGTGTAGATGGTTTTGTTATAGCATTTCCATTTTCATCCCTTGCAATTGTTCCATCAGGATTATAAACATACACCTCTCCATGTCTTATACACCCATCATATGTAAATTTTTCAAGTCCTACAATCATTCCGCTTGCAGTTTGAAAATTTCTTGCAGGCATGGCTTCCCCATCATCATATTTATTTGGATCATTATGATTTTCACCGGGCCGCATATTTTTAATCTTATAAGTTCCTACCCTCAATTTTGTAGTTTTAAAATATTTTGAAAAAAGCACAAAAGCATCATCTTTAGATGTTGAGGGGGCAAAAACTTCCGAAGAGATATAAGATAATCCGGGAGAATCCAATTTTATTTTATTTAATGCATTTATAATTAAAGAATATGCTTGTTTATTTTGATTGATTAAAAGTTTTTTTTGATAATTAGCAACTAAATTAGGAATTGTCAAAGCGGCTACAACACCGATAATTCCAAGGGTAATTAGAACCTCTGCAAGGGTAAATGCGGCTTTATTGTCATTTACTGTCGTATAATTCATAATACTAGAATTATAGTTAGATGTTAAGTTTAAGTCAAACATTTTACATAATTTTCCATCCATAACTGCCTCACAATAAATATCCAATATAATTCTTATTATCCTAATATTATTCATTTTATAAGAATTATATTTCAATAAATATAGCATATCATGGGTATTAATATATTGTCAAATTTACTAAAATAACAACTATGGAAACAATTTTAAAAACCGTTGCGGATAACATAAGACTTGAACGTTTAAGATGCCGCTTGTCACAAGAAAAACTTGCGGAGATGGTTGATATTTCGACAAAATACCTTAATATGATAGAAAATCGCAAAGCAAACCCGACAATTGTAATTGTAATACGTATATGCAAAGCTTTAGGGATAGATTTAAATACAATTTATCCTATTTGCAAGAGCTAAAAATTCGACAATATTCATAATTTTAGGATGTTTTTTCCCTAAAAAACCCATATTTATTCCGATAATACAAGCAGGACAAGCCGTTAATATAATATCAGCATTAGTTGCTGCGAGATTTGAAGCCTTTTGTTGTGTCATCATTAAAGAAATTTTCGGATTTTTCAAGGCAAATTCGCCGGCAAAACCGCAGCATTCATCGTAGTCTTTTGCTTCTATATATTCTACATTTTCGCATTTATTCAATAAAGGTTTTAAAAACGCATCTGACTTTAAATGACATGGTTTATGAAAAGTCACTTTTAACGGCTTGTCAAAAACGAACTTTTTATTTTGAGAGGCTAAAAATTGACAAATGTTTATGACATTCAATTCATCAGAATAGTCAGCCAAGGCACTTTGACAGCTTGCACAATCTGTCACAATATAATCATAATCGCCTTGTAAAAGTTCAAGATTTTTTCTTTTTACTTCTTCGTACCGTTCAAGACAGAGCGGGACTCCGCAGCATTCAAAATCTTTTTCAACCAAATCAACATCAAAATAAGGCAAAATTTTTTTTAAAGCATTTTCTGATTTGGGATAAAATTTATTGGCACAACCTTTAAAATACAATAACTTAACAGAACCTGAAGTTTTTATTTTATGTCGTCTAAATAATTTTCCCAAACCTAAAAATTCATTAAAAACCTTATCAGACTGCAAGAATTTTATAATTTCCCCGAAAAAACTGTCTTTTGAATATTCATATTTAACAGCTTTAAAAATTTTACACACATCAATATCAGAAGGACAAAATTCTCTGCATTTACCGCATTTAAGACATAAATCCACATATTTTTCTATTGTTTTAGTGAGTCTTAAATCGCCTTTTAAAACGCCTTGCAGCATAATAAATTTACCCTTAGACACAGCACAATCATTTTTAGTCAACTTAAAAACCGGACAAACTTCCTGACATTTGCCGCATTTGGAACATTTATTTATATCATCGGAAAAATCAGCCAGCCTTTTCATTAATATTTACCTTATAACATTTATAATATTAAAATTTTCATCCCAAACGACTTCGCCGTCGAGATTAATGTTATGATATTTATAAACATTTTCAATAAGTTGTGGTTTAAAAAGTCCCATAAGACCCAAACGTTTTATTATATCAGGCAAAAGTTTTGTACTGCCTGCAATAGTACCTTCTTTTGACGTAGCCTTTTCACCGTCAAAGTATATAGTTTCCCCGGCAAATTCCATTTGTTTGAGATTACTTTTCGTAATAGGCAGAGAATCAGATACAAGTATAATTTTATCTTGAGGTTTTACTTTAAATACAAGCCGTATAATTGAATCCGAAACATGTACGCCGTCAGCAATAATTTCAGTAAAAATACTATCATCCGTCAAGGCAGTTAAAGCTGTCGAAGTTCCTCTTTGTACAATACCTGACATGGCATTAAATAAATGCGTAGCCCCGTCACAGTAGGATAAATCACCGCCAACACAATGACCGGCCTGAATTTTCACATCTTTTGTCAATAAATATTTGGCAAGTGAATATTCTTCATCCAGTTCCGGTGCATAAGTAAGAATTTTTATAAAATCATCTTCAATAAGTTTATAATTATCAACAGAAGGCTTTAAAAATAAAGATTGGTCATGGATACCTTTTTTTTCAGGGTTTAAAAATATACCCTCAAGATGCACACCCAAAATTTTAGCCATTTTTGGAGTCTGCAAACCTGCTGCCTGTTTTATAATTTCGACTTGCTTTTTAATATTTTCAACAGAATCTGTGGCAAGTGTCGGAAAAATTCCGCCTATACCATATTTAACAATTTCTTTTGATAATTCCAATACATCATCCACACTGCAATCGTTAAAATTTATTCCGAATGCTCCGTGGAAATGTTGTTCAATTATTAACTTCGTTTTCATAATTTTATTATAACACTAATATAACTAATAATTTTATTAATCAAATAAGATGTCCAATAAATTTTTGTAATATAATAAACATATGAAAAAGATAAGTATAATAGGCTCAACAGGTTCTATCGGAACACAGGCATTAGAGGTTTTAGAAAAACTACAGGATAAATTTGAAATTATAGCACTTGCAGGCGGTCATAATAAAGAACTTTTAAAAGCACAGACGAAAAAATTCAAACCGAAATATACTGTTTTAGGCGAGCAAGGGCTGGAAAAAATTTGTTCTGATAAAGAAAATGATATCATTTTAATGGCATGTTCAGGCAAAATCGGATTACGTCCGACACTAACAGCTATAAAAAACGGCATAAATATTGCACTGGCGAACAAAGAAACACTGGTTATGGCAGGTGATATTGTCATGAAGGAAGCAAAAGCCAACAATGTAAAAATCATTCCAGTTGACAGTGAACACTGTGCAATACACCAATGTATAAAAGACATATCACAGGTAAATAAACTCATAATAACTGCATCAGGCGGTCCATTTTTACGCAAATCGACAGAAGATATGAAAAATGCAACGGTAAAAGAAACTTTAGCACATCCGAAATGGCATATGGGTAAAAAAATCACAGTTGACAGTGCTACTTTAATGAATAAAGGATTAGAAATCATAGAAGCACATCATCTTTTCGGAATTGACTATGATAATATTGAAGTAGTAATTCATCCGCAAAGCATTGTACATTCGGCCATTGAATATAAAGACGGGAGTGTAATAGCTCAATTAGGTTTACCGAGTATGCATATACCTATTCAATATGCAATATCATATCCTGAAAGATATGAAGGTATAAAATCAAAAAGTTTCAGTTTTTCAGAAATTGCACGGCTTGACTTTGAAAAGCCTGATTTTGAAAAATTCCCGGCACTCAAACTAGCCTATAGTGCCGGCAGAACAGGAGGAACAGCAACAGTATGCCTAAATGCAGCAAATGAAGAAGCTGTTTTTGCATTTTTAGAAGGCAGAATAAAACTTTATCAAATCTATGAAACAGTTAAAAAAATCACGTCTGAACACAATGTAATCCAAAATCCGACTATTGACGAAATATTTGAAGCAGATAAAGAAATCCGTGAAAAAACGAAAAAAATGATAACAAATTTATAAAATATCTAAAGGATCAACATCTATTGTAAGCTTAATATCTTTTGGCATGGTAATTTTACTCAAAAAACTTGAAATAAACCTGTGTCCTTTTTCATCCAATTTATTTTTAATAATAATCTGAAATCTGTAATGTCCACCAATACGTTCAATAACACAACTGGTCGGACCAAGTACTATAATTCTTTCGGAAATTCCATACTTTTCAATCATGGTACAAAGTCTGAGAGCAATTTCCTGAGCGGATTTTTCAGCTCTGAAGTTATTTTCTGACGACAGAATAAGCCTTACTATTTGACTAAAAGGCGGATAGTCAAATTCTTCACGGGCGACAATTTCTTTTGAATAAAACTCCGTATAATTTTGAGCTTTGGCACTGGCAAGAGCATAATATTCAGGGTTATAAGTTTGGAAGAACACCCTGCCTGAAAAATCGCCACGTCCTGCACGACCTGCGACCTGAGTCAACAGTTGAAAACCTCGTTCAGATGCTCTAAAATCCGGCAGATTAAAACTTGCATCTGCTGAAATCACACCTACAAGCGTTACATTTGGATTATCTAAGCCTTTCGCAATCATCTGAGTTCCGACTAAAATATCTATTTCTTTTTTTTGAAATCTTTCTAAAAGCCTGATATGTTCACCTTTTCTGACTAAAATATCACTGTCAATACGTTCAACAATTTTATCGGGATAAAGTTCTTTTATATATTGCTCAATTTTCTGAGTTCCGGTGCCGCTGTTTTTTAGAGCATCAGAACCGCATTGGGGACAAAAATCGGGAAAATATTCAGAATGATTACAATAATGGCATTTCAAACGCTTATCTTTTGCATGCCAAATCATCGGGATGGCACAATTCGGACATTCAATTACATGACCGCATGCCTGACATTGCGTAAATGTAGAAAATCCGCGGCGATTAATTAATAAAATGACCTGCTGATTTTTTTCAAGAGTTTCAATAATAGCGGTCTGCAAAGGTTTGGAAATAATACTTCGATAAGCGGCACGACCGTATTCTTGCATATTTATTACGGACACATGCGGAATTTTTGCATCATTATATCTGTTTTTTAATTCAAAAAGATTACCTGAATTAAGAGCCTTGTAATAGAGTGAAATATCTGGTGTTGCAGAGCCTGACAAAAGAGAACAGCCGTGGAATTCAGCAAGTTTTTTAGCAACAATTCTCGCATCATATCTTGGGGCAGGACTTGTCTGTTTATAAGCACTTTCATGTTCTTCATCAATAATAATAAGACCTATATTCTGAAGAGGTGCAAAAATCGCTGAACGTGCTCCAGCGAGTATTTTTATTTCGTTTTTATAAAGTTTCTGCCAAACATCATAACGCTCGCCGTCAGATATACTGCTGTGCCAAATTGCAACATCTCGTGTTCCGAATTTTTTT
The DNA here is from genome assembly GCA_944325895.1 of Candidatus Gastranaerophilales bacterium. Lineage (GTDB taxonomy): Bacteria > Cyanobacteriota > Vampirovibrionia > Gastranaerophilales > Gastranaerophilaceae > SIG32. The sequence goes on from CALVCA010000008.1 coordinate 33,849, forward strand.
GCTAATCTTTTTGTTAATTGAGAAGCAAGTGCAATTTCAGGAGCCAAAAATAAAACATTTTTACCTGATTTTATCGTATCATCAATTAATTTAAAATAAACCTCAGTCTTACCGCTTGCTGTAACACCATGAAGAAGTATCGGTTTATTACTGCACAACTTTTCTTTAATACCTTCATAGACTTTTTGCTGTTCAGGTGAAAGCTCAAATAAAGGCTCTGTTTCCGTAATATTTAAAATATCAAGCGGATTGCGATACAATTCTTCAGCGGTAATCTTTACACATCCGATACTTTCAAGTTTTTTTACTGTTAAACGGGTAGTTTTTGCCTGTTTTTCAAACATGACTAAAGGCATTTTGCCGGATTTTTGCAAAATTTCCAAAACTTCTCTTTGCCGTTTTGTTGCCCCGTCAAATGTAATAAATTCAACATTCTGCTCGACTTTTGAAGCTTTTTCAATCAATTTTAAAGGTATAGCAGCATTCAAAACCGTTACCAAATCGCAGCAATAATAATTTGCGACCCATTCAAGAAGTTTTAAATAATCAATAGAAAATAAAGGTTTTTCATCAAGAATTTTGCTTATTTTTTTTACCTTAAAATCACCCGGCAAATAATCGGAAAACCCAACACAAAAAGCATTAACCAGCCCTTGCCTGCCAAAAGGCACAAGAATAGCCTGACCGATTTGAACATTCATACCGTCAGGGATTAAATAACTGAAAGTTTTTACCCCCAGCCCTTTTATGTTAACAAGAGCAAGAGCGTATTTCATTATTCCTCAGCCATAAATTCTTTACGTGCATCTTGGATAGCTTCTTCCAAAATATCAAGCTGATCAGGGCTGAAAGTTACACCTTTTTTTGTAGGCAGCCAGCTTGAACCGCCGTCTGTTGTGTAAAATATTCTCATATTAAGGTAACTTTTACCCTTATATTCACTTACCGAAATTTGTAATTGTTCAGTATCAGTTCTTTCAATTGTAGCTAAAATTTTTGCATCTGCCATGATTTTCTCCTTTTTAATAAATATAATAACACAAATTTTTATGATAAAATTAAAAAAAAGGAGAAATTTATGATAAAAGTAGCAGTATGCGGTGCACTGGGAAAAATGGGAAAAGAAGTTGTAAATACAATACTTGAAAACCCTGATACCGAGCTTGCGGCGAAAATTGATATTATACCTGCAGAAGATGTTTTTACATCCATTGACGAAGCCTTAAAAAAATGTAAATTTGACGTTGTAATAGATTTTACACAACCTGCATCAATTTTTGAAAATGCCAAATACTGCCTTAATAACGGGATAAAAATAATAATCGGAACAACAGGATTGTCGGAGCAACAGATTAATGAATTAGAGAACCTTTCAAAAACGAATAATACCGGCTGTTTTATTGCACCTAACTTTTCAACCGGAGCAGTTTTGATGATGAAATGTGCAGAGCTTTGTGCTAAATACTTTGATAATGCTGAAATTATTGAACTTCACCACAATCAAAAAAAAGATGCACCATCAGGCACTGCTATCAAAACTGCACTTATGATGTCTAAGGCTAATGAAAACTTTTCAACCGGCAATTGTGCCGAAACGGAAACAATAAAAGGTTCAAGAGGCGGGAATGCGTACTCAAACATCCATATACATTCCGTCAGAATTCCGGGTTTTATGGCATCACAAGAAGTTATATTCGGTTCTATGGGACAAACATTAACAATAAGACATGATTCGACTGACAGGAAATGTTATATGCCGGGTATTATACTTGCATTAAAACACGTTCTAGAATATAATGATTTTATATATGGTTTGGATAAAATATTATAAGGAGATAAATTATGAAAAACGAATCAGCGGATAAGATAGTCGCCCCCCCCCTACGGCATGCTTGATTAGTGCCTTTCGGGCTGTTTTTGGAAGTTTATTTCACTCTATACATCATTTTAAAAATTATTCTACACGTCATTCTGAGCAAAGAAAAGAATCTCTTAATGAGATCCTTCGGCTAAAGCCTCAGGGTGCTACGCACGTAGGGACGTTTGACGACAATCATCATGCTGCATTCACTTTAGCAGAAGGTGCTACGCAGCGGATTTGTACAAGAGTGAGCGAAGCGAAACTCGTCCCGAAAACCACGCTTTTGCGAGCCCTACAAATCCAAGACAGTAGACACATTAGGTTTTGTATAGCATTTAACAGTTGCAAGATCCTGAAACAAGTTCAGGATGACAGTACTACGTACTACGTAGACACATTAGGTTTGTCTTCTACACGTCATCCTGAGGCTTTAGCCGAAGGTGCTACGCACGTAGGTATGTTTGACAACAATCGTCGTGCCGCTTTCACTTTGGCAGAGGTTCTTATCACCCTCGGGATTATCGGGGTCGTTGCCGCTTTGACTATCCCGAATTTGATTTCTAAATACAATGAGTTTGTTACTATTATTCAACTAAAAAAACATATGCAGAACTTCTGCAGGTAATTAAATTATCCGAAGTCGACAACGGACCGCTTCAACAATGGGCTTGGCCATCCGATAATAGTCCTACTAGCACCGAAAATTTTACAGAAAAATATATTATTCCGTATATGAACCCAAAACCGCAAAAGTGTAAATCCCGTCGCCCTTGTTTTGGTGATGAGTATGATCCTATTTCCTTGAACGGTAATAGCGTCGTCGATGGTGTGCATACCATTAGTCCACATTACAAGTGGGGATATAAAACCTTGTTAATATATGTAAACTATAATGATTGCACACCTTCAGGAGGAATCAAATATTGTACACCGATTAGATATGCTGAGATTTTTGTGGATATTAACGGTGACAGAGGCGATTCCATTGTCGGCAAAGATGTATTTATGTTTACATTATTTAATTATACATATAAAACAGGAAATTGGTCTACTTCTCAAAGATGTCCTAACGGTGAACATTACGGATTGTACCAAGGCTCTATTGCCGGCTATTGGGGCGGTTATTGCAGAAATTTAGAAGATATGTTCAGCGGCAATCCCGGAAATTGCAGAATAGACGATAATGGTCAGGACTGCGGACTTGCTATTAAAAAAAACGGATGGAAAATCCCTGAGCAATATCCAATTAAATTTTAAAATTTGAATTATAACTATAATGATTATCAATAAATAACTAAACCACGTCAAACACTTTTTTAGCTTCTTCACGGTCATCAAAATGAATCGTACGATCTTTTAGTATTTGATAATCTTCATGACCTTTACCGGCAATAACAATTACATCATTGTTATTAGAAATAGTTTTTAATAATTCAATAGCTCTGCCTCTGTCAGGTTCAACCGTAACTTTTTCCGGATTAGTAGATTTCAAACCGGCAATTATATCGGTTATAATCTGCTGAGGATCTTCGCTGCGTGGATTATCTGAAGTTATTACAATTTTATCAGCAATTTGTTCGGCAATAGCACCCATTTTAGGACGTTTCGTTGCATCACGGTCACCGCCGCAGCCAAAAAGACAAATCAAATGCCCGTCTTTCGGAGTTATTTCCCTTGCTGATTTAAGAACATTTTCCAAACCGTCCGGAGTATGAGCATAATCAACTATAACCAGCGGTTTTTTTGTAATTACTTCAAACCGACCGGCAACACCTTTTACATTTTCTAAAGCTTTCAATGCAGTTTTTACATCAATATTTTCGGCAATAGCTGTAGTTACTGCAGCCAAAACGTTATATACACTGAACATGCCATTCATATGAAGGCTTACTTTATATTCACCTTTTGTCGTTACAAGGACAAACTCTGCACCATTCAATGAAAACTCAATGTCTTTTGCCATTACGTCAGCTCTGTTTTTTATCCCGTAAGTATATTTTTTAACGCCTTCAGGCACAACATTTAAAAACTTATCACCGTATTCATCATCAATATTTATAACGGCAAAACAGCCTTCCTTAAGATTTTTAAACAAAATAGCCTTTGCATTAAAATAATTTTCCATTGTTACATGGTAGTCCAAATGATCCTGAGTTAAATTCGTAAACACAGCACCGTCAAAACGACAGCCCCCTACACGATTTTGTTCAAGAGCGTGCGAGCTGACTTCCATTACCACATTATCTATTTTTTCAACATCTTTAATCATCCTGAGTGTTGCCTGCAGTTCAGGTGCCTGCGGAGTGGTATGTTTTGCATCACGGTATTCTCCGTTTGAAGACAATTTATAACCTAAAGTTCCTATCAAAGCACATTTTTGATTATTCTCTTCAAAAATTTTCTGTATCAAATGAGTCACAGTGGTTTTTCCGTTAGTGCCGGTTATTCCGATTAAATTCAAACCCAAAGACGGTCTTGAATAAAATCTGTCTGCAATATCTGCAATTTTATGTCTTGTACAAGAAACAACCACCTGAGGAATTTTAATATCTAACGGACGTTCCACCAAAAGTGCAACCGCACCGTTATCAATAGCCATTTGAGCAAATTTGTGTCCGTCAGTGTGTTCGCCGACAAGGCATACAAAAATATCACCTTTTTTAGTTGTTTGAGAATTGTATGAAATACCCGAAACTTCCACACTTTTAAAATTAACCAAATCTTTATAATCTAAATATTCAATAAGTTCTTCAAGTTTCATTCCGTGACCTCTTTCGTTTTATCAGGTTTAATATTTAAAATTCTGGCTGTCTGTTCAGCTACTTCATGAAATACAGGTCCTGCTACCGTATTTCCCCATACTGCACCGACTTTGGCACTATCTATCATCACATAAATCAATACTTGAGGATCTGATGCAGGTAAATAGCCTATAGTTGATGTGTATGAAAGTCCTGTATATCCTGAGCCGCCTTCTTTAGGTTTATTCGAAGTACCCGTTTTAGCAGCGACATTGTATTTTTTCATTTTTATAGTAGATTTACCATTATTTACGCTAGCTGCAAGAAGTTTTGTGATAGTTTTTGCGGTTTCAGGAGAAACAACCTGAGTATAATGGATTTTTTGGTCATATTCTTCCTGCGGATATTTTATAATATGCGGTGTTACCCTAATACCGTTATTTGCCAAGGCAGCCATTGCCGTTACCATTTGCATTGCAGAAACAGACGTCCCGTATCCGTAAGCCATTGTTGCATGAATACCTTTATCCCATTTGTGCCAAACCGGCAATAATCCTGCTGATTCTCCGGGTAAATCTATCCCTGATTTTTGTCCGAAACCGAATTTCTTCAACATATCATAAAACTCTTTAGAGGACATAGTTTTTGCAACATTTATGGAACCTATATTGCTTGAATGCTCAAATAAGTATTCCAATGAAATCATACCCGGATAAGGGTGGACATTATAATCATAATTTTTAATTTCCCACTTCCCGATTGAAGTTTTTCCCGTATCTAAAATTTGTGTATACTCATTAATTTTTCCTAAATCCATTGCACTTGCAACTGTTACAGCCTTAAATGTAGATCCCGGCGGGAATACATCTGTTAAAGGCCAATTTTTTATTTCCAGTTCACCAGCTTTTCTGTAATTATTTGGATCATAAGTCGGATAAACAGCATATGCTAAGATTTCCCCGTTTTTAGGATTCATTACAATTACGGTGCCACGAAGTGCTTCTTTTTCTTTAATCATTTTTTGCAGCTCTTTTTCACAAACATGCTGTATAGCCGCATCAATCGTCAATGTAATATCCTGACCTTTTGGAGGTGTTGTCGTTGCTACAGGATCTGTCATAAAATCATATATAATTTTTCCGTCACGGGTTCTTTGATAACGCACCGCATGCTCTACATGTTCAAGCTTATCTTTTGCTGTATATTCTACTCCGTTTGCAATATCCGCATCAAAATTATAATAACCCAATACATGTGCCGCTAAATCTCCCTGCGGATATGTACGGGTATTTTTTTTGCCCATGCTGATTTCTCTTAAATGAAGCTTTGCTATTTCTTTTGCGGTATTTTTATCAATGTCTTTTTTAATCGTTATAACAGGACCCGGTTTTTTCAACAATTCTAATAATTGATTATATGGCATATTTAAAATAGGAGAAAGTTTTTTCGCCAAATCTTCAGGGGACGAATCATAATTTTCAGGATGTGCATAAACATCTGAATAAACCTTATCAGTTGCAAGTTTTATACCGTTTCTGTCATAAATGTCACCACGCATTACAAACGAACGGTTAATCCTTTGATTTCGTGCTCTTACACGATATTTTCCGGTATCAATAATCTGAATGACAAAAAGATATATTGACAAAAGTATTGCAAAAATGATAAAACAAAATTGCAAAAAACCGAGAATTCTGTCAAAATCTCTTATTCTCTTTTCTTTATCATTATCTTTCTTCCGCAAAATTTCGCCTCTCCTTTTATAATTTTAGCATAAGAAGCGTTAAAATATAAAAATATTAAATAAAATTACAAAAATTTATAAATTAGTAATAATGAAGTAAAATATAAATATGAATAAAATTTTACCATTATTACTTTTATTTTTTGCCTTTAATTCTAAAGTGTTTGCATTTAATATTGTCTATCCGGCACACTCAAACGTAACCATAAATTCGCCATCTACATTTTTTATAGGTTCGGCAAAATCAAAATTAAGTATAAACGGCGAACACGTAAAAATACATCATTCCGGAGGATTTGCTCATGTTGTAAAACTTAATGAAGGTGAAAATCGTTTTATTATAAAATCAAAAAACGATGAAAAAACCTTTATTATAAACCGCCCCAAAATTAAACCTTTTGTATCAAACAACCTCCCTGGACTCATAGAATATTCATCGAAAAAAGAATTTATAACCTCATCGGATAATGTTCCGCTGCGTTCAACTCCAATAAATTCAGGTGTAAACAGGATTGCACATTATCCAAAAAATATACCGCTTACTATAGATGGCGAAAAAAATGAATTTTATAGAGTATTTTTATGCCCTGAAAAAAATGCCTGGGTTTCAAAATCTGATGTTAAAAGTTTTACATCTTATCAACCTGCCTCTTTAAACGGCTATGACTTTGTGGATGATGATGAATTTTACACATTTATTTTCCACCTGAACAAAAAAGTTCCTTTTGAGATAACAGAAGGAGAAATTTTTAATCTTAAATTTTATAACGTAAAAGATAATCCGCAAAATATATACAGTTTTGATTTCCCATACTATGAAAAAAGCGGAGTTAAAAAGCTTTTCGGATATAACGGTCAATACATCGGAAACGACTTTGTTTTTAAAGTAAGAAAACCGCCTGTTATCGACAAAAAACATCCGCTAAAAAATATTACGATTACGGTTGATGCAGGGCATGGGGGAAAAGAATTTGGTGCTATAGGATGTTTAGGTAATAAAGAAAAGGATATTAACCTCAATATTGCAAAATATTTAGAAAAAGAACTCAAAAAACACGGGGCTAATGTCTTAATGACCAGAACTGATGATAGCTATATAAGTTTAAATGATAGAATTACCGTTGCAAATAAAAACAATTCAATGTTTTTATTAAGTATCCACGCTAATTCCCTGCCTGACAGTGCAAATCCGAATGAACATCAAGGAACAAGTGTCTATTATTACTACAATCAAGCTAAATTGTTAGCTGCAAACATTTTAGTATCAATAAATACCAATGCAGGAACAAAAAACGACAAAATTAGACAAGCAAGCCTTGCTCTTGTAAGAAATACCGATGCCTTGAGTATTTTAATCGAAATAGCATATTTGATTAATCCCGCAGACAATTCAATGATTACAAATGAACATTTCCAAAAACGTTGTGCTATAGCTATCACTGATGCAATTCAAAAATTTTTAACAGAATAAATCTATTTTATGGCTTTTTTAACACAATCAAACATGGAATTTACAAGTGCGGCGTTTGAATATATATTCATACCGTTTATTTCCAAAATTTGACGCATTCTTTTTTCCCATAAACCGTAAATATCTTCTTTTGTCAAATCCAAAACCTGCCCTATCATTGATAATTCTTTGTAGTCAATAGGCAGCGGCATGGTTCCTCTTAATATATCCACTATATCCAATCTTTTTTTACGAGGAAATGCTTTTAAAAAATTCACCACCGACATTTTTTTTGACTTTAAAATATCTTTTATAAACTGCACCGAATCATCAATCAAAACAGGTTCCTGCGGGATTTTATATTCTTCAAATTCTTCCGGCTCTATGTCCATAACTGTTGCAATTCGTTCCAAAGTCGTACCCCTTGTTGAAAACGGTATAGTTTCATCAATTAAATTATAAACGTATGACAACGTCACACCTATCATTTCAGCAAAATCTTTTTTATGTAATGAATTTGTTTCCAAAAATTTTGCAACCTTCTGTGAACTTTTTTCTTGTATAATTTGTTTATTTTTCATAATTTTATCCTCATATTTACACTTAAAATAAGTTTATTTTATCGATTTGTTAAGCGAAACATCGGTAAATCGACACGGTAATATTTATTTACGTTAAAATAATAAATATAAAAGGTTAAATAAAATGAAATTAATAACTGGTTTAGGCAACATAGGAGAAAAATACTGCTTTACACGTCATAATACGGGTTTTATGGTCGTTGATAAATTTGCTATACAAAACAATTTAACGTTTAAAGAAGATAAAAACTTAAAATGTCTTATTACAAAATTCAACGATATAATAATAACTAAACCTACGACTTATATGAATCTTTCAGGTGAATCCGTTATTGCCGTAATGAATTATTATAAAATTGATATAAAAGACATCTTAATAATATATGATGATTTGGCAATAGATTTAGGAACTTTGAGATTTAAAAAAAATGGTTCTGACGGCGGGCATAATGGAATTAAATCAATAATTACACATCTTAAAACAAAAGATTTTAACAGACTAAAAGTTGGAATAGGTCCTCAGCCGCCAATTCCTGCTGAAAATTTTGTACTGCAAAATTTTTCAAAAGAACAAATTGAAATTTTAAAACCGACACTTTCTGAAGCTGTCAGTGCAGTAGAATATTATCTTACCGACGGAATTGAAAAAGCACAAAATATTTTTAATAATAAAACAATAAAGGAGTAATCATGAGTATTCAAACAGCAGAACAATATGAAATGAACGAACAATACGAACTAGCGTTTGCCGAATATAAAAAAGAATTTGAAAGACGTCCTTCAGATCTTCAAGTTTTAGAAAGACTGGGACATTTGGCTATGATGCTTAATAAAAAAGACGAAGCCGCTGACTATTATGCTAAAATTCTTGAAAAAGATATGACAAATACTCTTTGTTATGAACAGCTTATGGATATTTACGTCGATAAAGACAGATACAAATATTATATATATCGTGGTAACCTCCATTCAGTCGAACAAAAATATGAACAGGCAATCAATGATTTTAAAAAAGCACTCGCAAATACTGATAATGAAACAGAAATTGTTATGACTCGTTTCACTATTGCTAATCTTTATGCTCAGACCGGCAATATTAATAAAGCTATTGATGAATATTTAAAAACTCTTGATTATGAAGAAACTCCTCAAGATGTTTTTCTTAAACTTGCAGATTTATATATAAAAGAAGATATTATTCCAAGTGCTATAGATATACTTGAACGTGCTAAAAAACGTTTTGACACCACTCAGATAAATGAACAGCTTGCAAAATTATATCTGAAAAATAATGAACCTCAAAAAGCAAAAGATTTAACACAAGATGAACTTTTTCAAATAAAATGCATGATGGAATGCAATGAAGATGTTTTTGAAAAATTATGCAATCTTGAAGATAAATACAAAAATAATGCTGAATTTTATGCATTAAAAGCACAATATCATTATATGAAAAATGAATATGATGAAGCCTTAAAATGTGTTGAAAAATACAATGAACTCAATCGAAATTCAGCACTGGTATACCAAATGCGTGCTCTTATATATGAAAATAAAAAAGATGATTACAATGCACATTTAAACTGGGGCAAATATAATTTAGTAAGAGGTAATAAAGATATTGCAGTAAATGAATTTTTAAATGCCTACCAGCTTAATGACAAAGATATTGAGCTTATGAACACTCTTGCAATCTTACTTGAAGAAACAGGCGACAAAAACCACGCAATAGAATTTTGGGAAAAAATTTCTTTGGAAGAACCTTCAAATAAAAAAGCTTTGGAAAAACTTGCCGATTTTAGAGAAAGCATAGGTGATACAAGAATGCAGTGCGAATATTTAGAAAAAATATATGAACTGGACAAACGCAATGCTATGATTGTCAAAAAATTAGCTCAAATTTATGAAAAATTAAAAAACAAACCTGCTGCAATTGAATTTTATAAAAAATATATATCACTTGCTCAGAATGCAAATGATTACACGGCAATAAAAAATAAAATTACCAAACTGGAAAACGTAAATATGGAAGAAGACGAAGGACTTTTGGATAAGATAATGCGTTTTTTCAATAAATAATGTAAAATTTTATTAATCAATCCGGCAAAACTAGCAAATTAAATTTTGCCGGATTTTATATTGGTATGAAAATAACACCAGCTACATATACAAATTTTTGTGCAAAAATTCCTACAAGAGATTTTATCGGTCTTTTATGCGAAATGCCTACTGTCGAAAAACCGGGTGATTTATATGAAAAATGTATTACAACACTTACAAACGGCAAATTGCCTGTCAAAAATATTCAAATAAATACTTTATTTAAAAATATAAACAATATAAAAACAAGAGTAATGAACAGATATCCTGATTTATATTTAGCATCAAAAGAAGTTGATGCAGTTGCAGAAGATGCAATAATAAAATCCTCAAATGCAGTAAAATATTACGCTAAAGTTAATGCCAAATTAGCAGAAATAGAAGAAAAATTCGGTAAAGAATTGGACATAAAAGATTTTGAATAAAAGGAGAAAAACATGAATATTTCAAATACTAATTTCAAAGGATTATTACAAGTCAATTACCCAACAGGCAGATCAACTGTTTACAATACAGATCACATTAAATATATCAATTGTAACCCAAATTCTAAACATGGTCCTAAACTACTTGGTTCGACAATTAACGTTAATGATGAAGTAATACCTTTAGATATTCCAGCCGATGAACTTCTAACAGCTTTTCGTAATGCACATTTGAACAACCAATTAGTTACAGTAAGTGAAGGTGCACCAAAAACTGATTTTTACGCATAAAAACTTTTGTAGTAAAATTGAGTTATGCATGAAACATACTCGCAAATTCTAACTTCTTTGGAGGAAAATTTAGAGTTTCGTTCTGTTAAAAATTTTTCCAAAAAAGATGAAAAATATGTTTATTTTGGAGAAAAACGATTACTAAACCTTTCATCAAACAACTATTTAGGATTTGCAGATAACAGACGTATTACAGAAGAATTTATGAAGCAAACCGGCGGCAAATACTCATTTGGCAGTGCTTCTGCCAGGTTGTTAACCGGAACACTGCCTGTATATAACGATTTGGAACATATTTTAGCAGAATTATATGATAAAGAATCCGCTCTTATATTTAACAGCGGCTACCACGCAAATGTCGGTATCACAAGCTCATTAGCACAAAAAGGTGATGTAATATTTTCAGACAAACTGAATCATGCCAGTATAATTGACGGAATGAAGCTTTCAAACGGCAAATTTTTCAGATATATGCATAATGACATGCAAAGCCTCGAAAATTTACTTAAAAGGGAACGCAGCAATTACAATAATGCCGTTATTGTCACTGAAACAGTTTTCAGCATGGACGGTGATATTGCGGATTTGAAAAAAATAATTGAACTTAAACAAAAATACAACTGCATCCTTGTAAGTGATGAAGCACATGCTTTTGGAGTATTCGGACAAAAAGGACTTGGAATTTGCGAAAAACTCAATTTAATTGATGACATTGATCTTATAATCGGAACCTTCGGCAAAGCAATCGGATCTATGGGAGCTTTTGCCGTAGGCGACAAAATATTAATTGATTTTTTGATTAATAAAGCTCGCTCTTTTATCTTTTCAACTGCATTACCGCCTATAAATATCGCCTTTACAAAATGGATTATTGAAAAAAAACTTCCATATACATATGAAAAACGCCAAAGACTTCTCACACTATCTCAAAAACTTGGCGGTTCAAGCCATATAATCCCTTTACATACAAACGATAATGAAAAAACTGTTAAAATGTGCGAAATTCTTTATAAAAACGGTTATTTTACGCTTCCAATAAGAAAACCTACCGTACCAACACCTAGAATAAGATTATCACTTACTACAGAAATATCAGAACAGGATTTGGAAAATTTATGCAGTATTATTGGTTAAAAAATAATAACAAAAACAAATTAATAGTATTCTTTGCAGGCTGGAGTTTTGATTATTTTCCGTTTTTAAATATCAATTCTTTTGATTATGATGTTTTAATGTTTTATGATTACAGCGATTTAAATTTACCGGTTACTATCGGCGAATACGATGAAAAAATTCTTATAACCTGGTCTATGGGAGTATTCATAGCATATTACATAAAAAATTTACTGCCGGATTTTAATAAAAAAATTGCTGTTAACGGTACGCCGTTTCCGGTTGACGACCGGCTCGGAATTCCAAAAAGGACTTTTGATTTAACCCTCAAATATGCTGAAACAGGTTTAAAAGGGAAATTTTATGAAAACGTTTTTTCAAACGAAAATTTATTAAACATTTATCTAAAAACTCCTGTTCAACGTACAATTGAAAATCGTGTTAATGAACTGATTAAACTTGACGACTTCATTAAAAATATTGAAATCAACTATGACGGACAGTTCTATGATACTGCAATTATCGGTAAAAATGATAAAATTATTCCTGCAAAAAACCAGTTAAATATGTGGGGTAACATTGCAAAAATCCTTGATTGCGGACATTTCCCGTTTTATAATTACAACAGCTGGGATGAAATATGCAGACAAATTTAGTAAAAAATTGTTTTGAAAAAAGTTTTGATAAATATGATGAAAATGCCTTTGTTCAAAAAATTTTAGCAGAAAATTTATCCGAACAAATATTTGCCGCCAAAAACAGCTTTGATACTGTTTTCGAAATAGGATGCGGTACAGGATTATTAACACGCTGTATAAATAATAAAATAACTTTTAAAAAATATTTTGCAAATGATTTAACGGAAAAATCAAAAAATTATATTGCAAAAATCTTGCCTGAATTTACATTTATCTACGGTAATGCTCAAAAAATAAAACCGCCGCATAACATTGATTTGTTGACCGCTAACGCAGTTTTTCAATGGTTTAACAATTTGGATAAATTCATTAATTACTATAAACCTTATTTAAACAAAAATGCTATTTTGGCATTTTCAACTTTTGGAAAAGATAATTTTTCTGAAATTCAAAACATTACAGGTTTGGGCTTAAATTATTTGTCACAACAAGAAATTATTAATATACTAAAACCGGATTTTGACATTCTTTATACAAATGAATACAAATATAAACTAGATTTTAACACTCCTTTAGAACTTTTGGCACATATGAAAAACACCGGTGTTAATTCCTTAAAAAAGAAAATTTGGTCTTTTAAAAATGTTAAAGATTTCTGTACGGATTATATGGAAAAATATGAAAATATTACTCTTACGTACAATCCTATTATTATCACGGCTAAATTCAAATAACTGTTAAAATAAAAATTTAAATAAATACACACTTGCATGTATTCCATTTTGTAAAAAATAATATTATAATCTTTACATAAAAACATGTTTATTATTAAAATAAGATAACAGAAGGTAAAAATATTGTTTAATAATTACGAAAATTTTGATAATTCAGAAACATCTGCAAGAAAATCTTCAGTAATACAGGAAAGAGTAAATCTTGTTTCTGCACATATGTATAAACAGTTTTTAGATTATCAGCATGCCACTGTTAATACAAATGAAATATTTATAAGAATGATTGATAATCTGCAAGCAGTAGCAGAAACTTTAAAACAATCTTTTTCATCAAGAGGGATAACTACCCAAAATATATATGTTGACACTGATACACAAAAATCAGTTGCCATTATAAATATTCTATGGCACAAAATAAGCTTTACAACCCGCTGCAATTATCAGCCGCAGGCTCTATACAGAGAAGACGGACAGCACCTTTTTTCCGGACGTATTATGGCTATAAGAGGCAACTATAATGAAATTATGCAAGGTGTTAAAAACCATGATGATGAAATGGGCAGATTGCTAGAAAATGAGGTTGCTTCTCTTTTTGTACCGGCAGAAAAAAACCAAAACTCTATTTTAAAAATCAAACATTTATCAAACAGAGAATTTTATCTCAACCAGCTTGATGCACCAAGAGAATTTGTATTAAAGGTTGTAGAAACGATTTGCGGCGGCGGTTTCTATCACGAAGAAGGAGCAAGAAAACAGTTTAATATCTAGCTGTTGACTTTTATTATAAAATGACTATTATATAAGTATGTAGGTGGATATGCGTTTAATAGAGAAGTTAAAAGAATTTGAAAATCAATATATGTTTATAAGATGGGCAACAGGCGGGGAATACGGTAAACTTGTATATGCCGGTGATGACTTTGTGGAATTTGAAGTCATTGATGTCGACACAATGGAATACAGTGAAACCGTGCTTATCCATAGTCCTTTAATTTTGGAAGTCTGTATCGGAGGCTCCGATGTAGCAAGAATTCTTGCTGAAATTTCATCAAAAATTTCTTTGGAATAATGCGAGATTGATTTGCAATATAAAAATTCGCAAAAAAAAAGCCACATCTTTTTGTGACTTTGAACAATAATCTTGGGAGGAGATTTGGGGATAGTTGTACATGCATGATAATGCAAGCATGGAAAATTTGTTACATGTGTAGGACAAAAATTAATAAATCTTTACATTTACTTGATTTTGTGGTATAATATATGCATGAGAAAAAGCATGAGAATTTTAATAATTAACGGTGTAAACCTTAATATGCTGGGCTTTAGAGAACCTAAATATTACGGAACACTAACTTTAAAAGAACTTGAAAAAGAACTACACGCATATTCTTTTTCTTTGGGAATTGACATTGAAACATTTCAAAGCAACATTGAAGGGGAAATCGTCGAAAGAATACAAACAGCCCGTGAGCATTTTGACGGTATAGTATTAAATGCCGGAGCATATACCCATACAAGTATTGCAATACGGGATGCAATAACTGCAGCAGCTATGCCTGTTGTTGAAATTCATATGTCAAATATATATGACAGAGAAGATTTCCGCCATAATTCTGTCATAGCTCCCGTTTGTATAGGACAAATTTCCGGCTTCAAAGCGGACAGCTATAAATTAGGGCTTAAAGGTCTAGTAAACTATCTAAGCGAAAAATTATAAAAAGAATTCTTTAGCAAAACCGCCCATCAATGCAGCAGCTTTAGTCGGCGGAACGCCGTATGCTTCGCAAGCTTCAAAAAACTCCAGTGATTTCTGCACTACCTCAGGATTACTAAACAAAGGTTCTAAATCCTTTTCTAATGCAGACTTAGATACTTGAGAACGACCTATAACTTCTGAAGGCATTTTGCTTAAATCAGTTACATCCGCAGAATCAACAACCGGCATTTCTTCAGGAGTACCGGCATTTTTAGACATCCCTTGAAAATTTACATTGTTCAGATTTGTTGAATTGTTGTTTATTTCTCTCATAACTATCACCTTTTCTCATATAAAACATAAAAATTAATTTTTTTGCTAGTTAACATTAAAAAAAATTACAAAAATTAATATATTAAATATTCGTAATATTTTTTTATGTTATTATATATTATATAATAATAAAGGAACTAATGCAAATTATGAATTTAGGTAATGTATTAAAAGATTTTTTTTACGGATTAAACCTTAGAAGAATAGTAAAAAACTTACCCGATGCAGTTTTAATTGTTACGCAAAGCGGAAGAATATCCTGGGTTAATGATAAAACAACTACAGTTTTTGAAGCGGGTAAAAGATTAATCAAAAGTTATAATTTCGATGACTTAGTAGATAAAGGTAAAGAAAAAATTGAAAAATCTATTGCGACAAGAATGCCTGTAATAGCCGGAGCGTTCACACCGTCAGCAAAAGAATTTTTTATTGAATTAAATGCAAAAAATTATCGCGGCTACTTTATTGTTACAATACGTGATATAACTGCAATGACAAATGTTTTAAGCAATGTTGAACAAACTAACCAATTTAATAAAGAAAAAAACGCAATGCTTGTTAAATTGGAAAATGAAATCAAATCTCCCATTAATTCAATAGTAGGTTTTTCACAAGCTTTACTTGACGGTTTGGGCGGAGAAATCACTGAAAAACAAGACAAATACGTCAAAATTATTAATAAAAATTCTAAAGACTTGTTATATTTTATAGAAAAATTTATTGAATTTGCATATGCCGAATCAACACTTTATGAATATGACTATCAAATATTTGATGTTGTAAATGCAGTCCAAAACATCATAAGAAGTAATGATTTAGCTGTTTCTGCCAAAAATCTTACAGTTAATTTTGATTACGAAGAACTTGCCAAACGTGCTATTTATTCAGACGAAAAAACCTTAAAAACAATATTACAAAACCTGTTTGAAGCATCAATAAAATTGACTGATACAGGTTCAATTTCATTCAGAATATTTTATCCTGATGAAGACTTAGTAAAAAGTTTAAAAGTTTTTGACAATTATAAAGAAAATTCTTTACTGCAAATTTCAATAACCGACACAGGAATAGGGTTGCAAGAAACGGAACTGGACGGTTTATTTGAGCCATACACACAACTTGACAAAACAAACAAGAAAAACATCGTAAGATCCATAAGCTTAGGTACTGCAAATATTTTAGCTAAAAGGCTTCATGGTATTGTATGGGCTGAATCAGAGGTCATGAAAGGTACAACTTTTAATATAATAATCCCTATAGAAAAGGATTTTCTGTTAAAACATGAGTAATGTTATTTTAAAAAATGTCAGAAAATTATATGACCAAAATACGGTTATTAATGATATAAATTTAGAAATAAAAGATAAAGAATTTATAGTTCTTGTCGGTGCATCAGGCTGCGGAAAATCAACCATTTTAAGAATGATAGCAGGATTGGAAGATATTTCATCAGGTGAAATTTTCATTGACGATAAAAAAGTTAATGATGTACCACCTAAAGACCGTGACATAGCTTTTGTTTTTCAAAGTTATGCACTCTATCCGCATATGACTGTAAGAGAAAATATTGCTTTCGGATTAAAAATGCGAAAAGTGGATAAAAAAATTATAGAAGAAAAAGTTTTTGAAGCGGCACAAATTTTGGATTTAACAAAATATTTAGACAGAAAACCAAGACAGTTATCCGGCGGACAAAGGCAAAGGGTTGCACTGGGCAGAGCAATTGTCAGAAACCCAAAAGTCTTTTTAATGGATGAACCACTATCAAATTTAGATGCAAAACTGCGTGTTCAAATGCGTTCAGAAATAAAAAAATTACACGAAAGACTTCAGACAACATTTATCTATGTTACGCATGATCAAACAGAAGCATTGACTATGGGAGATAGAATAGTTGTATTAGATAAAGGTGTTATACAACAGCTGGACACCCCTGAAAAAATTTATAACGATCCGGCAAACGTTTTTGTTGCAGGCTTCATTGGGTCGCCGCAAATGAATTTTATTGACGGAAATGAATTAGGTTTGGATGAAAACATATTATATGGAATCAGACCTGAAAAAATGATTTCAAACGGCAATATCAAAAAAACGGTCAATATAGACATTACAGAACTTTTAGGAAGCGAAAAAATAGCTTACTTTAATATAGGCAACAGAAAATGCAGTGCAAAATTACCGTCTGACTTTTATATTGACAAAAACCTTGAAATAAGCTTAAGAGAAGAAGATTTATTTAAATTTGATAAAACATCAGGCAAAAGAATTTATTGATTATCTTCGACCCAAATTATTGTTATATTAATAGGCTGAACAAACGGATTTGCTTCTTTAAAAAAATCTATTTTAGCAATTTCATCATAATATGCAATTTGTTCTGCCAATTTTTTTGTATACGATAATAAATTCATAAACACCTTCCTGACTATTACTCTTATATTATGCAATTTTAAAAGATTTAAATAATCCCCAAAAAGTAGCGTATTTCAAATAAGTCTTTCGGCTAATACAACTTTCCAATTGAAAAAGTTCAATACAAAATTTATCCTTTTGATAAAAGGAGAAAAGAATGAAAAAGCTTAGAGGCACTAAAACAGAACAAAATCTTATAAATGCATTTGCAGGAGAATCACAAGCAAGAAACCGTTACACATATTATGCTAAAATCGCAAAAAAAGAAGGCTATGAACAAATATCAGCAATATTTTTAGAAACAGCAGAAAACGAAAAAGAACATGCCAAATTATTTTACGAACACATAGGCGACACAATAGGACATGTAAATGCGGCATATCCGTTTGAACTAGGAACAACAAAAGAAAATTTACAAAGTGCAATAGAAGGTGAACATGAAGAATGGTCACTGCTATATGCAGAAGGGGAAAAGATTGCAAAAGAAGAAGGATTTGATGATATTGCACAAACATTTCACAACATAATAAACTCAGAAAAACATCACGAAAATCGTTACAAAAAACTTTTAGAAAACATCCAAAATGATACTGTTTTTCAAAAAGAAAAAGACGTAATTTGGATGTGCAGAAAATGCGGATATCTTCATAAAGCAAAATCAGCACCTTTAAAATGCCCGAACTGTCATCACCCGCAAGCATATTTTGAAGTACTTAATGAAAATTACTAGTTGCCATATTCCCTGCTGTTATATATAATAAAAAGGGAATGAATAACATAAGAAAATCATTTATAACAATTGCAATTTTAACATTCTTTTACGGGGTTTATTTTTGGGGAATTCCTGCAGCAATAAATATAGAAAAAAGAATTGATTTTTTTGAAAAATACCTGAAAGACTCAACCGGTTATAATATTTCCGTTGAAAAACCGCATATAAAAATGGGGCTTCTGCCGGCTGTATGGTTTATGGCAGAAGATGTTTCTTTGCTGAATAATGATAAGTCAAAAGTATTCAACATGACTCACTCAGCAATAAAGCTCAATTTATTACCGCTAATTTTCGGGAAAATTCAAGTGGCAAATTTTTCTGCAGATAAAATTACTGCTGATTTTATTTATACGAAAAATTCTGAGCTTAAACTGGGGCAATATCCGCTGCATAAACTTCCCTCATCCAAAATGACACTAAGTAAAGCCTATTTCCGAATAGGAAATTACCAAATAAAATTAAATGACTTAAAACAAAATAAACAAATCTTGCTTAACGGAAACTATTTTAATTTAGATGAATTTAAAAGAAACAAACGAATTAAATTATCTACGTCATCAGTACTTTCTATCGGCAATAAAAATTCACAACTTATGGCAGATATAGATATAAAATTGCCTATTAATAAAATTACTGAAGACCAGTTTAAAATAAAAGGAACAATTAACAACTTGGATTTAAGTGATTTTTCCGATTATGCAAAAGCAATTCCAAATAGTAATATCACATCACTTTCAGGGATAATCAATCTGATAACCGATACAACAACAAAAAATGACAAACATAAAAATATTTTTACAAAATTAACTATTGAAAATTTAAAAATTATACAAAAAGAAACTGCCCGCTCAATTTATTGTAACAATAAAATTGAAATTAAAACTGACATAGACACTATTAAAAACGGATTGAATATCCGGAATATGAAAATATTATCAAATGGAATTGACATTTCTTTATTTGGAAAAGCAACAAAATTAGAATCAAAAACTCCTTATGTAGATTTTAATATATCCATTAACAATTCAAGAACTGAAAAATTTATACCGCTTTTACCGGGGGAAGAAAATTTAATAGAAGCAGTCAATTTTTACGCTTTAAAAAAGAACCTTTTCTATGGCGACATAAATGGTAATTTAAAAGTAAAAGGGAAATTTAATACACCTGATATAAACGGTAAAATTCTTGTAAAAGAAGGTTATTTAAATAAACCCTTGCCTAATAACACTGAAAAAGCCGTTATTAAACTAACCTTCAAAGACACAAAAATGTACATGGATGTAATTGTTCCTGCCTCATTAAAAGAAACTGTATGGGTAAAGGGCAATGTAGACTTATACGGTAATAAATATGCCGATTTGTATATAAAAAGCACTAAAAATGTCGATTTAAACATCGCTGAAACTGTTTTAAATCCGTTACACGAAATTTTAAAATTTGATTTAGGTCCTGTTCCGATTATGGATATACAAGGTAAAGGTGATATAAATTTACATGTAACAGGAAACCGAAAAGACCCGCATGCCTGGGGAACATTTAATTTTAGAGAAACCACTGCATCTTTTCTTGATATAAAAAATATGACATTAAAAAATGGTGAAGGGAAACTGCTGTTTGACGATCAAAATACATTTTTCAAAACCAAAAAAGCATTTTTAAACAACAAACCTGTAGAAGTAAGTGGTAATTGCACTTTGAAAGGGGTTTTAGACTTTAAAATTTCAGCAAAACAGCAGAATTTAGGGGATTTACTAAAAATAATCAAAACTTCACCTATGCTTATCGATATACAAAAACTACTGCAGCCGGTCACTGCAGCAAAAGGTTTAACAGATATTTCAATAAATTTGACAGGTACGGTTATTGACGTAAATAATGTTGTTTTTAATAAAAATATTTTTGCAAAAGGCACATTAGACCTGTATTCAAATACTGTTGTATTGCAAGGAATACCTTTATCAAATGTCAAAGGAAAAATCAACTTTAATAATCTTAATACATATTTTGATTTAAAATCCGATTTAAAAAATTCACAAATTAAAATTAACGGTAAAGCAGATGATAAAAATGCTGATGTAAAAATAATATCAGATAAATTTGTATTAAAAGATGCAATTGATATTCTGAAATTACGTATCCCGTTTAAAGAAGATATCGGACAAATTAATACAAGCTTCTACATACGCTACAATGGGAACATAAATAAAATAAACTCCGAAAAACTGAATGCTCAAGGGAAAATTTATCAATCTTACGGCAAGAATATAAGTATCAATAATGCGGATTTTAATATTAACAACGGGAATTTTAAAATATCAACATTAAAAGGTAAATTTAAAAATACACCATATTTTATAAATTTATATGCTACTAAAATTTTGACACCTCAACAGTCAATAAACGGTAGTTTTGGTTTAAATGAATTTAACTTATCAAATTTAAATGAACTTCGACCGTACTTTCCTAATATATTTAAAATAATTAATAATTTGGACGGTAAAATCAAACTTAACGGTTATATAAAAAACAATGAAATTTATGCAGACACAGTTTTAAATAATATCAATCTAACATATATACCGGAAAATTTACCGTTAAAAATTCTGAATGGAAAAATACAGTTGAAAAAAAATGATGTTGTACTTGCAAATATTAACACATTAATAGGTCAAATGCCTTTCTTTGTTAACGGTAAAATATATAACTTTAACACAAAACCATTACTAAATTTATATATAAATGCCAAACCGACACAAGAATTCATAGACCAATTTTTCAATAAAAAAGCAGTTTATCCTCTAAAAATTAAAGGTGATATAAATTTATCATCAACAATATCAGGTTCTTTAAATGCATTAAAAAACAAAACAATATTAAAATTATCTGAAAATGCCAGCATTTACTATATGGGTGCAACTCTTGGAAGTATTTTATCAAATACAAACCAAACTCCGGTAGATATTACAATAGATAATATTATTTATCAAAACGGAATAAGAATTAATAATTTTCAATATAATAAACTGATTTACTCGCAAAACGGTAAACTCTACCCCAAACCCCAGCTCAGTGCCTCCGGTAATATAAATATTTTAAAAAATAATGATTTGAAATTTACAAACTTTAAAATAAAAACCGAAGAAGCTACTGATGCCAAGATATTCAATATAATATTCAGAAAACCGCTTATGAAACAAGGTGTTTTCACATCAGATATAACTTTAAACGGTAAAGCTTCCGCCCCTATTATATTCGGGAAATTAAATATAAACAGCATTGATATGCCGTTGTTTGATGCAACTATCAAAGATATAAATTTTGATTTCAGAAAAGATATGTTATATCTTAATGCAGGTGGAGCAGTTTTAACAAACAATTTAAACATATGGGCAGCTATGCAAAACAACCCAAATCCACCCTTTATCTTTGAAAATATAAAAGTTAATCTTGAAAACCTGGATTTAAATAAAATCACAACAGCATTACGGGATTACGATGCAGATGTTTCAAGAAACTTAACCGCAACATCTGTACAAAATAACAATCTTGATTTAAGCAATATTATCATAAAAAAATCAGAATTATCCGCCCAAAATATTAAAATTAAAAACCTGAATGCAACGAATTTTTACTCAAATATAACACTCAATAATAAAATGATTTTGGACGTTAATAACTACAAATTCAATGTAGCAGAAGGCACTGTTAAAGGTAACATAAAATATAATTTACTTAGTAATAATGTAAAATTAGAAATGAATGTAGATAATGCAAATGCACAAAGCATTGCAGAAACTTTATTTGATTTAAAAGGACAAATATACGGCTCAATTAACGGAAATGTAACTTTATTTTGCAATGGAAGCTCACAGGACAATTGCACCAAAAGTCTTGGCGGAAATGGCAAATTTATAGTAGCAAACGGTAAAATGCCCAAACTGGGGTCATTAGAATATCTTTTAAAAGCAGGGAATTTAGTAAAAGGAGGTCTGACAGGACTTTCCATTAATGGTATTATTGACTTGATAACACCTTATAAGACAGGTGATTTTGATAGCATAAGCGGCAACTTCCATATAGGAAACGGTATAGCGGATGATATTCAGATATTTTCAGCAGGTAAAGATTTAAATATGTACATGAAAGGCTCTTACAATTTCACTAATCTTATTGCCGATTTACAAATATTCGGAGCTTTAACAAAGAATTTTTCAACACTTTTCGGCAAAATAGGAAATGCATCTTTAAACACCCTATTTAATACAATTCCCGGAATTAATGTATCAGAAGCCCCGTCTGTTGTAACAGAAGATATTAAAAAAATTCCGAATTCAGCAGAAAACACTGCTCGAGTATTTAATGCTGAAATTTACGGAGATATTAACGGTGATGATTACGTAAAAAGCTTTAAATGGGTTAAATAACTTTTTCATCTGTTTTTTTATCTTCGGGATACTCTGTCACACCCGGGAATTTATCAGAACCGGTAGTAACTTTTGTAATCCAATATTGAATTTTCGGAATTATTGTAGACAGGAACAGGGCAGAAATACCAAATGCAACTGTCCAATTAAGACTGTTTTTAAACATATTATTTTTATAAGCTTTTTCAAGCGTTTTTGAATCAATTTCTTTACCCTGTTTAACAGCTTTTTTAATAACACCGTTAACATAATTTTTAACATTATCAATAATACCGTCCAAATCCTTTTGAGCGATAAATCTAAACGGATTTTTATGATTAGCAATGCCTTTATTAGTCGCATCGACAAATGATTTATCAAAGCCTTTTTCAACTGTAAATACTTCATCCCAAAATTCAGGTTTATTCAGGCAGCCGCCTTCAAATATAGCTTTAACCTGACTTTTTGCCAATAATGTAACGCCATCATTTTTAGGCTGCAATTTTGACATTCTCTTAGCTAAATCGGAATATTTTTCAAACTCTTCCGGCGAAACTTCTTTTTCTAATACTTTTAAGAAGTTATCCAGCTTTATGGCACCATTTTCAAATTTGAATTTAGGCAGTATTTTTTCAGCCTTAGATGCATCACCCAACATTAAAGCTTTAAATGCTTCAGGTTTCATTCCGTTTTTCATAACCTGATTCATATAATCAGTAACCTGTCTTGCTCCTACAGGATTTAATCTTGACTTATTCTTTTGACCTTGTATTCCGTTCAACAATTTGTTAACCAAAGGCATACTGAACATATAGAAAAATATAGAAATCAAATCACGCCACAAGACTTCAATTCTTTCAGGAGTATTTCTTGCACTTATTGTTCTGCCTGCAGTAATACCAGCATCTGTTGATAATAATTGGTAATATGTATTGTTTTCAAAATTATATGCTAATTTCAAAAGATTTTCGGAAAAATTACCGGTAAAGGACACGCCTTTTTTAGAATTTGTAAATTGATTAATATTCTTAACAGGCAGCAATCCTGTAAACTTAGGTTGATTTTCAGCTTTATCGGGATTTTTTGCCCTGTATGCTCTTGTTATTGCCTGATTAATTTTCGGAACAACAAAACCTACCAAAGCATTGGCAAGTATAATACTTGTGGCAACTTTTGTAAATTTAAATACCCCAATTTTAGATTGTGAAATACTATGTCCTTCTTTTTTAGTCCAAGACATATAATTAGCAAGAGGATTACGTATTGCATCTTTTTGAGTATCAAAGTTTGTATTTTTTAATTTTAATAAATGTCTTAAAAGATAATCATTTATCTTGTTAAATACTTTTACACCGGCAAACCAAAACAAAGCCCCGATTGATTCTTCCGTGAATCTTTCTCTCGCTTCAATAAAACCCCCTCTTTTATATGCCTGTAAAGTTCTGCCGCCTGTTACAAAACATTCAAGCAAAATCAAAGGACCTAACCCCCTGCTTTCCATGCCTCTGACAAATCTTTGTGCCGGGGTAAAGTCTTTTATTGTTCTAATATTATTGTTATAATTTATTGGATCCATAAACACTTCTTTGCATGTATAAGTTATGTCAAAAAAAAATTTGCTTTAATAATCCATATGTTTAATAATTTGTTACAAATTAAGTGTATATCAAACAGTCATTAAGTTATGTTAAAATTACACTAAAATATCAAAAAAAGTTAGCAATAGTTTTTTTTACATGTTTTTGCTAAAATGAAGCTATGAATATAAATTCCGTAAATTTAATTAACAGACCTCAAAAATACAGCATGACAAATGCTCAAAATTCTAATCCTAAATTTTCAGGTGCTCAAAACCGAGAAAAACGTAATAAAGCAGCGGTTATCGGCACCATAATAGGTACCGGTACGGCATTGGCAATGATAGCAAAACGTCAAGGCTTTTCATTAAATCCGTTGACAATCAAAAAAACACCCATAAAAGATTGGGCAATATTTAAAATTGCAAACAGAAAAGAACCTGACAGAAAGCTTTTAGAATTAGAAGAAAAAGAAATTTTAGCACTTGCCGGAGGCTCAGTAATCGGTGGATTCACAGCCGGTGCGATAGCAGATCGAGAAAATATAAAAGCAAAAGGTCGTGAAGCCTTAAATCAAATTTTAGGTAACGTTTTAATTCCTGTTGGCTTTGTAGGAGGTACTTCAAAACTTTATAAACGTTATGAACAACAAATTAAATCAGCTATGCCGCAATTTACGGAAACTGGCAAAAAACATTTAGAACACGCAAATAAATTTATCAGGAATTTACCTGCAGTAGGTTTGACAGCTGCAGCACTATATCTTGGAATAAAAACAGGCAACAAAGTTACAAACTATATTAACGAAAAACTATTCGGACAAAAGAAAGAAAGGGAATTAAAGACAAGTGATTTTGCTCCGCATGTTGATGACTTATCATTGGCTGTAACACTTATGGGGTCTAAAAATTCACCTGTAACAAGCTGCATAACAAGAATTGTTCCGTTATTTTTAGCTATACCTGGATATCAAGTCGGCAAAGCAAAAGAAAATGCTTAATTTTCTTTTAAAATTTCTGCATACTTATCCAGTTCGTCTAGCAAAGGTTTATTTTGCTTTTCCAAATCTTTTCTCATTATATCGGCTTCCTGCGGATTTTCATCATTCAACTTTGCGACAAGCATATCAATCTTAGCTCGAACAGCCATTGCTATAACTTCAGGCATATTAATAGCTGTCGGATTTTTGCTTTGTAAGTTTTTATGATAAGTATCCTCAAAATCATTATTCAAACGCAGTTTCCAATTAGATTTATTTTTTTGTCCGCCGTAATTATAAACTTTATCAATACCAAAAAAATCAGAAAAACTTATTTGTATATTTTTGGAAGTTCTAAACAATTCAGCAAATTTAGCTTTAAGTAACTCTGTCGGATTCTGTTGAATTTTTCTTTTAAAAATTTCTTTTTGTTCAGCATGCTTAGGATCAGCATTTAAAAATCCTGCTAAATAATCGGTATTCCAGGCAGCATTTGTTTTGTCCATATGTATAGCCGGAATAGAATCATGTGAACCAACTAAAGCCCAATAATTAAACGGTGTATACTCACCCCTTCGCCATTCAAGCTGGGTAATACCGGGAAGATTAAGCTCGTCATAAAATATATCTGAAAACACAGAAGTTTTAGTACATAAATCCTCCCATACGGCATCTTGCGGATTTAAACCGTGCTTTTCCATTATAGGAATAACTACTTCTTTTAATATTTTTTTATAATTTCCTGATGGATCTATTTCAGGTAAATTTGAAATATTATCAGCTTCCAATTTATCTCTTTGAACAACTTTATTAATTATTACAACTGAATCTTCTTTACAAATATATGGATCTACCAATCCTAAAACATGATCGACCCTGATATTATCAAAATATTTTAAAGCATAATCAATTTTATCACTCAAAAGTTGTCCGGCAATTCCTAAAGATCCATCCTCGTTAAACAATTTTTTAGGATCTAAAACAGGAATTTCCCATACTTGAGGGCCGTTGCCATAACCTCCGTAAGGGCAGCCTAATTTATAACCTTTAAGAAAAGCACGCTGATTTGCCCATAATTCACTGTTTGAAAATCCGACAAGTAAATCATTAATATACTTAAAATTAAGTTCTTCACGCTGCTTTGTTTTTTCTTGTATCTGTTTATCTGCTAAAAATTGTATAAAACTGTTTTTTTCAATCTTGTTTCCTGAACGTTTTACAATAAAATCAAGCCTTTTTTGTGCAGCAGGATCTCCTTCTTGAATTTTTCCAATCAAATCCCTGTCAATTTTACTGTCCCATTTTTCAAACTCCTCGGTTTTGTATATATTAGACAAAACTTTAAATACACCGTCAAAAAATAATCTATTGCCATTTTCTGCTTTAAACTTTATAAATTCATCATTTAACCTCAATGCATCAGAATTTTCAGCTTTTAATAAAGATTTAAATTTAAAATAAGCTTCATTAAGAGCAATATCATAGTTTTCAAAAGCTTCATAAAAATTAGTCATATTGTAATTGGCATTTTTTATTGAATTTATATAAGTTACATTATTATAAGTTTCCGGCGATAATATACACGCATACTCTTTTTGAGTAAGATCATATAAGTCAATAAATAAATTATTTTTTGAAAAAACCTTACTTTCATATGGTGAAAAATCTTTATTGCTTATTTTGCCTACAGGTCCAAGCTGATTAGAATTAAATCCATGCAATTTTTCAAATTCAATAAGCTTAAATGCCCCGGCAGAATATGGCGAACCGATATTTGAATCACGTCCCAAAGATGGATAACACGACCCGTGTATAATCATTGCAACATTTTCTACCCCTAAAAATTCTTTTCCTTGTTGTAATGCTTTTTTATATGGTTCTTTTTCATTATCTTTCAATTTACGGTGAAAGCTTAGATTATAATTTTGTATACTCCTTATTAACAATTATATTTCTCCAAGAATTTCCAACTTAAAATCACACCCTATTTCTTCACCGGCTAAAACAACAATGTTGTTGATATAAAGGGAAAGTAACCCGTAAAATACCTGCCTGAAATCCATTGGAACAAGCAATTTTGGAGTATCAATATCACATTTTTTTGCCAATCTTAATATTTTATTTGCCATTTTTTCTGCAAATTCACCATCAATTTTTACAATTGCATCCTCGCCGTCTTCCAAATATAATAACAAATCATCCAATGTTTTATCCGACAATTCAATAACACCTATGACACCTTCATTATTTGCGTATTTTTTACAAATTTGACGTGACAAAGCAAGCCGGAGTTTTTTTAATAAATCAGATTTAGTACTGTCTTCCGCATAATCATTAATTTTTTCAAAAATATATGTGATATCTTTGATTGAAACTTTTTCACGAATTAAACTTGTTAAAATAAACTTCAATTCAGATAATGATAAATAATCAGGAATTATATTTTCGACAAGAAACGGATTATTATTATTGACAACTTCAATATATTTATCCAAGTCATCATAATCCAATAAATCATCTGCGTATTTTACGGCAATAAATTCCAAAGCTTTTGCGATATATTCAGTTCCGGTAAGCCCGTGATACCAAAAATCTTTTGTTTTTTCTTTTTCAATCCAAACAGTTTTTTTACCGGTAATCTTATCAATGCCATAAACGGAATTTTTAATTTTCTTTTCCAATTTTAACTCATCGGCATAAAACATCAAGTAATCCGGATAGATTAATGCCCTAAAGACTTCATCGCCACGGACTTTAATACAAAATTCAAACGGATTTAAATTTTCATCATCACGGAACACAATTTTAGGAATAACATAACCGATTTCTTCCGTCAGTTTAAGTCTTGATTTAACTGTTTCAGCTATTAATTCTTCCTCTTGCGAATCTCTATCGGAATCAACATATCCCAAAAGTTCTTCACTCAATGCTATACAAAGTTTATCTTCATTTAGTTTTGAAAACATAACATCAGGAGAAGTTTCCTTTGCTAATTTAAGCTTTAAATCGTCCAATTCTTTTAATCCGGCAGAAATTTTATCATTAAGTTTTTTTCTGCCTGCAGGATCAGCTCCGTCAAGTTCCATCTTAATTTTAGCTATTTTATCTTTTTGCTGCCTGATTTTCGTTTGAAGATCTAAACAATTTTCATAAGGTGTTAACTTTGGAGAAAGCATTTTTTCCATTTGGCTTTTAAATGTAGAGATGTTGATTTCGTCAGCATTTTCTATATTATTTTTAGCATCCGTCATAAAAATACAATTATAGACAATACCGTCATTTGATTCGACTTCTTGCATACTGTACAGTTCCCAGCCGTTCATAGACATTTCATTCAACAAATTTTGCAATTCCTGAACATCTTCTCCGGAGCATGTTTTAACAACATATTTAGTTTTATTTTTATTATACATAAACACCTATCCTATAAGAATTTTCAATGCTTCTATTGCGGTTTTTATAGCTTTGTCAGTATCATGAACAACCGGATTGTTTAAACCGAGTTTTTCTCTTTCCTGATTAGCAACAGTTAAAAAAACTGATCCTATTTTTACCTTTAAAAAACTTGCAACTACAAATAATGCCGCCGACTCCATTTCAGATGCAAGACATCCCAAACGTTTCCAGGCTTCCCATTTATTTGTTAATTCATAGCTAACAGGCATTATAGAAGGACTATGCTGACCATAAAAAGAATCTTTACATTGAACAATACCTGTATGGGACTTATAACCCAAATTTTTGACAGCAGAATTTAAAGCATTAACTACATCTATATTGGCAACTGCCGGAAATTCAACAGGAGCATACTCTTTACTGGTGCCTTCCATTCTCACGGCTCCGGTTGCAATAACAATATCACCGCTTTCCACATCAACATCAATACCGCCACAGGTACCGACTCTTATAAAAGTTTTAGCACCTATTTTCACCAATTCTTCTAAAGCAATGGCTGCGGACGGACCGCCGATGCCGGTTGATGTTACACTGACCTTTACTCCGTTTAGATAACCTGTATATGTTGTATATTCTCGTTTATCTGCTATCAATTTAGCATCATCAAAATACTCCGCAATTTTTTGGCATCTTTTCGGATCGCCGGGCAATATAACATATTCTCCGACATCACCTTCTTTTAAACCTATATGATATTGTGTACCGTCCTGTGAATATTTCATTAACTGCTCCTTAGTATTTTCCGTTTTTTAATTTTTGAATAACCAAATCAGTTACATCCAATCCGCCGACAAAAATTACTCTGTCTGAAAGAATAGCGTCGAGTTTTTGCTCTACCATAACATCTTTTGTTGCAGCTTGAATTTTATTATAAATTTGTTCTTCTTTAGTCATTTTTAATTTCATAAAAGCTTCTTCTTTTGCTTTGTA
Organism: Candidatus Gastranaerophilales bacterium; assembly: GCA_944325895.1. Lineage (GTDB taxonomy): Bacteria > Cyanobacteriota > Vampirovibrionia > Gastranaerophilales > Gastranaerophilaceae > SIG32. Next base: position 64,085 of record CALVCA010000008.1, read on the forward strand.
TTCACGAGCAATAGAATCTTCAAAGTTTTTCTTTTTCAATGGTGTATCTAAAGTCTTGTATTGTTTTTCTTTATCAATCATATACTGCTGAAGTTCCAAACCTTTTGCATCAACTTCTTTAACAGCTTGAATAGCAAAAGAATAATTTTCCTGAACTTTTTGATAATTGATAAAACCTACACCTGCAGCATTTGCTTTTAACGAAAAAGCTGCTACAAGTGCTAATGTTGTCATAATTAATCCGATTTTTTTCATTTTACCTCCTAATACATTAAATCGCCTACACCGAATGTAAAGTAACCGTTTCTTGAACCGTTATCACCCGGATTAGTAAGCGGTATACCATAATCAACCGATAACGGACCAACACCCGGAATATATAATTTTACACCAACACCAGCTGCAATAGCATATGACGGTCTGTCATACAATGTGTCTGATATTGTTGTATCAAATATTTTACCTGCATCAACAAAAGCAGTCAACCTTATATTTTGTAAAAATTTAATTCGTGTTCTGTCAACAAACGGGATTGGGGTTGCAAATTCAGCAGAACCCATTACAAAAGCACTACCCGTACCGACACCGCTCATTTTGAAACCTCTGATTGTATAAGGTCCGCCTAAACGATAAGCCATAGCTTCAGGCATATTGTCACCGTGTATTTTACCCCCGGCTTTTGCAGTAAATGATAATGAAGATTTCTTACCGACCGGAATATAATGTTTAATCATACCGGTTAACTTACCGTGAGTTTTATCAAATCCATCCAAACCGATTTCTTCATCAAATCTCACACTTGCCAAAGTACCATGCCTTGTAACCGTAGCAGAATCTCTTGTATCATAAATCAATGCAGGACTTAATGATAGGAATAACCCGCCTTCCAATTGATCTGCACGACGGCTTATCGGTACATTATACTTGTTATACAACTGAGAAATTCTATGAAAATCGCCTTCTTTTACGTTAACATTTTCAACTCCCAAAGAAAAAGTTGCTGTAGCATGCTTATTGCTCTTCACCCTGTGGGCAACGGTAACTTCACCGCCAATACGCTGTTCAATTGCTAATGGAACCTGATAACTTCCGAAATCTCTAAAGAAAACCCTTGCCATCAAAGAATTATCCGCATTAAAAAAGTATGGTTCAAAGAAACTTAATTCTGCCTGTATATTCATATGATCTTTAACAGAAGCATCATTAAGCATTACACCTGTACCTACCAAACCGCTCAAAGAAAGTCTTTGATTGCGTCCTCTGAAATTATTATCAGCTATTCCTAAAGATCCAAATAACCCTGTCACGGTATCAACACCGCCGCCGACTGATATATTGGCTGTTCTTTGTTCATCAACCTTAATTGTTATATCATACAAATCCGGATCTTCCGCTGTCGGTTCTATTTCTCTTGTAACATCTTCAAAAGCTTGTGTGGCATACAGCCGAACTAAATCTTCTTTTAATAAATTTTCATTATATATCATACCGGGTTCTGTCAAAATATTACGTTCAATAATGTAATCTTTGGTCTTTTCATTTCCCTGTATCATAATTTTATTGATAGTACCTTCTTTTATGTCAACATTAACCGTTCCGTCCGGGTCATCAGTTACTGAATTTACACGGGCTAGAATATACCCCTTTGAGGAATAAATATTTTGAATATCATAAATAGCCTCATTTATTTGGGCAATATTTTGAGGCTTACCCTTCATCGGGAGAAGGCAATTCAATATTTCTTCAGTTGATACAACCGTATTACCTTCGATAGTAAAATCTTTTACCGGTAAATTTTCTTCTAAAATAATTTTTAAAGTGACTGTTCCGTCTTGATTATTAACGGGTATAGCCTTCATGTTTTCCGTAAAATAACCAAGCTGATATATAGTTTTCAAATCGGATTGAACTAAATCCCTGGTGTAGGCAGAACCTTTTTGCAAAACCATTTTGGCTAAAATATCCTCAGGATTTAATGCATTAAGCCCGTATATTTCTATATCTCGCAAAATTTTTTGTTCTTTTTCAACAGGATTATCTTGCGATGGTGTTTCCTGTACAGGCTGTTCTTGCACGGGTTTATCAGGGTCGATACTTTTCTTACCCCAAAAATCACCTATTGCCAAAGCATTAAGGGGAAATGCCGCCAATAAAAAAACGGTTATTAAAAACCTATTTAATTGTCTATATAAAATCAAGTACCCGGGTCCCTTAAAACTTCTACTATCCTTAACTAAAATTATATCATAAAGCTTAAAAAAAACAAACAAAAATCATCCGTTTAAACGTATTTTTTATAACTCCAAAATTCGTTTATAAACTTCGTTTTTATTCAAGTCGTAAAGCTCCGACAAAATGACTGAAATTTCTTTTGCTTTGAAATTTTTCTTTTGCAGTTTTTTAATTTTTTTATCTAAATCATAATCACCGGTTTGCTTCATATTTCTATATATTAAGCAAACAAATTCACCTTTTGGAACAGTCGTTTCAAAATACGTTAATATATTTTCAACATTATCAATTATAACTTCTTCAAACATTTTTGTAAGCTCACGTCCTACTGCAATTTTTACAGACGGAAAAGTTGACTGTATAAGCTTTAACGTTTTTAAAATTCTGTTTGGTGATTCATAAAATACCAAATCCGTATTTTGATTTTCTGAAATAATTTGTACAATCTGCTGTTCATTTTTTGGCATAAAACCGATAAATTTAAACTGTTCATCCTCACGGGGGATTTGAGATAAAAACGTAACAACTGCGTTAGCACCGGCAAGTGCTGTTATTTTAAAACCAGATTTTCGCAATTCATCAACAACTACAGCACCTGGGTCGCAAATCAAAGGTGTACCTGCATCTGATACAAGTGCAATTTTTTTACCCTCTCCTAATATCTCCAAAAATTTATTTATACGCTCTTTTTCATTAAATTTATGATAAGAAATGCATTTTGTTTTAATATCAAAATGGTTAAGCAGCTTTTGCGTAACTCTTATATCTTCACATGCAATAATATCAACCGATTTTAAAACATCAATTGCTCTTTTGGTAATATCACCTAAATTTCCGATAGGTGTGGGCACTATATAAAAATCGTATTGTTTCATATATAAATTTTAACACAAATTATTTTTCATACAGATACTTATAGCTGCAGCCAGCTCCGGGAGCCTCATATAAAGTTCTTTCGGCATCAGTTCCGATATTTGGGTCACAACCAGAATATCCGTTGATTTCAGT
>CALVCA010000009.1 GCA_944325895.1 Candidatus Gastranaerophilales bacterium
TTGAAGCAATTAGATACAGAACAGGATGCGATAACACAGGAAATGGATGCCGTACAAAAAGTTATTGAAAAGAACACAGAATCAACATTCAAGACATTCGGTTAATCCTTTGCGAAAAATTCACGCAAAATTTTATTCCAAAAAATTCATCCTACAAAAAATTTCCCTTACGGATATTAGTTATCCAATTTCCCTTTTCCTTGACGACCTGCTACGGTCGTTTTTTTTTGTTAATTTATATAAATAAGTTTGACATAAATAGCCTCTTACTGTCATAATAACAATAGTTATGTACATAAAACAACTAGAAATTGACAATTTTAAATCATTTGCAAATAAATCGGAAATACCGCTGTTAAAAGGATTTACCACCATCTCCGGACCAAACGGTTCAGGTAAAAGTAATATTATTGACAGTGTACTTTTTGCACTGGGGCTTGCTAATGCAGGCGAGTTACGTGCTGAAAACCTGTCACATTTCATATCTACATATACAAAACGCAATGATGCATTTGTAAAAGTTACGTTTGGTGATATGGAAGGCGGCAAAGATTTAAGCATAGCAAGAAAGATAAGAAAGTCTACTCAAGGTTACGCAAGTACATATTATTTAAATGACAGTGTTACAACTTTATCCAATATCCATGCCGTTCTTGAAAAATATAACGTAACTCCGAACAGCTATAACGTAATGATGCAGGGTGATGTTATGGGAATTACTAACTGTACTCCCAGGCAACGCCGTAAAATTATTGATGAAATCGCAGGAATTGCTGATTTTGACCGCAGAATAGAACAGGCAACCAATGAGCTTTCTACTGTTGAACAAAGAGTTGAACGTTCTTCCGTTATTTTAAACGAAGTTGATATCAGGCTTGAACAATTAAAAGAAGAACGTGAAGTTGCCTTAAAATACCAAAAACTCAGAGAAGAAAAAACTTCTTTGGAAAGCCAAATAAATACAGTTCGCTTTTTTGATATCAAAAAAAATCTCGAAAAAGCTCATGAAAATATTTTGGAATTTAGCAAAAAGAAAAAAGAAGAAGAGGTAAAGAATAAAGATTTAGACGAGCGTTTGGAGTTGATAAAAGCCAAATACAAAGAAGTTTCGGATAAATTAAAAGAAGAAGGCGAAACTCAACAGATTAATTTAAAAAAACAAGAAGAAGAAATCAAAGGCGAGATTGACAGAAAAAATAATGCGTCAATTTATGCAGACAAACAAATCCACGATGGTTTAAGATCAATTGAAAATGCAAAAAACGGTATTGAAACCTTCAATAAAAAAATTGATGATTTTAAATTAAAAATCAATTTAAAAAATGATGAAATACGTCTGATAGAAAAAAATATCGCTGAAAAGAATGAAGAATTAAAGAAAATTTTAGAAGATATGACAGGGCTTAATGCCACGGCAGATCAGCATATTGAGCGGCGTAACAGTTTAAGAAAGAGTTTGGAAGAACTTCAAGATAAAGAAAATTCTCTGATAAAAGAACGTTTGCCGTTAGAAAATGAATTAAAGCTTTTGCAAAAGGATTTGGAAGAAGCAAAATCAAAGCTTAACGAGCTGGAAGAAATGAAAAAAAATTTCAGCGAAAATCAAGCGTTGAAAAAAACTCTTGTTGAACAATTAGAAAAAGAGCTTCAAGATTTTAAAATTATCCAACAAAACGCATTGCATGATTTGGATACAACAAAAAATGAAATTAATGATTTAAATTACAATATTCAAATGTCATACCGTAAAATTTCGTCAATGGAAGCTAAAAAGCAGGCTTTTGAAGATGCAAATTTCGGCAGAGCTATTGACACTATTATTAATGCAAAATTAAAAGGAGTCCATGCTCCGCTTGTAAAACTCGGGACAGTTGATAAAGAATATTCAACAGCGATGGAAGTGGCATTCGGAGGCAGAATGGCTCATATTGTAGTTGATGATGAGCATGTTGCTTCCGTTGCAATAGAACTTTTAAAATCGTCAAATGCTGGCAGAGCTACTTTTATTCCGCTAAATAAAATGCAAAAAGCTCCTTCAAAATTACAATTACCAAAAGAAAAAGGTGTTATTGATTTTGCAATTAATCTTGTTGATTTTGACGACAGATATATTAATGCATTTTTCTATGCGGTTGGTGATACCCTTGTTGTTGAAGATATGGAATGTGCCAAAAAACTTATCGGCAGATACAGAATGGTAACATTACAAGGCGAGCTTTTTGAAAAGTCAGGTTCAATAACAGGCGGTACTGTCAGAAAATCAGGCTTAAGTTTCAGTCAAAATGACGATGCTGAGCTTGAAAGCTATAAAATCAGACTTCACGATATGGAAGTAAAATTGTCAGAGCTTGAACATAAAAAAACAGAATTAGAAAATAAACTTGATACAGTCAGAACAAACTACTCAAATTCGTTAAGCGAGTTTAGCAAAGCAAAAATTGAGCTTGACAATATGAATAAAAATTACGATCAAAGTGAGAATATTTTAAAAGAAAAAACTGATTTTATAAAAACTACTGCTCCGAAAATTGATGAGCTTAATAAAAAACTTGATAAAATTGAAGAAAAGCACGTAAATATTTTAGATAATATATCTCACACGCAAGCTCAAATTGAAGAAGTTGAAAAACTTATTAACGACAAAGATTTAAAAGAATTAAAAGAAAAAACCGAAGGTGTTGAATTTGAAATTAAGCGTTTGCAAACCAATTTAATGAATGCACAAAACGATATTAATGAATTAAACAGACAAATTTCTTTCCACGTAAATTTGATAGAAACTAAAAATGAAGAAATATCTTCTATTGAAAAAAATAACCAAAAACTAGAAGAAGATAAAGCTCAATACAAATCTGATATTGAAAAATTAAACGAAAAACTGGAAAAATTACATGAAGAAATTGCTTTAATAGAGGAAAAATTAGGTAATTTATTAAAAGAACGTGATGAAATCAATGCTGATATAATTGAACTGGAAAAACAAAAGCATATAAAAACGACTGATATAGAACGTATTGCCGAACAAATTGAATCATTCAAAGCCAGACGCAGAGAACTTGAACCTCAAATGGATGCAGCACGGCAAGAACTGGAAAATGCAGGCGTTGAAATTAATAAACTGGAACCTGTTGATATTTCAATTGATGAAATCACTTCAAAAATTCAACGTTTGGAACGCCGTATGACTGAATTGGGAGATGTTAACATGCGAGCACTCGCCGCATACGAAGAAGTTTTGGCACGTCAGGAAGAATTAAAGCTGCAAATAGAAACTCTTTCAAAAGAACGCAAGGAAATTTTAGACAGAATGCAGGGTTATGAGCAGCTTAAAAAAGAAACGTTTATGAAAACATACAACAACATAAACGAAAATTTCAAAGATGTATTCCATCAGTTATCCGAAGGCGAAGGAGAATTAAAATTAGAAAACCCTGAAGATCCTTTATCCGGAGGTTTGACAATAGAAGCTCAGCCACGTGATAAAAAACTTCAAAGGTTAGAAAGTATGTCCGGCGGAGAAAAATCCTTGACGGCTTTGGCATTTGTTTTTGCAATACAAAGATATATGCCGGCACCTTTTTATGCATTTGATGAAGTTGATGCAAGTTTGGATACAATGAATGTGGAACGCATCGCTCATATGGTGCAGAATCAATCAAAAAATACGCAATTTATAGTAGTTAGTCATAGAAAACCTATGATAGAATCAGCTAATAGAACAATCGGTGTAACACAAAAAGAAAAGGGTATCACCCGAGTAACAGGGATAAAACTAAGAGATGAGTGAGCAAGCAGTATTAGAAATAAATAGTCAAAATTTACCTGAAATAATAAATGACGATGAAGGTATTGGAATTTTGGTATCAATGGCAAAATCAGGCAAAATTGATCCGTGGAATGTCGATATTATTGATGTCACTGATAAATACCTTGCACACATTTGTCAAATGAAATCTCAAAACTTACGTCTTACAGGAAGAACTTTTTTGTTTGCTGCTGTGCTTTTAAAATTAAAGTCAAATGTTTTAGAGGGTAATGATATTTTACAAATAGGTGAAGAACCTGAGGTCGAATTTGATGACGATGGTTTTATTGTAGAATATCCCGATGAAGATTTTATTCCTACAAGTAATATTGTTTCAATTGATGAAGTTTTACAAAGACGTACAAGCGTCAGATTAAACAGAAATCGTGTTGTAACGTTACGGGATTTGATAAGACAATTACAATTTTATGAAAAGTTAGAAAAAAAACAATCTCTTGAGCACGCTCATGAACGTGCTAAACGCAGAGTACAGTCATATTCCAGGCTTACACCCGATGATATCATAAATTTGGCTCACGAAGAATATATTGAAGATTGCGTTATTAAATTAAAAGAAAATTTAGAACAAATTTTTTCTCACGAAGAAAAAATTGAACTTAATGAATTAACTCTACTGGGTATGGACAAAATAAGTGCATATATTGCTTTGTTATTTTTAACCGCAGAAACAGATTACGATTTAAAGCAGGATGAATTTTATTCTGATTTGTACGTTGTAAAAGGAGTACAACATGCTTAAATCAAGAATTGAGGCAGTACTTTTTACAACAGCAAAAGCCTTAACCGCAAAAGAAATTGCTGAAATTTTAGATACTGATATTGATGCGGTTGAAGAAGCATTGCTTGAACTTATTATGGATTACTCTTCCCGTGACGGGGCATTGGAAATTGATGATGAAAACGGGTATATCCTTCAGGTAAAAGAAGAACATATGGATATTGTTGAAAAACTTTGTCCTGTTGAATTAAAACCTGCCGTTTTAAGAACACTTTCTGTTATTGCAATAAAGGAACCTATAAGACAAACAGAATTAAAAGAAATGCGTGGTTCAAATGCTTACGAACACGTTCAAGAACTCTTGGATAAAGGCTTAATCTCCCGTACAAAAGATAAAAACGGCAGAAGTTATAATTTAAAAACAACTCCAAAATTCGCTGAATATTTCAAATTAAAAGGTGATACAAAAGCTCTTGCTAAAATGCTTGAAAAAAGGATACCGGATGAAAATTAAAAATATTCTTTTGTGCTTAATTGTATTTTTTTGTGCTTATGTAATATCTTCAAACTTGATACCGAAATTTTATTATTCTAAAGCACAATTTGCATTAAAAAATAAAGATTATCAGACAGCATCAAATTATTTATACAAAGCTCTTTTGCTAAGACCGAATAATTTGGATTACAGATACTATTATGTTAAATCTCTTACCAAATTAAAACCTACTTATAAAATACAAAAAATTATATATAAATTTTCCAATGGTGAAGATAGTGCAGCATCTATTGCTCAAGATAAAATTAATGATTGGAAACGCAATATTAATCTTAATATAGGGAATAATTACATTGATCAGGCTCCAATGGATTCTGCGATTATACGTTGGAATAAAAATTCTTTTCCGCTTCATGTTTATATAGACGAACAAAATTTTTTATCAGTGCCTGAATACTATAAAGATGCCATTTTGAAAGCATTTAATCAATGGGATAAATCAATTGATTTTATTGGTTTTAAATACATTTCTAATCGTTCGGATGCCCAAATAGAAATTTTATTAAAAGAGCTTCCTGATAATATTTGTGATAAAAACGGCCTGTGCAAATATGTAGTAGGATACACGGAACCTGACATTAGAGGAAATACTTTGAATAAAATGACGATAACTCTATATGACAAAACACCTAACGGTGATTATTTTTCAGATAAAGAAGTATATAATACTGTTTTACATGAAATAGGTCATGCACTGGGTATTATGGGACACAGCTACAGTACTGACGATTTGATGTATATGCAAGCACAAAATTCAACAAATATTTTTATACAATATAAAGAAGACTTTCACTATATATCAGGCAATGATATAAATACTATGAAACTTTTATATATGTTAAAGCCTGATATAACGGATAATTCAGAACCGGAAAAACTTATATATCCCCCTATAATTTTGGGGAGTAAAGAAGATATAGCAAAAAAGAAAGTCAAAGAAGCAATTTCTTATATAAAATCATCACCCGATATATCCGTAGGTTACATTAATTTAGCAGGTGCATACACGGACTTAAAGCAATACAAAAAAGCTTTAACTGCTTTAGAAAAAGCCCTTGATAAATCTAATACGGATAATGAAAGATTTGTTATATATTATAATTTTGCATACATTTACCGTGATTTAAAGCAGTATAAAGCAGCTTTAGACTATGCAAATTTAGCAAAAAATATTCAGTCTTCACAAGATATATTAGAATTAATCAGCATAATTGAGCATGAAATGTCGGTAAATTAATGTAACAATTTTTTACATTTAATAACAAAAAAGTTTTTTACCGGCATTAAAATACTAAAAGGAGTAAAAATGCATTCGAATTTATCTTTTAAAGGAGTAATTCCAGTCAAGGTATATATGAACGGAAATATTGTAAAAGATAACGAAACCGTGCATAAAGCCTGCTTGGAAGCCGTAAAAGTTATCTCCGGTCCGTTAAGTGATACTCCTAAATTTAAACCTGCCGCCGCACAACTTTCAACCATGGATAATGGTTACAACTATTTTAGAGCGTATTACGGATATGCAAATAAAAATAATAAAACCAAGCCGTCAGATTTTTTCAAAATATTAATGGACAAATTTAACAACGGCTTTATTGTTACAGGTAAACCGGCTGAAGTATTAACAGTATTAGGTAAAAAAATCGGGAAAGCACGGCAAGAATGCAATAGCTTGAATATAAGAGAAAATCAAAAATTAATAGACGCAAAAACAAATTACTGGAAAGCTTTACATCAAATTAAAGATGATGCGGCATTAAGAATCAGAGAAATATATGATCCGGCAACATTGGCTAAACACGGGAAACATCAGCAAATGAATTTAGATGTTGAGCTAAATCCTGTCAAAAACAAGGTTATACTTAACAGTATAACCTTTAGCAACAATTAAATTAACAAAAACTTCACAAAGACTTTAAAAAAAAATTTGTTTACGTTATATTTAACAGGTAAATTTGGAGAAAAAGATGTATAACGTAGCAATCATAGGAGCCGGCCCCGCAGGAATATTTGCGGCATTGGAAATAACAAAATTAAAACCTGACTGGAAAGTTGTTTTAATTGAAAAAGGACAAAGAATAGAAAAAAGGAAATGTCCTTTAAGAGAGGGATCGCCCAAATGTACAAACTGTGCAAAATGCGGTTTATTATGCGGTTGGGGCGGTGCAGGGGCTTTTTCTGACGGAAAACTAACGCTGACCCCTGATGTAGGCGGGCATTTGGTTGATTATATGCCGCGGCAAAAAGCTGAAGACTTAATAGGATATTCAGATAAATTATATCTTGATTTTGGTGCCACAGAAGAAGTTTTCGGAACAGATATGAAAACTTTCCACGAGCTGGAACATCAGGCTGTGATGGCTGAATTAAAATTAGTACATTCTCCTGTAAGACATTTAGGTACGGAAAGAAGTCTTGACGTACTTAAGGCAATGCAAGACTATTTAGATGAAAGAATAACAATATTAAATAACGTAACAGCGGAAAGCTTAATTGTAGAATGTGAACAAGTAAAAGGAATAAAACTCAATAACGGCGATACAATTTGTGCTGAATACACCATAATAGCCCCTGGGCGTGAAGGTGCAGATTGGCTTACAAAAGAATTTGCAAAACACAAAATAGGTATGGTGAATAATGCCGTAGATGTAGGTGTACGTGTTGAATTACCGGCACCTGTGTTTGAACCTTTGACATCTAAATTGTATGAATCAAAATTGATTTACCATTCCCCGACCTTTGGTGATGAAGTAAGAACATTTTGTATGAATCCAAACGGTGAGGTTGTTCAGGAAAATTACAGCGGAATTGCTACCGTAAACGGTCATAGTTATGCCAATTACAAAACACCTAATACAAATTTTGCACTTCTAGTCAGCGAAAAATTTACTGAACCGTTTAAAGAACCAATACAGTATGGTCAGCACATAGCAAGCCTTGCAAATATGCTTGGAGGCGGTATATTAGTGCAGCGTTTCGGAGATTTACTTGACGGAAGACGTTCAACACCTGAAAGAATAAATTCAAGCATTATAACCCCGACACTTACATGTGCAACACCGGGTGATTTAAGCCTTGTTATTCCGTATCGTCAGATGACAAGTATTATAGAAATGCTGTATGCACTTGATAAAATTGCTCCCGGTACGGCTTCACGCTATACTCTATTATATGGTATAGAAGTTAAATTTTATTCCGCAAGAGTAAAACTAACCAACGAACTTGAAACAGAAGGTGTTAAAAATCTGTTTACAATAGGCGATGGTGCCGGTGTTACAAGAGGTTTGCTGCAAGCGTCTGCGTCAGGCGTATATGTGGCAAGAACTATTTGCTCAAGAAATTAATCAGTGGTATAATTTTTTTATGGAAAAAGTTAGCTTAACAACACAAAATCGGCTGATAATTTTCGGGCTTATTTTAAGCACGCTTTTAATTATGGCTATTGCAGTATTTTCTGTATTAAATATCCAAAAAAAATTAAACGAAGGCTATCAAAACTTCGGACAAATTATATCCAAAACATTAGCCATTGAAAGTAATGTAATAATAAAAGATTTACCTGAAAATGAAATTTTCAACACTTTAAAAGAGCATACCGATACTATTTTAAAAAGTAACAGTGACATTGTATTTATTGAATTTGCCGATAAAAGCGGAAAAATAATATATTCTAACCGTATAACTCAAAAACGTCCTAATATAATTGTAAGCTCGCCCGACAACGGTCGTATAGGTGCTGTCACAATTGGACTTTCAGGCAATATTATAAATCAAATATCATCCACAACACGTGCCTCATTATTGTTTGTATTTGCAATTGCCTGGATTGTGTTTGCATTTGTAATTCTTATAAATACTTATCTTATTACACGTGAATTGAGGATTTTGCATGACGGGGTACAAAAAATTTCATCAGGGAATTTTGGTTACAAAATTTCGGGTGAAAACGTAAGCAATGAAGTTCAGGAACTGTTTAATTCATTTAACGACATGTCAGCAAGACTCCGGCTGTATGAAGAACAAAATATAGAACAGTTGACTTTGGAAAGGAACAAACTGGAAGCTGTTTTAATGAGTATTGCAAATGGAGTTGTTGTGTGCGATAACAATGATTTGGTGGTACTGGTAAATAATCATGCACAAAGCCTTTTGGAAGTCACTGAAGAACAAATGCTTAATACAAAAATACAAAATTATATAGATACAGAAGGCAATTACTGCTTTAAAAATAAGATAGAAGAATTTAAATCAGGTGATAATAAGTTTGTAACATTTAATATAACTGTTGACAAACGTGTCATAAAATCAGTAATTTCGCCAATGTATACACGCAGCGGCGAATATGTCGGATACATTATTGTACTGATTGATGTCACTAAAGAAACCGAAATGGATTTAATGAGATCACAATTTATTTCAAATGTTTCACACGAACTTAGGACACCTGTTACAGTTTTAAGAAGCTATATAGATACTCTCTACAATTTAGGCAACGAATTTGATTACGAAACACAAAAAGAATTTATCGGAACAATAAATAATGAAATAATCAGACTCAACAATATGGTTAACGATATTTTAGATTTTTCACGATTAGATTCGGATGTTGAGCTTGAAAAAACATTTAATGACATAGCACTGATGACAGAAAATTGCGTTAAGCAAATTGAAGTTTTAGCTCAAGAAAAAGAAGTTACAATAGAAATTTCAAAAGATAAAAATATTCCGGAAGTTTTATTTAATTACGACAGTATAGAACGAGCATTAAGAAATCTTTTGTCAAACGCTATAAAATATTCACCTGAAGGTAAAAAAATTCGTGTACGAGTCTTTAAATCATCGGAAAATGAAGTTACCGTAACAGTACAAGATGAAGGCTGCGGAATTGCTCCTGAATATCAAAAGAAAATTTTTGACAGATTTTTCAGAGTTGAAAACAATACTCACACAATAAAAGGGACAGGACTTGGGCTGCATTTGGTCAAAACGACAATTGAGAAACATCATGGCGGCAAAGTATTTGTAGACTCAAAACCAAATGAAGGTTCAACATTCGGTTTCACATTACCGGTCAAAGCTTATGAATTAATCAAATAAAGCATTTATTTTATCTGCAATATCCAGAGGATCAATTTCACCAGTAATTTTGTTTATATCCTGAGCAATCTGAAACAACTTTGCAGCTTCGATTTTATCACCTGTAAGAGCAATGCATCTTGCCAAATTAAAATGTGCCAAAGCATAATTGGGATTACATTCAACAGATTTCGTAAACAATTGCATTGCCTGCTGAACTCTGCCAAGATCGTCTAAATATATTACCCCTAAATTGTTATATGCAATATCGTATAAAGGATCATACTCAATAGCCAGCTCATATTCTTTAATTGCTTCATCGATATCGCCTTTTCCCCAGTATAAAAAGCCCAAATTACAATGAATTTTGGCATTTTCAGGCTGCAGATCGAGAGCATTTCTGTATATAGCCAAAGCATTGTCATAATCTTGTTTATCATAAAAAGCACTGCCTAAATTTATATATATATCAATATCTTCAGGTGTTAATAAATATGCACTTTGGTATGAGCTGATAGCGGCGTTTAAATCTGAATTTGCTTCTTGAAAAACATATCCGAGAGTTTGGTTGATAACACTTGTCCACTGTTTATTCGGATTTAAAGTAACAGCTGTTTGAAAATGTGAAACCGCAGCATCAGTATCACCTTTAATATATAAAATATTTGCGAGATTTGAATGAAATTCAGGGACATTAGGCATTATAGAAATTAATTTTTTATACATTTCAACAGCACTGTCAAAATCACCCAATTCTTCATAAGCCTGGCAAAGATGTCTATACGCTGAAATATTTAAACTATCAAGCCAAATTGCCATTTTATATTCGGTAATAGCATTTTCAAATTGACCGATAGCACGGTAAATATCGCCTAATAAACAGTATAAAGGAACAAATCCGGGGGCTTTTTCTATTGCTGAAGCATAAATATCTACAGCTTCAACCAAACCTTTTGACTGAACCTTTAAAAAACCCTTTATAAGCATAGGCAAAAATTTTATATAGGATAAGGATTTTGCTACATTTTTTAAAGCTTGAATATCAAACGGCAAAGTAAGAACCGACAAAATCCATTCAAAATATGCCTTAAATGAAGTTTTAAAGCATTTATAAGAAGAAATTTTATATAAATTAGATAAAAGATAATGAGCACAAGAATTACTTAAAGGTTTATATTTTACCGCCTTTTTAGCACTCAAAGCAGCTTCAATAAATCTGGCTTTTTTAGTATAGGTTTCAGCTAAAAGAAAATAAGATTTAGCAGACTTTGGATTTTTATCCAGTGCCATATCAAGATAATTGATAGCCTTATCTAAATCACCTTTATAATACTGTGCTTTTGCAATTTTATAATATATTCCTTCGGAATCAATATAAGTTTCAAGTGCTCTTTGGTATTCGGTAATAGCTTCATCAATATACTGGCAGGAATTATAAATATCCAAATGCCATGCCAAAAACAAATCACCGAGTCTGACATGTAAATCGGCATTAGTCGGATCATTTTGCAAGCCGATTTGACATAATTCAATAGCGGATTTTACATTGCCTGTCTTGTATTCTTTTTCAATTTTCTTTTCAAGTACTTTATCCATATATACTAATATTTTAATGAACAATTGATAAAAATGCAAGTATGTATAACTGTCTAGTGCAAAAAAGAATATAAAGGCAATAAAATAACATGATGAATTTTAATATCAATAATATAGTTACAAGAATATATCCTGGTGTATGAGTAATTCCGCAACAAAATTACTTACCATTAGAGTAAGGAGAAACCATGTCAAAGCTTCAATATAAAAAAATGTCCACAGAAGAACTGGTTGTGCTGTCACAAAAAGAGGACTTAAATGCTTTGGAAGAACTGCTAAGACGAGAACAAAAAAACATATTTGCAACTTTTTCATATTTAAGTAAAAAGCGGGAAAATGTTGCTGATTTAACGCAGGACACATTGTATAAAATAGCACAAAAAATACACACCTTAAAAAATCCAAAAACATTCAAAAGCTGGCTGAATCAGATTATAACAAATATTTTTTATGATGAATTAAGAAAACACCAAAGACGACCGGATACAATATCAATAGATCAGGAAGAAAATATAAATAACATAACAGACAAAAAATGCAAACCGCATGAAAAATGTTTGTCAGGCGAATTGGAGCAAATAATAAAAGAAGCAATACAGGATTTGCCGGAACAATACAGAATAGCAATAATTTTAAGAGAATTACAAGGATTAAGCTATGAAGAAATAGCACTTGCGACAAATACAAATGTCGGTACCGTAAAATCACGTATAGCACGTGCACGTGACAAATTACAATCAGGTTTAAAATCATATATATAGGAGGAACATGCAAAACGAATTAACATGTAATCAGGTAATAGCACTTATGAATTTTTATGTAGAAGACAAACTGAATGAAAAATTGAAGTCATACGTAGAAGATCATCTACGCAAATGTCCAAAATGCCGTGAAATATATATGCAGTCACAAAAAGTCATAAGTAAAATTTTTACAGATGAAAATGAAAAATACCAAACAACACAATACAAAGAATTTAAAAATAATATTTCAGCATATATAGACAACGAGCTGGATGAAAAAGACAGCGTCCGCATAAAGAAAATAGCAATAACAAATCCGTTAGCACGAAAGGATTTGGAGGATATGTATACATTCAAAAGGCTATTGCATAATTCATTTGAAAAAACACGTTCAGAATGGAAGACTGATTATTCAAGACAAGTAATAAATAAAATGGACATAGTCGAACCTGAAAAGACACCTATATACAAAATTATCGGGATATTTACCGCAATGCTGATACTTATAGTATGCTGTCTTATAACAATGCTATATTTTTAAACCGCCGAACTTAGCAGCAGAAATATTTCTGTAATCATCCATAGAAATTCTAGGGACTTTGTAAGTAGTGTTTTTAGCAATATAAGTTTGCTGGCGTTTTGCCGCAAGCTTATTTCTCAATAACGGTGTAATTATATTACAGGACAATATAGATCCGACAGTCATACCAACTACGTCTATACCGTTTTTAAATTTTTTATAATCATCTTTAATTAAGTGATAGTCAGGAAGATTTTCAATATTTAAATTTTTACCGACAATAACTTTATTACCCGCATTATCAATCAACGGATTTTTGTTTAAAAATTTTCTGATGTTTACATTGGCAAGTTTACCTGTAGAAACAAGTTTTGATGCGAAACGTTTTATTGCACTGGTGACAATGAAAAAAGAGGCAACATTAATAGCACCGTCGCAGATTTCTTGCGGAACCAAAAACATTTTTTGTTCTTTTGGAATTTTATCATTAACCAAAATAGCAACTACCTGTGCTGCAGACGACAATGCCCAGCCTAAAACTCCTGTAACGATAAGCATTTTAGCAGGATTTGGTCCGAATTTTGTAAATATCAAATCTTTTGATTTAGAGAAGAGTTTATTTATTGCGTTCATTGTTAACTCCTCCTATTTTTGCAAAAAGATTTGTCAGATATTTAGTCAAAGGTGCATCAATTAAAAAATTAGTAAAGGTCATAACAACAAGTCCCAAAATAGTACCAAATGCATTTTTATACTGGACAAGTTCATCAGTAACAGATTTTACACCGTTTGGAGTTAAAGCCTTTCTCATTTTCTTAAATTTCATATTGGGCTTGATTTGCTCAGGTAACTTTGTAAAGGCATCAATAGATTTTATACATAATTTACGGATAGTATAACCTGTTAAAGTACCTGCAATGATCTTGGCAACAGTCCTGCAGATTGAAATTTTTCTGGTATCTTTATCTACGTCTTTATTTGCGGCATCAATAAAAGGCTGCGACAACAAAGCAGATGCACCGAGTATTAAACGGTTCTCAGCGGAAGAAAGATTTTTGCCTATCCATTCTATAGTATGATTTAATTTTTCGCTTTTAATTGTCGGATTAGGATTTTTTTTAGTACCGATTAATCCAAGAGCAAATTCCGTTGCTTTATCACGGCAGCGGGTAAATGTATTTAATTTGACACTACTTATACCTGGCACACAAATCACCCAATTATATAAGGAAAATAAAAATGAATAATTGCGTCAAAATGAGGTTTTATTAAGAATTATTTACAATATGGCACCTTTAGGTACGACAGTAACACCGCCTGGAGATACAAAAAAACCACGTTTGACGTCTTCTTCCCAACTGTAACCGATTCTCGTATTAGGCGGAATTTGGACATTTTTATCAATTATTGCTTTTCGTATTTTGGAATATCTGCCCACATCAACATTTTCCATCAAAATACTGTCAACTACTTGAGAATAACTGTTAATTCTTACCTTTGGCGACAGAACACAATGCGATAACATACCGCCTGAAACAATACAGCCTTCAGATACCATAGAATTTGTTGCCATACCGATTCTGTCACCTTCCTGCCAAATAAATTTTGCAGGCGGATAATTGTGGTTAAAAGTTCTTAACGGCCACTCTCTTGAATATAAATTCAATTCAGGAGAAGACTCCAACAAATCCATATTAGCCTGCCAATAAGCATCGACACAGCCTACATCTCTCCAGTACCCTCTTTCGCCGTCTGTCATACCCGAAAAAGAATTATCATTAAAATTATACACAAATATATTTTTACCTTCATTTAAAAGCATCGGAATGACATTTTTGCCAAAATCGTGGCTGGAATTTTCTATTTTATCATCACGAATCAATGCATCCATAAGAATGTCTTTATTAAAAATATAATTTCCCATGGAAGCAAGACACATGTTCGGATTTCCAGGCAAAGATTTAGGCGTATATTGCGGTTTTTCGACAAAATTGACCAATTTCCAATTTTCGTCAACTTCCATAATACCGAATTCAGAAGCTTCTTCTATGGGTATAGGTATAGCTGAAATAGATAAATCGGCACAACGTGCTTTATGAAAATCAAGCATTTGCGAAACATCCATTTTATAGATATGATCGCCTCCAAAAATACAAACATAATGAGGAGCTTCGTCTTCAATTTGAAACATATTTTGATAAATTGCATCAGCTGTACCTCTGTACCAATCGTTTCCGGTACGCATTTGAGCGGGTACTAAATCAACATATTGATTTAAAAAAGGTGACAGAGCCCAGCCCCTGGTTATATGCTTATTTAATGAATCAGATTTATACTGTGTTAAAACTTTAATTTTAAAAAAGCCGGAATTAATAAAATTATTCAAAACAAAATCGATAATTCTATATCTCCCCCCAAAAGGAACAGCCGGTTTTGCACGATCTCGTGTTAAAGGATAAAGTCTTTTACCTTCGCCGCCTGCTAAAATCATAACCAATGCATCATCAATTGACATATAAAACCCTCATTCTTTTTTGCACAATTTTATTATACACAAATCTTTAAAAAATGTTAATATCTTTTCTAAAAAATTTATTTTTCATTTGAATTTTTTCAGCATAATCATACAGAATATCGAACGGATTATCTCCGTGAGCACAAATTGACAACACTCTGCCGCCATTTGAGTAAAGTTTATTGTTATTTTGTTTTACTCCGGCAAAATAAACTTTCACTCTTTTATCATTTGGCAAAATAATCTCATCACCTTTTACCGGATTTTCGGGATATCCTTTTGCTGCAATAGTCAAACACGCAGAATAGCCGTTTTTATAAACCGGTTTTTCATTATTTAATAAGATTGTCAAAAAATCATTTTTTAAATGATTTAAAATAACCTGGCATTCAGGGTCGCCTAATCTTACATTATATTCCAATACATACCAATCATTACGGGACCAAATAAGCCCTGAATATATAAATCCTGAAAAATTTGCACTGGAATTCAAAAGAGCAGCTTCCAATTTTGCAGAATATAATTCTAATTTTTCCGTTTGTTCTAAAGATAAATTAACAGGACAAAATGCCCCCATACCGCCTGTATTTGGTGAATTCAAATCATTAGTAAGTCTTTTAAAATCACGTGCAGGGCAAAAATTTACCAATCGTTTACCGTTGAAATAGGACATTAAAGAAATTTCATCGCCTGATAAATATTCTTCAATAAAATAAGGCATATTCAAGCTTTTTGTGAATGTATCTTTATCCTGCTGATTATAAACGACTTTTACACCTTTGCCTTTACATAAACCGTCAGCTTTAACTACCTGAGGAAACAAATCAGATTCAACAGGCAGCAATTTTGCACATTTAATCCCGTGTTCTGCCATAAATTTTTTAGCAAAAAGTTTTGAGCTTTCAAGTCTTGAAAAATTTTTATCCACACCGATACATTTAATACCCTTAGCCTGATAAAAATCTACAAGCCCGTCACAAATAGGCTGTTCCGGCCCAAAAATAATCAAATCGGGATTGTCATCAGGCGAATTTAAAATTTCACAACACAATGGAGAACTTTTTATAAATTCTTTTAAAGCTTCTTCTCTTGCACCGTTACCTATCACACAAACTTTTAATGACACCCGTTGCACCCTCCGCAGTTTAATAAATCGGAAAAATCAAATACTTCATCTTTAAGAAGTTTATCAATTACTATCGGATAAAGCTGATGTTCAAGTGAATGTATTTCTTTTTCAAATTCATCAAAATGCATCACATTACTGATTAAAATCGGATATTGAGCTATTATTTTTCCGCCGTCAAGCTCATTATTAACCCAGTGAACAGTCACCCCGCTGACTTTTACTCCTGCAAAAAAGGCTCTTTGAATCGCATCTTTTCCCTTAAAAGCCGGCAATAATGACGGATGAATATTAATAAATTTTCCCAATTCAAGTACATCATCCGGCAAAATACGCATATAACCCGCTAAAACAATTAAATCAAAATCATTTGCACCAAAATATGCTGCAGTTTCTTCAAAAGGCAAATATTGATTAGGAATACCCCTTTTTTTAGCACGTTCTAAAATATAAGCATTTAAATTATCAGAAAGACAGGTAATATTAACATCCTTATCTTTAAAAAATTCAGCAATAGCTTCAAAATTACTGCCGTTTCCGGAACCCATTACCGCAATGTGTTTTGTCATTTTTCCACAACCTTTCCTAAAATTATCGGATCAAATTCTTTGCATATATTGAATATATCACTAAAATTATTTTTATCCGCTATCAAACAAAATCCAGCACCGCAGTTAAAAACCTGATATACTTCCGCTCCGCATAAATCATACAATTTTTTAAAAATATCTGATTTGAGTAATTTCGAATAATCTAATTGTAAATCAAAATTTTTCGGTACAATTCGTATAATATTAGAATAAAGTCCGCCTCCTGTAATATTTGCAGCTGATTTAATTAAATTATTCTCCCATAATTTTCTGATATATTCATAATAAATATATGTCGGTTCCAAACATTTTTCAAAATCAGACTCTGATAATTTTCCATCACAATAAAATTTTCTGATAAGCGAAAATCCGTTGGCATGAACACCGCTTGATTTTAAAGCAATAACTATATCACCGTCAGAAATATTGGAAGATGAATTATTACCGGAGCCAATAACAAATCCGCATATATCAATGGCATTTTCTCTCAATAAATGCGGCAGTTCAGAGGTTTCGCCGCCAAGGAGTTTACAGTTATATGCATCCAATACATTTTTTAATTCGGAAATAATAGTAAAAACAGCATCACTATCAAGTGTATGTACGGCTATATAATCATAAAAGGCAAGTGCAATCGCATTTTTTGTAGCTAAATCATTTAAATTAGCAGCCACAACCTCTAATGCTATATTTCTATATAACTTTTTTTCATATAACGGAATAATTTTTGAACCAATTCCGTCGCAAGATGCCAAAATTATGTTTTTGTTTAAATTAATTTGACCTGTAAAATCAGAAAAATTTGTGTCTAAGTCTGCTAATTTTTTGCATAACATCTCTGCTTGTGAAAGATTTACTCCCGATTTTGCATATAAATTACTCATAAAATTATTTTATTACAAACAAAAAAGCAAAAAAAATTTTTTGGAGTTTTGTAATAATATGCAAACATCAAATATTCAATTTACAGCAAAACTAAACACCGTAAAATTACTGGAAACCACGACATTTAAAATAATAGAACGTGAATCGATATCCGATTTAAAACCCGTAATTGATTCATTATGGGATAAACCTTTAAAAGGTTTTGGCAAAGGCGGTTACAGATATTATTTAAAAATCATTGGTGATAAACTTTTAAATAAATATCCGCAGCTGCAAGAAGCAACATACTCAATATTAAATTTTACCGACAAGAACCCAAATGCTACTAAAAAAGAATTGCAGGAATTTGTATCACCCATAATTAAAAAACTGGGTGATACAATGGATGTAACAATATAAGTATTAATTGCACAGAGAAAGCAGAATACCTGCAGCAACGGCTGAGCCGATAACACCGGCAACATTCGGTCCCATAGCGTGCATTAAAAGATAATTTTGGTCATTTGCTTCAAGCCCTACCTTGTTTGAGACTCTTGCCGCCATCGGAACCGCAGAAACGCCTGCAGAACCTATAAGCGGATTTACAAGATTCAAAGGCTTTTTAAACAATTTATTCATTAAATACTCAAACCAATTCATAACTTTTGCAAAAATAACACCGCCTGCAGTTGCAAGAGCAAAAGCAGTCACACCTAATACCAAAATAAACAATGTCTGCATTGTAAGGAATTGATCGGAAGATAGTTTAGAGCCGACAGATAACCCCAAAAAGATTGTCACTATATTAATCAAAGCGTTTTGCATTGTATCGGATAATCTTTCAACCACACCGCATTCTTTACAAAGATTACCAAAAGTCAAAGCCCCAATTAAAGGACACGCATCAGGCAAAAATATAATACAAAGTCCTAAAACAACAATAGGAAAAACAATCTTTTCACGTTTTGTGACATTTCTAAGCTGAGACATCTGAATTTTACGTTCTTCTTTAGTTGTCAGAAGCTTCATGATAGGCGGTTGAATAACGGGGACAAGTGCCATATAAGAATAAGCGGCAACAGCAATGGCACCCAATAACTCAGGAGCTAATTTAGAAGTGACATAAATCGATGTAGGACCATCCGCACCGCCAATAATACCAATAGCCGCAGATTGAGGCAATGTAAAACCAAACACACAAAGTGCCAGCAACAAAGCTCCAAAAATACCGAATTGTGCCGCACCGCCTAATAAAGCAGTTTTAGGGTTTGCAATTAAAGGTCCAAAATCCGTCATAGCACCAACTCCCATAAAAATAATCAACGGGAATAAACCTCTATGAATACCGGCTTCATAAATAATACCTAAAAAACCGTTCGGGCCTGCAATATCTGCTACAGGTATATTTGACAGCAAACCGCCGAATGCAATAGGAACCAATAACAAGGGTTCGAATTGTTTTTTAATTCCCAGCCAAAGCAAGAATAAACAAACTGCAATCATAATAGGAGAACCGAATTGATGTAAAAACTGTTCAGCCCCGCCAGTTATATTCGGATCTGCCGGCTGAATAAAATTTGCTATACCGGTTGAACTCCATAATTTAGTTAAACTTTCTAATATATCCATTTTACTATTCCTTTTCTATTATGCAACGGTGACTAAAACCTGACCTGTTTGAACGTGATTACCTGTTTCAATTTCAACCGATTGAACAGTACCGCCGACAGGAGATTTAATTTCGGTTTCCATTTTCATTGCTTCAATTACTGCAATAACATCTCCTTCATTAATATTATCGCCTTCTTCAACCAGTACTTTTAAAATAGTACCCGGCAATGCAGCTTTAACCGGAGTGCCTTCACCGCCTGAAGTATGTTTTGCTTCAATTCCAGCTTTAATATTGAAATCATACAATTTTCCGTTAACTGTCGCTTTCTCGCCTTCAATTGCAACAGCATATTTTTTACCGTTCACAGTTACAGTATAAGCGTCTGCAGCATCAGGTTTCTGTTCACATTTTCGAACACCGATAACACCTTTGCCTTGAAGAAACAAAATACCTTTTTCTTTGCAGGTTGCCGCAATAAAGATATTTTCCTCGGTTTCTTCAAGTTCTGCATCTTTCAACATTTTCTTAGCAGCTTCAATTCCCTTATTTGGGTCACGATCGTTGATATCAACAACTGCTTCGGCGGTAGGCTGGAGTTTTAATTGTTCGGAAGCAAGCCTAACAACTTCACTGTCCGGCTCACATGGAGTTTTACCGAAATAACCTAAAACCATTTTGCCGTAACCTTCAGCAATTTTTTTCCATTTGCCGAACATTACATTATTAAATGCCTGCTGAAAATAGAATTGGGAAACAGGTGTCACAGAAGTACCGAAACCGCCTTTTTCAACTACCTCTTTCATAGCAGTTACAATTTCGGGATATTTATCCATAATACCGTTATCTCTGAGCATTTGAGTATTTGCGGTCAATGCTCCGCCCGGTAAAGGTGATTGAATAATCATAGGGTTAACCGCTAAAGCTTCAGGCGGTAAAAAATAATCTTTCATACAATCTTTAAATATTTCTTCTGTTTCAAGTATTTTTTCAATATCAATACCCAAATCAAAATCACTGCCTTTTAATGCATGCCACATTGAAACGATATCAGGTTGAGCCGTACCGCCTGATACAGGTTTCATAGACAAATCAATACCGTCAGCACCGCCATCCAATGCAGCCAAATAAGCTGCTAAACCTGTACCGGCTGTTTCATGTGAATGAAATCTTATATGCATATTTTCGCCTAAAATTTCACGGGTGCGTTTAATAGTTTCATACACTTTTTTAGGTGCGGAAGTGCCGGAGGCATCTTTAAATGCCAAAGAATCAAACGGTATTCCCGCATCTAAAATATTTCTTAAAACTTTTTCATAAAAATCAACATCATGGGCACCGTGACAACCGATAGGCAATTCCATCATCGTAATTGTAATTTCGTGTTTTAAGCCGTTATCTTTTATGCATTGACCTGAATAAATGAGATTATTAACATCATTCAATGCATCAAAATTTCTGACAGTAGTAATTCCGTGTTTTTTAAACATTTTTGCATGTAAATTTATAATGTCACGAGGCTGGGAATCCAAACCTACAACATTAACGCCTCGTGCAAGTGATTGCAAATTAATTTCATCACCTACAGCAGCTCTTATTTTATCCATGGTTTCAAAAGCATTTTCATTACAGTAAAAAATCGGAGATTGAAATCTTGCACCGCCTGCAACTTCAAAATGTTTCAATCCTGCTGCAACAGCTGATTGCAATGCCGGTATAAAATCATCTACAAATACTCTTGCTCCGTATACGGATTGAAATCCGTCCCTGAATGAAGTATCCATAACTTTAATAAGTTTTCTTCCCATGTTATTCCCTTTCTATTATAAAAATATCTCCGGATGTTAATACTAAATCTTTTTCATTATTTTTCAAAACTAACTCTCCACAATCAGTAATGGAGGCAGCAATTCCGCTCACAGTACCGTTTATTGTTTCGACTTTGACATTTTCATTTAAAAAATTTGCATAATTTAAATAATCTTGCTTTATAATTCTAAATCCGTTTAGTAAAAATTCATCATATTT
This sequence comes from Candidatus Gastranaerophilales bacterium, assembly GCA_944325895.1. Classification (GTDB taxonomy): domain Bacteria; phylum Cyanobacteriota; class Vampirovibrionia; order Gastranaerophilales; family Gastranaerophilaceae; genus SIG32. Next base: position 21,768 of record CALVCA010000009.1, read on the forward strand.
TTCAAAAAATTTGGCAACTAAATCTTTTGTAAAATTTTGCAAGTCAACTTTTTCATTTATTTCTAAATTTAATGCTGTAATAACCTTATCAGTTACTTTTTTTATATCTTTTTTGTCGACATTTAAATTTACACCTATTCCTAAAATTAAGCCTTTTAACTCAGTTCCTTGCATTACAGTTTCAGATAATATTCCTGCAATTTTTTTATCGTTTATTAAAACATCATTAGGCCATTTTATAGAAGGTTTTAAACCGTAATTTTCTAAGACTTCACACAAAACTACCGATAAATACTGCGTTAAATTTGAATAACTCTCCAAAAAATCAGTTGATGGTTTTAAGACAAATGATAAGTATAAATTTTCCCCGCCTAAATCAATCCACTTTCTGCTAAAACGACCATGACCAAAAGTCTGTCTTAAAGCCTGAATAATCGTTTTATCAGATAAAGCCTCTAAGTTATTTTTTGCATAAAAATTTGTTGAATCTACTTCTTTTAGGGTTAAAATTTGCATTTTGCCTCTAATTTATATTAATAATTGTATAATAAACACAAAATATTTGCTAATTTTTTTTTCTTGAGTTAAAATAAATTTTGCAAGGAGAGATTTATGAGTGGACATTGGGTTTATAATACGGTGATAGGGGGACATAATTTATCGTTTAACCTGGACACAATATTTACCATGTGGTTTGCAATGGCTGTTATTTTGATATTTGCCTTTATAGCTACACGCAAACTCTCTGTAATCCCCGGAAAAATCCAAGCTGTATCAGAAAGTTTAATGAAATTTTTTTGGGGGACACTTGATACAATGATTGCAAATGATAACAGAAAGCATGTTCCGCTTGTTGCATCATTATTTTTATTTATCTTAATTGCTAATCTTATGGGGCAATTACCGCTCAGAATTATACATTTAAAAAGCGGCGAATTGGCATCACCGACTAATGATTTAAATTTGACAGCAGCAATGGCAATTATAGTTTTAATCTATTATGTCGGCATGGGAATTAAGAAAAAAGGTCCTAAATTTTTCTTGCACGAATTCAGTTTCACCGGCATAATAATGTTTTTGGTAGAACTTTTAGAAATGATAACAAGACCTTTAAGTCTTGCAATCCGTCTTTTTGCAAACATATTTGCAGGCGAAATACTTGTTACGGTTGCTTTGGGAGTATTTGCATATTTCCTTCCGCTGCCGATAATGTTATTTGAATTACTTGTTGCTTTTATTCAGGCAACAGTGTTTATGATGTTGACTATAGCTTATGTTTCATCAGCTACAGGTGATGAACACTAAAAAATAAGGAGATAAAAATGGAAGAATTAAAAACAATTTCTGATTTGGCACAATTAGGCGGCGGTGTCGCAATTGGTTTTGGTGCAATCGGTGCAGGGTTAGGTATTGGATTTGCAACAAAGGGCTTGATGGATGCAATATCTAGACAACCGGAAGTTTCAGGTAAAGCATTCGGATTTTTCCTGCTCGGTGCAGCATTATCTGAAGCTTGTGCATTGTATGCATTCGTTATCGCTGCTAAATTAGTAGGTTTAATGTGAGGTCCAAATGGAATTTAACGCAACATTTTTAGTATCAGCAATAAGTTTTTTAGTATTTGTTTTTTTAATGAACAAAATATTTTACGCTCCTTTAACCAATGTTATCATAGAGCGTGAAAAACTTGTTGATGATACTTTAAATGAAGCAAAAAATTCCAAGGATGAAGCTTTAAATATTTTAAAAGAAAGAGAAGATAAGCTTAATAAAGCTTATAATGACAGCAAAAAACTAATTTCTGACAGCGTTGAAAACGCTAATTTAAAATCAAAAGAGATGACGCAAAAGGCTAAATCTGATTCCGTTGCAGAAATAAACAAACAAAAAGAATCACTAAAACAAGAAAATGACAGCCTTGATTTAAATGCAACCGTAAATGATTTAGCACAAACAATAACAGCAAAAATTTTAGGATAAAAAAATGGCAGATTTTTGGAACATAATTGTAGAATCAAATACATTTAACTTTGCAATATTAGTAATAATTTTAGCGGTAGTTTTTGCAAAAATTGATTTGCCGGGGATTTTAGAAAAAATAAAAAATGACATAGCATCAACCATAGAAAATGCAAAGCACGAAAAACTAAAAGCTGACGAAGAACTAAAATCTGCTAAAATCAAATCTGACAGTGTTGCTGCAGAGATCAAAAATCAATTATCAAATGCTGAAATCAGTGCTAAAAATCTTTCCGATAATATCTTAAAAAATACTGATGAGAGCATAAAACGTATTGAAGATAATGTTAAAAAAGTAATTATTGCCGAAGAAAAAAGATTATCAAACAAGCTTACTCAAGATACCGTAAGTAAAGCAATAGAGATTGCAAAATCAAATATTATATCAAAATTAGATGCCAATATGCATGAAAAACTCATTGATGACAGCATCAATGAAATAGACAAGGTAAAACTATGATTAAAAACATAACACAATCAGCTAAAATATATGCAGATGCACTTATTGAAACCGCAAAAGACGGCAGACTTTCTTACAATGAAATTTTTGAAGATATAAATACAATATTTCAAATATTAAAAAGTTCTGATGATTTAAAGAAAATTCTTTTAACACCTGCGGTTCCTTCCGAAAAAAAGATTGAAATTATTGAAGATGTATTTACATCTCAAGTAAAACCTGATATTTTAAATTTTTTAAAAATTCTTGCAGAAAAAAAACGGTTTGATGAACTTGATTTAATTATTGAAGCATTCAAAAAAGAATATGATGAAATTCAAAATTTAAAATGTGTGACAATAATTTCTGCAGTAGATTTATCAGATGAATATAAAGCAAAAATAGTTTCCAAACTGCAGGAAAAACTTCAAAAAAATATAATTGCAGATTGGCAAAAAGATGACTCCATAATAGGCGGTTTGGTAATAAAAATTGATGATGATGTAATTGACACGAGTATAAAAAACAAATTAGAAAATTTAAGTAAAAATATTATAAAGGGGAACTTATGACACTAATACAACCTGATGAAATCAGTTCTATTATTAAGAACCGGATTGAAAATTATGAAATACAAACAGAAGTTGCAAACACAGGCAGCGTACTTGAAGTAGGCGACGGGATAGCAAGAATTTACGGTTTAAGAAATGTAATGTCAAGTGAGCTTGTAGTATTTGATGACGGGAAAGACACGTTAGGTATTACAATGAACCTTGATGAAGATAACGTAGGTGTTGTAATATTAGGGGATTACACACAGATAAAAGAAGGTATGACAGTCAGAACAACCGGAAGAATAGCATCAGTACCTGTAGGAAACGGGCTTATCGGAAGAATAATAGACCCGACAGGTAAAGCTATCGACGGAAAAGGTGAATACGAATACACTAAAACACGTCCTATTGAACGTGTTGCTCCCGGTATTGTTGCAAGAAAATCAGTTCACCAGCCTCTGCAAACCGGTTTAACGGCAATTGATGCATTAACACCTATAGGCAGAGGACAACGTGAGCTTATTATCGGTGACAGACAAACCGGTAAGACTGCCATTGCAATTGATACTATTATTAACCAAAAAGATACTGATGTTATTTGCATATATGTTGCCATAGGACAAAAAGCATCAACTGTTGCACAGCTTGCAAAAACGCTTGAAGACAGAGGAGCTATGGATTATACAATAATTGTATCGGCAACTGCTGATGAATCGGCACCTTTACAATATATTGCACCGTTTGCCGGAGCTGCTATCGGCGAAGAATTTATGGAACAAGGTAAATCAGTATTAATAGTTTATGATGATTTATCAAAACACGCTCAAGCATATCGTGCCATGAGTTTGCTTCTTAAAAGACCGCCGGGACGTGAAGCTTATCCGGGCGATGTATTCTATCTTCACTCAAGATTGCTTGAACGTGCGGTTAAATTAAATGATGACCTTGGCGGCGGCAGTATGACAGCTTTACCTATCATTGAAACTCAAGCAGGTGATGTTTCTGCATACATCCCGACAAACGTAATTTCTATTACTGACGGTCAAATTTTCTTGGAATCAGGTTTGTTTAATGCAGGTGTAAGACCGGCTATTAATGCAGGTATATCTGTATCACGTGTCGGCGGTGCAGCACAAACAAAAGCAATTAAGCAAGTTGCAGGTCAATTACGTCTTGATTTAGCTCAATACAGAGAATTGGAAGCATTTGCACAATTTGCTTCCGATTTGGATCAGGCGACAAAAAATCAGTTGCTGCGTGGTGAAAAATTAACTGAAGTTTTAAAACAGCCTCAATATAACCCGCTTAGCGTAGCTGAACAAGTTAGTATCTTATTTGCTGCTAATAACGGTATACTTGATGACATTAAAACAGCCGATATAGGCAAATTTAAAAAAGAATGGTTTGTTCATTTGAATGCTAATTTGTCCGAGCTGGTTGAAAGACTCAATAACGGAAGTGCACTGTCAGATGACGACAAAAACAATTTAAAAGAAGCATTGGAAAACTTTAAAAAAACATTCTAAGGTAATAAAATGGCAAATTTAAAAGACATAAAAAACAGAATACAAAGCGTAGAAAGCACAAAAAAAATTACAAGGGCGATGAAAATGGTTGCGGCGGCTAAAGTCAAACGTGCTGAAAATAGCGTAAAAGCTTCAAGACCTTTCACTGCCGAATTAAACAATATGTTTTCGAAACTTTTAAATTCTATCGGGAATATAAATGATTGCAGACCAAATATAAAATCTTCGGTAGATAATTATCCGAGTCTTTTAAAAATGCGTGACATAAATGAGGCAGGTATCCTTGTTATAACTTCGAATAAAGGGCTTGCAGGAGCTTATAATGCAAATATTATAAGAAAAACTCTAAAGCTTATTGAAGATTACGCTGAAAAAGGTATAAAATGCAAATTATTTATAGTCGGGCAAAAAGGCATTTCCGTATTGAGAAAAAAATGCAAGGATTTAAATTGTGAAATTGTTGCCGAATACTATAATGCAGCGAATAATCCGTCTGCAGAGGCTGCAAACATTATAACAGAGGACATTGCAAAGTACTTTGTCGAAGAAAAGATTGACAGAATTGAAATTGTGACAACACGGTTTAAAAACATGATGAGCTATTATGTTGAAGATTGGATTGTACTTCCTGTACAAAAGCCGGACAATAAGGAGCAGCTGGTTGACCCATTGATGGAATTTGAACCTGATATGCCGAGTATTTTGCAAAAAATTGTTCCGATGTATATTACAAACATAATCTATCAGGCATTACTTGAAGCACAAGCATCTGAACTTGCATCAAGAATGACTGCTATGTCCGCTGCAACTTCAAATGCCGAAAATATGCTGAGAGATTTATCCATTGAATACAACAAAACCCGTCAAACAGCAATTACTCAAGAGCTGATTGAGGTTGTATCGGGTGCTAACGCACAAAATACTTAGGCATTTGTTTACGTAAAAATTCAATGTTCGGCTGTGCCAGCATTAAATTACTATTTCCCGGCATTTTTTGTGCCGCAAGTCTTGCTTTACGTTTTTCATCGCTTTTTTTAGTCATATGAATATTTAACTTAGGGATACCAACTCCCAATACTAAACCTGAGAATAAGTATCCTGCAAGCTGCGATATATTAAAATTACGTAATTTAACTCTTGTTAGTTTATCACTCTTTGGAAGCAGTTTTAAAAGTTTATTGAAGGATAATGCCTTACCGTCTTTTACAGTAGAAATACCAGCTTTATGAAGTGCTTCGTATAATATCTCATCACGGCTTCGTCCGACAAGTGATTTATCCAAAAGTTTCAATGTACCTTTAGCTACAAAATTACCGAATACAAGCCAGCTTAAGTATCCCAAAGTATCTTTTACCGTTGCTTCCCGCAATTCATCTTTATCACGTGCAGCTAAAAGTCTTGACATAATTGTTAGACCATATACAAGCTTAAACTGATTTAATGTCGGGGTTATGCCTTTATATTGAATATTCGGTAAAAAGTCTTTTGCTTTAAATTTACAAATCAATCCGTATGACATTGTACCAAAAGCTGCTGCAGCAAGTGCTTTTAAGGCTTTAAATTTATTTGTTTTATCTTTTTCTCTGCCTTCTACACCCACAAAACCGTCACTGCCGGTTTTCTTTTTCGTTAAATAAATATTAAACGGTTGTATACAACAGCCAATGACCGAGGCAATACCGAGTCCCAATAATGAACGGCTTAAACCGAGTTGTTTCAATGATTTTACAAACTTAACATCTTCAAAAGACTCAACATTAAACGATTTTATAACATTTTTATTAAAGAAATTTTTAGAAACTGATGAAATATTTGCAACAACATCATTTAACCGTGCTTTTATGGACTTTTCACCTGATTTAAGGATAATATCTTCTCTGCCAAAATCACTCAAAACAATATTTTTCAACATTGCACGGTTGTCTTTAGACGGGTTTTTAATTTCTTTGACCAAAGTTTGTGCAAAATCTTTTTGAGCATTTTCTGAAAGCATTTTGCCGTCAGGAGAAGTTATAATTTGAGAAATACGTGAAGCATACACATCCACATTGCCGTTTGGATTGGATTTAGTTACTTCATGTTGGATTTTACCGAGCATGTCAATAGTATCGGAACCTGCAAAAATTTTATTTGCTTTAATATCGTATTTGGAATTAATAGCTGCAGCTAAAAGCATACCGGCAAGAGGACCGTATACTAATCCGACTGCCGCATGGTTTACAGTACCGCTTGCTTCACGTCTAAATGTTTCAATACCTGCCAATGGACCCCTTGAAAAATCAGTTATAGTTCTTGGCATAACCATACAGGTAAAATCAACGCCGGTTGCACCCCATGCCTGATTTGTGTCCAAAAACCTTAACAGACTTACAGCTCCTGATCCGAGACCGCTAAATGAATTTTGGTTTTGAGTACGTTGTTGGTAAATGTTGGGTAAATTTGAATTTTGAATTTTCATAAATTTTATTTCCTATTTTAAAAATGCTTTAAATGTTGGTGAACTGCTTTTTATATTATTTTTTATAAATGTATTTGAAACATCAAACGAACTATTTTTTGCTTTCAATTCGGCTTCACGTTTTTTATTAGTTTGTGTTCGGGTGTATAGAGGAATGAATACCCCTAAGGCCAATAATGAGAATGCTAAATTACCAAGTTGACAAACTGATCTCATATTTTTTGCAAATTTTGTTGCAACTTCATCGGAAGATTTGAGGCTTACGTCTTTTACCCAGTGTTTTAGTTTTTTCAATAAATTCGGTTTTTCTCCTGGTTTGAATGGCTTCAAATCGTTTAATAACTTCACATCACATTTTGAATATTTTTCAATAAGCGTAGCCACACCTTTTGCAGCATAATCACCGAGAAAATACAAACTGGAGAACGTTGCAATATCTCTGATAGTAGCTTCTCTAAGTTCGTTTCTGTCTTCAGATGCCATCATACGACTTGCAAAAGTTGCCGTTGAAATAAGTCTTGCCTGATCCATTGTCGGAAATATACCTTTAAATTGCAACATTTCCTTACCGGGTAATTTAAATCCCATAGACATAAGCATTACGCCTATCATAGAACCTACTGAAATAAATTTTTGTTTTAATAATGCTGCTTTTTCTTTTGGAGTAAGTTCTTTTGGTTCATTATCTTTACCAAAGTCCTTATAAATAGGAGCACCTTTTACACCTGAATGCTTTGCCGTAATCCATCTGTTAATCGGCTGCATTGAAATAGCCAGCGGAATAATAATACCGAGTCCCGCAAAACTTTTCCAATTAACAAGCTTAACCGCTTTGTTTACAAATTTAGTAAACTGCTCAGTTGTTTTAACACCGTTTTTAGTCAAAGCCCTGTCAACATTAACGAAATCTTCCAAAAATCCTTTCAAATTTTTAGGAAGAACTTTGCCGTTAAGTTCCAGGTGTTCCGTCATATTAGTTATTGCGGCAATTTCTTTATAAGCTTTGGTAACAACTTTATTCGGCTTTTTAACAAGATTTGCTTCAGATATTTTGCTTATTTGGGACGATAAATCAAAGTCTTTAAATGCGACTTTCTTCTTACCGTCTACACCTGACAAATCGTTTACAAAACTGCTTAAAGCCTTTTCAAGCCTGTTTGAACCTTTACCTTCTGCATTTTGCAAATATTTTTGGACAATTTTTAAAGTTTCTTCGTTTGCCCAAACATTTGACATACCTTTTATTCCTTTTACAACACCAAATTTTTGTAAAAGTTCTGCAATGCCCATAACTATAAAGCTCGGCAATAAACAGTTTACAACAAGTCCTGAAGATTCACGGCGGAATGCTTCCATACCAGCATATACATTTGACTCTTTTGTTTCAATTATTGTTCTTGGTACAATTGCCGTTGATAAATCCAGGACGGATACGTTTAACATAGGAATTTCTTCGCAAGCCTGTATGCCACGCAAAGCTAAATCGCCCAATCCTTTAAATGAAGGCTGATTTTCCCTTTTTGGGGTAATTGTTCTGTTTTCTACACTACTAATTCTATCTATCATATGGCGTTATTATAACAACTATGCACTAAATTTAAAAGCCGTGAATTTCTAAAATTGCTATGTATTTGTTAAATATTAAGGCAATGTAAAGATACTATTTTGATTTTTTTTATTAAAATAAAATTATTTATTCAATTTTGTAAAAAACAAATACAAAACTAATTTCTGAGTATTTTAAATGAGTGAAAAATTGTATTTTTTACCCTTAAAATTTTTGTAAATAATTGTAAATTTTTGTTAAGAAATTTAATCAATCTGCAAATTTTTCACAAAATTAATTGCATCATCTTTAGAAATAACATCACCATTCAGTTGAGCATCATGTAATTTTTCAAGAATAAAACCGAGCTGTTTTGATGGTTTTATATTTAAAATTTTAATAATATCATTACCATCCAAAAGTTTCGGAAGCGGTTTAAGGGAATCTTTAACATTTAAATAGTAATCTAAAAGTTTGTTAAGCGAAGATAAATTATTTTGAACGACATCATCAGTAATTTTCGGACCTCGTGCTGACAATCTGTCCGATTTAGCCAATATAATATTATCAATGCAGTTATCGTCCATTTTTCTTATATAACGCATCATTACTTTTTCTGTTACGTCTTGACCGCTCATTACCTGTGACGGGTAAATATGAAACTTAATCATGGAAGAAATATAATTAATTTGCTTATTTGAAAAATTAAGCTTTTTCAATATATTAACAGACATTTTAGCCCCGACATCATCGTGTTTAATAAACCTGTGTCTGTCATTTTCAATAGTCCATGTGGAAAACTTTCCTATATCATGCATAAAACCGGCAAGTTTAAGGTGAGTCAATCTAGAAAACCCGCCAAAATCAACAGAATCCATATGCTTTTTAACTAAATCACCGGATTCTGAATAAATTTTGGTTATCTGTTTTACGGCTTCAACGCTATGGTGAAACAAATCCAAGTGATGATGAGAATTTGGCGGCACAAGTTTCAGCTCTTTTACAAACGGAAAAATTTCTTCAAGCATACCGCAATTATCCATCAATAAAAGTGTTTCAAACACATAATCACCTGAAAACATTTTCATAATCTCATATTGAACACGTTCAACAGCCGGTTTATGAATTAAATTTTTATATTTTTTTATAACAGTAAAAAGTTTTTTATCGATATCAAAACCTAAAATGGCATGAAACCTGAAAATCCTCAGTAACCTTAACGGATCGTCCACAAAATTTTGTTCGGAAATCATATTTATTTTTTTATTATTTAAATCATCAGCACCGCCTGTGACATCAATAAGATTTAAAGTATTTAGATTAACAGCCAATGAATTAATCGTTAAATCTCTGCGTTTCAAATCTTTTTCCAAGGAATTATCTAAAGGATTTGTAATATCAATACAATTTATTTTATCCTTGAATACTAAACGGTAAATTTTATTTATTTCATCAAGCGGAATAAATTTTGCATCAAAAATTTCCGAGCATTTTAAAGCGAACTCTTTTGCATCAATTCCTTCCACCAAAATATCCCTGTCGTACGTTAATTTACCTAAAAATAAATCCCTTACGGCACCTCCGACAAGATAGATATCATTTGTAAAATTTTCTTTTAATTTATTTAAGATTTCATCATTTTCAATTTTTTGAATTATATTCATAAATAATATTACCTAATGCAACCGTTACCGCTGTTTCAGCCTTTAAAATCAGATTTCCCAATGTCAGCATATCAATACCTTTTTTTGAAAAAATTTGAAATTCTCTGTCGGAAAATCCGCCTTCCGGTCCTATTATAACTAAAACATTATCATTTTTTTTCAAAGGAGCAATATCTTTCAAAGTTTTTTTTGCAATTCTTTCACAAAAAACAATCACTCTGTCGAATTTATCAATTAAATTTTCAAGTATTTCAGGCTCAAAACAAGTAGGGATGTCGGCTCTTTCACATTGCTTTGAAGCTTCAATCATAATTTTTTGCCATTTTACAATTTTCTTTTTAATAACTTCATCACTAAGAGCACAATAATCAGTCCTGACAGGAAAAATTCCTTTGACACCGAGTTCCGTAGCTTTTTCAATAACGAAGGATTGAGCGTCACTTCTGAGCGGACTTTGTGCCAAATATAATCCAAAATCAAGCCGCCTAAAAGATTTATAACTATTTTCAATTTTTGCAATAACCTCATCTGTTGTTATACTATCTACAACAGTTTCGTATTCAATTTGATTTTCGTCAATAAATAACAATTTTTCGCCGCGTCTTGCTCTTAAAGCACGGGCTATATGATTATAATTGTCTTTATCAATAATTATATTATCTTTTATACTTGTAGATTTTATAAAAAAATGCGGCATATATTTATAATACATCAAAATTGTTAATTTTTATATTAAACTTGTAGTAAAAAAAATATTATTGTATTATTATAATTAGTATGGAAAATAAATCGGAAAAAATAATAGGTATACCAAGGGCAATGTCGTTTTATAATAACTATCCCTTCTATTACGGTTTTTTCACGGATTTAGGGATAAAAATTGTCTTATCAGACGTAACGACAAAACAAACCATGTCTAACGGATCAGCCTTAGTTGTAACTGAAACGTGTCTGCCGATAAAAGTTTACATAGGTCACATACTAAATCTTATTGATAAAGGTATTGATAAAATATTTGTTCCGTCAATACAGTCAATTGCTCCTAAAATTTATAATTGTTCAAAAATAAGAGGTCTGCCTGATTTAGTAAGAAATGTTGTAAAACGTGATTTTACAATTATTGAAGCTACACTTGATAAATCTGAAAAAAATCACGGTTTATATGACTTTTTAAAAGAAATGGCAGAACCGTTCGGCATTACTGACGAAAAATTAATTAAAAAGGCATCAAAAGCCGGCTGGAAATGCTACAATAATTTTCATATTATGGTTAAATCGGGTATGAGCTACAAAAAAGCTATAAACTATGCTTTGCAAGGCAAAGTATTTATAGAAAACCAAACAAAAGAATATCCGATATCAATTGCACTTATATCGCACGGTTATAATATTTATGACGAAAGAACCTGCATGAAAATCTTTGATAAGCTTGAAGCGATGGATGTTAAAGTATATACGTCGCTGCAGTTATCAAACGAACAGTTGGATGACGGCATAGTTTCACTCGGAAACGAACAATACTGGGCAAATGAATATGACATGACAGGCAGTGCCGGACATTACCTGAAAGACAACCGCATAGATGGAATAATTACTCTTACTGCCTTTGGCTGTGGTCCTGATTCTTTGATGGTAGAAAGAATTACAAGAAAAGCAAAAAGATTTAACAAACCCCTTTTAAACTTAACAATAGATGAACATACCGGAGAAGCCGGATTTATCACCCGTTTAGAAGCTTTTGTCGATATGCTTTTCAGAAAAAAACGTGCTAATATTATAAATAATATTGAAATTAACGGACATAAATCCGAATACATACCAAACACAAATTTTATTGAAACCAAATAACTTTAAATTTGATAATCAATATGGTATTGCTCAAATAATTTGTTATAATAATCTTTGTCTTGAATAATGTCAGATTTGTTCAGCTTCATATCACTTCCGTATTCAAACTCTTTTTGTAATTCAGCATTATTTTTAAGACTAAAGATATAGTTTAAATAATCGTAAATAATTCTATTGCCTATAACCGTCTTTTTCGAACTCGGAATGTCCATTTGGAGTAGTAACTTTGCATTTTTCGATAAGTGTGAACATTTTGGATCTTTTAATTCGGCAATTTTCTTCACATTTTTACATAAACATTCACACCAGTCTTCTGCTGGATAAAAACCAAATTTAGAATGAAATGTAATTGCCGGAGCTGTAGAAAATAATTTGACATCATTAAAGTTATTTTCCAACATTTCAATAACGCTTGCCAGGTGCAATATAGTTCCGAGGCCTTTTCCCTGATGAATTTTTTCTGTAGACATCGCATTTATAAATAAACTGTCATCATAAATTTTAAATTCCAGTTTTGCCGGCACTTCCCGTTTTTTATTAAATACAACTATATCATAGTTATCATTATTTCGTTCATAAATATCAACCGAATATTTTTTTAAATCGTTTGTTCTGCAACTAAAGTTGTCAAATAAAGTTATACCGTTTTGATTATACGTCTTTAAACGTTGAAAATTAGTGTTAGAGTTTGTATTAAAAATTTTCATATTCAAATAAAAATTATAAATGTAAAAATTTGCTACTAATTTGATAAGTAAATTTTTTTGATGTATAATGAATGAGAGGGATAAATAATTATGACAGTTCAAGATTGGTTTGAAAAACGAAAAGAAGCACAAATCCAAAGACGTGCATTAGAAGCAAAAGCTGCAGTTGTTGAAAATCCTGATTTATGGACAAAATGTGTACACTGCGAAGCTCAATTATTAAAATCAGATATAGAAGAAAATATGTTTGTATGTCCGGTTTGTGATTATCATTTCAGAATAAATGCTAAAACCCGTATTAAACAGTTGTTTGATGAAGGATCATTCGAAGAAATGTTCAGTGAAATAAAGCCGACAGATCCTTTGGAATTTGTGGATACGGAATCATATAAAACAAGGTTAGAAAAAGCTAAAGAAAAAACAGGGCTTGATGATGCTGTAATAACAGGCATAGGAACAATTGACGGGCACAAAACAGCAGTGGCCGTTATGGATTTTGATTTTATGGGCGGTTCTATGGGAAGCGTTGTCGGCGAAAAAGTGGCAAGCATAATAGAAAAAGCAATAGAATTAAGGCTTCCTGTTTTGGCAATAACATCATCAGGCGGTGCAAGAATGCAAGAAAGTGCACTGAGTCTTATGCAAATGGCTAAAACATCATGTGCATGTGCAAGGCTTGATGAAGAAGGTTTATTGTATATCAACCTTTTAACAGAACCGACATTTGGCGGTGTAACAGCAAGTTTTGGAACTTTGGGTGATATTATAATAGCTGAACAAGGTGCAAGAATTGGCTTTGCCGGCAGACGAGTAATTGAACAAACCATAAGACAAAAATTGCCGTCTGACTTTCAAACGGCTGAATACCTGTTAAAATATGGTCAAGTTGATATTGTTTCAGCACGTAAGGATTTAAAAAAGACGTTGGCAAATGTTTTGTCAATGCATGAATAGAGGTTAAGTAATGACTACTGTATTGGATTTTGAAAAACCTATTATGGAAATTCAAGAAAAAATTGAAGAATTAAAAAAAATAAGTTTGGAGTCCGGCATGGATTTAAATAAAGAAATAGAAACCTTTGAACAACAGGCAGATGATTACAGAAAAGAATTGTATTCAAATCTTAAGCCTTCTCAAAAAATGCAAATCGCAAGACATCCTGAAAGACCGAATTTTTTGGATTTTGTAGAAAGAATTTGTGAAGATTTTGTTGAACTTCACGGTGACAGAGAAGGCATGGATGATAGAGCAATTATTGGCGGTTTAGCCAAACTGAACGGTCGACCGGTTATGATTATCGGTACAATGAAAGGGAAATCTACAAAAGAAAATTTAGAATACAATTTCGGTATGCCGCAGCCCGAAGGATACAGAAAAGCTTTAAGATTATTTAAACATGCTGATAAATTTAATATTCCTATAATAACGATAATAGATACTCCCGGAGCATATCCCGGTATCAGTGCGGAAGAAAAAGGTCAAGGTTCTGCTATTGCCGTAAACTTACGGGAAATGGCAAAACTAAAGGTTCCGGTTATTGCGATAATTTCCGGTGAAGGCTGTTCGGGCGGTGCTTTAGGGCTTGCTGTTGCCAATAAAGTATTTTTACTTGAACATGCTTATTATACGGTTATTTCTCCCGAAGGCTGTGCCTCTATTTTATGGCGTGATGCTTCAAAAAATAATGAAGCTGCGGATGCTCTTAAAATAACTGCAACCGACTTATTAAAATTTAATATTATTGACGGCGAAATAAAAGAACCTGTTGGCGGTGCTCATACTGACTACGATGCGGCAGCTTTAAATTTAAAACAAACTGTCCTTTCCTGTTTGGATGAACTGGATAAAATGTCGTCTGAAGAACTGCGTAGTCAACGTTATGAAAAATTCAGAAATATGGGTGCATTTTTGACATGCTAAAATCATGTTATTATGAACTATCTATAAACATTAACCCGAATTTAGCTGATATTATGAGTGATTTTTGTTTTGAAAATCTGCCCTGTGAAGGTGTTATTTTAGCTGAAGAAACATATAAAGACCTTGAACTTATATCAACTACCGAAGGCACACTAAAGGTCTTTTTAACCGAAAATGTCATTGATATTGAAAATATCTTAAAAAAACAAAGAAATGTTTTAAAAGAACGCGGGCTTTCAGAACAAGAAATCGGTAGTTTTAATTTTATTATTGAAAAAAAAGAAAACAAAGATTGGTCTGAAAAATGGAAAGAACAATGGGATGTTACTCACGTAAGCGATAAAATTGTTGTTGTTCCTGACTGGATTGATTATGTTCCAAAACAGGATGAAATTATAATCAAACTTGAGCCGGGTTGTGCTTTTGGCACAGGAACACATCCTACAACTCAACTTTGTATGAGAGCCATTGAAAAACACACCCAAAAAGGGGTTAGCGTCGCTGATATAGGGACAGGATCAGGTATTCTTGCCATTTGTGCAAAAAAATTCGGTGCTGATTATGTTTACGGATGCGATAATGATGAAACGGTAATTGACGTTGCAAAACAAAATGCACTTAAAAACAATGTTCAGTGTGTTTTTGAATTGAATACCGCCGATAAAATTAACAATAAATTTGATTTGGTATTAGCAAATATTCTGCATAATGTTTTAGCGGATATTATGAACAACTTAAAAAATCTGCTCAAACCTGAAGGTATTTTAGTTTTGAGCGGTATACTAGATGAAAAAAAACAAATTGTTTTGGATGCTATAGAAAAATGCGGCTTAACACTAATTGAAGAAACTCATCAAAATCAGTGGACAGCATTAAGCGTAAGGAGAAAAGTATGACAACTGCCATTATTATACCTGCAAGATACGGTTCCAGCAGACTGAAAGGTAAACCTTTGATAGAAGTTAACGGAAAGCCCATAATACAATGGGTATTTGAAAAAGCTGTTAAGGCGACATTAGCTGACAGGGTAATCATTGCAACTGACAACGAAGAAATTCTGCAGACATGTCTTTTGTTTGGTGCTGAAGCAGAAATGACATCTGAAACGCATAACTGCGGCAGTGAAAGGATTATGGAAGTTGTTGACAGACACCCTGAAATTACTCATATCGTCAACCTGCAAGGTGATGAACCCCTGATAAAACCCGAAAGCATTGATGAAGTTATTAAAAACATTATTGAAGATAAAAATGCTGATATATCAACTCTTGTAAGAGTGTTAAAAGATAAAAAAGATATTGAAAACCCTAATTTGGTTAAATGTGTTGTTGATAATAATGGTTATGCAATGTATTTTTCAAGATCAAAAATTCCGTTTGAAAGAAATGAAGGACATGCAACTTTCTATGGGCATTTGGGAATATACGGCTACAAAAGAGAAGCTCTTGCTAAAATGACTTCATTACCGCAAACAAGCCTTGAACTTTCAGAAAGTTTGGAACAGTTAAGGGCATTACAATATGGTATGAAAATTAAAACAAGTGTTGTTGATTTCATACCTGTCGGTATTGATACGGTTGAAGATTTAGAAAAATTCAAAAAAATAGTTGAAACTCAATCATAATTTTTATAAAAAGTACTTGCAATTTTTCTTTACTTAGGTTAATATATCGTTATAAAAATATAAATAAATCAATAATTTGTAATATATTTTAATGGTGTAATTTTTATAAGGAAAAGACTATGACAGAAAACGCTGAAATTCCAAATGAAACAGAAGATCGTCAACGTATTCTTTTAGCTGATGATGAAGCTAGTATAAGACGTATCTTGGAAACTAGATTGAAAATGGCTGGCTATGATGTGTATACCGCACAGGATGGTGAGGAAGCCGTTAATGCATTTAACAAATACAATCCTGATTTAGTAGTATTAGATGTTATGATGCCTAAAATGGACGGTTATGGTGTAACAAGAGAAATCAGAAGAACATCAGATGTACCAATTATTATTCTTACAGCATTGGGTGATGTTTCGGAAAGAATTACCGGTCTTGAACTGGGTGCTGATGATTACGTAATAAAACCGTTCAGTCCAAAAGAACTTGAAGCTCGTGTAAAAGCTGTTTTAAGACGTACAAACAATCGTGAAACCGTAACACCTACAGGCAAAGTTACCAAAAATGTGATTACTACCGGTAATATAAAAATTGATACGGCACGTCGTCAGGTATTCAGAAAAAATGAACGTATCAGACTAACCGGTATGGAATTCAGCTTACTGGAATTGCTGGTTAACAATTCCGGACAAGCATTTTCAAGAAATGAAATATTGCAGCATGTTTGGGCATATCCGCCTGATCACAGAATAGATACACGTGTTGTTGATGTTCATATTTCAAGATTACGCTCAAAGCTTGAAGCTGACCCTGCAAATCCCGAATTAATATTAACAGCCCGTGGGATAGGTTATATGTTTCAAAGAATAAGTTAAGAGGCTTTAAAAAGCCTCTTTTTTTATAGCCATCTCTTTTATACCGTTTTTAACATCTGTTTGAGGTGTGTATCCAAATAAAGAAATCAACTTTTTGTTATCTAAAATTGATTTTTCTATGTCACCAGGTCTTGCATCAACATACAGGGGAGCAAGTTTATAATTCAATTCGCATTTTAAAACATCAAACAATTCATTTATCGAAGTTTTTTTATTTGTTGAAACATTTATAATTTGATTATTAATATCTTTTGTCAAAGCTAATACATTCACTTTTGCGATATCAGATACAGAAATAAAATCTCTGTACTGTTCACCGTTACCGTGAATTTTTACCTGTTTATTATGTGACATTAATTCAAAAAACTTTGCGACAACGCCTGCTTCTCCAAAAGCGTCCTGACCGCTTCCGTAAACATTTGCATACCGAAAAATTATATAATTAATGCCGCAGTATTTAATAAAATTTTCAGAAGCATTTTTAGTTATCGCATAAGGTGACAAAAACGACACCGGATGATTTTCATCAACCGGTAAATATTTAGGATTTGCATACACCGCAGCCGTTGAAGAAAATACAATCTTTTTTACATTATATTTTTTGGCTAAATAGCAGACATTTACGGTTGCTTGATAATTATCATGACAGTCCTGAAGCGGATTTTCAATTGCAGCAGACACCGATGGCAATGCAGCCAAATGAATAACATAATCAATTTTATTATTTTCAAAAACATCCGCAAGTTCAGAGGTTGCAACATCAATATTGTAATATAATACAGAAGGAATTTGCGACGTTATTTTTCTGTCAGCAATTATTACATTAAAATTATTTTTTATTAATTCAAGAGCTGTATATTTTCCGATAAAACCGCAGCCTCCGGTTAACAGAACATTATGCATGTCTGCCTCCAAGTGCTAAAAATATTGCTTTAACAAGAATACTCAAATCCCAAAGCAAATTCCTGTGTTTTATATAATACAAATCATATTGAAGTTTTATAGCTTCATTGTCAGATGCAAAACAATACCCCTGATTAATTTGTGCCCAACCGGTCCAGGCAGTATCAACAAGCATTCTAAGGGTATATCCCGGAATTTCTTTAGAGTATATTTCTGCAACTTTTGTCCATTCTGCTCTTGGTCCTACTATTGACATTTCACCTTTTAGTATGTTTATCATCTGAAAAATTTCATCAAAACGTGCTTTTCTTACAAATCTACAAAACGGGATTACACGGTCATCTTCTTCCTGATTTTCAACATAACCGACTTTTTTATCATCATTCGGAATAAAATCGTTTGCGTACATTGTTCTTAATTTATATGCATTAAATATTTTTCCGTTTTTTCCGACCCTTTCCTGAGTAAACACAGGCGATTTGCCGTCTGTTAATTTGACCCTTAATGCGATATAGCCTGTTATAGGCAATGTAACCGTTAATATAATTAAAGCTGCAATTATATCAAAAATTCGTTTAAAAAAATTATAAAGCTTTGAATTATGCGTTTGAAAATAGTAAATAAATTCACTAATTGTATTCTCATCAATATAATATTTTCTTGTGACAAGTTCATAAAAATCATACATCCTATACACTCTGACATGCCTCGGAATAACATTATTTGACAACAACGACAATGCAAAAAGTTCATCAAAAGGTTTGTCATTGGCTGTTATTATAATATCAATGTTTAAATCTTTAATTTTATTGCGTAATTCATCTATTCTGTTATTAACCGTTTCATAATCATTATTGCAATTTATATATTCAAAATTTTCAATAACTTGCATTTTTAGAGCATATTTTTCATTTATTAATTCCGTAATAACGTCGGATAAATTGCCGCTGCCAATTATTAATACGTTTTTTATTTTTTTTAAATTAAACAAATAATAATGAAAAATTATTCTGTATAATAATAAAAATCCCCATATAGTGAATAAATCAAATAAAATAAATAATATAAAATTTGTCTTTAAAAAATATAATATCAAAGCTGCCGGCAGTAGCGTAAAAATACACGCCTCAAAAAGCAAATAAATATTTTTTGCTGTAATATTGAATTCTCTGATTTTATAGTTATCTTTCAAAAATAAAGTAGCAAGTCCGCAGGTTATGACAGCAATATATGTAAGCCACAAAAAACCTTCCGGCATCTTAAAATAAGAATACCAAAAAACAGTAGCACAACTTAAAACTACAAAATCATACAAAAATAAAAAAATAACAGACTTTGATAAAAATTTCATAGCAACAACCTCATGATAAAATGTAATATCCTATACATTATGTATGAAATGTATTGGACGCAATGAAATCAAACCTGTAGCGTATGATAAAATTAATATTAATATTAATAAATATTTGTATTATAATGGTAATTGAAATTTCTATACATTTCATACAAAATGTTATAGAATAAAATCCAAATAGCTTTTATAGATTTGTTCTTGCTCTATACCAATGTATTTAAGCGTAATAAATGGGCTTGAATGATTGAAAATTTTTTGTAGCATAGCAATATCTTTATATTTTTTATAATGATGATAGCCGAAAGTTTTCCTCATAGTATGAGTGCCGAATTTTTCATCAGAGATTATGACCTTACATGCATCACGAATAATATAATATGCAGTTACACGGCTTAACCTGTTTCCGAATTTTGTAATAAAAAGAGGCTCATCCAAGGATCTTTTTAGAGTAAATTCTTTTAACAACGGCTTGAGTTTTGAATTTATAGGGAATTTTTTTAATTTTTTTGTTTTAGTTTCAATAATTTGAATATAATTTTTATTTTTTACATCACCGACATCAAGAGCTAGAATATCTGAAATTCTGAGCCCGCAATTTATTCCCAGCGTAAAAAGAAGCAAATCTCTTTTATTTGGTGATAATATTTTTTCAATTTTTCTTAAATCCTTTAAATTTCTGATTGGTTCTACAGTACTCATAATTAAATCCTTTCATTTTTAATATATAGACAAAAAATATTTTTATGATAAAATAATTATGAAGATGGCGTCTGTCGTCAAGCGGTTAAGACCTCGGATTGTGGTTCCGATATGCATGGGTTCGAATCCCATCAGACGCCCCATAAAATCGGTTATAACATTTTGTTATGACCGATTTTATTATGAGGTTTGTAGATAGAGATGAGAACCACCAAGCGGAGCTTGGTTTAGGTTCGAGCGACCTGTGAGCAGAGTGCTTTTGCAAAAAAGAACGTAATTCTTTGAAGCAAAACACGTAGACACGTTTAACGCAAACAGGTCAAGAGAATCCCAACAGACGCCCATTTTTTAAGAATAGACCCTTTTGGGTCTTTTTTATTGCTATATCTGTGTTTCAACAGTTCGAACAAAATTCCATAATTTAAAAATTTAAATTACCTTGAAAACCTTAACCCTTATGCATTTTACGTTTTGATAACATAGATTCTGCTTGTTGGGATTCGAATTCAATTTTTTCCTTTAAAGTTGTGCTTCAAATAATAAGCATATTTTTTCATTTTTGCTTGTTGTATCTTCGTATTTTAACAGGTACTCCGTCAATTACGAATTCTTTAATATATTTCATAATTGATATATAATTGTATTTGTAAATAAATCAACATGAACATTGAAAATATAAACACAGGGTAAAAGGAACTCTTTTCTAAAGGAAACTAACCGGCAATATCATTGTAGACCTCGGGTTAGCCCCGACTAGAAAGGAGGTTGATATGAGCGATTTCAATTTGAGTATATTTTTAATCCTTTTGATTTTGTGCATATTAAAAACGGTTCTTATTCCTAAGAATAAGAACCGTTAGACCTCTACAGAGTTCCCGATAGTCTGACAAACTATCACCCTGTGTTTTTATTATAAATTATCTTTTTCTATTTTTCAACCCCATTGATAAAATTTTCTATTTCGATATGAAGTAATATTAGTTTATAAGAACATAAAATCGGGTGTAAAGCTTTAAGAGTTCGAACAAAGTCCTATCATCTACCCCATAAAATATCAGATCTTTTTAGTTTTGTGTTTCTTATTTTTACATAAAAACTACGGGAAATTGAACTATTTTAAAACTAAATTCTTTAATCAGAATTTCTGCATAGTTTTAAATACTTTGCCAATTCTTTTTCAGCATATTTTATTTTTGATTTTATATGAATATTCTTAATCAAATGTATTTTTAAATTGAATGCATCTTTTAATTTTCTATTTTTTAAAAAGTATTTTACTACCTGATTATAAGCATTGTGTTCGGATTTCAGACAATATCGCAGCTTTTGAAGCAAATCTACCGCAATTTCCGGTGTTAATTGCTTTAACAATTTATCCGATTTTTGTTTTACTTCATTCATTGGCATATCAACTTTAGCAGATAATATATTTTTTAATTCAGCAGCTGTATCAATTAATTTAACATTATTTAACAACTTACCATTACGATAAATATTATATTTAGGGTTAAAAATTCTATCAAACATATGCCTGGTTTCATGCAATGCGGTGTATTTACTAATTTTACCGTCATCATCCTGCTTAACCAAAATTTTATATCCAATATGATTAACTACAAAATTGTCTTTACCGGTTTTCTTAAATTGAAATTCATTAACAAAACTTCCTGAATAATTAGGGTTTTGTTCCGGCAGGATTTTGTAATTAACCTTATGCGGAAACATCGTAAAATCTAAGATATTTTTAAAATCTTCAACTGTGCATTTTCCATTTTGACATCTGCTATCCAGGAGTATAAAAAATTCTTCCGCATAATGTGCAGCTTTGAAATTACGACCTTCGACAGTACCTCTGACCATATTATATGGGAATTTTATAGTTGGTGATATAAAATTTTTAATTTTAAACATTTTTTTCTAATTCCAATAGTTTTGCTTTTAAATCTAATCCCCACGCATAACCTGTCAGCTTTCCATTCTTGCCAATTACTCTATGGCAGGGGATAATAATCATTATAGGGTTATGTCCGATTGCATTTCCGACAGCTCTTGCAGACATTTTTGTTTTATTCAATTTTTTTGCCGTAATATCAGCAACTTCGCCATAAGAAATAGTTGTACCGTAAGGAATGGAGCATAAAATATCCCAAACAACCTGACGAAAGGAGGTCCCGTCAGGTTTTAGTTTAAGTTCACTTATGTTTGGTTTTTTATTTGAAAAATATTTATCTAACCAGTTTTTTGTTTCAGTAAAAATTTCAATGCAATCGTCATGAATAACATCATCACCGGGACGTAAACCGGTTAGACATACACCGTCACTTTCTAAAATTAATAAACCGAGCGGTGAATTGTATGTTGTTTTATAAATCTTCCGGATCAAGTTCTTCACTGTCGTGTATTCTGTCACTGTTTTCATTATACATTCTTAAAACTGAATCGGGTACACCTTCGGTTTCTTCTTCAAAATAATGAGATCTTATTTTACCATTGTCATAGAAACTTTCTTTTTCAAACCAGGTCGGATTTTCAGAATGTTCCTTACGAACACGTTCGACGACTACACCATTTTTGCTTTTTACAAACACGTCAACATTTCCGTCGGTGTAGTTAAAGTTTTGAACACTGTCTTTGTTTGAGGAAAAATTAGTGCATTTTGCACAGTGGCAATTTGTGGTAACTGGTAAAATTTTCATAAAACATCCTTTCTTTTACACTTCAAAAGTAGTAATCTTTTCTTCATAAATTGTTTTTAATTGACCATCATCCGTAAATTCTTTTACGATCGTTAGACGAACATTATCATGATATAATTCTCTGCGTTCATATACTAAAAAATCATCTTTTAATTCCTGATAAATATCGCAGTTTTTTTCTTTATAGTGTCTGTTTTCAACACGAGCTTGAAATGAATTAGCCTGTGAATAAACATGTACAGGTGAAATCCTCAAAATTATACCCCTTTCATACATATTTAAACTCAAACAAAAAATTTTTTGCTAGTAAATTTACAAAAATTTATATTTATTTTTCACCTGCATTTTGATTTACAGATAATTTAGTAAATCTTTTAAATACGGAATTTTTTTGAGTATTAAAAGGATAATTGCTATAGGTAGTTTTAGGTTCGTGTTTAAAAAATCTTTTTTCAATACTTGCAGCAACAGGTGTAGCAATTAGGGGGACTAATACCCGTTCGGTTATAACACCGGAGCCAATCAAAGCGACAATGGTTGCAAAACTTTTTTTAGCCAATCCTATATTTTTAAATTGAACACCTTTAAACAATTTATTCCACAATTTATTTTGAAATTTAGGATTTGCAATAGCAAACCCGACAGCAATTTGGGCAATTGCAGTGACAATACCTGATGCCAAGTCCATAGCCGCAACGAACGGACGTCTTTTTTCCGGAATTTTTTTATTTTTCATTGTTGTTTCATATCGAACTGAATATGCAAAAACATCTTTTAAGACAGAACAAACAACAATTGTCTTAGCGGCAAACGCATCGTCAGAGATAACCCGCTTCAGATGATTATTTATGATTTTTGATTGAGTAATCGGTTTAATCATCTTTATCATCCTTTACTAATAAATCGGCAATTTTCGGGAATAATCTGTTAGAAAGAGCCAAAACAGGTACAAACATTGCAATAGTCAGCATCGTACCCAATCTGTCCTTTACAATACCAACGCAGGTTTCATCAAGCAGCTTTAGTGCTTTTTCGACATTATTACCGGTGGTTTGCATAATTGATGCAGGAATTTTTGAATGATCTTTTATAGCATCTTCAACAATTTTAAACTTTAACTTTCCTTTTTGAGCAAATTTATCCACAACTTTATACAATACATTCAAAGACGCTAATTGTGCTAAAATACTAATAACAGCTTCAACAGGCTGTTTTATAGCTGCCCACTTTTTATTTTCTTTAGATTCTTTGGTAAACGGGTTATACAAAATCATCAAAGGAGCAATAGCAAATTTACCAGCAGCATTAATATAATTAGCGATTTTCTCGCCGCCTTGATCTGAAAATTTTTCCAGCGAACGAGCCATTTTTTGATTAAATTTTACGGGTAGAACTCTCATTTGTCTATATAAAAATACTGATAAATATTTTTGCCATGAACTTTATAAATTTTAACAATTGTAATTTTCACACGAAACATCAAAAATGTTTTTGTCTAATTGACTAAAATTTGTAATTATTTTATTAACTCCAACAATATTTTTATAAAAATCTGCGGGTTCTCTTGACGCAATTGCCATAACCATACCGATACCGGCATTTATGGCAGCTTCAATACCTGATAGAGCATCTTCAATAACAACACAATCCGACGGTTCAAGATTAATATTTTTAGCTGCAATAAGATAAATATCGGGAGCGGGTTTACCTGGGATTATACCGTTTGAATAGACGATTTTGTCCAAATCAAACCATTTTTCAAGATTAAAATTTTTGATATAAAATTCTACATTAGACCATTCAGACATGGTAGCAATGGTACGAGGTATATTATTTTCTTTTAAAAAATCCAAAAATTCTTCTGCACCGGGGGCAAGTTTCATATCACGGCACATATTTCTGTAATATTCTTCTTTTTCTGCGGCAATTTTTTCGACTAATTCAGGCTCAGGCTCTTTTCCTATTGCATATTTAATTATATCAGCATTTGTTCTGCCGAACATATATTTAAGCATTTCTTCATCAGAAAATGGTACATCCCTCAACCTTTTTGAATATTCTCGCCACGCATCCAAATGCAATTGTGAATCCCAAAAAAGTGTACCGTTAAAGTCAAAAATTATACCTTTCATTAATTTCCCCGTTCTATAAGTTTATTGTAAATATCCAAATATTCTTTTGCCTGTTTTTCTTTATTAAGAATTTTAAATGTATATGCTAAATTATAGTAAAAATCAGCTTCTTGATTATTTAAATCAATAGCTTTATAAAATTCCCATTTAGCAGCTTTAGGCTTACCCGCTTTAAGATAAGCACATCCCAAATTGTAATATCCGTAAGCAAATTCAGGATTATATTTAACCGCTTTTTTAAACTGCTGAACAGCCATATTTGGTTTATTTTGAATCATATATATATTACCTAAGTTATAATAAGCTTTATAATATTTCGGATCAGCGGAGATAGCTCTGTTGTACATAAAAACAGCATCATCATTTTTACCTTCATCCTGCAAAATATTTCCCATCAAAAGCCAGTGTTGTGCATTTCTTTGATCTTCAGGGATGCTTAATAACAAAGTAAATGCTTCTTTAATGTTATTACCTGCATAAAGGATTTTAATTTTATCATCCAATTCATTAGCAAAACACATGCCGGCAATTGCGAATATTAACAAAGTTAAAAAAATTTTTTTCATAACAAAATTATATACTAAAAAATTCAAGGCAACAATTTGACATAAAAAAAACATGATACATAATGTTAGTGATGTCTCTTTTACTGGTACCCCGGGCTTTACTCCTTTGCTTCGGGGATTTTTTTGCAAAAAAAAGGCTGATAAAATCAGCCATACACTTACACACATATTTACATTAAGGGGGTATTAATTTTCTTTTTTAGAACCTGAAACACCTGCGATTATACCGCCTGCAATCATACCTAAAACAGCCCATTTACCTTTCAGGCATTTCAGCCATTTTAATTGACTAGCTGCAAGGACAGCACCGCCGCCGAGTATAGCACCGCCTAGACCACGACCTAAACCTTTACGGATTTTAGAGCTTTTTGATTCAGGCTGACCTGATAATGTCGAGATATTTTCTTCAGCAGTAACATTGTTAGCCACACCGAAAGTCAACACCTGGAATAAACCTTGAGTAAAGGAATCACGGCCTTTTGCTCTGATATCATCCGTTAAACTTGTATTATAAAGCGATTGATACGTTGCTTTAGCACGATTTATAATATTTCTTTCATTTTCACCGGGATATTTAGCTGCCACCGCATTAACCAAATTTTGGAATGCACCGACAACCTGTTCTTGTTCATTACCTGCTATTTTTTCATTTAATACAGCTGCAGCGTTTCTTATGCCTTCATCAACCGCATTAATTCTCAATTCATTTTTTCTTTGATTTTCAACCATTTGAAGATTATAATCAGATGTAAAATTCAAATAATCTTTCATATTATTAAAATATGCATCATAATTTAAACCTGTAAATGACGGAGTAAAAGGCATCATTCCGAAGATACTGCCGTTCATTCCCATATAATCGGTATCGTACATATTGCTTAAAAAAGCATTATTAATGTAGCTGCTGTACATTGGATTATACATACCCAAACCATTTACTGACATAATTTCTAACCTTCCAATTTTCCTACCTTACTTATATAAACAATTTTTAAATATCAAAATTGCTTAAGAGAACATTATTGTTTAACATTTCTTAACAAAAATCTTAAAGATTTACAAATTTGCCATTAACAATGTAAAATAGTATGATTTATAATGGAATGCTAAAAATAAGAGTCTATAAATTATTTATATTTATAATAACCATTTTAATCGGTATAATAGTATTTTTTAATCAGGAATGGTTTTTAAAGCAGTACGATAAATTATGCAGCATGTATTACATATATAAAGGGGATAAAGCATTTTCCAAATTAAAGCTGCAGCGTGCAATAGATGAATACAACACGGCATTAAAGCTTTATCCTGAACATTACAGTGCATGGTTTAATTTAGGAAACATTTATGTCGTATTTGAAGATTATTTTTCTGCTGTAGATGCATATGAGCAGGCAATAAGATATAACCCTAAAATGATGATAGCCCGAATGAATTACGGGATTGTGTCGGCAGAAAAGCTTGGTGATTTTGACGGAGCAATAGAGCAATATAATGAGATTATAAAGACTAAAAGGCATTTAATTTCAATACCTTTTGTATATAGCAACAGAAAAAGTTATAAAATAAATAAAGGTCTTGCCTATTACAATATGGGGCTGGCATACAGACAAAAATCATTATATACCGGTGACGATATTTTTTTGCAGCGGGAATATTTAAGAAAGGCACTTGAAGCATATAAAAACGCTGTCAAAATTTTGAAAAAAGATTACGATCCGAGATACAATTTGGCATTAACCTACCACTTATTAGGCGATTATAATAATGCAGGTCTGACTTACTGTAAGGCAATATCAATAGCACCAATGAATTATGAAGCACATTACAATTTAGCGATTTTATTAAGGCACATGAAGTATTATAAAGAATCACTGGATGAATTAGAGAAAGCAACAGCCTTAATAACCGAAACTGACGGGGCGACAAACAGACAAAGATATATTTTTGACGTAATGAATGAAGTTACAAGGACGATATTATCGGATACGGAGAAAAAATACTTACTTGACAGGATAAATAAAGATGATGATGTTGGAAAATCCGGTATAACATATCTTCACGGCAAAATTGTCGCATCGGATGAACTTGATAAAGCGATTTTAAAGAATTTTCAAACCTGCGGATCAATAGAGCTGTTTAAAGAGGATTAACCTTTGACAGCACCTTCATTTTCGCCGGAGATAAAATATTTTTGCATGGATAAAAAGAATACAATAATCGGGACAATAGAAATAATAGAACCTGCAGCAATATATCTCCAGTTAGCACTGAACATGCCTTGAAGATTATTAACACCGACAGGGAGAGTATACAAACTTTCTTTGGTAAGTACAATACTCGGCCACAAGAATTCACCCCAGGAACCAATAAAAGTAAAAATAGCTAAAACAGCCAAAGAGGGTTTAACCATAGGCAAAAGGACTTTCCAAAACACCTGAAAAGCATTACATCCATCAATAATAGCGGCTTCTTCCATTTCTTTAGGGATGGTTAAAAAAGCCTGACGCATTAAAAATATGCCGAAAGCACTAACGGCAAAAGGCATAATAAGTCCGATATATCCGGCGAGATTATTAACATTATCAGTAAGATGTAATTTTATAGTTATAAGATAAACGGGCAGCATAATAGCTTGAAACGGAATCATAATTGTTGCAAGAATTGCAAAAAATATAATTTTTTTACCTTTAAATTCCATTCTTGCAAGGGGATAAGCGGCGAGCGAAGACAGAATAAGATTTAATAAGACAGTGCCTGCAGCAACAATCATACTGTTAATAAAATACCCTAAAAGATTAACTCTTTTCCAAACACCCGCATAATTTTCAAAAGTAAAATCCGAAGGGATGAAAACCGGCGGATAAGCAAAAATATTTTCGCCGGCACCTTTCAAAGACGTAGATATAAGCCATAAAAACGGAAATATTGATAATAAGGATATCAAAATCAAAATTAAATGAGAAAATAATTTACCGTTTTTCATAACTGATATTTTTTCCTTTCAAAACACAAAATATTAATTAAAGAAAAAAGCATAACAATTAATAAAAGTACAACCGCCATAGCGGAGGCATAACCTAAATCCAGGTTTTCAAATGCACGTTCATAGATATAATATACAATGGTTTTACTGGCATTGAGCGGTCCGCCTTTTGTCATAACATAAATTTCAGCAAAGACTTTCATTGCCGAAATTGAACTTATAGTAACGATAAGAGCAATTACAGGCATGATATGCGGAATTGTAACCGTCAAATGCTTGGTTAAAAAACCTGCCCCGTCGATATCGCATGCTTCATACAATTCTTTAGGCACACTCATCAATGCAGAAAGGTATATCATCATGTAATATCCGATTCCTTTCCAAATGGTAACGATTATAACGGAATACAAAGCCCAATTAGGATCAGTAAGCCATCCGACTGAATTAAAACCTAATGATGTAACAATGTAATTTAAAATTCCCTGATCTGCATAAAGCCACTTGAATGCAATTGCCGCAACAACAATAGAAACAATAACAGGCAAATATATTAAAATTTTATACAAAGTAATACCACGGAGTTTTTGATTTAACAAAACAGCTAAAAACAACGGCACAACAGCGAGTATTGGGACCGCAACAGCCAAATAAATAAAAGTATTTAAAAGTACTTTGTAAAAAACTGGATTTTTCAAAAGTTCAATATAATTATCAAATCCGCAAAAGACAGCGGAATAAATACTGTTTGAATAATCCGAAAAACTCAAAACTATTGTATGAAAAAACGGAATAAAAAAGAATATTAAAAGTACTGTAGCAGCAGGCAATAAAAATAAATACGGTGTAAACATAAAGATATTATAGCACAAATCAGGATTAAAAATGGTTAATTAAAGTCTGTTACGGGGAATATATAAAGTATACCCCAAATTGTAAAGAAATTTTACAAATTATAAAATATATAGCAATTATATATTGAATATATATTTTATATATTTAGCGAGGAGTATAATTATGACCATAAGAAGCAGTATAAGCTTTCCAAAACAAACTAATTATACAGTAAACATAACTCGAAATTATTATGTAAACCGTCCGGCAGCACCAAAGGCGAACAACGGTGTATTTTGGGGTACATTTGCAGCAGGCGGTTTAATGAGCCTTGTACAGTCATTGTTATCAACATTTACACCCGAGCAAAAACCTGAGGTAAAGCCCTCAGTATATAAATATGATGACTATAGTTTTAAGCCGACAGAAGAGTTAGGTGACGATGAGATAGAAGTTGACGCAGATGATGATGCAGATAATGATACTGATGATGACGGTGATGCCGGAGCAAGATTAGAAGCTACAATTGAACATGTACCAGGGAATACAACTTATCAAATTGTAGAAGGTAATACGTGGTATAATATTACTTCAGCAAAATATGATATTCCTGAAGGAGTAGACATATTAGATGTAGCACGAGAACTTGCTGTTCATAATTCAAATATTGATGATAGAGCAAAAGCCTTAGAAATTCAAAAAACTGAAGGTATAGTATTTTACCCGGGACAAACAATTGAACTACCTGACGAATTTGTAATAGACGGTAAAGAAATTACGTTAAAAGAAAATCCGGCTGTGCCAAAACATGACAACACTAATTTCAAAAATGGTAGTAAATATACAGTTGCAAGAGTTACATCAGTAGGTGACAAGTGGCAAGTACGTGTTAATGGTGCAACTAAAGAAATATATGATACACAAGAAAAAGCAGAACAAGCAAAAGCTTATTTTGATGAGCACCAAACATTTGAGGACTTTACACCAACATAATTGTAACAAAATATTAAAAAAATAATAAAAACAGACAATTAAATAAATAATATATACTTTATATATATAAATAATAAACAGAGGAGTATAAAAATGCCCGGAATTTACAGACCTTGGTTTAGACCACCGCAGACAACGATTAATATTTACCAACAAAGCAGAATGATGCCGCACTGCCATCACGGAGGCAGCGGAGGATTTTGGGGAGCCTTTGGCGGTGGATTTGTCGGCGGTTTGCTGGCATCATTTAGCCGAATGCCGATGATGGGCGGATTTTTTGGCGGTATGCCTATGATAGGCGGGATGCCAATGATGGGTATGACAAGCATGCCAATGATGAATATGTCCGGAATGCCGACAATGGGCGGTATGCCGACAATGAACATGCTGGGCAATACACAACAGACAGAAGAAAAAGATCAGTTTTCACAATTACGTAATCTGTTCCCTGAATATACATTTGAAGAAATTGACGGAAAATATTACGCTAAAGACGGCGAAGGTAAAGTAACCGAATACAATACATTTGATGCAATGATGGATGCACTGGTAAATAAAAATGCATCAAAAAATCCCAATGCGGAAGAAATTGCACAAATAAGAGCTAAAGCAGAACAAGAAGCTGCTGTAAGAGAATTACAAGAAGAACTTAATGCGTTCTTAGAAGATTATAAGAAAAATGCACAATTACCGGAGGGTGTTACAGTAACCCTGGTTAATGACCCGGAAGATGACAATAATTTAAAATTTAAAATACAAAAAGGTGAAGAAAATCCGGCATATTTTGATACCATAACAGACTTGGGTGATGCACTTGCTGTAATGGCTCAGGCAGTAAAAAAACCTGACGGCACTGTAGAGCAAAGCACCACTCCAACAACACCAAAAACTTCTGAAACAGAAGAAGAAACGTCTGTAAACAATAATCAAAACAAAAATGTAACAACTTTAAACACTAATGCTAACAAGCAACAATGGAGTGTTAAAGAAGAAAGCGGAATGTTTACAAGAGATGCCGTATTGACAGATGTTTATGGTAATGAATATAAATTAAGAACAAATGACGGCGATGA
>CALVCA010000010.1 GCA_944325895.1 Candidatus Gastranaerophilales bacterium
GCCGAAGGTGCTACGCACGTAGGTACGTTTGACAACAATCATCGTGCCGCTTTCACCCTCGCCGAAGGTGCTACGCACGTAAGTATGTCTAACAACAATCATCATGCTGCATTCACTTTGGCAGAGGTTCTAATTACCCTCGGGATTATTGGTGTCGTTGCGGCTTTGACTATCCCTTCACTTATATATAAATATCAAACGGCAGTTTTAGAAAGTCAGTTTAAAAAACAATACTCACAGCTTTCGCAGGCACTTATGATGATGTACAGAGATAAGGGTGTGGCTTTGACTCCTAAAAATTTGCCAAGATACGCATTTTCTGATTATTTTAAATCCTATTTTAATGTTATAAAAGATTGCGGGAATGTCAATATAAACACTAAGGGCTGTATAACTTATTCACCGAGTGAAGATAATGTATATAACATGACTTTATATAAATCTTATACAGGCAGCTCTATAAATTTTGGTTTTATGGATGACGGTGCTTTAATTTTAAAGGATGGAACCACTTTAATGTTTGAACAGGGTTCGCAAGCTGAAGTCGTTGGATATTTTTTAATTGGAATTGATGTGAATGGATTTATGAAAGGTCCAAATAGATTTGGACATGATGTATTTGTTTTCAAAGTTGATGCTTCCGGTAATTTGATGAGGACAAAAGACACAATGGTCAGAGAAATTTGTGATAAAAATTCAACTTCAGATCTTAATGGCTATGGTTGTGCAATATATGCCCTAACTCAAAAAGACTATTTTAAAAATCTGCCAAAGACATGAAAATCTAAAACATTTGCAATGCCGCAAGAATTATCTGTTTTTATACAAAAACAGGTAAACATCGCTTCAATTATACCAAAATCACTTAATATTCTCGCCTTCTAAATTTAAAAAAACAATAACGATTTTTTTATGCTAAAATTTTACTCATAAGGAGTATAAAAAATGAAAGCTGTAGTATTTGATAAAGAACTAAAATTAGTAAACGATTATAAAAAACCCGTACCGCAAAAGGGTGAAGCTTTAATACGGGTGACATTAGCCGGAATTTGCAACACGGATTATGAGATAACAAAAGGTTATATGGGTTATTCAGGAATTTTGGGTCATGAAGCAGTAGGAATTGTTGAAGAAATTAACGACCCTGATCAATCTCTTTTAGGCAAACGAGTTGTTTCGGAAATAAGTTACGGCTGCAAAGATCCAAACTGTCCGTATTGTGCCGAAAAATTATATCGCCATTGTCCCGGACGTCATACATTGGGTATTTGGAGAAAAGACGGCTGTTTTGCCGAGTATTTCACAATGCCTTTGGAAGTTTTATTTGAAGTTCCAAATAATGTTGATGATAAACAGGCGGTTTTTGTAGAGCCTTTAGCTGCTGCATGCGAAATAACCGAACAGCTTCACATAAAACCGTTTGAAAAAACAGTCGTCTTAGGTGACGGCAAACTCGGACTTATTACGGCATTAACTTTAAATGCACAAAATATTGATGTTATTTTAGTCGGAAAACACCAAAACAAACTTGATATCGCAAAAGCTCAGGGTGTTGAAACTTCTTTACTTGAAAATTTTGAAATTGAAAAGAAATATGATGTAGTTGTAGAAGCTACAGGCTCTATATCAGGGTTTGAAACAGCTATGGCTCTGACAAAACCAAGAGGAACTCTTGTTTTAAAAAGTACTGTTGCAGCATCAAAAGAATTCAACTTAGCCCCGATTGTTATTGATGAAATAACTGTTTTAGGCTCACGCTGCGGACAATTCGGTGCAGCTTTAAGGCTGTTAAAATCCCATAAAATTGACTTCACACCGCTAATTTCGGCTGAATATCCGGTTGACAAGGCTATTGAAGCTTTTGAAGCAAATAAACAAAAAGAA
Source organism: Candidatus Gastranaerophilales bacterium (assembly GCA_944325895.1). Lineage (GTDB taxonomy): Bacteria > Cyanobacteriota > Vampirovibrionia > Gastranaerophilales > Gastranaerophilaceae > SIG32. Next base: position 1,885 of record CALVCA010000010.1, read on the forward strand.
ACATTAAAAGTTTTGTTAAAATTCTGATTTGCCTAAATTGATTTTTTAGAATAAAATAACTATATGTTGAATAGCTTGGTCAACAAAATAAAAAATATAACTTTACTTGATACATATATCCTCAAACAGATTATTGAAATGTTTTTGATGGGAGTATGTGTATTCACATCAATAATTTTTGCATCCGACACATTTATAACACTTATAAAACAGATTTCACTATTTGGGATACCGTTTAACGTCGCATTGATGATGATAATACTTAATTTACCGTCTGTCGTTGTTATGACTATACCTATGGGAGTTTTACTTTCAACTGTAATGACTTTAAACGGATTGAGCCTCAAATCCGAAATTACTGTTATGCGAGCCTGCGGCATTGGTCTAAACCGTATAGCAAAACCTATTTTTATATTTGCTATATTAATGTCATTATTCAGTTTTTTTATCAACGAAAGTATTGTACCTGTTATGACTAAGCAATCAAAAGATTTGGCTTTATGGGCATTAGGACAAAAAAATATACCTGACGGAAAACAAAATTTTGTATTTAAAGAACTCGGTGACGGCGGTTTCTTAAAAAGATTATTTTACGTAGGTTACTGCAAAGACAAAGTTTTGTATAATATAACAGTTTTGGACACCTCAAAAGAAGGTACTATACAAGTTTTACAAGCACGTGAAGGCAAAACATCACCTGAAGGATGGAACTTTGAAAAGGGTGCTTTATATACGGTTGATAACGAAGGTAAAGTTTTAAACACTACTCTATTTGATGATTCCAAAATCAAATTCGGACTTGATATGACAAAAGAGTTAAATAAAAATGTTGCCAAAGAAATGAATTTTACAAAACTTTTGAAATATCTTGCAACAACAAATATACAACCTGAACAAAAACGTGTCATAGTAATTGAACTCTTTGATAAAATTGCACTGCCAATAACAACAATTGCTCTTGTTTTAATCGGTGTACCGTTAGCGATTACACCGCCAAGGGTACGTTATAACCGTGGGTTTTTATTCAGTATTTTAATCATATTTGTATATTATTTAATAAGAGCTCTTTCCATATCATTTGGCGAAGCCGGAACCCTATCACCATTTTTAGCAGCTTGGATGCCTAATATTGTTTTAACAATTTGGGGTGCTGCACTTTATTACAAAAAAGTCTTTACTATTGAATAATTTCCTCTTTTTGAATGTGAAAAATTTCATATTTTTATCGTACAATTAGGGTATGAATAACAACGAAAACTTTTTCAATGTAAATCCAATACAATCGGTTCAGCAAAATCCTTTTACGGGTTCAAACAATCTAACAGAAGAACCCAAATCGACAAATCCTAACCAAAACCGCCTGAACGGATACGATTCGACTATCTTAAACAATAAAACAATGCCTGATCAAAAATTGTCTTTAGAGTTTAAAATCAATGAAAAACAAAAAGCCCTAACCGATATAAACGGAAAAATAAGAAATGCGGAATTGTACGGTACACAAACGGAAGTTTTAAGTCTTAGAGTAAAAAAACAGCGTCTTGAACAGGAATTAATTGAATTAAACAGACAAAATGCAACCGGCACAAAAAAGAGCCTGACCGGTGAAATTATTGAAATTCCGTTGATAAAAAAAGCTCAAACATTTTTTTCAAGAAAAGTTTTGGCGAAAGTATCCAAAAAATTCAACTCTATAGTATTTTTGGGGGATTCGCTTGCACAGCTTTCTGAAATAAACAAAAGCATTGATGCTTTAATGGAAATGAAAGTACCGTACGGTGAAAAAAATGATAATTATGAAAAATTAACGGAATATTTGGCTAAAGCAAACAAACTGCATTCCAAAATCGCCAAAACTTTTGCAAAATAGGCTTAATAGTCCTTTTCAATTATTCATTTATAAGCTTAAAATCCGTTCCTGACTCATCTTCTAGAAATTTTGAAAATTCCGAAAATTTTAACCCCATTGGAAATAAATTCTATTTACAAGCATATATTTTTATCATACAATTATCGTATAAGATAGCTTTTAAGGAGAAAATATGAACGAGCTTTTGAAAAAAACGGCAAAAGAACAATCCCAAGCCTTGATGAATAAAGAAATTTCTGCTGTTGAACTTACCAAAGCAGCTTTGGACAGAATAAAAAAAATTGACGAAAAATTAGGTGCATTTAATTCGCTAACAGAAGAAACAGCACTTGAAACAGCAAAAAAAGTAGATGAAAAAATAGCACATGGCGAAGAATTGCCGCTTTTGGCAGGTATTCCTTTGGCATTAAAAGATAACATGAATTTAATCGGTTCAAGAACAACCGCCTCAAGCAAAATTTTGGAAAACTTTGTATCGCCTTACAATGCAACAATAACTCAAAAATTACTTGATAATCTTGTTCCTATTCTAGGTAAAGCTAACCTGGACGAATTTGCAATGGGTTCATCAAACGAAAACTCAGCATTTAAAAAAGTTCACAACCCGTGGGATTTAAATAAAGTTCCCGGAGGATCCTCAGGCGGTTCCGCTGCAAGCGTTGCAGCGTGCGAAGTCACTTTGTCGCTCGGTTCTGATACAGGCGGTTCAATCCGTTTACCGGCATCATTTTGCGGAATCGTCGGTATGAAACCTACTTACGGACGTGTTTCAAGATACGGACTTATCGCCTTTGCATCTTCACTTGATCAAATCGGACCTTTTGCAAGAACGGTTGAAGATGCTGCAAATCTTTTGGAAGTTATTTCAGGTTATGACCCTAAAGATTCAACATCTCTGAATATACCTAAAGAACAATACTCAAAAAGCCTCAATAACGACATAAAAGGCTTAAAAGTCGGTGTTATAAAAGAACTTATGTCGGAAGGTTTGTCCGAAGATGTTCAAAAAGCTGTTGAAAATGCCATTGAATGCTACAAAAAATTAGGGGCTGAAATTGTTGAAATTTCTCTGCCTAATTTAAAACACTCAATCGGAATTTATTACATACTTGCAACGGCAGAATGTTCATCAAATTTGGCACGCTTTGACGGTGTCAGATACGGTTACAGAACACCTGATGCGAAAAATTTAATGGAAATGTATACCAAAACCCGTGCGGAAGGCTTCGGCCCTGAAGTTAAACGCCGTATAATGCTCGGAACTTATGCATTAAGCTCAGGTTACTATGATGCTTATTACAAAAAAGCTCAACAAATGAGAGCTCTTGTAACTCGTGACTTTATTGAAGCATTTAAAAAAGCTGATATATTAATTTCACCAACATGCCCGAATACTGCATTTGAATTGGGTGCAAAATCCAATGATCCTTTGGCAATGTATTTGACTGATATTGCGACAATCAGTGCAAACCTTGCAGGTATTCCGGGATTAAGCGTTCCGGCAGGATTTGATAAAGACGGTATGCCAATCGGATTACAAATTCTTGCCCCGCAAATGCAAGAAGCTAAATTGTTTAATGCAGCTCATAAATTTGAACGTGCTAATGATTATTACACCAAATTAGCAGATATTTAACGGGGTGCTGAATGAATACCGAGTATCTTGAAAGATGTATTGAAACTCTTGAAAAATCATACCAAATGATAAAAACGGTTGAAGAAGGCTCTATTGACTATGAAATGTACCGTAATTCTTTGGTAAAAAGCTTTGAAATCACATTGGATCAAAGCGGAAAACTTTTAAGAAAATACCTGCTTCCGTTTTTTTCAAGTAAAAAATCCGTTGATGCTTTATCTTTTAAAGATTTATTCCGGCAAGCTAATAAACACTCTATCTTAGAAGAAGACGAAGTAATACGCTGGTTTATGTATCGTGATAACCGTAATAATACTGCTCACGATTACGGCAGAGCTTTTGCTGAAGAAACCCTAAAATTAATGGAGTCTTTTATAAAAGATGTATATCATCTTAAGGATATTATAAATAATGGCTGAATTATTTATAAAACCTGAATATTTCAAAATGCTGACAGATATTTTTGACAGCTATTGTCCAAATGCCGAAATTTGGGCTTACGGAAGCAGAATAAAGAATGAAGCACATCAAGGCAGTGATTTGGATTTGGTGGTTAAAAATTTCAATGCTAAAGACAAAACTATTTTTGAATTAAAAAATCTCATCTCTGACAGTAATATCCCATTTATCGTTGATATACATGAATTTAATCAATTGCCCGAATCTTTCCAAAAAGAAATCGAAAAAAATTATATTGTTATTTATAACTCTACTTTTTTTAACTGATTGATTTTATATAAAAATTTATTAAAATAAAGTTATGAAAAAAATATTAATAACATTATTTTTTATATTTTGTGCAGCGGCGGTTACGGCAAAAGATGTTGATTATGAACAAGTTTACCGTGATTTGGACGTTCCGACGCATTCATATGTCCACGGCATTGACCCCGGTGAATATTATGATATGAAAGACACAAGCTGGTCGCCTTATCCGCTGTTTAGACTTACAAGTCCGCTATTTTTCAAAACTATTACGATTCAGCCAGGATATTATCTTCTAACACCACGTGAACACGAAGGCAAATGGTATATGTTATTTAAAGAACAGGGAAAAATTAAATATATAATCCCTGTTTATGAAAGAGATGTGACTCCTGAATTTTTCTATGACGAAAATTTACCAAAACCAAAACTTACATGGTCGCAAAAAGTACATTTAAAAACTCTTGATTGGGTTGGAAGAACTTTCCCGAAAGCAAAACGAAAACCAGCCCCTCAAACATATCTTGAAGCAACTGATTTAGATAACAATTTTTTATCACTTGTTGTCTATTGGGGTGCTCATAAATATTATATGGTTTTCAGAACTGTTGAACTTTAAGTAAAACTTTTTCAACAATCAGTTTTTTTAAAGCTTGACAAATTATAGGAAATAATATTTAATTAAGGAAAAAGGAGTTAAGAGATGAAAACTATTGAAATAAAAGCGGATAAGATAGTCGCCCCCCCCCTATGGCACGCTTGACTAGTGCCTTTTTGGCTGTTTTTGGAAGTTTATTCCACACAACACGTAACTTTGGACGTAAAAATTATTTTAATAAAGTTACCAGGGCATTATGCCAAAATAAGTTTTTAATGAACTTATTCCACACAACACGTCATCCTGAGCGGAGCGGTGCTACGCACGTAGACACATTAGGTTTGCCTTCTATACGTCATCCTGAGGCTTTAGCCGAAGGTGCTACGCACGTAAGTATGTTTGACAAAAATCGTTGTGCCGCTTTCACGTTAGCTGAGGTTCTTATCACCCTCGGGATTATAGGAATTGTTGCCGCTTTGACTATTCCGACGTTAGTTAAAAATTATGAAAAATTTGTTTTAGAAACTAAATTCAAAAAAGCTAAATCCGTATTATTCCAAACAATAAAATTATGGCAAATTGACGAAAATAATATTTTGACAAATCCTTATCATTTTAATGATGATATTGTTCTTAGGGATTATTTACTCAAATATCTCAAAGGAAACATCGTACAGACTCCCGCTGAATTAAAACCATATTTCACTTCTATAAAAAATTCTACTACAGAAATACATTATTGCCCTGTAAGCTGCTGCTTACATCCGTTGTATAACAACAGAATGATTGAAACTTCTGATGGAATTATGTATGGAGCTTGTGCTAGAGATAATGTAATACATTTTTATTTTGATTTAAACGGCTATTACAAAGGTCCAAATAAATGGGGTATAGATTTATTTGACTTTGATTATGATAATGAAAATAAATTGTATATGTTTCAATGTGCGAGCTTTTATTGTACTAATTATTTTGATAGGACACCAACCAACGTTAATGACGGGTTGGGATGTACAGCCTGTGCATCAAAACATCGTGACTATTTTAAAAAGATAGATTGGTAATTGCAACAATATATTAACATTTTCCAAAAAAAATTCGGGATTAAAAATGTTTCTGCTATGATAGTAACAGGTTGGTTTTTATTAGCCGAATGTGAGTTAAACCCCGAAAGGAAACATTTATGAAAAAAATTTTACTTGTACTTTTTACACTATTATTCAACATCCAATATGCACACGCTGTGAATGTTGATGCAATGATGGACAAATATGTTGCTCCTGTTTGTGACAGGATAGCAGATGTTGTATTTTTTCCGATTACAATTGCCGGAGCAAATGTTCCTTTAATAATCTTTTGGATATTATTTGCAGGATTTTTCTTTACAATATATTTCAAAGGGGTTTCCTTATGGGGATTAAAACATGCTGTTGAAAATGTAGCAAAACCGGCAGATGAACATTCTGATTCAAACGGAGAAGTTTCATCTTTTCAAGCTTTAGCAACTGCTCTTTCAGGTACAATCGGTATAGGAAGTGTTGCAGGAGTTGCAATTTCAATATCAATAGGCGGTCCCGGTGCTGCTTTTTGGATATTCGTGGGTGCTATTTTAGGCATGTCAATAAAATTCGTAGAAGCAACTTTGGCGGTAAAATACAGAAGATTTAACCTTGACGGAACAGTTTCCGGCGGGCCTATGCACTATATTGCACACGGTCTTACAAGAAAAAAATTACGCTGGCTCGGACAGCCTCTATCTGCAATATTTGCTGTACTTTGTATCGGCGGGGCTATATCAGGCGGAAACATGATTCAAATTAACCAATCTGCTCACCAGCTTGTTCATATCACAGGTGGTACAAATAGTATTATGCACGGCTATACTTGGATTTTCGGACTTATTATCGCAATACTTGTTTGGATGAGCGTTGTTGGCGGCATCAAAAGTATTTCTAAAATTACAACTATTTTAGTGCCGACTATGTGCTTTTTATATATAGGAGCATCATTAGTTGTTATCTTAGCTAACTATGCAGCAATTCCTCACGGCTTAATGGTTATTTTAAAAGAAGCTTTTTGTCCGCATGCTGTAGCCGGCGGTGTATTCGGCACCATAATTATCGGTTTAAGACGTTCAGTCCAATGTAATGAAGCCGGTACCGGAGCTGCAGCTATTGCTTATGCAACAGTCAAAACTAATGAACCAGTTTCTCAAGGTTTTGTTGCACTTATCGAAACTTTCTTGACCGGTATCTTATGTCTTTTAACTTCATTTGCAATATTATTCTCAGGAACTTTTGTTATGGGAGCACAAGGAATTTCCGGTATTGAACTTGCATCTACGGCATTCCAATCAGTTATTTCATTCTTCCCGTATATATTATCAATTGTTGTTATAATGTTTGCATTATCAACTTTAATCTCCTGGTCTTATTACGGATTGAAAGCTTGGAATTTCTTGCTTGGTGAAGGCAAAAAACGTAATTTAACTTTCAACATTATTTATTGCATATTTATAGTTATAGGTTCAGCTATGAATGTAGGCTCCGTAATTTATATCACAGACGCTATGATGATTGCAATGTGTGTACCTAATATTATTGCTTTATACATCATGGCTCCTGAAATTAAACGTGATTTTAAAGTTTACTGCCAAAAACATCACGTAGGCAAACTAGTCAACGGCAAATGGTTTAAAGAGGCTGTTTAATGTCAGAAATAATTATTACGGTATCAGGTGTCGATAAAGTAGGAATCGTTGCAAAAGTTGCAACGGCTCTTGCTTTATTAGAGGTTAATATTGAAGATATAAAACAAACTATTATGCAAGGACATTTTGTTATGTTTATGCTCGGTAATATCTCTAATTCTAAATTTACATTCAAAGAAATTAAAGATAATTTAACGCAAATAGGCGAAGAATTAAATATGGAAGTTTGGGTGCAGAGAAAAGATATCTTTGATAAAATGCATAATATTTAATCAATTTGCCATTTTTTCGGATCAAATTTTAAATCTTTAACATTCATTTTCAAAGATTTAAGATATGGCTGCAGTTTTGATAAAATTTGAGTTTTTTGCAGCATAAGCTCCTGTGCAACTATTGCATTTTCACACGCAATAACCATGATCCCGCCACCCATCATCGAATAAGGCCTTGATTTTTGTGCAAATTTTTCGCTTACGGTCTTTGACCAAAATTTATATAAATTATTACGGGTTATTGCTTTTTTTATATCTTTATTTTCCATCAATTCAAGAAGAATTTCTTCCGTAGAAACAAAGTCTGTATATAATACTCTTTTCATATTATTGAACCCTGCCTATTTTTATGATAAAATTAAAGAATGGAAGTTGAACAATTAAATGATAGCATAAAATCTTCTAAAAATATATTGATAGTTTCTCACATAAACCCTGATGGTGATACTTTAGGTTCAATGTGCGGAATGTATTCTCTAATAAAATTAAATTTCAAAAAAAAATGTGATATGCTTACCGTATCAAAAGTTCCTGACAAATACAAATTTATCCCTAATATAAAATATGCAAAACATATTGACAAATTTGATAAATCCCGTGAATATGATTTAGTAATAAGTGTTGATGTAGCAGCTTTAGACAGAATTTGCGATGCTAAAATACTTTTTGATAAAGCAAAATACAGAGTCAATATTGATCACCATAAAACAAATATAAGTTATGGAGATTTAAATTTTGTTGAAGGCGATGCAAGCTCTGCCTCTGAAGTTATTTATTCTATAGCAAAACAACTTAATTGGGAAATTAATTTAGAATCTGCGACTTGCTTATATGTCGGTATATTAACTGACACAGGCTCTTTCAGATTTAACAATACCACACCCAGGGCATTAAAATTCGCATCCGAAATGTTAGAACTGGGCATATGTCCTAATGATATGTTTAAACACTGCTATGAAACATATACAAAAGGAATGGCATTATGTCAGGCATATTGTGTTGAAAAAGCTACATTCTTAGAAAATGACAAAATTGTGTATACAACTGTCTACAAAAAAGATATGGAAAAATACAACACTGACGAAGAATTTGCTGAAGGTTTAACCGAAAGATTAAGGGCAATTACATCAACTGAAGTTGCTTTTGTGGCAAAAGAAATGAAAAACGGCGGGTGCAAAATATCTATGCGAAGCAAAAAAATTGATGTAGCTGAAATATGCAAAAAATTTGGCGGAGGCGGGCATAAATTTGCAGCCGGTTGCACTATGAAATACAATGTTGAAGAATCGGTTAAAAAACTTCTTCACGAAATTAGGAAATACGAATTGTGAAACACAACGGCTTTATAAGAGCATTAAAACGTTTAGTAATTTCTGTTATAAAAAACGATTTTTACGGAATGGCCGCAGAAATGGGTTTTATGATGGTAATAGGGATTTTCCCGTTTATGTTGTTTTTGATGGCAGTATTTGGCTGGATGGGAAATAAATCTTACATGGATCCTATATTGCTTGCACTGTCAAATATTATGCCTGAGCAGGCTATGAATTTAATTTTAACCGTATTATCCGAAGTTATGATATTCCAAAAAGGTGATTTAATGGCTTTTATAGGTATTATTGTAACGCTTGTTCTTTCAACCAACGGTGTCGCCGTTGTTTTAAAAGGATTAAACAGAGCCTATAAAGTAGAAGAAACTAGAAATTTTATCTATACAAGAATTTTATCTTTTATAATGGTTATAGTAAATACCCTTGTTTTGTTTTTAAGCATAAACCTGATAGTTTTCGGTAAAGTTATTATTAATTTTGCAGTTGAACATTTTCATATGTCAACAGGTATTGCCGTAACACTTTTGACGCTAAGATGGCCAATTGCGTTTTTAGCTTTGTATTTAATGGCATTTTTAAGTTATTATATATTACCGGATTTACGTGGTAATGAAGCTTTCAAACGTGCGAGTGCTTTACCCGGAAGTTTATTTTTCTGTTCTTTTTGGCTGGTAGGTTCCTGGGGTTTTTCTATATATGTAAACAACCTAAAAACTTACAACTTTGTTTACGGGATTATCGGAGCCTTTATTGTATTAATGGTTTGGCTTTACTATACTTCAATATTGCTTTTAATAGGAGGAGAGATAAATTCGCAAGTATATAACCAGCTTGAACGTAAAGCAAATGAAATAAAAGAAGATTTTGCTAAATTAAAAAAACCCGGCAATTAAATCTGTTTGGTAATTAATGCGAATATATCATTAAAAATAACAAAAACCATCAGTAAAATTAAAAACAGAAATCCTGCAGTACCAATTTTATCTATTATTTCTTCTTCTAACGGTTTCCCTCTTAATTTTTCTATGATTAAAAATAAAACATGACCGCCGTCTAATGCAGGTATTGGCAAAAAGTTAACAATTGCAAGATCTAATGAAATTATTGCAGTTAAAAGCAATCCTGAAAACAAACCGTTTGTATCAATTATATCACCGCCTACTTTGGTGATGGCAATAATACCGTGCAAATCCTTCAAAGGAATTTTGCCGGAAAAAATTTGGTATAAACCGGTCAATAACATTGCCGTTTGATCGTATAAATATTTGCTGCTGGCTATCACAGCTGATTTTAAACCTTTTGTTGGAACCAAAACTTCTCTAACATTCATTTGAATACCTATTTGACCGTTTTCATTAGGGTATATCGGTTTCAAAGTAATTATTTTTTGATTTCGTTCAACTGTTAAGGTAACAGGTCTTTCTCCGTCTGATATAGCATAAGCCAAATCATTCAATGTAATTTTACCGTCAGATATTATATAACTTTTATCGTTAATACTATCTCTCAACAATTTTTGATTATCACTTAATAAAAGTCTGTTATCTTCAAATTTCTGTATTCCTTTTAAAACATTTTCGGGAACTAATATGGCCTTTTCATATTTTTTTTCAAAAAGTCTGACAATTGCTCCTTTTGCAATTATTTCATCACGTGTATAAGCAGGATTTAATTTTTTTAATTGTTCATAATTTTCTTCAACAGTTTCCTTATCAACCTTCCCGTCATTTTTTTTACTTAATTGTACATATGTCAATAATCCGTAACTGGAATTAATGTCCGAACCGTTAATTCTTATAATTTTATCGCCTTTCTCAAGACCCGACAACCAAACAGATTGATTCTTTTCTGCAACAATTTGATTTACCAAAATATCATATTTACCTGAGGGCATATGTCCCCAAATTAAAGCACATAAAAATACAAGTACAAATGCACAAACAACATTTGCTAATACACCTGCCGAAACTACTATTAATCTTTGATAGATAGGACGATTTAAAAATCTGTCAGGTGAATCTTGAGGTAAATTTAATTCTTTATCATCATCAGGGAATGATACATAACCGCCTAATAAAAAAGCATGAACCAAAACTTTTACATCACCTATCTGTTTTTCCCACAAAGTAGGCCCTATCGGCAAGCCAAACCCGAATTTTGACACTTTCATTTTAAATGCTTTAGCAGCCAAAAAATGACCGGCTTCATGAACCAAAATAAGTACACTTAACAAAAGTATCATTATAATTATAGACATAAAATTCCCCTGATTAAATCTCTCTAAAAAAGTATATCATAAATATAAAATTTTCTAAAGATTTCGAATTGTTAACTTCTAAAACCTTTATTTTATAAGACATATAACACATTATATCATTTTTGATAAAAAAATGTTATAATAAAAACAGGGAAAAATATTATGATGAGTCAGACAAAAAAATTATCAATTGCCTTTTATTGGCATATGCACCAGCCGGTGTATCAACTGACTCCTGACGGTGATTATCTGATGCCCTGGATAAGGCTGCATGCCATTAAAGATTATTTGGATATGGCAGATTTCTTATCAGACTTTAAAAAACTTAAACTTAACTTTAATATTGTACCTGTCCTTGTAGATTCCATAATTGATTACACGGAAAACGGAATGCACGATATCCACTCAAGACTTACGGTAACACCTATTAAAGAACTTACTGATGACGGGAAATTATTTATATTAAATAATTTTTTTGACGCAAATTTTCAGTCAATGATTTTGCCATATGAAGAATATAACAGACTTTATCACAAGGTTCAAAGCAATCCTAATGCCGATATTAATATATTAACAGATCAGGAATATTCCGATTTGATGGCATTATTTAATTTAGCCTGGTTTGACCCAACCTATAAAGAAAAATATCCGAAATTAAAACAATTATATAAAAAAGGTAAAAACTATACCGATTCAGACAGAATAAAAATAATTGAAATACAAAGGGATATAATGAGCAAATTAATCCCCACTTATAAAAAATATCTGTCTGAAAACCGTATTGAAATAACAACAAGCCCATATTATCATCCGATACTTCCTATTCTTTTAGACTATAAAAATATCAAAAAAACTACAGAAGGAGCCCCGCAAAATCTCAAAACCTATTTGGACGGAAAACTTCAAACCAAAATGGCTCTTGATAGAATGGAAGAAATTTTTGGCAAAAGACCAAAAGGTATATGGCCGTCTGAACAATGTATAAATTCCAAAACACTTGAAATGCTTTCCTCTCTTGATGTTGAATGGACAATTTCTGATGAAAGTGTTTTATCTGATTCAATTAATTTTGAATTTATAAGAGATTTTAAAGGTTATTTAGAAGATCCGTATCATCTTCTAAAACCATATATATATAAAACAAAAAACAAAGATATAAAATTAATCTTCCGTGACAGCAGTATTCCCAATCTTATAAGCTTTGAATATCCAAATCATAATCCTGTAGCTGCGGCAAATGATTTATACGACAGAATAAAAGTTATTCAAAGTAAATTACTATCTTCTCCCGACAAAAACCATCTCCTCACAATTGCAATGGATGGTGAAAATTGCTGGGAAAACTATATGGAAGACGGTCTGTCATTTTTAAAAACCATCTATAATTTAATAGAAGAAGATAACTCATTAGAAACTGTATTAATCAGTGATTATTTAGAAAAAGAAAAAAATTACAAGTCATTACCAAAAATAACATCCGGATCATGGATAAACAAAAATTTTAAACTTTGGATAGATGAACCGGTGAAAAATCTTGCATGGACATACTTAAAACAAGTACGTGATGATTTTTCAGCGTATGTTAAGAAAAATCCGCTTAATCCGAACATAGAATTTGCCAAAAAAGAACTATTTATTTGTGAAGGCAGTGACTGGTTTTGGTGGTACGGAGAGCCAAATGATTCAGGTCGTGATAATATTTTTGATTATCTTTTTAGAGAACATTTAAAAAATATATACCTGTACTTAGGTATTAAAATACCTGATTTCCTTGATATACCTTTAATATCGGCATTTACAAAACCATCAAGATATCCAAAAGGCGAATTCACCCCGGCTATTGACGGGAACAAAGATGATGATGCATGGCTGAATGCCGGTTGTATCGACATACCTGACGGACCGGTGTTAAAAGATTCAAAATTATTTAACAGAATTTGTTATGGTTATGATAAAGAAAATTTTTATCTTAGATTTTATTTAAATAATTTTATTTTAGAGGATGAAGAACTAAAAAAACGGACATATCAGATGTATGTTTATATGAGAAACGCTGACAAACAACAAACTTTATCACCCATAAGATTAATTAACAAAACTGAAAATGTCTTACCAATTTTAAAAGAAAAATTCCATAATGAATTACAAATCTCTATACAGGATGATGAATTGAAGTTGATAAGATTGATTAAATCTATTCCTGACAACATATGGGCATTACAATCCTCTAAAGAAATTCAATCTATATATGGCAAAGTTGTTGACATAAGCATACCATTTGACTTATTAGAAATTTCCGAGTCTGACACGCTGGAATTTATGTTCATTACGGCAAATATTGGAATTAAAGAATTTTGCATACCTTATGACATGCTTTTAACCGTATCTAGAATGTAAACAGTTGTAAATTTTTTCAAAAATTGATAAAGTTTTAGCAGCAGTAATTCGTTAATACATACAGAGGAAACAATGGTTGATTTTTCAGACAATATTCCAAATAATTTGCCAAAACTCCCAGATAATTACTGGGAAACTCAACGAACTGAAAAAAAACAAGAGCCGATATTTTATAACAGCTTTAATATAAAAGCCAGCCTTGATGACATAACAAATGAAATTTCAATATTTAAAACTACTTTCCGGTAGAACCGAAGCCGCCGGTACCTCTTACCGTTTCAGTTAATTCCGTTACCACTTCTATTTCTGCCTGCTCTACACGGGAGATTATCATTTGAGCAATTCTTTCATCAGGCTGTATTGTATAAACTTCATTTGATAAATTTACAACCGGAACACAAACTTCCCCTCTGTAATCTTCATCAATAGTACCAACGCAATTAATTAATGTAATACCGTGTTTTATGGATAAACCGGAGCGTGGTCTTATTTGTGCTTCAAAACCATGTTCCAATTCTATTTTTAAACCTGTCGGGACAAGCACTCTGTCAAGCGGTCTTAATATAATCGGTTCTGAAATAGCAGCTGATAAATCCATGCCGGCTGAACCTTCTGTTTGATAATTAGGAACACTTTTGTTATGCGGCAAACGCTTAATTTTTAATACTGTCATATCTTCCCTTTCTTAAAATCAATTAGTTACTATAGAAAGTGTATAATTATTATTAAAATATTTATTGGCAACTTCAATAATATCACTTTCCGTTATACTATTAACAAGTTTATCATAGTCAAAATCATAACCTCTGCCGGAGGCTTCAAACCAGCCTATTGTAGAAGCTTTTTCAAGGTTGGTTTCTTGCGATATCACAAATTGTCCCAAAAGTTTTTCTTTAGCATCCTGCAATTCTTTTGTTCCAACGTATTCCGTTTTTAATTTTTTTATTTCTTCAAAAAGTTTTGTTTTAGCATGTTCCAAATTTTTGGGATTTGTACCGATAAATAAAACCAAATTGCCTTTTTTCATACTTGGACTATAATTTGAACCAAGCTGATAAGCCAAACCTTCCTGTTCTCTTAAATTTTTAAAAAGCCTTGAACTCATACCATTACCAAGCATTGTATCAATAATCTGCAATGCAGCATAGTCTTTCCTGTTTTGTATACCGTCAGTCTGCCAGCCTAAAAATATCCACGCTGTTTCTGTATTTTTATCTTTCAAATTAGAAACTCTAGGGCTTAAAGCAGCAGGTATTGTATAACAGTTATAATCAAATAATTCCGTTGGTTTTTGTTTAAAAATTTTTGTAAAAGCCTTTATAATTTCATCCTTATTCACATTGCCATTTACGGATATTACAAGATTTTTAGGATTAAATATAGTATTATAATATTCAATAAGGTCATTATACTGAATTGTAGGGAAAGTTTTTTCAAGAATTTTTGTAGAATTTGAATACACACTGTCTTTATATATCAACGTATTATATTCTTCTATGGCTTTTTGCAATGGGATATCACGATTTTTTTTGATTGAATTTATTTTTTCTGTAACAGCTTTATTTATTTCATATTCATCAAAAAGTGCATTATTGACAATCTCATCTAAAATTTCCAAAGTTTTTGCCAATTCTGACTTAGTTGTTAAAACATTAATAGAAAAAGCATCAGCTTTAGAATTCGGAATTATTTTTATACCATTATTTTCCATAAACTCAGAAAGCTCAGCTGAAGAATAATTTTTCGTACCTTTTAACATAACTGATGCCATCAGTTTGCCGGTACCCGGAATTTTTTCAATAAATTCACCGCCTTTTGCATAAATATTTATTGCCGATATATCATTTGCCGTGTTAGGAGTAAAGAGTAATACAGCACCATTTGAAAGTATATATTTTTCTGTTTGATTATTTTTACTTATCAATTTCGCAGTTGTATCAAAAGGCTTTATATTTGATATTTTTACTTCTTTATAATCCTCCGGAAGGATAACAGATACGGCACTTTTATTTATATCTAAATATTTATTTGCAACACGTTTAACATCTGATTCTGTTACTTTTTTTATATTTTGCAAATAGTTCTCGTAATATTTAATATCGTCAGTTGTAACCATAGTATATCCTATTTCTTGAGCGATATTAGAAATAGATTCACGAGCATAATATGTATCTTTTTCTATTAAATTTTTTGCCAATTCAAGTTGTTCCTGACTTACTCCGTTTATTTGTATTTCTTTTATCTCAGAAAATATGCTGTTCTCCAATTTTTTACAATTTTCAGGAATAAAATTAGCTGAAACGTAAAAAATACCGTCATCTTTCATTGTTGAATTTGAAGCTGAAATATTAAATGCAAGCTGTTTTTTATCTTTAATATTTTGATAGAATACAGAAGATTTTCCCTCACCTAAAATTGCAGCCAAAACATCAAGTGCGTATGAATCTTTATCAATGGTTTTTACTGTTCTAAATCCAATAAACATATAACCCGATTCAATTGGAGCATAATCAATCTTTTTTAGTTGTTTTGTTAACTGTTTTTCGTTTAAATACTTATTTTGAGGAATTTTTTTATATTCTTTACTAAAATATTTTTGAACTCCTTTTAATGCAATTTGCGAATCCACATCACCGGCTATTACCGTTACCATATTTGAAGGAGCATAATACTTATTAAAATAAGAAAGAATTTCTTCACGTGTAATGTTTTCTATAATACTGCTTTCACCAATAACCTTACGTTTATAGGGATGATCTGTATACATCATACTTATCAAATTATTATAAACTTTTGTAGTTGGAGAATTTATATCTTTAGAAATTTCCTCCAAAACGACTTTTCGCTCTTTTTCCATCTCTTTACCGGGTACTAAAGGATTTTGAAGCATATCAGCATGCATTTTTAATGCTAAATCAAAATATTTTGAAGGAATTGTTATGTAATAATGTGTAAAATCCTTACTTGTAGCCGCATTATTAACAGCCCCTTTTGACTCAAGTATTTTGTCAAATTCTCCCGGAGCATATGTCGTTGTTCCTTTAAAAAACAAATGTTCCAAAAAATGCGACACCCCGTTATTTTTTTCATTTTCATTAATTGAACCTGTTTTAACCCAGGTATCAATCGTTACAATCGGATTTGTGTGTATTTCCTTAATTATAACAGTTTGACCGTTATCAAGCTTATAAATATTTTGAGCAAATACTAAATTGCCTAACAAAAATATGCTTAAAAATATTATTATTTTTTTCATAAACGCTCCCTTTTCTTATATTATAAAACTAAAATCGTTTCTTTACAATTTTGTACAAAATAAAAAGTACACCGGTACCTAACGCACACAAAACAGCCTTTGGAGTTTTTTTACGGTCAATAGGTTTGGATTTTTCTTTTTGTACATATATATCCTCATTTAATTGTTTAAATTGTTGTGTTGCTTCATAATCCGAATATAAAACCGGCTTAAAATGATCATCCGGCACAGGTAAAACCCCTGCAACATAAGGAGCATTATACATATGGGCATTTGCCGGATTACTTTTTACTACCACTTCCATATTATTATTAAAACAGAAATTATACAAAAATTGCCCATTTGTTGTATTTATATTAAGATACAAATAGCTTATTGACTTTATAGTAAGAATGATTTAAAATGAGAATTATTATCAAGTTGAGGTAAAAGATGAATTATTCTAGACAAAGAGAAGTTGTATTAAAAACTTTAAAACAAAATGTAATTCATCCAACGGCAGAGACTTTGTATTCAATAATCCAAACCGAATATCCAAATGTAAGCAAAGCAACTTTATATCGAAATTTAAGCCAGCTTGCCGATGCAGGAATAATAAAAAAAATAGAAGGATTAGAACCTTCTGCACATTTTGATCATAACACACATTCACATTACCATTTCATATGCACAAAATGCGGAAAAGTTTTCGATGTAAGTGATAATATAGCAAAAGATGTGGTAAAAAAAGCAGAAAAAGAAACCGGATTTAGAATTACAAATCACGAGATAGTATTTCAAGGTTTATGCAAAGATTGCAGAAAAGGAGAGTAAAATATGGAAAAATATGTTTGCACAGTATGCGGTTATGTTTATGACCCGATAGAAAATGATAATGTAGCCTTTGAAGATTTACCTGAAGATTGGGTATGTCCTCTTTGTGCTGTTGGAAAAGATATGTTTGAAAAGGAATAAAATTATGGAATTAAAAGGGACAAAAACTGAAAAAAATTTAATGACCGCTTTTGCAGGGGAATCAGAAGCAAGAAACAAATATACCTATTACGCTTCACAGGCGAAGAAAGAGGGATTTGTTCAAATAAGCAAAATTTTTGAGGAAACTGCAAACAATGAAAAAGAACATGCCAAAATTTGGTTTAAATATCTTCATGACGGTAAAATACCTGAAACTTTAGCAGCATTAGAAGATGCGGCAAACGGCGAAAACTATGAATGGACTGAAATGTATGCCCAATTTGCAAAAGAAGCTAAAGAAGAAGGATTTGAACAATTAGCTGCATTATTTGAAGCTGTTGCAAAAATCGAAAAAGAACATGAAGAAAGATACCGAAAGCTTTTAGAAAATATAAAAGCAGACAAGGTATTTAAGAAAGACAGGGTTGTTGTATGGGAATGCGGCAATTGCGGACATGTTTTTGAGGGAGAGAATGCCCCTGAATTATGTCCCGTATGTAAACACCCTAAAGCTTATTTCTTTGTTAAAGCACAAAATTACTAACAGGAGCACTGATGAAATATAAAGAGATAAAAAACAATGTATATTACTGCGGCTTAAATGACTGCGAAAGAAAGATATTTGATGAATTAATTCCTTTGGAACAGGGAACGAGTTACAATTCATATTTAGTAAAAGGTTCATTAAAAACCGCATTAATAGACACAATGTACCCGCCAAAATCCGATGAATACATAAAAAATTTAGACGAAAACGGTATAGAAAAGGTGGATTATATTATTGCAAACCATGGTGAACAAGACCATACCGGAGCATTGCCGAAGTTACTTGACAAGTATCCTGATGCAATGGTTGTAACAAATCAATTTTGCAAAAATAATATAATGGAAATGCTTTTGATACCTGAAAACAAAATTCAGGTAATAAAAAACGGGGATGAATTATCTTTAGGAGATAAAACTCTTAAATTTTATATGGCACCCGGAGTTCACTGGCCTGATACAATGTTTACACATATAAAAGAAGATAATCTACTTTGTACATGCGACTTTTTAGGAGCACATTATACATTTGAGGATATATTCGCAAATGACAGCAAAGAGCTTGAGCATGCCGCTAAACGTTATTATGCGGAAATTATGATGCCTTTTAGAAAAATGTGCCAAAAATATACAAAACAATTACAAGAGCTTAGTCCTGAAATGATTTTACCAAGTCACGGTCCTATTTATAAAAATCCCAAATTTATATTAGACTTATATGCGGATTGGTCATCTGACGAAGCTAAAAATTTGGTTGTCATGCCGTATGTTTCTATGTACGGGAGTGTAGAAGAAATGATTAATTATTTGTCAGACAAACTCAATGCTGCGGGAATAACAACAATAAAACATGATATTGTTTCAGACGACTTAGGAGATTTGGCAATGGCATTAGTGGATGCGAAAACACTTGTATTAGGAGCATCAATGGTTTTGGCATCACCGCACCCGGCAGCTGCGAATGCGGCCTATTTGGTTAATTTACTTAACCCAAAACTTAAATATGCTTCAATTATAGGTTCTTATGGCTGGGGCGGCGACTTAATCAACAAATTAACAGGAATGCTGTGTAATCTTAAGATAGAATTGATAGAGCCGCTTCTTATAAAAGGAAAGGCAAAAGAAGAAACTTTCAAACAACTTGATAAAATGGCTGAAGAGATTATTCAAAAACATTCCGTAAATTCATAAACTTCATGCTATAATCATTTTATGGAAAGAAAAGTCGTAACAAGTAACAGAAAAGCATTTCATGACTACACAATTTTTGAGAAATATATTGCAGGAATTGTGTTAACCGGTACTGAAATAAAATCAGTACGTAAAAATGCAATCAACTTAAAAGACAGTTTCTGCAAAATTGAAAACAACGAAGTTTTTTTATATAACTGCCACATATCTCCATACGAACAAGGAAACAGATACAATCATCAAGCTGAAAGAATAAGAAAACTTTTATTAACCAAAAAAGAAATTTTGAAGCTTCAAAGCAAAGTAAAAAAAGAGAATTATACCATTGTACCATTAGAGGTATTTTTTCAAGGCAGCCTTGCAAAAATGGAGATAGGACTTGCAAAGGGTAAAAAACTTCACGATAAAAGGAACGACCTTGCCAAAAAAGATCAAAAACGGGAAATAGAACGTGCAACAAAAAAATATTAACAAAGTTGTTATTTTAGGACAAAACGGAATGCTGGCAAACCTTATTCAAGGAGTTTTAGACTCGGGATTTGAAATTGCCGGTGTTTTCAGATATGAAAGAACAATATATTCAAAATTAAAACTTTTTATAAATGATTTTTTCAAAAGTGCACCGGAATATACACTTATAAAAGAAAACAAATTAAAAGAAATAAAATGCAAAAGTGCGAATTCAAAAGAGTTTAAAGATGAGATGTTAAGGCTGAATCCTGATATCATCTTTGTCGGAACATGGAAAGAGAAACTAGAGAAAGAAATAATTGACCTGCCGAAAATTGCTACAATAAATGTTCATCCGTCGCTATTACCGAAATACAGAGGTCCAAACCCTTATATTCAAACAATTTTGCATGGTGAAAAAATTTCCGGAGTAACATTTCATCTAATGACAACAGAAATTGATAAAGGACCGATACTTGCACAACAAAAAATAGATATACTACCGATGGACACATCAAAAGAGTTAAAAGAAAAGACAGTATTTGCGGCAAGAATTATGGTTTGTGAAATTCTAAAAAAATTAAATGCCGGAATAATACAGGAAATGCCGCAAAATGAAGCCGAAGCAAGCTATTATCCGAATATTACTGGTGACGAAAAAATGCTCGACTTTAAAAATCAAACTTCAGACGAAATTTTAAATACCATAAGGGCACTTCACCCGTATTTACCTTCATATGTAACTTATAAGAATTTCTTTTTTACTGTAAATCCTTATAAATCACGATTGACTAATAAAATCGGAGCTCCCGGGCAAATAATAAAAAAATGTGCCAAAACCCGTTCTTTAACTATTGCGTGCAAAGACGGCAAAGCGATAAAGTTAAGCGGCTTGAAACTTTATCATTATGCTTTTCTCACATATTGGTTTATCAAATTTTTTATCACCACGGATAATCATCTTTAATCTCCCAACCGTCATGGAAAGAATTGGAAAAAGATTTACCAAAAGATTTTTCGGTTAATGAAGAATAAACATTTAAGAATTTGTCATTTTAATATCGGCATCGACTTTTGCCAAAATTTCATCAAGTTTTGAAGCGTCTTTTACACCGCCTTGAGCGAAATTCGGTCGACCGCCGCCGTTTGCACCTGTAGCACGGGCAATTTCACCGACAAATTTACCGGCATTTATACCGTTTTTAACAAATCCGTCCGAAACCTTTGCAACAACCATTTTAGAGTTAGCCAAAATAATAATACTTTCACCAAACCTGTTAGCGAGCATATCAATACCGGCTTTAACGGCATCAAAATCAAAGTTTTCAATTTTAGATATAAACAATTTACCGCCGTTAATATCCTCAGCACGGGAAATAAATGTTGCAAATTTACTTCTTGCATTTTCTTCTTTAGTCTTTGTTAATTCTTTTTGTAACTCTTTATTTTCATCAAGAAGTTTTTCAACACGTTCTAAAATTTCGTTATAATGCGTTTTAAACAATACAGAAAGTTTGTCCATTTCTTTAACTTTTGCATTCATAAATTCAAATGCCGCACGAGAAACGACAAGCTCAATACGTCTTGTACCTGCGGAAATTGCACCTTCCGAAACTATTTTAATAAGCCTCAAATCACGGGTATTTCTTGCATGAGTACCGGCACAAAATTCTTTTGAAATACAGGTTTCATTCCCGATAGAAACTACTCTGACTTCATCATCATATTTTTCACCGAATAATGCTGTTGCACCGGTTAATTTAGCTTTTTCAATATCCATAACCTCGGTTGTAACATTTAGACCTTTTGCGACCCAATTATTTAAAATTTCTTCAGTTTTAGCGAGTTCATCAATAGTCATGGCACGGGAGAAGGTAAAATCAAAACGCATACGATTTTCTTCTACCTGAGAACCTGCTTGGTGAACTTCATCACCCAAAACCTTAATTAATGCAGCCTGAAGCAAATGGGCAGAGGTATGGTGAAGTCTTATTTCTTCACGACGGGAAACATCTATTAATGCTTTGACCTTTTCGCCTATGGTAATTTCGCCGTTAATCAATTTTGAACGGTGAACAAAAAGTTTGTTTACTTTAAATGTAGTTAAGACTTCAGCTTTCATATTTTCATTTTCGATATAACCGCTGTCGCCGACCTGACCGCCGCATTCAGCATAGAAAGGTGTTCTGTCGAGAATAATATCAACATATCCGTCACCTTCGACGGTATCGAGAATTTTTGCCTCGCATTCATTTTGTTCATAACCGACAAAATCAGTAGACCCAACTTTTTCTTCAATTTTTGCATATTTAATATCGCCGGTTACGCTTAATTTTTGTGTAGCGGCTTTTGCACGATCTTTTTGTTCCTGCATTGCAGTTTTAAAACCGTCTTCATCGACATTAAGCCCGTTTTCCTGTGCAATTTCTTTTGTTAATTCAAACGGAAAACCGAAAGTATCATAAAGCTTAAATGCACTTTCGCCATCTATATCTTTTTTATCCGAAATAAATTCATCAAGTAATTTATAGCCTCTATCAAGAGTTTTGGCAAATCTTTCTTCTTCCTTTTTAATCGTATCAATAACTTTAGCTTTATTTTTCACTAATTCAGGATAAGCTTTACCGTAGTTTTCGACAACGACATCGACGAGCTTATATAAGAAAGGTAAGTTAAGCCCGAGCATTTTGCCATGTCGTAAAGCACGACGCAAAATCATTCTTAAGACATAATTTCTGCCTTCATTTCCCGGGATTACACCATCAGATATCAAAAACGTAACACATCTTGCATGATCCGTGATAATCCGGAGTGAAATATCTGTTTTTTCAGATTTTTTATAAGGCACACCTGACATTTTTGAAACTTCATCCATAATGGGTTTTAAAAGATCTGTTTCAAAGGTTGAGGCAACACCCTGACAAACCATGGTAATACGTTCAAGCCCCATGCCGGTATCAACGTTTTTGCTGTCTAAGGGTGATTGATTTCCTTCTTCATCCTGATACAATTCAGTAAACACGAGGTTCCAAATTTCGACCCATCTGTCGCATTCGCAGGTATCAATACCGCAGCCTCTGGGGTCATTGCATTTATATTGTTCACCCAAGTCATAATGGATTTCAGAACAAGGACCGCAAGAACCCGAAGCACCGGGAGGTCCCCAAAAATTATCTTTTTTACCTTTACGTTTAATTCTGTCTGCAGGAACACCGACGCTACGCCAAATTTCATAAGCTTCATCGTCTGTTTCGAAAATTGTAATCCAAAGCCTGTTTTTATCCAGTTTTAAGACTTCAGTAACAAATTCCCATGCCCAGGGAATAATTTCTTTTTTATAATAATCACCGAACGAAAAATTGCCGAGCATTTCAAAAAACGTATGATGGCGTGGAGTACGTCCGACATTTTCGATATCGCTGTCTTTGCCGCCCGCACGTGCACATTTTTGGCAGGAAACGGCTCTTGGCGGGCTATAAGGAGATTTGACAATCCCTAAAAATATCGGCAAAAATTGCAGCATACCGGCGGTTGTTAATAATACTGTCGGGTTATCCGGTACAAGGCTGGAGCTTTCAACTATTGTGTGCTGATGTTTATTTTTAAAATAATCTAAATATAATTGTCTTATCTCATTTCCGGTTAGCATAATCTGTTCCTTCACAATGATTATACTATAAAAAAATAATAAAACAATTAATTCTTAAACTAAAAATGCCATTTTTGATATTTTAGCCTAACGGCAAAGATTTTTCTTTTTTGGAAGATACATCAAAAATGCTTTTGTTCATCGACATTTTTGAATTATTGTTAGAATTAGTTTCTTTTAAGCCGGCGGCTTGTGAAATTTTTACTTTTTGACTATCGTCCAAAAGCCTTGTATAAGATTCTCCTTCATTTTTTGCAGCCCAAATTGAAATATCATTAGCAGATGTCCCGTTGTAACCGGCTATTCGTGAAAGCGAAATGGTATCAGATTTTTTAAAATCATTCCTGCCGGTAATTTTTACAATATCGTCATGCTGAAGATTTCCAAATGCAGACCAAAGTGCTTTAACAGTAATTGACATAAATTTTCCTTTCTAATATTAAGAAAAAATTTTTGCCGCAATTATTGCTACAGACACACTTGTAACATAACATACAGCATTATACCTGCATTTCAGCCATATTAAAACTCATATTTACATTTTGTTACATATGACTTATAAATCAACTTTTTTATCGAAAAATGTCACAAAAAAAGGCAGCTTTCGCTGCCTTTTTGATGAATATTTAAATGTAAATTACTTACCAAACAATACTGCTCTAGCTGCATCAGAAGCAGGTTCAACAGTTTGTCCGTAAAATACTACAGGATAAATATCTTTTACATTAGAAGAAGATACATCGCAGGCCACAAAATCATCGCCGGTACCGGTGTTGGTACCTTCATCACAAGAGATGACCGTATTTGGACCTGTTTCACCATTAACGTCAATAAAGCCATAACACAAATTAGCAACTGCATCTTCTTCTGTACAAGCGTGTGCTCCTGTAGCACCACTCATATAAATAAACGTTGTTCCATCTGCCAAGTTAAATACTTTTGAATTAGTTGCAGTTGGAGCAGTCATAGCTATTGTTACTTCAGCTTTACCACCCTGACAATTACCTACAGTAGCACCCTGAACAGTAGGTTTTGTATTTTTGTCAGCTCCTGTACAATTTGCACTATATGTTAATTTTGGTGTTGTTGCACTCTCACCCGTTCCTTCTTTAAACCCATTTGTATTTGCTGCAAAATAAGTTGATGTTGCCTCAGTTGCGGATTGCAACCGTTCTTGTAAAAGAGCTCCTAATGAATTGGCAGTAGGTGCAACACCAGTAGCAGCAACATCTGCTACTAATGTTGAAAAATCCGTATCTTCCATTGCAACATTCATCAATACAGCTTGATTTAATGTTGAAAGAGCTTTTTTGTAAGCTGATTTAAATTGTGCTCCGTTTGTGTTTGAAATCAATGTCGGGATTGTCATTGCGGCAACTACACCGATGATACCAAGTGTAATCAACACTTCCGCCAACGTAAAACCAAATCTCTTTGTCATAATTTTTTCTTCCTTTCTTTTTTTGTACAACTGAGCTATGCTCCATAATTTACAAATCCCCATTGCAGCCGACGACTACTGAAAGGTGAAGTCAATAGTCGTTTTTGACAAAAAAGATTCGTGATATATTGTTTGTTCATAGCAATATATGACTGCAACAGGGGTTTGTAAATTATAAACGGAAAACTAAGCCTGAAGGAAGTATACCCCCCCCCTACAGCTGCTTGCTGCAAGGGTTTCGGTCACTTCTGCTAAAAATTTTTCCGCTTTGTTTTTCTTCATGCCCTTATTTTATTAATTTTTCACAATTTTGTCAAGGGGTGTAATGATGAGAAAAATTTTTGTGATAAAATTATAAAACGGAGAAAAAAATGATTGAACATACAATACAGCCAATGATTATATCCGGAGCAATACTTTTAATTTCATATGTATTTATTGCGACCGAAAAAATTCAAAAATCGACAGTAGCACTTATTGGTGCCGCATTAACATTATTATTGGGATTGCTGCCATTTCACGGTCATTATGACAGCAGTTCAGGCATTTATATTAAATCCGTATTTGAATATATAGCATTTGATGTAATATTTTTGCTTGTCGGCATGATGATTTTGGTAAACATTGCAAGCAAAAGCGGAATTTTTAAATGGATGGCATTACAGCTTTTAAAAATGACAAAAGGTCATCCAAAAATGGTATTGTTCACGCTCGCTGCCTTCACAGCTATCGCCTCCGCTTTTTTGGATAATGTTACAACAGTTGTTTTAATGCTGCCCATAACATTTGTAATCGCAAAAGAACTTGACGTTGATCCTATACCGTTTTTAATAACGGAAATTCTAGCTTCCAACATTGGCGGAACAGCAACTTTAATCGGCGACCCGCCGAATATCATTATAGGTGCAAGGGCAGGTTTGAGTTTTACCGACTTTTTATACGAATTGACAGATATTGTCACAGTAATATTTCTAGTTTCCACTGCTGTCTTAATATTTATGTTCAGAAAAAGCCTTAAAACTACCCCCGAAAAAATGGCTCATGTTGCGAACCTAGACAATTCAAAAACAATAACCGACAAAGCCCTGATGATACGTTCAATTATCACGCTTATTCTTGTCATTCTCGGATTTGTGACGCATGATATAACAGGAATTCCTGCCTATGTTTTTGCTCTTGCCGGAGCGGCTTTTTTATTAATATTTGAAAGTCCAAAAGAAATCTATGAAGATGTTGAATGGCTGACTATTTTCTTTTTTGTAGGTTTATTCATAATTATAGGCGGGTTTGAGGCAAACGGCGGTATCAGTTTTTTGGCTGATAAATTGATAGAACTTACAAACGGAAGCCTTACTGCCGCTACAATGTTTATCTTATGGGGGTCGGGTATTTTATCGGGAATAGTGGATAATATACCTTATACAGCAACTATGGCTCCTCTGATTGCCGAAGTCCAACATACATTACCGTTTGTTTCAAGTATTCACGAACACCATCCGCTTTGGTGGGCTTTGTCATTAGGTGCATGTTTAGGCGGTAACCTCACAATTATCGGAGCTGCCGCTAATGTTTTGGTAAGTGAAACCGCTGCGTCAAAAGGACATCCGATTTCATTTTTGAGGTTTATGAAATACGGAGCTTTAATTACGTTTATATCTCTGTCTTTGAGTTCCTTTTATCTGTATTTTAAATATTTACGATAAAGTTGCTTATT
This sequence comes from Candidatus Gastranaerophilales bacterium, assembly GCA_944325895.1. Classification (GTDB taxonomy): domain Bacteria; phylum Cyanobacteriota; class Vampirovibrionia; order Gastranaerophilales; family Gastranaerophilaceae; genus SIG32. Next base: position 28,859 of record CALVCA010000010.1, read on the forward strand.
TACTTTTTATAAGATAATAACGCCGGCCTGTTTTTAAAATCTCATAACTGCCCTCAACGTTTTTAAGACTCTTTTTCAAAATAACAATAACTTCATTCTTATTCTTTAACATGTCTTTGACATTGTCCCTGTAATCAACGTTTTTACCGCTGTAATAAAGCAGGGAATATTTACGTCCCAAATGAACCGCCCCTATGTCATAATTGTTTTCTTTTGCATATTTTGCAAATTCTATCAAATCATTTTGACCAAAAGCATAATCTATCTCAAAAAATTCCTCTGTCGCAAATGCCGATACAACAAGAATAAACCCTGCTAATACCGTAAAAAGTAAATAAGGCTTGTTTTTTCTGGTAAAATATAATGTCAAAACACCAACTACAAGCAAAACAACTATACAAAACCATTTTATTGTCAAAATATCCTGATATAACTGTTCCGGCAAATATAATGGTGTACATAAACCGGCAACAAAAGCAAAAAGAACAATTCCGCCCAATATATATGCAGCTATATCAAGATGTTTTTTAAAATCATAATAATGATTCCAAATATACCCCGTAATAAATGCCGCAGGTACATATATAGGAAGCAGGTATGTTATTAATTTTGTGCTGGAAATTGAAAAAAACACCATTACCCATAAAAATGTTATTACGTTTAAATAAAGAAATTTTTGTTCATTCGTCAGTTTTTCATAATCATATATTTTTATCACCTTGAATTTTGCAACGATTGCCGCAATAAATGAAAAAATCCACGGGAAAAATCCCCAAAGCAATGTTATAACAAAAAAATAAAACGGCTGTTCCCGACCTATATAATCGGAAGTGAAAAATCTCTCTATATGATGTTTGATAATATATTCATTGAAAAACAACGGATCATGAATTTTAAACATCAAAGCATGCCAGGGTACTACAATCAATAAGAATAAAATGCTCCCGGGAATTAAATATATTGGCCTGAAAAGTTCCTTAAATCTTTTTGCGGCTATTGCAGTAAAAAACATTGTCCCAAAAGGAACAACAAACCCGGGAATACCTTTTGCCATAACAGCAAGCCCCGAAAATATATAAAACATCCACCAAAAATATTTTTTGTGACTTTCTCTGCAAAAATATGTCAAAAGCCCGAAACACACGGCAAAACCGGTACATGCCGCAAGTACAATATCAAGTATTGCAAACTTTGCTAAAATAACAAATTCCAAACTCGTTGCAAGAATTAACGATGATAATACCCCAAACCTTCTTGAAACAATTCTTTTCCCCGTAAAATACACCAAAAAACAGGTCAATGTCCCGTATAATGCGACAGGAAATCTCGCCGTAAACTCATTTATCTTGCCAAATAATGCAAAAAATAAACATTCACCCCAAAAATACAAAGGCGGCTTTTCAAAAAAATATTCACCGTCTAAATATAAGGTCATAAAATCTTTTGACAAAAACATATCCCTTGCCATTGATACGTATCTTGTTTCATCAACATCCATCAATGCATATGTCCCTATATCATTAAAAAATATATAATAAAATGCAACAAGCAAACCTATTATTGTAAATATTTCAGGATGAAGCGATATAAACTTCCATATTTTGCTGTTCTTTAAATATTCCAAATTCATACCCGATTATATTATGGTCATTTCACAGTTGCAATATATTAATAAGTATTATAAAATAAAATTTATGGACAATGCTCACAAAGAATTACAAAAACTTTTAAAAGGTAATGAAAACTTTGTAAACGGCACCCCTACCGCCAAAAACATGTGTTTGGAAACTTTAAAAAAATATGCATATCATCAAAATCCTTATGCATGTGTTTTAACCTGTTCTGATTCAAGAGTAGTGCCGGAAATAATTTTTGACTGCGGCATAGGCGAACTGTTTGTTGTGCGTGTTGCAGGTATGACAACCGGACCTAACGTTATTGAAAGTATTGAATACGCAGTTAAAAAACTTGAAGTTCCGCTTCTAATCCTTCTCGGACACGATGACTGCGGAGTTATGAAATATGCAAAAGAGCATTACCCTGAGCCAATGAGCAATTTTTCATCAATATTAAAATGTGTTTATCCGGTATTAGACAAAAAAGAAGACATAACCTGCCACAACTTTTTTGCTCAAGAACACACAAAATGGGTGGAAGATTATTTAATGAAGCATTCTGTTATTATTAATGATGCCGTTAAAAATAATAAATTATACATAGCAAAATGCCATTTTAATCACGATACAGGCTTGGTGGAAGTTTTAAAATAACAAATATACTGAAAAAGGCTCCATTTGGAGCCTTTTATTCAATAGGACATTCAGTCTTTTTTTGCTTTATAAAATTAAACAAACCTATAGAACCTGCAATAATTACACCTGTTCCCAAACTGATAAATAAAAATTTTTTCATTAAATTTCCTCCTCAAAATCATAAATTTCCACATTATCCATACGTTCATAATCGGCAACAGAAACAGTATTTGGAGCTTGAGCTTTTCTTTCCAAACCCTTTTCCAATAATCCTGATTGTTTTTTAACAAGCTTTTTATCAGCACAAACAATATCTCTGCCTAATGTTGCTATAGATAATTGAACAGCTTTTTCGCTCGGAGCACCTTTATCGGCAACTGCTTCTTGAACATCATAACTTGCCCAATCGTCTTTTAGCTTATCGATCGTTGTGTAATCCATATTTTCGTCAAGACGTTTACCGACTTCGTTTTCCAAAATATTAGTTACATATTCTTTTTGACTTTCAAAGTGACAAGGCAAAACAATTTCTGTACCGATAATTTCTTCAGGATCCCGCTTTTCATGTTTTTTAATTAAATCAGCTGCAATATGCAAATGTTCAATTTCCATGGACAAAAGCTCTTCCCAAATAAGTTTTAACCTTTTATCAACTTCATCCGTATAACAGTTATAATAATTGCATACTTCCGTAAATTCATGGATCAACCATTTTTCCAATGCTGTTTCAGAAGGATCTATCAAAGATTCATACATTGTAACGTGTTCTTCTTCAACGTCACAAATTTCAGCATAAGTCTTTTTCAAATCATCATTACCGTACATAAACCCGTGTTCTGCGTAATAGTTATGAGTTTGCTGCTCGCCCGATACAAGGGTTAAAATATTAACCTTTGTCTGTGCTGATGCGGTATTTTTATCGTAATGCTTTCTTAATCTTATAACATTGTCATTATGATGATTTTGAGTAGGTCTGCCTATCACAACATCCGTCATCCCCTGTAAAATATCATCAGGGTTTGTACCTTCATATAAATATGCCCACTGGCTGTATCTGTATAAATGATCAAAATCCTCTAAAAGCCCAAAATCAAAAGTTTCTTTTACGTATTCATCAGGTTCGTTCTGTGCTAGCCAGGCAGTTAAATCAATAGCAACCTGCTCATACCCTAACGTTGTATCAAGTACCGTCTGATTTACCGGCGAAAGCCAATTGACTGTCGTTTGCTGCATATCTTCTATACGTCTTATTTTTGCTAGAATTGATTTCAATTCGTTATCTTCGCATTTTCGTGCAAAACAATGTTTAAACCCCCAGGCTTCCGTTTCAATCCCGTTCATCAAAATTTGTCTTGTTCTTGTATAACAATCTACATCCATCCTTTTATAAGGTCTTTTAACTATGTCATGCCAGGATTTAATCTGTTTTTCCAATGGCATTCCTTTTTCTTTCAATGCATTAAATGTCATAATTCTCCTTTCTATAAGCCTAGTGCATGAGCAAAAAGCTCACCTGTTTTATGGTTATAATATCGTCCGTCATCCTTTGCAAACAAATTTTCCCAATGACTTTCGGGAGTACCGTTTTCAGAATACGATGGATTTGTCATCATTATATGATGAGTATTTGTGTCATACCTTAAAGGGAAAATGTCGCCTGTCTGCATAAAACTCGGTAATTTATCACTTGCAAGATAAAACCCGAAAAGTGCCGAATTTATTCTGTTAAGCCTTTGTTCATAAGATAAACCGCCTTCGTTGTTATCATTTTCAACTTCAACTCCCGGGGCATAATCCCGCATATACTTACACCTTTCAGACAACTCTCTGACCGCAAAAAAATCATCACCTGTTATATAATCAGTTCCGGCTGTAAGCCCCATATTTCTATATCGTTCAAAGTCATCAGAACTCTTTTCCCCTACAAAACTTATATTTGTTTTGCCGGAACGACTGCGAATTTCATTTAAAATATACTGAATTTGCGGATATTCAGGCAATGCCCCGACACCTGTATAATTTTCCATATCATATCCGCCTATATGTTTGGCAGAATCTATAAACATAGCTTCAAATCCTAAATTCATAAGTTTTACGCATTCGTTTATATATATTTCAACGTGTTCAGGGTTTTGCCAATCAAAAGTTACGTCCGCATTTTCTGAATGAGCAACCTTCATTTGATCTGCAGAAATTACCATTCTGAATCCTGATTTTATACCTCTGAAATGTGCTAAATCATTAAATGCCTTTATCTGCTCTTCCGGTGAAATTTTATCTGCAATATCATAATTAATTATATTATTACTATACCCGCCGTTCAGCTTTAAACCGTATATTGAATTTTCTTCAAAAGGTCCTTTGTTATAACCGTCACCGTATATATTAGGGAAAATTTGCGAAATAATTATACAATTTGCCCAACTTTTTGCAGAAGGCGGGATTGCAGGCAAAATTTTTATCATACTCAAAATCCCGCAGCAATCAAATTCGTTATGCATTTCTGATATTGCACGGTTATTAATTTCTATATAATTTGCCAACCTGCCCCATTTATCACCGTAATTAGGCGTTTCTATTAAATCCGGAAACTTTTCAAAAAATATATCGCCTTCCGAAAGAGTTACAATCGATTCAACCGCATTCTTTACGCTACGACTCAACAATTCAACAGGTGTTATATTCGCTACCCATTTTTTTGTTGTATTTATTGCATAATACGCATGCTCTTCACTCCATTTATCTTTTTTTAATTTTGTATTATGATGTAATGCTTTTAATAGTTTATTGACTGAATTCATAATACTTTAGGTATAAAAAAGACAAATATTTTTTTCATTCCCCTATATATTAATATCCCGTTATCTTTTAACAGAACATGATAAAAAAGGTATAAACCCGAATAATCTGAAATATGCAATGCGGGGATAATAATAAATCTTTAATACAGTAAAACCAAATAATTTAAAATAAACTTTTCTATTCCATATGCGTTCTTTAGGTAAAACAATATTCTTCTCTTTTGCAAAATCCTTGAGTTCCTTCATTGCTATCTCATTATCTTTAAGATATTTTAAAGAATTATTTTTTACAGTTGATAAACAATGCTCACGGTAGTAATAATATGTATTTGGAACGGTTACCAAATCACCCGTATAATACAAAATTTTTATTAAAATTGCTATATCTTCATAAACACGACCTTCAGGGAATTTTATTCCGGCATTTAACCAACTTTCTCTTTTATAAATTTTATTCCAAATATAATTATGCCTCGGGATATTGTCAGCTTTAACTTTAGAATTAATATCTTGGTAAACCTCATATTTTTTATATTTTTTCTTAACAGGTTTTACAAATTTTTTGCATTTTTTATATCCGGCACAGGCAATATCACAATCATATTTTTTTGCAGCATTATATAGCTTTTCAAAATAATCTAAATCCACCCAGTCATCAGAATCAACAAAACCCAAATATTCACCGGAAGCTTGTTCAATTGCAATATTTCTTGCAACAGATTGACCTTCATTTTTTTTATCAATGATTTTTATTCTTGAATCTTTTTGTGCAAAACTTTTTAAAATATCTAAAGAACCATCATTAGAGCCATCATTAACACAAATAATTTCCATATCTTTTAGGGTTTGATTAAGTAAACTGTTCAAACATTTCTTTAAATATAATTCTGAATTATATACCGGAACTATTATTGTTAACTTTTGCATAGATTAAAACTCCTTATTAAATAATATTTTATTAAGATTAAATTTAATGTCATAAATATTTATAATTACTATAATATATCCTATAAAATACTATCCCATAGTTTTTATTTTGTCAACTATTATTTTAAAATTTTTAAATGGGCAGAAAAACATTTAAATATGACAAAATATTAGCCAAAAAATTTGGAAGCAAAATAGCATATTTAAGAAAAGACAAAAATCTAACTCAAGATGAACTTTCATTTATGGCTAAAATTTCACCGAGTTATTTAAGCTCAATTGAACGAGGAATTACGGATACAACCATTTCAACAGCCAAAAAACTTGCAAAGGCACTTCAAACAGATTTACCTAATCTTTTTAAATATTAACCAAACAATTCTTTATGTGTTAAAATTTGAATAGAAAAGGAGAGAAAAATGATAACTGAAAAAATGGAAAAGGCTTTTAACGAACAGATAAACAAAGAATTATATTCTGAATATCTGTATTTATCAATGCAGGCATATTTTGAGAGAATGAATTTAACAGGGTTTACCAATTGGATGACGGTACAGGTTCAAGAAGAACATGCACACGCAATGGGAATGTTTAATTATTTGAATGAAAGAGGTGGTAAGATTGAACTATTAGCAATAGATAAACCTCAAACAGATTGGAAATCTCCATTAGATGTGTTCAAACACGTATTGGAACACGAACAATATGTAACATCATTAATCAATAATTTAATGGATGTAGCAGAACAAGAAAAAGACCGTGCCGCATTATCATTTTTAGATTGGTATTTAAAAGAACAAGTAGAAGAAGAAAACAATGTAGGCGGAGTGCTTGCAAAATTGGAACTTATAGGAGATGACAGACACGCATTGTTGTTACTGGATAAAGATTTGGAAGCAAGAACATTTGTTGCTCCGGTTATAGGATAATAGGGGATTTTCCCCTGTTATTAATAAATTTTCATAAATTGAAATATATAAGTTATTTTGATATAATAAGTCAAATGCTTAATTTAATATTAGAAAAAGATATTGAAAATTCAACTGACTGGCGAGATAAAAGTTTTTCTAATCCGCAAAAAACTATAAATCTCGCCACGCTTTTCAGCGGAATTGGATCAATAGAATATGCATTTAAAAGGTTAAAACTAAAACATAACATTATTTTTGCAGGAGACATTGACCCTTTTGTTAAACAAAGTTATTTTGCAAATTATAATATTAAAGAAAAAGATTGGCACGATGATATTACTCAATTTTCAGCTTTAAAATATCGTGATAAAGTTGATTTACTGGTAGGCGGCAGCCCGTGTCAGGCTTTTTCAATGGTAGGAAAAAGAAAAGGGCTTAACGACACACGTGGAACACTTTTTTATGATTTTGCAAGAATTGTTGACGAAACACAGCCAAAAGTATTTATTTATGAAAATGTTAAAGGTTTAATAAATCACGATAATGGTAAAACTTGGAATGTTGTCCAATCTGTTTTTAAATCATTAGGGTACAAACTTTTTTCAAAAGTTTTAAACAGCAAAGATTACGGCATACCACAAAATAGAGAAAGAATTATTATTATTGGATTTAAAGACAAGAATACTGATTTTACATTCCCTGAAGCAATTCCTTTAACAAGAACCATGCAAGATTTTCTTGAAGATTATACTGATTCAAAATACTATTTAAAAGAAAAAGGTATAAAATTTGTAACAAGTACCAAAAACAAGTTAAAACGATACACTCAAATTAACGGTGATATTGCACTATGTCAAAAAGCAAATCAACAATTTAATTGGCATGGTGATTTTGTATTTGAACAGGATTTTTCAAACAATTTCGATGAATTTATTTTTGATGTATCTAAAGTTGAAGAAAAATATTATTTATCAGATAAAGTAAAACAGTACGTTTTATCAAGCGGGACAAAAAATTTCAAAACAAGTACAGAAACAGATTTAAAAATAGCAAGACCGCTTCTACAGACAATGCATAAAATGCACAGAGCCGGTGTTGATAATTATGTAACGCACAATAAAGGAAGAATTAGAAAATTAACTCCAAGAGAATGTTTAAGATTAATGGGTTTTGGAGATGATTTTAAAATAGTTGTAAGTGACACACAAATGTATAGACAAGCCGGAAACAGCATTGTTTCTGACGTTTTAATAGCAATTCTAAAACAAATGGATATTACAAAGTATGGACGATAAATTAAAAATAAATAATCAACAATATAAAATTATTGATACAAAAGAAAAAATGACCGTTCCTGATTGTTTTGTTTTAAACTCAAACAAAATAGGCAAAGGTAATGGGGAAGCAAAATTCTATGTTGGAAATGATAACAATGAAACAAGAAATTTTTTTGGAGAAAGAGGTTTTAATATAAACTGTTTTCTTTTAAAAAAGGATTTGATTAAATATTTAGATGATTGCAAAGACGAATACTTACATCCTGAACAACCTTATCAACAAAAAGATAAAATGCCTTTTCTATGGGAAGAAAGATATAAACAAATTCAAAACTTACCTGAATTTTTACCTTTTACATTAGATGAGCAGACACAACTTATAGGTCCACGGGTTTATGTAAAATCAAAAGATGATATATACAAACTAATCCGTGAAATTTCTCTACCCAATATAACTTATTTAGCTGCAATTAAATTAGAAGATAATGATAACAATATTATTTACTATTTCAGATTGTTTGTAGATTATTTTGGCAGCATAGAGAATAAAAAAATTATTGAACAAGAAATTCAAAACATTGAAGATTCAAAGTCTTCAGAAAACCAAAAGCTACAACTTACAAAAGCACGAATAGGACAAGGGAAATATCGTGAAAAATTATTGGAGCTATGCCCGTTTTGTCCAATAACAATGGTTTCTGATGATAGATTATTAATAGCCAGCCATATAAAACCTTGGGCAAAATCTAATCAAAAGGAAAAACTGGATCCTTATAATGGTTTTATGCTTACACCAAATATGGATTTATTATTTGATAAGGGATTTATCACTTTTACGGATGATAAAAAAATGTTAATTTCTCCTTGGTTATCAAGAATGACCTGTTCAAAACTAAATCTTGTACCGAATAAAAAGTATGACAAACTACCTGTTGAAGGTCGTGAAAAATATTTGAAATACCACAGAGAGGAAATATTTAAATCATAAAAGTTAATGTGACTTTTTCCAATTTTTAATTTGTTCTAATTTAGCTTTATATTTAACTTCAAGCCCTTGTTCTGTCGGATGATAGTATTCTTTACCCAATAAAGAATCAGGCAGACATTGCATATTTGTAAGCTTATCTTCCGTATCGTGGGCATATTGATAGCCCTTACCGTAATTTAATTCTTTCATCAATTTAGTCGGAGCATTCCGTATAACAAGCGGAACAGGTTCTGCAAGCTCTTTTATTGCATCACGCTTTGCATTTTCATAAGCCATATATAAAGCGTTCGACTTCGGTGCAAGTGACATATAAATAACCGCTTCGGTCAAATGAACAGAACATTCCGGCATTCCTATAAAATGACATGCCTGATACACTGCAACGGCAATTTCCAAAGCATGGGGATCAGCAAGTCCTATATCTTCACTGGCAAATCTTGTAACTCGTCTTGCGACATACAAAGGATCTTCACCTGCTTCCAACATCCTCGCAAGCCAATAAACAGCTGCATCAGGGTCGGAATTTCTCATTGATTTATGTAAAGCCGAAATTATATTGTAATGTTCTTCGCCGTTTTTATCATATAAAAGCGATTTTTTTGAAATACACTGTTCCAATGTTTCATCTGTTACTGTTATATCGCCGTTTTTTGAAACATCACCGTTTAACACGACCATTTCCAGCGTAGCAAGGGCATTTCTAGCATCACCGTTTGCAAATTTTGCAACAATTTCCAGCTGTTCATCAGTAATATTAACTTTTTGTCCGCCAAACCCTCTTTCATCAGTTATTGCACGTTTTAAAAGTGTAACTAAATCTTCTGTTTTCAAAGCCTGTAATACAAAAACTTTGCACCTGGAAAGCAATGCACCGTTAACCTCAAATGACGGATTTTCAGTAGTTGCACCGATTAAGATAATACTGCCTTTTTCAACAAAAGGCAAAAATGCATCCTGCTGTGCTTTGTTAAACCTATGAATTTCATCAACAAAAACAATTGTTTTTTCGCCCATTTTACGAGCCTGCTCAGCCTGCGTCATAACGGTTTTTATTTCCTTAATTCCGCTGGTTACGGCTGAAAAATCGATAAAGACCGAATGAGTTTTATTGGCAATAATACTTGCTAAAGTAGTTTTACCGACACCCGGAGGACCCCAAAAAATCATAGACGAAATTTTGTCTTCTTCTATCAATTTACGTAAAATTTTACCATCTCCGATAAGATGAGTCTGCCCGACAAATTCATCTAAATTTCTCGGTCTTAAACGTGATGCCAAAGGCTGATTAACTTCATTCTCAAAAAGAGTTTTTTGTTCCATTTATCCCTTTACTTTTTTCAATTAAACACATTATTACTTCATCTGATATTGTATCATCAAGTAAAATAGTTATCCAGTTTTTCTTATTCATGTGATAAGCGGGATAAAAGCCCCTTGTTTTCAATAACTCTGTAATTTCATCTTTATCCAGCTTAACATTCAAAACCTCAACATCACCTTTAGATTTAACATCAATTTTGGATTTATCAATCCGAAGAATAATAGCATACCACTTTCTCGTTTCCTTATTTCTAAAAACACCATGCCCTGGGAATTTTTCCCACAAAAATTCAGGTAAATCACCGTATTTCATTTTAATTAAACTGTTAATTCTATTTGATTGAGGAAAAATAAAAGGTGTTTCCGTGCAACATTTATCAGCAATTAAATTTAAAACATTTTCATACTCTTCTCGTATCTGACCGACAAAAGTTCCCGAAGCATCTTTAAAAAGATGTAAAGTATACAAATCATTAGATGACAAATCAATAAGCCTGGTTTTTATATCTTTGGAAATTGTAACCGTTAATTCAAACTGTCCGTCCAATATTTTTTGAGAAAAAACAAATTCTTTGCCTATTTTTTTAAAGCCGAATTCGGATAATTTTTTATTATTGAACATTTTATTTTTAAAAATATTATTTATAAAACTGTCCATTATAAATATTTATAGCATGAAAACAGTCAATGTAAACTTTTATAAAGAATTATAGCAAATTTTTCAATTATTAAATATTTAACAGCAATAAAAAAATGTTTTGTCGTTAACTGGACGCAAAATGTGATTATTTTAAATACTTATAGCCGCAGCCGGCACCCGAGGCTTCAATAAGATATGTTGCATCTGCCGAGCCTATATCTTTTGAACACCCTCTTACACCATAACCTTCCGACGGCTCAGGATATGTACATATAGCATCCTCGTCAACGCAGCGTGAACCTTTTGCCCCGTATGGTCTAAAACTTAAACTTTCTATAAATTGCTCTTTATAATATTGAAGACCTTCACTGCAAATACTAATAGCATAAACATCTTTACCTAAAACATTCGGTCCGCCGTTATAATTATTAACATCCACGACTATTGTATGTCCGCTGTGTAATCCGCCAAAATAAATTGCAGCACCGTTTTTTAATAAAGCAGCTTTATTCCCAAAATCATATCCGCTATGTACCTCTCCTCCGGCTAAAGTCTTATATTTCCGGCCTAACACCGACCATCTGTATTTGATACGTTTTTTCCAATAATCATTATTTTCATAATGTTCATAATTATCACACATGTTTTCCGCATATCCTTCTCTGCCTCCGCAGGTATCAACAACTTGTAAATGCGACAGCATTGCATCTACAAATTCTCTTTTTAAGTAGTAATTTTCTACATCTTTAACGTTCATTCCGGGGTTTTCGGCAACTGTCATTTTAAAAGCGTTATTCAAAATAGCATAACATTCTTTCCACTTGGCATGGAAATACATTTCCTGCATATTACTGATTAATGTCGGAATTGTCAAAGCTGCAACAATACCTATAATCCCGAGGGTGATTAGAACCTCTGATAATGTAAAAGCGGCATAACAATTAGTGCCAAACATACTTAAGCAGCACCTTCGGTTGAAAACAAATTTGTACATTAAAATTTTTATATACGCCATACGTGTGAATTGTTCTTTATTAATATGATTTATATTTATCATATGATAATTTTAAAGCATAGAGTATATTTTGTCAATACATTAGAATAAACAGTATGAAAGACGAAAGATTACTCATTTTAGGACAAAGAATCCGGTTTGAGCGTTTAAAACGCAGGATGTCGCAAGAGGAGTTAGCCGAAAAAACAGAGCTTTCACGCAGAGCAATAAGCTGCATTGAATGCGGTGTAAATGATGCTAAATATACTACTCTTTTAAAAATAGCAGATGCATTAGATATAGATATTTCGATATTATTTTTAAAATCCTTATAACAAAAAGTTTTGCAAAAAACCAAATAGCCTGAGTGAATAACCGCTTTTGGCAATGTTTCTGATGTTGGATGAAGTACATAATTTGGTATAAGTTTGTTTTTTTAATAAAACTTTTTGGGGTTTACAAAAACCCAAAAACACAAGGAGGTAAAAATGACTATTAAAAAACTTACTGTGGCAGCTGCAATTGCCGTTGGAATAGCAACGTGTTCCTTGAATCAAGCAATGGCGGCTTGTCCGTGCGAAAAGCCGACAGTAACAGGTCCTGCATGTCCTATTGAAGAGCAGATGCCTGTTGTAACAGGCGGAGCATGTCCGTGTGAAAAACCTGCTCCAAAATGTAACACATGTAAAAAAGCGTTGCCAGATTGCGAATGCAAAAAACCTGCACCTTGCGATCCATGCCAAAAAGAAGAAAAAAAATCAGACTGCGGTTGTCCTGATGAAATAAGCTGTGATGAACCCGCAGTACCGGCATGTGCATTGTGTCCTCAAACAGGAAAGCCTGATAGATCTCAAATGAAACAGGTTTACGGTTATCCGCAAGCAATTTACGGGACTAACAATTATGTTGGTGAACCGGCAAATTCAATCTTTACGACAGACACAGCGATGAAAGGAAATTCATCAAACATGCTATCATCAAACATTAACGGTGTTACGGTAGCAACAGACGGTCAAATTACGGGTGCTGCTGCACAAATGCCATGTTTAAACGAATTACCGTCAATAAATAACGGTGTTTCAGTAAACAGAAACGAAGCGACTATGGATGGTAACAATTGTCCGATAGATTTCCAATCATCAAATTCGCTTGAAGCAATAAAAAAGTCTTTCGTCCCTTTTGATTTGAAACCGTTTGCAAATCAAACAACAGGGGCAGCAGCCGGTGTAGCAGGCGGATGTGTGTTCCCGGATGTTCCAAACAGCCACTGGGCATCATGCGACATCGACAAATTAGCAATGAATGATGTTGTTGTAGGTTATCCTGACGGGATGTTTAAACCTAACAAAAATATTTCACGTGCTGAATTTGCCACTATGTTAGTAAAAGGTTTCAATCTTGATGCATGCGGTATGGAACGTGAAGGAATGTTTAGTGATGTTCCACGAGGAAACTGGGCTAACGCAGCCATTGCGAAAGCTGTCGATGAAAACTTGTTAAAAGGTTATCCTAACGGTCAATTCAAACCTAATAACAACGTTAAAAGGGTTGAAGCACTGACATCAATTGCCAAAGGCATGACTTGCGACATAGACCAATGCAAAGCTGACGAAATCTTGAGCAAATATTCTGACGGGGCATCCGTACCCGGATGGGCAAGAATTCCGGTTGCTAAATCATTGGAAAACGGTGCGTTGAAAGATTCACCTAATCCTAATATGATTATGCCGAACAAAGACGCTTCCCGTGCTGACGTTGCTTCTATGATGCAAACTGTTCGTGTAGCTTTGGGATACGATACAAATCCAAAAACAGCTAACAACATTTGTCCTGCATGTCCTGTAGACAAAAATGCATTTGTTCAGGAAGAAGAAATCGTTAAAATCCCAACCTTACAAATTGAAATGATTGACCAATTAACAGCAAAATCATCTCACGTAGGTCAATACTTTAGAGCTAATACCCTTGAAGATGTAACTATCAACGGTGTAACTTATCCTTGCGGTTCTACAGTTACAGGTCAGGTAGTTGAAGTTATCAGACCTTCAGGATGTGACAAAGGTGCTTTAAAATTAGCATTCACCGATATCAAAAACGGCGATTGCAAAACTAAGTTACCGAAACAAATCTTAAGTGCACAAATTAATAAATCTAAAAATGTAAACCCTGTTGCAAGACTTGTTGAAATGCCGTTTACATGGGCAGGTTCATTAGTCGGTGTTGCCGGCAGAACTGTCGGAGGTGTTGTTTCTAACTTAGGTAACGCAGTAGAAAATGTATCTAATGACGCAGGTTATATGTTAGGTCACGTATTCCAGGGTAAATTCGGTGCTGCTGCACGTAACCTTGGTGACGGATTATGGGAAACTGTTAAAGCCCCTGTTGACGTAACTAGAACAGCTTTATCAGGTACAATGGGCTTATTCCAAACTACAGGCGACGAATTTGCTTACCTTGTTGACCCTCGCGGATATAAAATATCTGCCGTAAATCCAAGAGAACACGTTACTATTGCTTTCGGTTGTAATGAATAACAACCCAGTAGTTTAGTTCGTATGCCTGGCGTAGCCCTTAACGGGCTACGCTTTTTTTAAACGGATAATTATCAGGAATTTTCCACCCGCTACGGGCTATAAAAGCCGTACAATACATGAGGCTGGTTTTCATTTTAAATCAGCTTAAAAATGTTATTACATTTATCAGAGATCTTTAAAACAACCCCAAAAGTATTTTTTGATAAATAAAAGCCCTAAAAAAAATTTTTTTAGGGCTTTTATCTCTCATATTAATCAAATACATAAGGTATAACAGAAGCTTCACGTGCTCTTTTTACAGCTTTTGCAATCATTCTTTGATGAGCTGCACAATTGCCGGTAATACGGCGGGGAATAATTTTCCCGGCTTCTGTCAAATATCTTTTTAATTTTGAAGCGTCTTTGTAGTCAATTTCAGTAACTTTATCAGCACAAAGACTGCAATTTTTACGCTTTTTTTCTTTTGTAATATCTTGTTTAGCCATTATAATTACCTTTCTATTTTGTGTACTATGACACTCGACCTGAATATTTTTTAAAACGGTATTTCATCTTCACCGATAAGCTCGTTTGACAAATCATCGGATTCAAACTTGACTATTTCTTCCGTACCGAATTTTGAAGAACTTGATGTATCACTGCCCATTTTTTCAATAGTATTAGCATCAATTTCGTAAATTCTTTTTTCGGAACCGTCGTCCATTTTTACTGCAGCAGTTTGAAGTCTGCCTTCAACAAGAACTTTTTCGCCTTTAGAAATAGTTTCAACTATTTCTTCGAGATTTTGACGTTTTGATATGACTCTGATAAGAACTTCCTCTCTTTCACCTATATTAAGAATAAAAGATGAAACAGCAACATTATTTTGAGTATAACGTTTTTCCGGTGCTCTATAGACAATTCCTGTTACAACTGATTTTGCAATTGACATTTTTACCTCTATACACTTGCTTTTTTAGAAACTTCTAAAAACATTGTTCTTAAAATATTATCATTTAAACGTAATTGTCTTTTAAATTCAGCAACTTTGTCAGCAGGTAATTCCATAACAATAGATGTAAAATATCCGTCTCTGAAATTTTGAACATCATAAGCTAATTTTTTTCTGCCTATTTTATCAACAGATTCTGTTTTTCCGCCAAACTCAGTAATGTTATCGCTTATTTTAGAAACAAGTTTATCAGTTTCTTCCACATCTAAATTTGGTTTAAAAATTGCAAGCAATTCGTATGTTTTCATTTACTTCTCCTTTAAATTTTAATGTATGGTTAAATCTTAGCATAAAAATAAAAATTATTACAACATGTAATTTAACAACCCGCATAAAAAATGAATAAATGTTAAGAGACATAGTATTTTTGACAAAATAATTCCTATCTTACAGTTGCTAAAAAAGTTAAATGCTTGACAAAATATTGAGAATAATATTTAATTAAGGAAAAAGGAGTTAAAAGATGAAAACTATTGAAAAATTAGCGGATAAGATAGTCGCCCCCCCCCTACAGTGTGTTTGATTAAAGCCTTTCGGGCTGTTTTTGGAGTTCTATTCCACTCTATTCTGCATTTTGGGCGAAAAAATTATTTTAATAAAGTTACTAGAGCATTATGCCAAAATAACTTTTTAACGAACTTATTCCCTTCTAGAAAGAAAGCCGCATTCACTTTGGCAGAGATATTAATAACTCTTGGGATAATAGGAATAATTGCGGCTTTAACAATACCGAATTTGATATATGAATATCGTAAAAAGAGTTTGGAAACAGGTTTGGTAAAATTTTACAGCACAATTAATCAGGCATTTAAATTATCAGCCGCTGAAAATGGGGATGAAAGACAATGGACAGATTTTGGTCAAGATTCTTGCAATTTTTATAAAAAATATCTTGCCCCGTATTTAAAGGCTGAATATGAATGCGGGTATTATGAGAGTGTAGAAGGGCAAAAACCCAATAAAAAGAATGACGTCAGGTTTGTGGGGATATATTTTCCTTCCGGTGATATGGCAGTGCTTTCTTACGGATGGACTTTTACATATACAAATCAAAAAAAATATTACAAAGCATATCCTGCATTTATATCCGGTAATGAATCCGATAAACCGGAGCTTTATGGAAAGGAAGTTTTCTTATTTGAAAGATCCAAACATAGATTTCCTAATGGTGAAACAGGCGGCATGACAGCATATGATAGTTTAAAATCATATACCGAAAATGAATTATTAGAAAGATGTAAAAGTCAAGGCAAAAGTTGTACGACACTTATATCAAATAACGGGTGGAAAATTCCTGATAATTATCCGTTTAAAATTTAATTTTATACTAAAATTTGCACATAAATATTGCCCGATAGTTGCGTCAAATTCCGAAACAAAAATAATAATATGCTGCTAAGAGCATTTTATCCGAACGAACATATAGAGCCTTAGGACTTGACAAAAAGTTTTGTGCAAGTAGAATAGATAATATCCGAAAAACTGTTTGGAGGAGTGCCAGAGCGGTTGATTGGAGCAGTCTTGAAAACTGTCGAACGTTCACGCGTTCCGTGGGTTCGAATCCCACCTCCTCCTCCATTTTAAAAGAGCCTGAAAAGGCTCTTTTTTAATGCGTTTGCACCCTGTATTAAATGTATTAAACCAAACATTTCAATCGTGTACGGTTAAAATGATGTAGTTTTTTGTCCAAATTGATTTGTACGGATAGATAGATTATTTTGGTAAAGTTGGCTTTGTGTTTAGGTTTCAACCTGCCGGAAGTGTCCGAAAAATAATCAAAGATTTTTGGAAAAAGTAGTCAAACAAGTTCACAGCCTGCACTGAATTTATTTCAGGGATTGTAAAGAAACAGGACAGTACAGAAAAGTGGAACCTGCCTTAAAGTCGCTGTTGGTAAATAATTTTAAATAAATTTAGGGTTTCAGAAAAGTCCAAAATGTCTGATTACTGTCCTTTATATGTCTAAAAATACCGAAAAAATTTAATAGACATGCCCCAAAGGGTTATTTCCGTAAGAGAAAAGATAAGGACAGTGATAAGACATTCATTGTCAAAAATTTAACAGAAGTTCCAGAAAAAAATTTTTCTGTTCATAAACGGAACCTTAACGGAACTTTATTCGGAACCAAACGGAACATTAGTTTTAGTATGTTTAATGTATAATGAAGTTCAAAGGAAAATAAAGCTGATGAATAATGAAATAATACTTGATACAAAGCTTATTGGTGATATAAAAGGAAACTTCTTTGTTCCTTCTTATCAAAGAGGTTATCGTTGGGGAAAGTCAGAAGTTACACGTCTTTTAGAAGATTTATGTTCTACCGATGGGAAAAGAAATTACTGTCTTCAACCTATTGTTGTAAGAGCAAATGGTGATAAATATGAACTGATAGATGGCCAACAAAGATTAACTACAATATATTTAATTTATAGGTACATGAACGAAGTAAGTTTTGGATTTATTGATGAACCACGTTTTACACTTTCTTATAAAACTAGAGAAAAATCAGAAAAATTTCTAAAAACAATAGATGAATCGTGCAAGGATGACAATATTGACTTTTGGCATATTTGTTCTGCCTATCAAAGTATTAAAGAATGGTTTGACAAAAAGGATAAAAAATCAACTATAACAAATATAAATAAATATTTTGATGAAATCGTCAAAGTTATATGGTATGAAGTCAGTGAGTCAGAAGATGCTATAAATTTATTCACAAGGCTTAATATTGGTAAAATCCCGCTTACTAGTGCTGAGCTCGTAAAAGCAATGTTTTTAAGTAGGAGTAAAGAAACAAATCTTGGAAAGAAAAAACAAGAAGAAATTTCTTTGCAATGGGATTATATCGAAAAAGAACTTCACAATGATCATTTATGGTATTTTTTAACAAACAAAACAAAAATAAAATATCAGACAAGAATAGATCTAATTCTTGATCTCATCTCTGCAAAACCTATTGATAATCGTGAAAAATACTACACTTTTTTTAAATTTGATGAAATGAGCAAAATCGACTCATTGGATAGTATATGGGAGAATATTCAACAAACATTTCTTATATTAAAAGATTGGTACGAAAACCATGAATTATACCATAAGATAGGCTATTTAATTGCATCAGAGACACTAACATTGGGAGAAATTTTTGATATTTCAAAAAATAAAACAAAAAATAAATTTAGGGAAGTTATTGATGAAAAAATAAAAAATAGTATAAAAATCAATGAAAATTATTCCGAATTAAGTTACGAAAAAGAAACAGATAGAAATAGAATATCTACCTTATTGTTACTTTTTAATATTGAATCCGTTCGTCAAAATGGTGAAGAAACTCAATGGTTTCCTTTTGATAAATACAAATATAGTAAGGCTGAAAAAGTTTTATGGAGTCTTGAACATATTCATGCACAACATTCTGAGGGGATGAAAACTCAAGAAACTTGGAAAACATGGCTTACACTTCATCTTTCTTCTATCCAAGTCGTTAAAAAAGAGTCAAACGAACTTATAGATAAGATAAAATCTGCAATAAAAAAAGAAAAATTAGAAAGAACAGAATTTGAAGCAATTCAAAAAGATATCATTAATATACTTTCAGTAGAAGGAAATATTGAATATCTACATTCAATATCTAACTTAGCAATACTTAATTGTGGTGATAATGCAGCATTGAACAATTCAACTTTTGATGTTAAAAGAAATGCAATTATAGAGATGGATAAAGGAGGAAAATATATACCATTTTGTACTAAAATGGTCTTTTTAAAATATTACACACCTTCGTCAGATAATCAATTACATTTTTGGGGACATTCTGACAGAGTGGCATACATCAAAGCAATAAATGAGATTTTATACTATAAATCTCATTATCTTGATGAACCTATATACCTTGAAGGGGAGGAAAATTAAGTGGAAGCTAAACTTTATTCTTTTATTGACATTTTCAATAGTGAATTTAATACCGATCAAGAAATTGTAAGACTTGAGCAAATTACAATACCAATCATACAAAGAGATTACGCCCAAGGAAGAAATGACCCAAGCATAGAACGTATAAGAGATCGTTTTCTTAATTCTTTGTATGCTGCTGTTACCAAAAAGCCTATAATTCTTGATTTTATATATGGTGATATTGATAAGTTTGGTAATATGACACCGTTAGATGGTCAACAACGACTTACAACCTTATTTTTACTTTATTGGTATGCTGCAAAAAAAGAAAATATTTCAGAAAACGAATATAGTTTTCTGAATAAATTCAGTTATGATACAAGATATAGTGCTCGAACTTTTTGTAAATATCTTGTAAAATTTTGTCCATCTTTTGAGGACGCTCTTTCTAATGAAATTATCGATCAGGAATGGTTCCCACTGGATTGGAAAAAAGACTCTACAATTAGTTCAATGCTTGTAATGCTTGATGCTATAGATGAAAAATTTAAAGATGTAGAAAAACTGTGGCAAAAATTAAAAAATAAATCTATTATGTTTTATTTTTTGCCAATCAAAGATATGGGACTTACAGATGAACTTTATATAAAAATGAATTCTCGTGGCAAACCTCTAACTATCTTTGAGCATTTTAAAGCCGAATTAGAACGTAATATTAGTATAATAGATGAGAACCTTGCAGACAATATAATTTATAAAATTGACCAAGATTGGACTAATTTATTGTGGCGATATAGAAATAGTCATATTGGCTCTGAAGACGATAATATCATTGATGATGAATTTCTTCGTTATTTTAAATTTATATGTGATATAATCTGTTATAAAAATAAGGAAAATCCAAAAGAAAATAAAGATGAATTTGATTTACTACAGAAATATTTTTCTCCCGACAATCCAGATGTATTAAAAAATCTTTCTACAATGGAAGCATTTTTTGATTGTTGGTGTAATCTTTCAGGATATAATACTCCTTTTGATTTTTTTAAATCGTTTATGTCATATAAACATGAATTTAATAAAATTATAGTAGAATCTCGTTTTAACATTGATATCCTTGGAGATTGTCTTCATACATATTCTGATAGAAATGGTCGTATAAGATTATTTCCATTGAATAGAATGGTGTTATTATATGCAATCATATTTTATCTTAACAATCATGATAGAATAACAGAAAATGATTTCAAACGAAGGATTAGAATAATTAATAACTTAATTCAGAATTCGGAAGATGAAATAAGTGATAGAGCGGATAAAAATCGTATTCCCGCTATTTTGGATGAAGTAGATTACATTCTCATGACAGGAGAGATCAACGATAATATCAGTAGCAACTTTAATATTAATCAATTAGAAGAAGAAAAAGAAAAAATTGCTTTTCTAAAGGAAAAACCACATTTAATAGAGACATTATTTAGACTTGAAGATCACAGTATGTTATTTGGACAAATTAGCATTTTAGGGTTAGATAATTTAACATATGCTGAGAGATTTGAATCATTATTCAAGTGTAATTGGGATAAAATAGATTGTGCTCTGATGGCAATAGGTGATTATGGGCAAATGGAACAAAATAGGTGGCGCTATCAATATGCTTCTAGCGCTATTAAACAAGCTTGGATAAAGCTTTTTCATAAAAGTTCCAATTTTGGCTTTGATAAAACTAGAAATATTCTTGTCAAATTGTTGTCTATGCACAAAGAATTTAATGATGAAATCTTAGATAAAATAGCTAAAAATTACACGGATGAATGTTTACGTAACAAAATTTTTCCATTTAGATACTATTATATATGTTATCCCGAATATCGTCCTGGTTCTTATGGAAAATTAAGTAATGGTTCTGCTAAGGATGAACCTTATATGTATGCGGTACTACAAACAAAGGCACAATGGTCGAAAAATGCTTATATTCCTTTTTTAAAGGCTGCTGATGCTGAAAATCTTTCTGCCGATTATATGGGACAACGTCTTATATATGATAATGAGCAAATTATTTGTAAAAACGATTCATATATATGCCTAAAGAATAATAATATAGTTTACACAATAAAAATCAATCAAAATGAAAATGGTTTTGATATTGAAGATCGCATCTTAAAATTGAAAGAATATATTAGGACTCTTCCTAAATGTAATTAACATAAAAGATATATTATATTTTTATTTTTCACCCTCAACAAATTCTTTAATAAC
>CALVCA010000011.1 GCA_944325895.1 Candidatus Gastranaerophilales bacterium
CCCCCCCCCACGATGTGAAATCCGCATTATGCCTCCTTTTCTATCCTTATTCGCTTTCGCTACTCCACGATATTTATATTAACACGATTAATATTTTTTTGCAATATAAAGCCCTATACGAACGCGATTTTGTTACCTGCCGGTCTCGCAGGTGGGTGAGTGCCTCGGCAAATCCGTTTCCCGCTGGCGATTTTTAAATCGGCGGGTATACTGCAATGCCTGTCAGAGCTAACTCTCCCTGTTAAATAAATGTAGGAACAAAATTAGCACCCGCATAGAGCAATAACATTTTAACATATTAAACAAATGTTTGCAATACTACCATTTCATAGCCAAAGTTTCCATTGCCTGCTTTTCGGCAGCCATAGAACGAGCTATTACAGCATCGGTTGCTGAAGTATTTTCGCCTTGCAATTGCACTCCTACAGGAGAAGGTATATATGTTCTTACAGGTTCCAACACTTTATTATCATCTTTTTCGCCGTTATTTACAGTATTATTAATTACTGTACTATTATTAATGGTTCTGTTATAAGGCTGACCTGATTTATACATATTAATCAAATTCGTCGGGCTGTTATGATGAATGGTTCCCGTAAAAGGTTTTTGAGCAACCTGATTGTTATTTAAATTTTGTTGTTGAGGAGCCTTTTCAGGTTCTTCCTCATCCAAAACAGAATGCGACGGTTTGCCGAAAATTTTGTTTTCAAGTTTGGTAAACACTTTTGCGAAAACAGGTGTAATAAGAGCCATCGGTATCAACACTCTCATCGGGACACCTACAACATTTCGCATAAAATTAGGAATCTTTTTGAACATATTTCCGACAATGCCTGCCTTACCAGCAGATTTAAACGCAGGCATGGTTTCGTTACCGATTTCTACAAATTTACCTATTTTTTTGAAAAGTTTATGAATAGGATTTTTAACATTAGCTTTAAGCATTTGTTTTAATGCATTTTTTTCGGCCGTAAAAGCAGCTTTGTTGCCTGTGTACAAACCTTGCTTAACGTCAGCTCTAAATTGTTTCAAACGAGATCTGTATGCTGATACATCAGATTTTGACATGCCGAGATATTTTAAACCGCCGACTGCATGCATAGCCATACATCCAAATGGTATTGCTATAAAGTATGAAAAATCATTAACAAATCTTTCCGCCAAAGTTTTAAATTTTTCTCCTTTGGGAGCATTTATAGAATGTGCCAGCATATCGGCAAATATACCTGCTTGAAATAATACAGCAAGTTTACCGCCTGCAAATCTGTTTGTAGTACCTTCTAAAAAGTAACCTGCAGATTTGGTTAACAATCTGCCTAGTTTTGTTTTATTTCCTTTGCCTAATGTCGCTAAATATTTATTACGTAATTCAGATACATAAACTTTTCTGCCTAACAAATGTCCTTTAAGTTTACCTGCGGCAGTATTGCCTCTTTTTACCGAAATACATAATTTATCAGCATTTTTAGAATTTTTAAGAGCTTTTAAAACTTCATCCGCATTATCAATACTGTTAGACATTACAGAACTGTAGTGATTAAAATCTTTAAAGCCGAGTGCTTTTGCTTTTACATCATTAGAATATTCCAGTAAGCTCTTAACACCTTTTTCAATATCACCTTTACCTTTAGCATAAATGCTGTTTATTGTATTATCATTAACACCAAGAGCTTTTAATTCTTCTTTTGCAAATGCGAGTTTTCTATTATCACCTTTTAAATTTTTTATACTGTCTGCAAATTTATTAATTTGCTCTTGAGTATAACCGAACTGTTCAAGCTTTTGGACTTCGCTTACAGGCTTCATAAAGTATCCGAAAAGCGTTTCCGTATCAGCTCCCAAATAACCTTTTAATCCGGCACCGGCACTTCTTGCAAATTTCCATTCAGCCTGACCCGGGGTATTTTTCATAGCGTAAACAATTTTGCTTTTACCGGTTAACTTATTCCAAAAATTACCTAAAGCATGATAACCCTTTGAAACAGCATTACCGACACCGGTATTTGTAAATTTGGTCTGAACTCTGTCACCCCAATTTCCCAAACGTCCCAAAGCACTTTTATCATAATCACCTTTGCATTTTTCACCGAATTTATCCATTGCCTGCGATAATGCATACCATGTACCCAGCGTAAAACCGGCAATCTGCATAGGATTAGAGTCCTTTGATGCCTTGACCCTGTTTGACAAATATGAATTATCAACAGATTGCTTTATTTTTTCTGCTTCTGCATTAGCCTGCATTGAAGGCCCGTATTGCTGCAAATTGTAATATTGATTGATATTGTTACTAACCATAGATTTTCCCTACATTATATTAAAAACATAAAATTTTTTTAAATTGCTTTTTTATCTGAAATGTAAACAAATGTAACAAGTTTTATTAAAAGTGAAATTTTTAAATGAGTATATACTTTATATATATGTAAGAAATGAGAGAGTAAAAATTATGGCAGTAGCTAATTTAAAAAAGATTGATGATAAATTAAAAGACATGTACAGCGAGCAGATTACACAGCAGCCTGTTCAGCAATATGTTGATCGTTCGGATTTGTTGTTTGAGCAAATGAATTTTATAGCTTTTAACAACAAACAAGCACTACATTTAATATAACTAACTCCAATTTATTTTTCCCCTACAAATTTTTCACCTGATTTTAAAATCAGGTTTTTTTTTGCAAAAAAAATTCGTGTTAAAATAATTGTATGAAATTATGCGTATTTCAAGGGACATTTAACCCCGTACACAAAGTTCATATAAAAATGGCGGAATATGTAATAAAAAATTATGATGTTGATAAAGTATTATTTATTCCGGCAGGCAAGCCTCCGCATAAAAACTATGACCCTGATTTATCTGTTCACAGATTAAATATGGTAAAACTTGCAACAGAAAAAAATCCCAAATTTGAAGTCAGTGATATTGAATATAAAACTAACCGGATTTCTTATACATATCTGACAATTTTAGAATTATACAGAATATACAAAATTGACGGAAAAATAAAATTTATAATAGGAACAGATGCGTTTAAACAAATTGACACGTGGTACGAAGCTGATAAATTAAAAACTCTTGTCGATTTTATAGTCTTTAAAAGAGAAAATACGCTTGACCAAAATAAGTACAATGAATTAAAATCAAAAGGGTATAATTTCACATTTGCGGAAATGGAATATGAAAATGTTTCCTCAACCACTGTAAGAAAAACACACAAAGATGTTACGGAAGAAGTTAAAAGGTACATAGAAGAAAATGAATTATACAAATGATATTTTAAAATGGCTTAAAAGCAATTTAACGGAAGAAAGGTATCAACATTCACTCGGCACGGCTGAATGTGCAAAAGAACTTGCCAAAAAATTCAACGAAGATGAAAACAAAGCATATGCGGCAGGACTCCTACACGATTGTGCAAAATGTTTTGATAATGAAAAACTGCTTGATATAATTCACAAAAACCTTAAAGTAAATCCTGATGAATTAATGAATTACAAAACACTCCACGCCCCAGTCAGTGCATACTATGCCCGTAATGATTTCGGCATATGCGATGATGAGATTTTATCCGCAATACGCTGGCACACTTTAGGCAAAACAGAAATGACAACTTTTGAAAAAATAATTTTTCTTGCGGATAAAATAGAAGCAAATACCAGGGATAAAGATTACAGAGAAAAAGTTCTTAAAATACTTGATGAGGCAAACGGTTTAAATAAAGCAATTTTAACCTGCTATAAAGAAACAATAAAAAGTTTAGTAAAACGAAATCTTAAAATTTGTCCGATAACAATTGAAATTTATAATAAATTTTTAGATTTAACAAATAGTAACGAAAGTAAATAAAGCTGTTAAAATCTGATTTATTCATGCTAGAATAATTGCAGGAGAGTTGAATATGAAATTATTGGAGATTAAGAATAACCTTGTAAAAATTGCATATGATGAAAATCTTGCACTTGGTAAATTTATTGTTTTGATAGATGAAAACAGCTCGTATGTCGGTCAAATCATAAATTTAAAAGCTGATATTGCTTCAAATTATGCCATTGCAAAATTAATTTTTTCATTCAACTCGCAAGGTATTGTTGATAACTACAATGGTACAATACCTTCAATGAAAGCAAAATTATCACTATTACCGTCACAGGATATACTAAAGCTTCTGCCTGTTGAAAGACCTGTTTCTTTCGGGGCTTTGACGCAGGAAAATAATATTCTGAAAATTGATGAAACAGTATTTGAAAGAAATTTACTGATTTGTGCAGAAAAATTTGAAAACATTGCAACCTTAATTAAAAACTGCACAACTCAACTCGTAGAATTTAAAGAAAAAACAGTAGTTGTTGATATTGATCATACATTTGGAGAATTTGAGCCAATACGTTTCAGACGGAATTTTAAACTTCCACTAAATGCAAAAATGATTGATTTTATTTACGAAAACGACTTGGAAGAAGTAGATGCAACAAGTAAAGCCGTTATTCAGGATATTTTTTATGAAGTTCAGGAATATGCGAAAACTGTAGAATTTATTCCTATTGACACGTTCATAAATGTTGTTGCTTCACAATATGAACAAACTCAAATACCTGAACTTGCTTTATTAAAAAATAAACTTTTAAAATACAAAGAAGATAACGTGTTTGCTCAAACTGAAGACGAAATTACAGGATTAAAAGATGCCATAAATGAAAACATTCTTACATATATTGATATTGCAGATGTTTCCGACAATTTACAAAGGGAATTAATATCATATATTCATAATGTCTTAAGTAAAATGGAAACTTATATCTACAATTTTGTAAAAATAACTAACAGAAATTCCGATAAAAAACTATTACTGCAGCTTTTAGACAATGATCACATTTTCACGACAATTATCTGCAGCCACAATTACAAATACGTTCAGGAATTAAAACAAAAAGCAGAAAATATTATTTTCTTTGCACCACAAACCACGCAGCACGATTTTGCGACATACAATACTTTCTTAAGTAAGTTAAGTAATAATGAATTTATACTCTACGGTAATTTAACGCAATATGTACCTTTTATTGTCGAATTAAACGAATTATCCGAAGAACTGCCTTTGGAATCTCCAAAATCGGAAGAACCTCAAAAAGAATTTGAAACAAAGAATAATGAATTTGAAATTACTACAGAACAGGAAATACCTGAATTTAATAATGAATTTGAAGCTGAGCAGGAAATACCCGAATTCAATAATGAATTTAAAACTGAGCAGGAGATGCCTGAATTCAATAATGAATTTGAAGCTGAGCAGGAAATACCTGAATTTAGTGAAACAACTCATGCCGGCTACGACTTCAGTGCATTAGAAGAACTTGAGGCACCACAAGCAATCGTTGAAGAAGCCGAAATTTCCGATGAACTTTTAGAAAACAATGAAATTTTCGATATGGATACTTCGCATGATGAAATGGTTGAACAGGTTGCAAGAGATGTTGACGAGGTATTTTACAATAAAGCGGAAGAAATACCGTCAATAGATGAAGTCACATCAAATGACAATTTAACTGAAGATGATTTGGATTTTATTGAAGATTTGGCTGTTGATACACCTGATGAACAGTCTGATGGACAGTCTGATGATAATTTTGAACTTACGGAAGAAACACCTGAAGAACTTCCCGTATATGAATCCGAAACCCCTGAAAATAATGATACAGGATTTGAACAAGGAGATACGGTTTCGCATCCGAAATACGGCAAAGGTGTTATTGAAAAATTAATCAAATACGGTAATAAAACCTTATGTTCAATATCTTTTGAAAATGTCGGCAGAAGGCTTTTAGACCCTGCGATTTCAGAATTAACAAAAGAATTGTAAATAATTATTAAGTTATATCAAATATTTGGCAAATATACATAATATATATTTTTTATATATTTGTATGTGCTAAAAAGAGAGGTATAACAATGACAGATTTAAACATTAACGGTGTGAACCCAAATATCAATATTCAATCTACGACACAAAATCAAGCGACACAAAATAACAATAATATTGACAGTTCTATTTTTAATTTTGACGTAAATGACACAAAGAAAGCTAAGCTATCAACCACAGAATCACAAGATATAAGTTCAGCCGAACAAAATTTATATCCTAAGGCAATACGACTATCAAAAGAAAAAGCGGAAATTTCTGATATTAATAAACTACCCGGAATAGAAATAACCGGCATAACATCAGATAAAGTATTACCACCAAACCATAATACAACTGTTCATAGAAGAGTGGAAGTAACATTTATTGACCAAAAAACCGGAAGAGAAGGAACTGCTATATTAAATTTTACAGAAGGACCAAACTATGGAAACTACAGACTAAGTCATGAAGTATACAAATATGAAACTCCCGACGGTAAACTTGAAACAGAAAAAGTAGTACGTACTCAATTTTACCCAAATACAGACGATATCAAAAGGCGTAGAGTTTATATGTACAACGGAGAACAATCATATATTGAAGACCACAATGATATATTAAGGAATGGATTCAGCGAAAAACGACCGTATAATCTTGTTTTCTTTGATACTCCAAAAGATCTTAATCATAATAATCCCAATGGTCGGGAATTAGACATCGTATACAATCCTGACAACGGACCGGTAAAATTTATTACAGAAACTAAAAACGGTAAACCAACTGAAAGAAGATATTATGATGAAAACGGGAATCAAACAAAAACAGATATATTTAACAGTACGGGAAAACTTGTAGCTCTAACAAAACGTTTTGACACATCCGGCAATTTGGCAATGTCAACAGAATATAAATATGATATGCAAGGTCGTACAAAATCAGAAGTTACGGAAAATCTTTTGACCGGCACAACCACAAAATCAGTATATGATTATTCGGACGGAAATTATACAAGGCAAGTATATGATATAACAGGAAATAACAACACGCCGCTATATGCCGAAGTTCTTGATCCGAATAATAATGTTATAGAACGTACAGAATACAATACGGACAACAGCATAGCCACAGTTATAAAATACGAATATGACGAACAAGGTAATCTGTTAAATGAAAAACGAATACCGCCGGAAGATTTGGCAATGAATTAGAAAAAAATCCCTAAAACAAGTGTTTTAGGGATTTTTTCTATCTGTTATATGCTTCAAAAAAAGCTTTTAATAATTCCTGACCTTTAATCATAGTTTTATAATCAATATATTCATCAGCAGAATGCATATTACAAACGGTTGCAAGACCTACAAGATACGGGATAAATTTTTCACCTTTTGAATTTTTTTCATTTGCATATATATGTGTTTCAGCACCTGCATGAAAAGATGAAATTTCAGACTTAACACCTATTGTTTTAGCAACCGTATCAAATAAAATGGGAATATATTCATCGTTAACTTTTTCAAAAGCAGGCATATGCTCTTTAAATGTCAACGTTGCCTGAGCAATATTTTCATACTCTTTATTAAAATCTTCCACTAAAAATTTCATCAAATTTTTCAATTCTTCTTCTTTTTCACGGCTTGAGCTTCTGATAGAATAACTTGCTTCGCCGTGAGTATTAATAATATTTGTCACGTCAAGCTTACCGGACAAAATACCGCCTATATTACAAGAGGTAATAACTTGATTATTTTCCGAATAAAAGACTCCCTGCGGCAGTTGCGAAACGAGATCTGCAATAAGTTTTGCAGCATTTTCACGGGTAGTATCAGCAATATCAATCCCTGAATGTCCGCCTTTAAAAGAATTTACTTCTAATTTTGCAATTGTATAACTTGCTCCTGATGTCAAAAGCTGCCCTAAAGAATCACTATCCAGTACCAAAACATATTTTGAAGATATTTTAGAAAAATCAACGTGTCTTATGCCGCTCATACCTGATTCTTCATCACGGGTAAAAACTATCTCTAAACCACCGTGTTTAATATTTGATTTTGAAAGATTAACTGCAAAATATAAAGCATTTGCAACTCCTGCTTTATCATCAGCACCTAAAGTACGACCCTTTGCTTTCAACAAATCACCGTCAAGATAGATTTCAACAGGCGAATCATCACCGATAACATCCATATGAGCTGATAACAATAACGGTTCTTTTTCAGCATCCGTTGCTTCAACTTTTATATAAACATTTTTATAATCATCGGTTTCACAATAAAGATTATTTTTTTTACAATAATCAACAATCCAATTTATAAGATTTTCTTCTTTTAAAGAAGGTGACGGTATTTGAGCCAAATTGCAGAATAAGTTAACTAAATCATATTTTTCTTTTAAAACTTTTAAATCCATATTAATCTCCTTTAAGGATATTAACACATAAAATACTAAAAGTAAATATGCTAATTAATATCAACGATACTAATTCCGTCACCGCCTTCTGTATCATCACCGGGACGAAATTTGGCGACATATGGAGAAGTAGATAGAAAATCTCTTACTGCTAATTTGAGAGCACCAGTCCCGTGACCGTGAATAATACTTACCGGCGACAGATTAGCAAGACTTGCTTTATCAAGATAAAATTCAAGACTATCCAGTGCATCTTCAACACGATACCCTCGTAAATCCAGTGTTTTTGGAACATTAACTTTTTTTAATTCAAATTTTTCAAAATTACTCGGAGTATAAATTTTCGGAGGTTCTTTGTAATTTTCATCAATGACAGCCAGCTTATCCGTTTTAATTTTAGTTTTTATATTTCCCATTTGAACAAATACATTACTATTTTTATCAGGTTTAGAAAGAACAGTAACAGGCTGATGAAGTTCTTTCAGCATAACAACGTCATTTGGCTGAACTTTTTCCCAATCAATTTCTATATATCTGTTTTTTTCATCATATTCATCAAGCTTTCCTCTGAAATTTTGCTCAAGCTTTGCAAGTCTTGCATAAGAACGTCTTGCAATCTTTTCAGATTTTTCACGTCTTAACTCATCAAGAATATCCTTTATTTCTGCTTTTACTTCCAAAAGTTCTCTGTCAAATTTATCTTTAATAATTTTTATTGTTTTCTTCTTGTCTTTTTTAATACTTGTCAAATTTTCTTCATATTCTTTTTTAACGTTCAACGAAGACTCTTTTAATTCTTCAGCTTTTGCAAGATTTTCGGACAAACGAAGCTGAGTTTCCTGTAATTTTTCAACTACAAGTATTGACGGATCTTTTTGCGACACAAGAATATTTTTAGATTTATCGACAATATCTTGTTTTAAGCCCAAATTTGCTGAAATTAAAATAGCATTACTCAATCCCGGTATACCCAAAAGCAATTTATAAGTAGGTTTAAGGCTGTTGGTATCAAATTCCACAGACGCATTTTTAAAATAAGGATTTATATATTCAAGTGATTTCAATTCGCCAAAATGCGTAGTAATTACTGAAAATACATTATTTTGAGCAAGATATTCAAGTATAACTTGAGCTAAAACTGCACCTTCCTGCGGGTCAGTACCGGCACATATTTCATCAATCAACACAAGAGTATCTTCATCGGAATTATTAACAATTTCAATAAGATTTTTCATATGAGATGAAAAAGTCGAAAGATTCTGCTCAATACTTTGTGCATCGCCAATATCTGCAAAAACTTGTTTAAAAGGATAAATTTTAGCAGCAGTACACGGAACAAATAATCCGGCTTTTGCCATTAACAAAAGTAAACCTATTGTTTTTAATGCAACAGTTTTTCCTCCGGTATTGGAACCTGTGATTATAACTGATTTGTATTCTTTACCTATTTCAAAATCATTTGCAACTACATCAACACCTGATTCAACCAACATAGGATGCCGCATATTTTCAAAAACAAGCTCACGATTTGTAATAATTTCGGGTTCAATAGCTTTTAAGCTAACTGCATAACGGGCTTTTGCAAAATGAAAATCTATTAAGGCAAGTAATTCTGCAGTTGATTTAACAGACATAAAATCTACTTTAACTGATTTAGTAAGCTCAACAAGAATCTTAATAAGTTCTGCATGAATTTGAGATTTTAATTCACGAATTTTATTATTAATAGGAACAATTTGCTGCGGCTCAATATAAAAAGTTTTATTAGATGCGGAAACATCATGAACAATTCCCGGAACTTTACTTTTAGATGATGCCATAACCTGAAAAACAATTCTCTCATCACGGGTTGTATAAATATTTTCCTGAAGATGCTTTAAAAATTCAGGTGTTGACAACAACTTATTAACAGTTAAATGTAAATTTTTCTCAGTATCTTTTAACGCCGCAAACAGTCCTTTAAGTTCTTGCGTAGCATCACGCTTAATATTTAAAGACTCGTCAAATGTTTGAAAAATTTTTTCTTCCAAATCTTTGTTTACAAATAAATTTTTTGACAAATCATTCAAAACAGACATAGAATTTTCAGCCAAAAAACGCTTTACAAGGCGGGAGGTTCTGAGCGTTTTTGCGATATCATTTAATTCTTCTTCGCTAAAATACGAACCCGAAAGTTTTTTTTCTAAGATATCAAAATTAGCAACAAATTCAATAGGAATATCTAAAGTATTATCCAAAATACGTTTTGCGTCTTTCGTATATTCAAGCTGTTCTTTAATTTTTTCTATATCATTAAATATTTCAGCAGATAAACACAAACCGGCACTTTGTTTAGTTTTTGCAAAATCAGAAAGCCGTTTCAAAACCTTATTAAATTCCAAAGAGTTTTCAGATAACATACCAACAATAATAATATTTCAATCATAAATTATTTGCAATTGTTATTTTTTTCAGTACAATAGAATATATAATAAGGAGAAAGAAATGGCTGTAGAAAGACAAAAAGTAGCAGAACAGGACATGATAAAAAGGCGTTCAAATTTTGAGCCGGTAGAAAGTAATTTAACAAAAGAACAAGCTCTTTTGGAAGCATCAAGGTGTTTAAACTGTAAAAATCCTAGATGTGTACAAGGTTGTCCGGTAAACATACAAATTCCGCAATTTATACAAGCTGTAAAAGAAGATAATCTTGATAAAGCAGGAGAAATAATACGAGAAACGAGTATGCTGCCGTCAGTCTGCGGCCGTGTATGTCCTCAAGAAAGGCAATGTGAAGGCAATTGTGTATTAGGAATAAAAGGTCTGCCGGTTGCTATCGGTGCATTAGAAAGATATGTAGGCGATAACACAAATGCTGAAATGCCTGAAATAAAGCCATCCGGCAAAAAAGTTGCAGTTGTTGGTTCAGGTTGTGCCGGAATAACAGCAGCAGCGGATTTAAGAAAAGCAGGACACGAAGTTGTTGTATTTGAAGCATTGCACAAACTCGGCGGTGTTTTAAGATACGGTATACCTCCTTTTAGACTTCCACGTGTTGTTTTGGACAGAGAAATCACCAATTTAAAAAAGATGGGTGTTGAATTTAAAACAAACGTAGTTGTTGGCAAATCAATAACTCTAAAACAATTAAAAGAAGACGGATTTGATGCAATATTTATATGTTCGGGAGCAGGACTGCCTAAAATGCTGCACGTACCCGGAGAAAATTTAAACGGTGTATTTTCCGCAAACGAATTTTTAACCAGGGTTAATTTAATGCAGGCAGGACAAAAAGACAGCCCGACACCGCTTAGAGTAGGCAAAAAAGTTGCAGTTTTCGGAGGCGGAAACGTTGCGATGGATGCAGCGAGAACTGCTGTCAGAGTCGGATTTGAAGAAGTTTATATTATTTACAGACGTACGGAAAAAGAACTTCCTGCACGATTGGAAGAAATCCGCCATGCAAAAGAAGAAGGTGTTATTTTCAAATTTTTATACGCACCGAAAGAAATATTAGGTAAAGACGGATATGTAAAATCTGTTGAACTTGAGGTTATGGAACTGGGTGAACCTGATGAAAGCGGAAGAAGAAGACCCGTTTCTACCGGCAAAATTGAAACAATGGAGCTGGATACGGTTATAGTAGCATTAGGAACCGGGCCAAACCCGATTATACAAAAATCTGCTCAAGCTGAAGGTTTAGAAATTATTACCGACAAAAAGGGATATATAACTGTTGATGACAAACGTGAAACTAATATCCCGACAATATATGCCGGAGGAGATGTTGCACCCGTCGGAGAATCTAACGCAATTAACGCAATGGGGGCAGGGAAAAAAGCGGCAAAAGCCATAAATGAACTACTTCAATAAAATATTTACAATACTGTTAGCGATAAATCTCACTCTGATGCCTGTTTTTGCACTAGAGTTTGATTTATCCGTGGATGAAGAAATCAGAAAAAATTACAACCCTTCAAAATTAGAATTGGAAGGGCTGCCGCCTTTACCTGATGTTAAACCTAATGTTCCAAATAGTATCAATAACACAACAAAACCTGTCAACCAATTACCGGAATTATCACCTGCAAATACAAGCCCCGTTGTAAAAAAAATTGACAAATCAACGGCAATAAGAATAAAAAAAGGTACGAAATTTAAAGTTAAATCAAATCAGGCAATTTCAGATGCTTTAAGATCAGGGACACGATTATCGTTCACATCGCAAAAAGCCGTAACTAAAAGATATATAACAATTCCGCAAGGTACAATTTTTAAAGGAGAAGTTATAGATGCACACCTGCCGCAATATTCCGGCAACGGGGGTCTTATAGTTTTATCAATAGACAGCATGGTTGTAAAAGGGAAAAACGTCGGTATAGATGCAAAAATAACAAAAGCAAACCATAAAAAAATATTTTTTAATAACATTAAAGGCAAAAGACAATACTGGAAAGGGACGAAAAATTCTTTAAGACCCGGTACAAAGTTTTATAAAAAAATGATGAAAACGACATCCCGTTTGGCAGACGGCCCTGTGACAGTCATTTTGACCCCATTTACCGTTATTGCCGGTGTTGCGGTTTATGCGGTTAATTTTGTCGGAGCACCACTGTTCGGTGTGTTTTCAAAAGGCGGAAGAATTAATATACCGCAAGGCAGCGAATTTGAAATTAAACTGCTTGAAGATGTTTATTTGTAAACAATCATAACATTCAAGACTATAAAGTATTTTAGTATTATAATTTAAATAAAGAAGGTAAGAAAATTGAAAGAAAAATATCATTTTATTGCAATAGGCGGAATAGGAATGAGCGGACTGGCAAAATACCTTTTAGAAAACGGGTATGAAGTATCAGGTTCGGATATTTGCGACAGCAAATACATAGATAAATTACGTGATTTAGGGGCAAAAGTTTATATTGGACACGATGAAAAGAATCTGCCTGATAACTGCATTGTTGTAGCAAGCAGTGCCATAAAAGAAAACAACCCTGAAATGCAAAAAGCAAGACAGCTTGGGTTAACCGTATATCACAGATCGGATGTTTTGGCAAAATTATCCGAAATGGGTAAATTTTTTATAGGATATTCAGGTACGCATGGAAAGACAACAACCAGCGGTCTTTGTGCTTATGTGTTAGAAAAAGCCGGTTTAAAGCCTTCATATGTCGTCGGCGGAATACTTCCGGATATAGGAACTAATGCACACTCTCAAGACGGAAAATTTTTCTGTGCCGAATTGGATGAAAGTGACGGAACTATTGTTAAATATACTCCCAATACCGTAGTTGTTAATAATCTTGAGGCAGATCATTTAGATTTTTATAAAAACGGGCTGGACTCAATTATTGAAACCTTTAATAAATTTTTAGCAAATTTAAATCCAAATTCTAATATACTTTTAAATACAGATTGCAGCGGTGTAAAAAAACTTGACTGCAAAAAATTCATTTCATACGGTCTGAAAGATGCTGATTATACAGCACGCAATATTGTTTATGCCGAAGACTACACAACTTATGACGTGTATTATAAAGGTATATTTTTAACTGACATAAAAATTTGTCTTAAAGGTCAACACAACGTATATAATTCTTTAGCCGTATTAGCAAGCTTGCATGTTTCGGGTGTTGATATTGATTTAATAAAGCCGCATTTTATGACTTTTACCGGCATGGGAAGACGATTTGAAAAAATCTGTGAATTCAACAAAATTTCAGTATATGACGACTATGCACATCATCCGACTGAAATTAAAGCAACTCTTTCCTGTGCGGAATCGTTTAAAGACAGAAATATCATAGCTGTTTTTCAGCCGCACAGATATACAAGATTTGCAAACCTTTGGGAGGATTTTAAAAAATCCTTTGGCAATGTAAACAGACTAATTGTAACAGATGTTTATGCCGCAAGTGAAAAACCTATTGAAAATATTAATTCAGAAAGATTTGCACGTGAGATGTCTGCTGAATATATTCCGGGAAGCATAAAAGAAGTAGCACAAAAACTTTATCCTACATTAAAGCCTGGTGACATTGTAATAGGGCTTGGTGCCGGTACAATTACAAATTTAGGGAAAGAGCTTTTAAGTAAGGAGTGTTCTGTTGCTTGATTATGATATTTCCAAATTAACTTCTTTTAAAATAGGGGGCGAAATTAAAAAAGTCTACATGCCAGAATCCGTTGAAGAATTTGTTCAAATTCTTCAAAAAGAACCTGAAGCAGTAGTTTTAGGAAATTTATCAAACACATTAATTTCATCATATGGCTATGACGGAACTGTTATAATAACAACCAAAATGGAAAATGTTGATATAACAGGAACAAAAATTACTGCTGAATGCGGTATAAAAGGTCCGAAATTATCAAAAATCGCATTGGAAAATCATTTAAGCGGATTTGAATTTATGATAGGTTTTCCGGGCTCTTTAGGCGGGAATATTTTTATGAATGCATCAGCTAATAATCAATGCATAAGCGACAAAATTATTTCAATAAAATGTTTTGACGGTCAATCAACAAAAGATTTTTCAAAAGAAGAAATGGAATTTTCTTACCGTCACTCCATTTGTATGGATAAAAAGCTTATAGTGTTAAGTGCAATGTTTGAGCTTGAAGCCGCAGATGAAATATCAATAAAAAATAAAATGGACGAAATTTTAGCATTTCGAAAATCACATCAACCGTCTTTAGCTCTGCCTAATTGCGGAAGTGTATTCAAAAACCCTGAAAACAATTCGGCAGGTAAGCTTTTAGAGTCAGCAGGAGCTAAAAACATGGCTCAAGGAGGGGTTCATGTTTGGGAAAACCATGCAAATTTTATTATTAATGACGGTACTGGAACATCACTTGATGTTTTAAGACTAATGCATAAAATGTCTGAAGAAGTAGAAAAAAAATACCAAATAAAACTAATACCGGAAATACGGTATTTAGGCGGAAATAATAAAGAAGAGGTGGAATTATGCAAGAAATTAAAAATAAAATAAACAAAGATGCAAAAATAGCAGTATTATGCGGAGGAATGTCGTCAGAACGGGAAGTATCATTACGTTCAGGCAAAGGCTGCTACGATGCACTTAAACGTTTGGGATTTAAAAATGCCGAAATGGTTATTGTAGATGAAAACATCGCTGAAATACTAAAAAACGGCAAATTTGAATATGCATACAATGCTTTACACGGCAAATACGGTGAGGACGGCTGCATACAAGGTTTGCTTGAAATATTAAAAATTCCATATACAGGATGCGGCGTTATGGCAAGTGCAGTTTGCATGCATAAAGAATACACCAAAAGAATACTTTCAACAACTGATATACCTCTTATAAAATCAGTATACGTAGAAAAAGGTGAAAATGTTCAAGAAAAAACAAAATGTTTAAAATACCCTCTAATAACAAAACCTGTATGTGAAGGTTCAAGTTTTGGAATGACAAAGGTAAATTCTCCTGAAGAACTCATTGCAGCATATAATGAAGCAGCAAAATATAATCCTGACGTTCTAATTGAAGAATACCTAACAGGAATAGGCTGCACAGTCGGTGTATTAGAAGTTGACGGAGAACCATTTGCAACAGAAATTCTTGAATTAAGACCTAAAAACGAATGGTATGACTACGAAGCTAAATATACAAAAGGAATGACCGAATTTATTTTGCCGGCAGAATTATCAGCTGAAATGACGCAAAAAGTTAAAGAATTAGCTGTAAAAGCTCATAAAACAGCCGGATGCAGCGGTGTTTCCAGAGTGGATTTTTTAATTGTTGATGATATTCCATACTGTCTTGAAATTAACACAAGTCCCGGTATGACAGAAACAAGTGATTTGCCGGCTCAAGCTGATGTAATGGGAATTAATTACGATAATTTGGTTTTACTAATATTAAACAGTGCAGGATTACATAATGGAAGAATTTGAAACTCCTGAAAAAATTTTAAAGACAAAACAACGTGAACGACAAATCCGAAAAGGTAAGAAAAAACGCAGTTTTTTTAAAGCTCTGCTAAGGTTTCTTACAGGAGTTGCAATATTAGTTTTCGTTTATTTATTCTGTTCAATGAGCGGATGGTATTTACCGAAAGACAGTTTTAAAACTTTTGATCGAATACAGGTTGTTAATAATAAAATCGTTAAAACAGATAAAATTAAAAGTATTGTAAAAGATTTTGAAGTACCGCATATACCTTTATTTATGACAAATTTGGACGAGCTTCAAAATAAAATTTCATCGCTTGCACCTGTAAAAAGCGTATACATAAGGAGATATGCTTTCCCTGCGAGAATTTTAATAATAATAAGAGAAGCAACACCTGTCATAACAGTTTCGCCGGATAATAAAGTAAAACCGGTAGCTGCATTTACAAAAATGGGAAGGCTAATTGAAGGAGCTGACTATCTTCCTTTGCCGCAAGACAGTAAAACAACTCTTGTTTTGTCATATGGCAATAAGGGTGACGATTACAGAAAATGGGATGCTGACAAAATTCAAAATATTATAAAAATAACAAAATATGTCGAAACTTTTTCTAGAGAACAAGTTGAATATATTGATTTAAGAAATCCAAATGATATTTATGTAAAAATCAAATCAACCACAATCAGGCTCGGTCAGTTTGACGATAAAATATTTGACAGAATAAGACGCATACCGTCAATATTACCGCAGGTGGAAAAAATCAAAGGGAAAGTAAAATATGTTGATTTGAGCTGGGAAAAAGTTAATTATCTGAAATTGGAGTAAAAAAAATGAAAACGATATTGGCACAAGTAAAATATAAACCGTGCGATTTTGAATTCAACTATAAACAGATAGTTGAACAAATAGAAAAAAATCATTGTGATTTGATAATTTTTCCTGAATGCAATATAGAATCTTTAGGCGGGAAAGACCTAATATATGATGATATTAGTCAAAAATTACAAACTGAACTTTATCAAAAAATTGCGGCAAACAACTATTCTAAAGCCGTATTGATCGGGGATGTATTAATTCATAACGGTGAAGTAGCTTTTTCTGATGACGGATTTTTCGTCATATACGGAAAAACTGTTTATGTGGATGAACTATACCGTGATGATGTAATTTGTGACTTGTATGTACTTGCAAAAAATAAATATTTTGTAATGAATTCATACAAAGATTTTGTTGAAAGTATAACTACAACAAATAATTTTATATACATAAATGCAGTTATGATGGCAGATGAAAATATATATGCAGGCACAAGTTTTGCAAAAAACAAGGATAATGAACTGGTATTACAAATGCCTGTATGCAAAGAGGAGAGCCTCATAGTTGACTTTAATACTCCTGTTGAATTTAAAGAATTACAAACTGAAGATTCAATCTATAAAGTGACAACATTTGCTTTAAAAGAATACTGTGAAAATACCGGTTTCAACAAAGTAATTTTAGGGCTTTCCGGTGGAATAGACAGTGCTGTGACGGCTGTTTTGGCGGCAGATGCAATCGGGGCTGAAAATGTGTTAGGAATTATGATGCCAAGTATGTACTCATCTGAAGGAAGTGTTACAGATTCCGTTGCATTAGCTCAAAAAATTGGTATTAAAACTGAAAAACATTCCATAACACCTTTGTTTGATAATTTTATGGAAAAGATTGCACATGAACTTAAAGGAGATTTAGCTGAAGAAAATTTACAGGCAAGGCTTAGAGCATTAATTTTAATGTTCTTTTCAAATCGTGACAACAGACTTTTATTATCAACCGGAAACAAATCAGAAATAGCAATGGGTTTCGGAACTTTATACGGAGATATGGCGGGAGGATTGAATTTAATTGCAGATTTGACCAAAACTAATGTGTATAAACTGGCAAACTATATCAACAGAAATGAAGAAATTATTCCTGTTAATATAATTAATAAAGCACCTTCTGCAGAACTTCATCCCGGACAAAAGGATCAAGACAGACTGCCTGAATATGAAATTTTAGACGATATAATAGAGATGTATATTGAACAAAACCAACCAATAGAAGAAATTTCAAAAAAATACGGCAGACTGCTTGTACTGGATACAATAAAAAAAATATACCGTTCTCAATTCAAACGTAAACAGGCATGTCTTGGAGTAAGATTAACCGAAAAGTCTTTTCTGAACGGTGTTAATCTGCCTGTAATACAGAAGGTATATTAATTATGAATTATGACGATGCAATTAAACTTCTGACAGGTCAAGGTAAATTTTATATTAATCTTGGCTTAGAAAGAATTGAAGCAATCCTAAAATTACTAGGAAATCCGCAAGATAAACTCAATTGCATACATGTTGCCGGTACAAACGGCAAAGGATCAGTTTGTGCAATTATTGCAGAAATTTTAAAAGATGCGGGTATAACAACAGGACTTTACACAAGCCCTCATATATTTGATTACACTGAAAGAATTAAAATTAACGGAGAAGATATTTCAAAAACTGATTTTACATTTTATCTTGATAAAATTTGCAACTTAGCAGACAAAAACAATATTCATTTAACCGAATTTGAAATTTTGACAGCAGTAATGTTTGATTATTTTAATGATAAAAATGTAGATTTAGTAATATTAGAAACAGGACTCGGCGGACGTTTTGATGCTACAAATATTATTAAAAAAAATCTATGTGCAATCATTACGCACATAGATTATGACCATACCGAACGACTTGGCAGCAGCCTTGAAAAAATAGCTTTTGAAAAAGCCGGGATAATAAAAGAAAATTGTCCTGTTTTTGTATTTGAAGGCTATGAAGTTTTTAAAGACACTGCCGATAAAAAAAATTCTCTGCTTGTTATGGTATCCCCTGTTGAAAACACGACAAATTTAGCATTAAAAGGATTGTATCAACAAGAAAATTTATCACTTGCACTTGCTGCTGTAAGATATCTTTTCCCGAAAATTTCTGAAAATACTATACAAAATGCAATAGCAAAAGTTAAACATTCCTTCAGATTTCAATATTTTCAAGAAAAAAATATGATTATTGATGCAGCACACAACCCGAATGGTGTTACAGCATTAAAGCAAAGTTTGGACTACTATTTCCCCGGCATAAAAAAACGTTTTATTTTCGGATGTTTGAAAAATAAAGATTACAAAAACATGATTTCAAATCTTTTCACACCGGAGGATGAAATATATTTTTATCATTTTAATTACCCTAATTCAGCCGAAATTAATGATTTAATAAAAGTCTGTCCGTATCCTGCAAAAGAATATACACAAAAATTCGATTACAAAGACGGTAAATTAACAGTAATATGCGGTTCTTTTTATATGCTGAAAGAAATTATATCTAAGCTTTAGAAACCATTTCTTCAATCAAACTGTTAAGTTTTGCCGGCGAAAATTTTGAACAACTGTTCCAAATCAAAGTCGGTTTTGGTTCTTTCAAAGAAGGACTCGGATAGTCACAGTTACAAACACCTTTTAACATGTTTGTTGAACCGTCAACACAAGATTTAAAATGTGAACAGCAGCTGCAAATTTTTATTATAAAACCGTAATCATCAAGTTTTGATTTCAATTCCTGTAAAGCATCAATCATTCTCAAATGACCGCTTGTTGTATATTTTTTATTCTTAAATATAAATCTTACTTTTGATAGCTCTTTATCTGAAATAAATTCCAACTTGCAAGGCAAATCACTTTTTCCGGTAGAAACAATTACATCTATTGATAGCTTATCCTTCTCGTTAGCAACCCTTCCTTCAGATAATTTTTGTATTAAATTTCTAAAAGGAGGCATATTTTTTATTATATGACATACCGAATACATGGGATAAAACATCAATAAAGCCATTTCTTTTAAACTTAATTTTGAATTTATCAAACTGATACCAAAGCCTGCAATCAGCAATACAAAAGAGAATAAAACTATTTTAAAATCAACAAAGAAATAGTAATTATAAGAATGTTTCATCAAACCCAAATATGCTAAGATAAGAATCCAAAAATTCGGAGCAATTAATGAAAAAACATGTTCAGTAAATACAAAATTCTTTGTCAAAACACCTTTTAAACATTTACCAAAAAGTTTCAGCCGCTCAGATAATCTCGGACGGCGGAAGATATAGCTTTCATCGGCAATAAAAGTTTGGATATTAGGATTATACGTACATTTACAGCCAATTTGAGATAAAATCAGACTGTATTTTAACTCGGAATTGATATTTTTAAAATCAACCATTCCGATTTTATCCAATATTTCTTTACGCATAACCAAAAGCCCCGTATCAGCTAAATTAGCCAATCCCAAAAGAGAACGGGATTTGTTGATAAAATTCATATGATATTTTTGATACACTGCTTTTATTCTGTCTACGATATCTAAATTCTCAGATAACAAAACTGTTTCACCGCAAAGTACAGAATTTTTAATTAATCCTGAATTTACAGTAGATAAAAAGTCATTTGAAATACCTCTTACTGCATCCAAAAATATATATGCACCAATCCATTGATCCTGCATTAATTGTTCTGTCAATAAAGAGACAGCCTTATCTTTTCCTTGAGTTTCAGGGAATTTTATAACATTAATAAATCTTTCTTTTTCAAGAATGATATCAGAACCGTCATT
Organism: Candidatus Gastranaerophilales bacterium; assembly: GCA_944325895.1. Classification (GTDB taxonomy): domain Bacteria; phylum Cyanobacteriota; class Vampirovibrionia; order Gastranaerophilales; family Gastranaerophilaceae; genus SIG32. The sequence goes on from CALVCA010000011.1 coordinate 20,875, forward strand.
ACAATTATCAAGTATTACAAAAACTTTAAAGCTGTCAACAGGATAATCCTGCTGTTTCAACTGATTTATAAGATTTTCCAAAGACTGTTTATTATTATGGGAATATATAACAACAGCTAAATGCTCTTTTTCTTCATACCTGGAATATCTTTTTTCTATTTTAAAAGTCTTATCATTAAGATTTCTCAATGCAAGTACAAGAAAATACACGGAATATACCGCAATATATAAATATAATAAATCTAAAATGTATTCCATAAATTATCCTTCCTTGATTAACATTGTATTTAAAACCAAAAAAAATTTCCATTACATGTTAATAAATGTGTAAAAAAAGGCGGATAAAATTATCCGCCTCTAATAAACAGAAAGATATTAAACTAATTCAAAAACTTTAACTGCATTTTTATCAGCAATTTCAACTAAGCTTTTAACAGTAGCTATCATAGAAATTTCAGAATTCATTTTATTAATACAAGAACCGACACCAATAGCAGAAGCACCGGCAGCAAATGCCAAAGGTGCAGTTGTAGGATTAATACCGGTTGCAGTCATAATAGGAATTTCAACATTTCTAGCCAATTCAATTGTATTTGCAATAGTTAACTCAGCTCTTTCTACCAAACCTCTTGCACCTTCAGACGGTTTTTCATTAGAAAAATGTCCTTCGGTTTGGATTAAATCAACACCGAGGTCTTCAAGTTTTCTAGCCAATTCAATTTGTTCGGAAACAGCAATGCAGCCCGGAATTGTAACAGAGAAGAAATATTCTCTATCACCCATTAATTCTATAGTTTCTTTAGTTAATTTCAAAACATCTTCGGCTGTAAAAGATATACCTTTTTTGTATAATACATCAAAATTACCCAATTCAACTGCATCTGCACCTAAATCAATTGCTCTGACGAGTTCTTCAGGAACAATAGATGATACAAATAAAGGTAATTCGGTCATTGAGCGAATTTCTTTCACTATTTCTTCTTTAGCACATATATCAACCGCACTGGCAAATTGTGCTGCCGTAACAACTTTTTTAATGTTTTCAATATCAAAATTGTCGATACCTGCAATAATTTTTACAGCTTTCTTTTCTTGTAAATGTTGTTTAAATAATTCAATTCTCGTCATAATAATTTTCTCCTTTTTTATGAATTATACATTAAAATTTTAATAATTTCAAGAACCGGTCTATAATTTAACTATTTACGGGAATATGCACGTTAAAATAATTTTACATAATAATACTATGAAAATATTTTTTTCTGTAATAACCTTTATAACGCTATGTATTCCGGCAATTGCAGCAAATTACGAACCTGAAGAAAAAATAAATATATCAGTATATGAAAAAATAAATCCTGCAATAGTATCAATAGACGGAGCAACAGAAGACGGAATTTCAGCAGGTACTGGCTGCATCGTAAGCCGTGACGGAGTTATTTTAACAGGATATCATGTTGTGGAAGGCTGTAAAAATATTGAAGTAACGACCTCAAACGGGCAGGTATACAAAGCAAAACTTATAGCAAAAATTAATAAAGATTTAGCCTTGCTGAAAATAGAGCCTAAAACTCCTTTAAAGACAGTTGCTTTCGGAAATTCCGAAGATATAAAAGTAGGACAAAAAGTCCTTGCTATCGGAAACCCGTTCGGATTTAACGGAACTCTGACACAAGGAATTATCTCAAGAATTGATTACGAAAAAAACAGGATACAGACCGATGCAGCAATCAATCCCGGATGTTCAGGAGGTCCACTGCTGAATTCATCAGGCGAAGTTATAGGTATAAACCAATCAATCTATAATCCTGATAACAATATTTCAAATATAGGAATAGGATTTGCAATTCCGGCAAACGAAGCTAAAAGCTTTCTGAAGGCAGTCCAAAAAAAATAGGTGTAAAGTTATTATAAAATTTTGATTATAATTTCCTATTTCGTGCTATTATTTAAAATAGTAAGGAGGAATTATGACAGAGTTTTATTACATGAACGAAAAATTTGTAGAAGCGGAAAAAGCTTTTATTCCTGTCAGAACACACGCTTTTTTATACGGAACAGCCATATTTGAGGGTATTAGAGCTTATTGGAATGAAGAAGAAAAACAATTGTATGTATTCAGAGCCCCTGAGCATTACGAAAGATTACACAGAAGCGGAAAAATAATGTATATGGAAAATCCGCACACAGTCGAAGAATACTGCGAAATCACACGTGAATTATTAAAGAAAAACGGATATAAAGAAGATGCATATCTTCGTCCGACCTTATACAAGTCAGCACAAAAAGTAGGTCCAGGACTATACGATAACCCTGATTCCTTCATGATTATCGTAAATAAAATGGGTGACTATATTGACACATCACACGGATTAAAAGTCTGTGTATCAAGCTGGAGAAGAAACAGCGATAATGCAATTCCTCCACGTGCTAAAGTAGCAGGAGCATACGCAAATGCCGCTTTAATAAAAACCGATGCACACAATGCAGGATTTGATGATGCAATAGTTTTAGACGAACAAGGTAATGTAACGGAAGGTTCCGCTATGAATTTGTTCTTAGTCTTTAAAAATAAATTAGTAACTTCAACAAGAGCCGATAATATTCTGATAGGTATAACAAGAGATACCGTCATGGAACTTGCAAAAGATTTAGGTCTTGAAGTTGAAGAACGTAATATCGACAGGACAGAATTATACATTGCGGATGAAGCATTCTACTGCGGAACAGGAGCTCAAATCAGCCCGATTGTAAGCATAGATAACAGAAACCTTGGCGACGGTAAAATAGGTCCTGTTGCAAAAGAAATGCAAAATCTTTACTTTGATGTTGTAAAAGGTAAAGTTCCTAAATATAAAAAATGGTGCATGCCTGTTTATATTTAAGAGGTAATTAATGATAAATTTTTTAGGACTGTGCGTCCAAAATCTAATAAAATGCATAAAATATTTATTGCAAGGTCAGGTGAGATTCAAAAGCGTCATTAATCAGGCGGCTGCCATAAGTTATGATTCTTTGACAATCTCACTTGTAATTGCATTTATTGCGGCGGCAGTCATTGCCATACAAGTCGCTAAACAATTTTTAATGACCGGAGCTGAAACATACATTGGCGGAACCATAGCAATAGTAATGATAAGAGAAATAGCCCCCGGCTTTGTAGCACTTGCGATAGGGGCACGTGCAGGAACCGCAATTTCAGCAGAAATAGCAAACATGCAGGTAACCTCACAGGTTGATGCAATAAAAACCCTTAAAATTGACCCTGTAGGGTATTATTTTACACCAAGAATTTTGGCATCAATGATTACTGTCCCTATGGTTGTTTTAATAGCTGAAGTTGTAGGGATTTTAGGCGGCATGTTTGTATCATCAGCAACAATTGATTTACATCCCGCAAGGTATATGAATTCAGTTTGGGCATGGCTTGCCACAAAAGATATTTATATAAGCCTTTTTAAAGCTTCTGTTTTTGGAGGACTAATTGCTTTGGTATGTGCCACTCAAGGGTATGAAACAAAAGGCGGAGCAAAAGAAGTCGGACTTTCTACAACTCAAGCCGCCATTTTATCTACATTATATATGCTTATTGCGGATTTTTTAATAAATTTAGTATTTTACATTGCTAAATAAACTTTTGATTTTCGCATATATTTTTTTCATAATATATTTATGGACAAGAATTCAAAAAAATTACCTCAAATATGGCTTGGCGGAGCTCATTTTGTTAATGACATATACACAGGATTTTTAAACCCGATTATGCCGTTTATTGCCGCAAAAATAGGTATTACAATGGCAGTAGCTACAGTAATTCTCAGCATGTCACATATTTTTTCTTCGCTATTACAACCGATTTTCGGCTACTTTGCAGATAATATTTACAAAAGAGCATTTATCTTTTGGGGATTGCTGTTTACATCGTGTTTTATACCGCTTGCACCGGCAAGTAAAAGTTTATTATGGATGATAATTTTCATTATCCTCGGAAGCCTCGGCTCAAGCCTCTTTCACCCGCAAGCTCTTGGTCTTGCCAATAAATTTTCCGGTCAAAATACTTCAAAATTTTTGGGCATTTTTATTGCCATGGGTACATTGGGGTACTCGGTAGGTCCTTTAATGAGTGCTTATGTAGCTCAATTTTTCGGCTTAAATAAAATGCCTGTTTTATCAGCCATTGGAATTTTTTGGGCTTTAATAATGTTTAAATTCGTCCCTAAAATGTCAAACTCAGTTATCAAAACTGATAAATTCAAACTAAACACCGCTTTTAAACGAATACTTTCAAATAAAAAATTAAATATTTTAAATGTAATCTCAATGTTAAAATCGCTTATTTCAACATCGTGTTTTATTTTGCTGCCGTTTCTTTGGAAAAATATGGGTTACACACCATTTTTTATAGGTACAGCACTTTTTATTTTTATTTTTGTAGGCGGTATAGGTTCACTTTTAAGCAATAAATTTGAAAAAATAGTAGGCACTAAAAACGTATTTTACTTTTCTATGATATCAACTTTGCCGCTTATGCTTCTATTTGTATTAACATATAAAACGTTCCCGGTGTTTTCATTTGCGGTATATTTTATAATGGGCTTTGTAACAATGCTTGCAGTACCCGTTACAATGAATATGGCTCAAAGCATTATGCCCGAATATAAAAGTATTATCGGAGGATTTATAAACGGATTTTCCTGGGGAATTGTAGCACTAATCATGTCTTTAAACGGATATGTAGCTCAAACCTTCGGAATAACAAAAGTATTACTTGGTGTTTCATTCATACCTGCAGTATTTTCTGTTTTTGTTAAATACTTATTCGATGAAAAAACTTGCTGATATTTTTTCGAGGTCGTTTTTGCTGCTTATTTTGCGGTTTCGCAATATTATCACCATTAAATGAATTTTTATCGTTCTTTTTAACGGTGTACACTTTATAAAATTTTCCTATACTTGATACCAGCATTTCTTAACCCAATAACTATTTAACACGAATATTATTTTTTTGTAAAATTATTAACTTTTGTTACAATATTTAGTTGACTTGAAATTATATCATCATTATATACTTTATATATATACGAGAATATTAAAAGAGAGAGCAAATTCCTATTCCTATTTCCTAGAAAAAATTTCAGCCCCTAAAAAGGGGCTTTTTATTATGAATTTTCACAAATAGTATGAATTTTTATAAAATTAGTACCGCCAACCAAAACATTCGGCACAGATCCTGTAATAATAACTGTATCTTTTGGTTTAAGCCCTAATTTTTTAATTAAGAATTTATCAACTCTGTCTAAAGAACTTCTGTCAATTTTACTTTCAAACTTAAAATTAACAGGGAAAACAGCTCTATATATTTTAATAGCACGGCACGTATTAATATCGGGACAACATGCTAAAATAGGCACAGATGGTTTACTGCCGGACAAGAATACCGGGGTAAAACCGCTGCCGGTCAAAGCAACAATAGCTTTAATATTTGGCACTTTTTTAATCATATCAGATATAGCAAGCCCGATAGCCATAGCCTGAGTGTTATTTTCATTAATCATTTTTTGCGGGAAACAATTTTTGTGTAAAAATTGACTATTTTCGGTATTATCCGCAATTAACCGCATCATTTTAACGGATTCTACAGGATATTTACCTGCAGCAGTTTCGCCGGAAAGCATAATAGCATCCGTACCGTCAAGTATGGCATTCGCAACATCAGAAGCTTCAGCACGAGTCGGAATAGGATTTTCAATCATGCTTTCCAGCATTTGAGTTGCAACAATAACGGCTTTACGTTTATTATTAGCTTTTTTAATAATTGTTTTTTGGACAATCGGAACTTTTTCTGTCGAAATTTCAATTCCTAAATCTCCACGGGCAACCATAATACCGTCAGATAATTCTATAATTTTATCAATATTGTAAACAGCTTGAGGTTTTTCTATTTTAGATATAATTTTTATTCCGCTGTTTCTATCGTGCAAAATTTTTCGTAATTGAGCTACGTCCTCAGGCGTTCTGACAAAAGAAAGACCTATATAATCAATATCATTTTCTACTGCAAAATTAATAAAAATTTTATCACGTTCTGTCAAAACATTTATACTTCCGGTAGACCCGGGAATATTTATACCTTTTCTTTGTTTTAAAAGCCCGTCGGTTAAAACTTTAGCACTTATAACATCACCGTTGATTTCAGTAACTTCTAGCTGTAATTTACCGTCATCAATTAATATTTTTTCGCCCTTAGAAACATCTTTTGCAATTCCTTCATAATCAACAGGGATGATGTCATTTTCAAATTTATCCTGATGTCGGAATTTTAAAATTTCACCTTTATTAATTTCAATAGGGGAATCCAAATTACCAATTCTGATTTTAGGTCCTTGCAAATCCAACAAAACAGGAATGAGTGTTTTTTCTTCTTTTTCAACTTCTCTTATTAAATTCAAAGTTTTTTGATGAACTTCCGGTGTTTCATGAGAAGAATTAATTCTGAATATAGTAACACCGGCTTTGTATAATTCTCTGATTATATCTTTGGAATTGGTTGCAGGTCCAAGCGTTGCAACAATTTTAGTCATTGTATAGTTTTCCATAATCTCTCCCGTACTTTACAAATTTAACTAAATAAGTTATACTATAAAAAAAATTGATTTACTAGTAGTTAAAAAAAGGAAGGGAACATGAAAAAATTTTTAGCTGGGTTAATGGTTATGAATTTGATGGCATGGAATGCAGTTCCTGTACTTGCAGAGTCCGTTAAAATCATGGACGTTAACAAAAGCCACTGGGCCAGTGCAGAAATTGCCGATGTTGTATCAAACAACATTATGACCGTTGACGAGTCCGGAAATTTTTATCCGGAAGACGGAATGGAAAGGGTTGAATTTGTTTCAGCATTATTAAAAGTTTTAGCTAATGATGATTTGAAAGTTACAAAGGCAAACCAATTTTCAGACATTAAATCATCTGACAATTATTACTTAGATGTATTACGTTCAGATCAATTAGGATTGGTTTATGGTTATCCTGACAAAACATTCAAACCTCATCAAGTAATGTTGAGAGATGAAGCTCAATCAGTTATCAGCCATATTACAAAAGATATGAAGGCTGACTATTCAGTATTAAATTATTTTACGGATTCTAATTTAATTCCTTCATGGGCTAAATTAGTTTATGCAAAATCGCTTGCATACGGAATTTACGTAAATTACCCGAACGCAAAAGAATTAAGACCGCTTGATAGCTTAACAAGGGCTGAAGCTGCTGTTCTTCTTGCAAGATTAAGAGATAAAATCGGCTTGGTAAAAGAAGAATATGTCGGTCCTGATTTGGAAAAAGTTCTTGCAATAGAACATTTAAATGTTAAGAAAAATGCACCTAACGATACTGTTAAAATCACAAACAAAAGAAACATTATTGTTAGCGGAAACGTATTGGAAGTAGCATTTTCCGATAAATTCAGATCAGAACTTGCAAAATCAGGCGATGTTGTTAAATTTGTAAACCCGCAGGATATCTGCACAGAAGAAGGTACTTTATTAATACCTGCAAATTCAGTATTCTCAGGCAAAGTATTGAACATACAAGATCCGAAATGGTTTAACAAAAATGCACGTGCATACATTCAATTAACAGAAGTTTGCACACCTGATGGCAAGAAAATTGACCTTAATGCAAAACCTTTCTACAAAGACTATGCATTAAAAGAAGGTCCTTGGATGACGGCCGGTAAAGTTGCATTATATACAGTAGGTCTTGGTGCAATTGGTACCGGAGCCGGTGTAGGTTTTGCATTTATACCAAATCCTGCTGAAATCGGTACCGGTATAGCAATAGGTACTCCGGTAGGTGCAGGTGTTGGTTTGATATTAGGACTTGTAACTCCCGGTCTTAAATATCACGCTAAAGCCGGTGAACAAATTTATGTTATACTCTGCGATGATGCAAGCATAACAAAATAATATGATTCACAAAAAAAAACGGGCACTTGGTGCCCGTTTTTTTTATTAAACTTTTTACCTCAGCATTTCAGGCATGATGTATAGCCACATTTATTGTCGATTTTTTTCATAATCAGCTTTACAATAATTATGAAGCTAATAAAAATTAGCAGTAAGGAGACAATTATGAAAAAAATTATTTCTACGGCAGCATTATTTGCATTATTTTTAGTACCGGCACAAGGAGCATTTGCCTGGACATATGACGGATTAGGCAGTTTAAATCCATTTACCGGTTTTAGAAACTGTAATAAGTGTGAAAAAGTAAAACCGCAAAAATGCAACAACAAATGCGAAAAAGTCATTCCGAAATGCAATGAATGTAAAAAAGCATTTACAACGGAGATGCCATACAGGCACTAAGCAGGGTAAAACCTGCTTTTTTAATAATCAATATTTTTTAATGTTTGGAAAATTTTGTCAGTAATTTGTTGAATATATTCCTGACTAACCATACCGTTAATTACAGCATCAGCAATTTGATAATTAGGACGAATATATTCCTGAGCGGTCTTATTAACATCTTTAAACTGCAAATCTGCAGCCGCACCTGTTTTTCCTCTAAGTGCCGCACGTCTGTACCATCTGTCTTTAATAACTTCTAACGGTGTAAATACATAGACTTTAACATCCATAATATCAGCCAAACCGTTATTCAAAACGTATAAACCTTCTGTTAAAATAACTTTTGCCGGATTTTTTACATCGCCATTGGGATCAGATACGCAGGTAACAAAATCATATTTAGGAGATACGGCACTTTCACCCGCTTTAAGTTTCAACAAATGTTCTTTCATTAAATCTAAATCGACAGCCTCCGGAGTATCAAAACTAAAGCCCGTTTTAAATAATTCCTCATAGCTGCCGGCTTTTTGAAGCTCTTTTGATGTATCTTTATAATAGTCATCGCAACGAATTACCGTATATATACCTTCTTTTTTGTCTTTAATACAGGCTTTAATTGTATTATCAACAAAAACTGTTTTACCGGAAGCACTTTCACCAGTAATACCTATTAAAAAAGTTTTCTTTTTTTCCTGAACAACCATTCTTGCAATATTTAAAATCAAATTTTCCGAAGTCTGCAAAAACAAAGGCTGTTCGGCATGCTTATCTTCTTCCAAAATCTTTTTTAAAGATTCGACAATCTGAGATATAACTTCCATATCACGTCTGCTGGAATAATAATTATAACTGGTTAATTGAAAATTTTTCATAGTCTTCCTCTAATATATATTTTACTTTAAATTTTTTTAAATTTCCTATAATACTAAATTTTGTAACAATATTGTTTAAAAAATTAAAGATTGAGGAATAAAATTACGTATATAAACATGTAGATAGGAGTATAAGAACATGTATCAAGAAGAAATTTTTTCAAATGCAATGACAGATTCAAAAAAAGATGGTTACGATGCACTGACAAAAGAAATCAAAGGTATGGAAGCTTTTATCGAAAGAGTTTTTTCCAAAATCTTTGATTCAACATCATCCGTATCAGAGCGTGATTTTAATGTAACTTCACTATAAAAAAACCGGCTTAAGCCGTTTTTTTTTTATGCTATATAAGATCCGTTACCCATCATCCAGGGCATATTCATTTGAAACATAAACGGATTGAACATATTAGTCATCATTGGATTAAATGACATAAACGGATTAAACATACCCATAGGATTAAACATTCCCATTGAATTCGACTGACTGAACGAATTTGCAACTGTTTGTTCAGAAGAATTTCCAATATCTGCTAAAACATTTAATAAGTCATCGTCAACTTTTTCCTCAGATGCAACTGTTGTTTCCTCAGATACTACGGTTGCTTTCTCAGTGTTTTTCCCATCTGCTGTTTCTGTTGCAGCTTCATCTGTTGCTGTCGTTTCAACAGTGGCAACTTTATCAGATGTGTTTGAACAATTTTGTGCTATATTTTCAAGAGTTTGCTCAACAATCTTACCGTCTTCACTCAATTCACCGGTTTCTGCAATTTCTTGTTCTTGCAGCTCAATAGCCGTATTTATCAATTCTAATTTAATGTCATCATCATTTTGTGCTGCAGCGGCAATCTGTGCAGCTTGTTGATCCTGAGCTATTTCCAATTCGTCTTTACCTTGAATAGCCCGTGAAGCTTTACCTAACAATATGCTGCCTAAAACACCGCAGGCAACACCGATAACTCCGCCGATAACAGTTCCTATACCCGGCACAATTGAACCGATAGCTGCACCTAATGCAGCACCGGCTTTTGCACCTGCTAAATATCCTACTGTTTCTGCAGCAACATTAATAGCTGATTTTCTAAGCTGTCTTTTTCCTGCTTCCTTACCCAAAGTTTGATATGTTTCTACAATATTCGGAACTTCGCATGCCGCAGATATAACAGCCATACCGCCGCCGCCCTTTGCAGCTTTTTTAACAAAACGCAATGCACTGCAGGATGCTGCTGCTTTTTTAGATGCACCTTTAATAGCTGTAACACCTGTCTTATCTGCAACAAATCTTACTGCTTTTTTAACTCTTCCCGCTGGAACAGGTCTGTTTTTAAATACCTGATAATCAATCCTTGCCTTTTGTGCTTCCAAATTCTTTAATATATTAAAATTACCGCTTTGCAATGCTGTTTGAGCCTGCTGTCTTAAAGCATTATAAGCAGCATCTTTCGGTAAACTTTTTGCAAAAGCTGTCAATTCATTTTTGGTCATAACCTTTTTGGTTGCATCAAAAATATTTTTTGAAGCCCTTCTGATTTGAATATTCTGAGCAGATTCCGCTGAAATCCCTCTGAAAGCTTCTTTGAAATTCTTTTTATTTCTCAATACCCAGGCCCCGCCTTCAAATACATACATTATACCCAATGTCGGTAAAATCGGTGTTTCTAAGTGGTTTATAGATGCACCTGTTGCGTAACGTGCCAAATTGTTTAAATCGTTAATATTTACGTATGGTAAATTATTCGACATTTTTATATCCCCTTAATCCCCTGATGTATATATTAAAAAATTCTTTACAAAAAAATTGCTTTTTTGTAAAGAAAAGTTAAGCCGGAAAATTTCCGGCTTATGCTTGAACATTTAATTGGGGTTGTTGTTTATTATTCATTTGATTCAGATAATTAAAGTATGCATTAGCCATAAAATCATCATTCATGTTTGATCCGTATAATAATTTTTGATACATAGCCAAATCATTCGGGGTGCCAAACGGATTTGTCATTTGCGGAGCCGGTTGTTGCTCTGACGGCTGGGCTGTTTGTAAAGATTGAGTTAATTCAGCTTCTTTAGCTGCTTTCTTTTCTGTATAACTTTTACCGACAACAACTTTAGCTAACATATCACCAACAATGAAACCTACGATAGAACCAACAGGACCTAACAATGCTGTACCTACGGCACCTAATGCAGTACCTGCCGCAATTCTTACGGCACTCTTACCTGCTTCTGCTGCACCTGCTAAAAGCCCTTCATCTTTTGATGCTCTGAAAATATTAGGTAATTCAAATGCAACCATTAAAACAGTACCGAGTAACGGAGCTCTTTTACCTAAACCTTTTAATGTACCGCCTATTTTTTTGAAAAATCCTACATTTTTATTTTTCCATAATGCTGAAACATCTTTGCCGTAAGATTTTAACGAATCTTTCAGAGCAGCAAATACTTTTTTATCAGCAGTAGCTCTATCGGCTTTTTGAAATGCATCTCCAACCTGTTTATGGAATTTGTAAAAACGTCCTTTTCCTATCTTTTTGTTGTAGCGTTTATACGCCTTTAATTTACTTGAAACATTTGATGCAAACCTATCGTCGAATATAAGTCTGCCCATGTAATTCAAACCTTTTCCTGCAATTTTTGCAATACCCATAATAAACCTACCTTTTCCTAACCTTACTTATATAAAAATTTTCAGGTCAAAAAAATTGCATTATTTTTTGAGCTTCTTAACATATTTTAACAAATAAAAAATTAATCAATCAAACCAAGATCTTTAAGCAATTTTTTATTATCTGCCAAATGGGCAAGTTTATCATCTACAAACGGATCACCATTTTCAAAAAGTTCATCTACATATTTATTATGAGATAAATTTTCAGGATCGGACAACACAAGTTTTGTAAATTTTTTTATGTCTTTTTGCTTTTCATAAAGCTCAACAGCCTTTTTTGAAAGTCCTTTTAAAAATTCATTTTTAGGCTGCAGAAATTCCTCGCTAAAAGGCGATGTGATATTTTTATTTTTTTCGTTTGCCAATTTCAATTGTAATGCGAGTTTTTTAAACATGACATATCCCTTTATTATATATTATTAATATTTTAAAATAAAAGTAAATCAATCCGTAGATTGATATTCATACTTGATTATAACTCATATTTAAATTAAAATATAGTCAAGAAAGAGGTTATAAATGCTGGACATAAAATTAATAAGAGAGAATCCCGAAAAAATAAACGAATTATTAAAAAGACGCAACCCTGAATTATCAATAGACGAAGTTATTGAAATTGACATTGAACGCCGCAAAATACAGTCGCAAGCAGATGATTTGAGAGCTAAACGGAAAATCGAATCGCAAAAAATCGGCGAGTTAAAAAAAAGAGGTGAAAATACCGACGCAATTCAGGAAGATGTAAGAAAAATAGGCGACGAAATAAAAGAACTGGAAGAAAAACAATCAGAACTTGATATAAAACAAAAAGATTTGTTATTACATATTCCTAACATTCCCGATGAAACAACACCTTTAGGTAAATCGGAAGATGACAATGTAGAAGTTTACAAATGGGGAGAGCCGAGAAAATTTGACTTTGATTTTAAAGCTCACTGGGACATTTGTGAAGAAAAAAATCTTGTAGATTTTGAACGGGGAGTAAAACTTTCACAAAGCAGATTTACATTGTATAGAGGAAAAGGTGCTAAACTTGAACGTGCCATTATAAACTTTTTCCTTGATTACCATACACAAGAACAAGGCTACGAAGAAATTTTACCGCCGTTTATGGCAAATGCAGCTACAATGACAGGTACAGGGCAGCTGCCAAAATTCGCAGAAGACATGTACAAATGCGTTGATGAAGATTTATATCTCATACCGACTGCGGAAGTTCCTGTTACCAATATATATTCAGGTGAAATTTTGTCGGAAGATGATCTGCCGAAATACATGACGGCATATACTCCCTGTTTTAGACGGGAAGCCGGTTCAGCAGGTAAAGATACAAGAGGCTTAATTCGGGTACACCAATTTAATAAAGTTGAATTGGTTAAATTGTGCACCCCGCAGACAAGCAAAGAAGAACACGAAAAATTAACGGAAGATGCTGAAAAAATGCTCCAATTATTAGAGTTACCATACAGACGTGAGGCATTATGTACTGCTGACATTGGATTTTCAGCAAACAAATGCTGGGATTTGGAAGTTTGGATGCCGTCATACGGAACTTACAAAGAAATTTCCAGCTGTTCAAATTACGGAGATTATCAAGCAAGAAGAGCTAATATAAGATACCGTGATAAACAAAGCGGAAAAACTCAATTTGTACATACAATAAACGGCTCCGGCTTAGCCGTAGGAAGAACTTTTGCTGCGATAGTGGAAAATTATCAACAATCAGACGGCTCTGTTATAATTCCTGAAGTTTTAAGAAAATATACAGGATTTGATAAAATATAGGAGTTTATTATGTGCAATAATAAAATAAAAATCGGATTTACTTTAGCAGAGGTATTGATTACACTGGGAGTAATCGGTGTTGTGGCTGCTCTTACAATACCTACATTATCTGCTAAAATTCAAGACAGTATTTTAAAAAATCAATTTAAAACTGTTTATTCTAAATTATATAACGCTTTTTATTCTGCACAAATCGAAAATGGCATGCCGGTAAATTGTTTTTATTGGGATGAAATTCCAAGCCAATATTGTCAAGATGTTAACTGTACGGAACAAAATCAATACGGAACATGTACTGCCTGGGAATGCAACGATGAAGGTGTACCGATTTCAAACGGACAATTTAGCGATTGCGGCAGATACTACAAACAAGTTTTTAACGAAAAACTAAAAGTTCAAAAATATTGTGAAAATAATGCATTAGCAAACGGTTGTTTAACAGACGATTACCATGGTATAGACACTGTAGAAGAAGAACAAAATCAAGATACAGAAGATTACTTGGGTGCAGATCCTGGACAAAATTTTAGCACAAGCAACATAAAAAATGTTTATCCTGCATACGTATTGGCTGACGGTACAGTTTTAGTTCAATATTATACCCCAACTTCCCGGCCGGTATTTATGGTTGATATAAACGGCTTTAGAGGCCCGAATAAATGGGGACATGATATCTTTGCATTTAATTTAAGTGGTAATTCAAAAAATGGTTTCGTTCGTATTGCGGGATGGTCATTTCCTATAGAAGAAGGCGGCAAAAGTTTTTCAGGAATGTATAATGAGGTATTCAGATAGATGCAGTATACATTTCCGTTTATATTGGATGATTTTCAAAAAGAAGCCTGCGAATTTATTGATGACGGCAAGAGTGTTGTAGTTTGTGCTCCGACAGGTGCCGGAAAAACCGTTATTGCTCAACACGCAATTCATAGAGCACTGGAAAATAATCAAAGAATTTTTTACACCACACCATTAAAAGCACTGTCAAATCAAAAATACTATGACTTTGGTGAAAAATACGGACAAGAAAAAGTCGGGCTTTTAACCGGCGATACGTCAATTAACAGAAATGCACAAATTGTTGTTATGACAACAGAAGTTTTCAGAAATATGCTGTACGGGACAAATTTTGGAGCTGTTGCGGACAATTTAAAAGATGTTAAATATGTTGTTTTGGATGAAGTTCACTATATGAACGATGAACAAAGAGGAACAGTTTGGGAAGAAAGCATAATATATTGTCCCGTAAACATCCAAATCATTGCACTTTCAGCGACCGTTGCCAATGCCGATGAATTAACCGCCTGGATAAATACTGTTCATTCGGATACAAAACTTGTAAATACAGATTTCAGACCGGTACCATTGAGATTTTATTATTTTGACAGTTCTCAGCCCAACAAATTATTGCCGCTTTTGACACCGAGCAGACAATTGAACCAAAAAATCAGACCGGAAAAACATCAAAGACATGCCAAACAACATTCGCCTGTGAAAAATGTTGTTAAAAACCTTTTTAATATGGACATGCTCCCTGCCATATACTTTACATTTTCAAGAAAAAAATGTGATGAACAAATGGAAAAATGTGCTGCTTTAGGTTTGGTTACAAAAGAAGAACAGACTAAAATTAAACAATTTATAGATGATTACATAGCTGAAAACCCGCATCTATACAATAACAAACATATAGAATATTTACTGCAAGGTGTTGCTTCACACCATGCAGGATTATTACCCGGTTGGAAAAACCTTGTAGAGAAATTATTTCAGCAAGGACTTATTAAAGTTGTTTTTGCAACAGAAACACTTGCCGCAGGAATAAACATGCCGGCAAGATCAACCGTAATAAGTTCAGTCAGCAAAAAAACAGACTCAGGGCACAGAATGCTGACCGCAAGCGAATTTTTACAAATGTCAGGACGTGCCGGCAGACGAGGAATGGATGAAATAGGTTATGTAGTAATTGTTGGTACACCTTTCCAATCTCCTGAAGAAGTCGCTAACTTAGTACTCAGTGATGCAAATCCGCTTGAAAGCCGTTTTTCACCGAGTTATTCCATGGTTTTAAACTTATTACAACGTTTCAGTCTTGATGAAGCGAAAGAACTTATATTAAAAAGTTTCGGATACTTTTCAGCAGGTTCAAGGATGAAGCCGCTTTTAAGACAGTATGATATGATAAATCAGGAAATCGCCGAAAGACAAATCCTGTGTCCGTATAAGTTGTCAGACAAAGAATTTTTAGAATATGATAAAAAACGCAAACTCTATGTTCAAAACAGAATTACTTATAAACAAATTATAAAACAGCATAAAAACAAATCCTTACCTGATGAGGTTATACAATTCGGAGAAAAAAATAAATCTTTATTGAAATTTCTTCATACTTTTAAATGCGAAACCTGCAACAGATACAAAAAACATGCCAAAAATCTTGAGGTTACAGCAAGACTCCATCAGAAACTAAATAAATTAAATAAGGATATGGATCGCCAGCGTGACATTTATTGGAATAATTTTTTGTCGCATAGAGCCGTCTTGACTGATATGGGATATATGAAAGATGATTACCCTACTCCATCAGGCATCACAACTTCACAAATTCGTGCTGAAAACGAATTATTTATTGCAGAAATTATTTTTTCAAATATTTTGGAAGGGCTTTCACCATCGCAGCTTGCTGCTGTAATCTGTGCTATTACAACTGAAGATTTAAGAATTGATATACCGTATCTGCCATTTTCTCAAACTGTCAGAAAAACTTTAAATTTAATAAGAAATATAAGACGTAAAGTTGATAAAGTCCAAAAAAATCATCAAGTCGAAGCCCCGCTTTATATTAATCCATATTTTTCTTCGCTAATAGAATTGTGGTGTGAAGGTGCTGAATGGGAAACTATTACGGAACAAACGGATATGGGAGAAGGAGATATTGTCCGTGCTTTTAAACGAACTGTTGATATCTTAAGACAATTTACAACAATTGATAATATTCCTGAATCACTGGTATTCACATCTAGAGAAGCAATCGACAAAATTTTGAGAGAACCTGTAGATATAGATTAAAATATTTAGTTTTGTAAATTCTTTATATGAAAGGTGTTAAACCTGTTATATACTTGAGATTACAGGGTATAATAATAGTACAGAGTGTTATTCCCCACCCCACTCTCTAAACAAAAAGGTATCCTGAGGTGAACGCTATGGATACTATATTTTTGTGCCCGGAAAAACGCTATTTAAATCTTTTGGCAGCAAATATTGCCATTGTAGGAGCATTGGTTTTAACACAATCAGCATTTCTGCCGATTATGGCTAATGATTTGTTTGCAAAAGTATCCAACCCTGTTATGGATACAGGTCAAGCTTCAATTACGATTATTAACGAAGTTACAAAAGAAACAAGAGAAAAAAAATTTGATGAAAGCATAAAAAACAGATACCCTAATGCTTCCGTAAATGAAATTGATAAAGGAATAAAACACATCAGGCTTACGAAATATTATGACGGCAAACCTGTAAAAATTAATGTTGTTGAAATTAATTCTAAAATAGCTAAAGATTATGAAATTTTGCCGGTACTTGCCTCTGAAAACCTTAACAGCAGGAAAACGATTTCAAATATCGCAGAAAAATCAAATGCAATAGTAGCCTTAAACGGTACATATTTTAAGCCGCAAACAGGAGTTCCCCTCGGAACATTAATGATTAATGAAAAAATGTATACAGGTCCTATATATGACCGTGTTGCAATAGGTATATTCGACAACGGTTATGATGTTGCAAGAATTCAGCTTAACAGTTCAATAAAATCAGGCGATATAAAAGTAAAAATTGACAATATAAACCAGCCTAGAATGCTATCTACATACGTTTTAGCATATACCTCCGATTGGGGAAGTACCGCACCGCAAACTCCGAAGTACGGCCTGCAATTTGCCGTTGAAAACAACAAAATCACAAAAATTTCCACATCAGCACTAAACATTCCGCAAAACGGCTATGTTATTGCAGGCCCTGTTTCTTTACTAAACAAATTTAAAGTCGGTGATAAAGTTGATTTACAGATTTCAACAATTCCTGAATGGAAAAATGTCCGCCATATAATAAGCGGAGGGCCGTATTTGGTAAAAAATAATGAAGTATTTGTTGACATGACAGCACAAAAACTGGCGGCTATAGGCGGTAAAAACCCACGCAGTGCCATTGGGTATACAGCAGAAAACAATTTAATTCTTGTGTCAGTCGATGGCAGAGAAGGCAGTTCCGTTGGAATGACGCTTATGCAGCTGGGGAATTTTATGAAATCCATAGGCTGTGTTAATGCAATAAACCTTGATGGCGGCGGTTCAACAGTAATGTACGTTAACGGTAAAGTTGTAAATAATCCTCAGGTAAAAGGAGGTATTCCGCTTTCTAACGCAATTGTTTTAACACAAAAAAGCTAATACCTGATATTTTGATCAATAATGTCCGATATCCAGGGAAATCTGCTATACTGTCCCATAAATGAAGTTACTGTCAAATATAATACTATGGAATATATAAAAATCTGAATTATTGAATAAACACCAAATAACGGTGTATTCAAATAAAATGTAATCTGTGCGGTCAAAGTGTTAATAAAAGGTATATAACTTAAAATATTTAAAATAAATCCCAAAATATAACATAACAGAAAATATGCTATAGATATGAAAATAGATTGAAATATATGATATTGCAAAAAAGGTCTTAAAGGTGATTTTGTAAATATACCTATAATCAGCCAAATAAAGCCTGCAAATCCCATTGTCAAGTAACTCAATGCTGCAACTAAACGTTCAATCATATAAGGTCTGTTCAATTAATTCTCCGTTTTTTGTTTTATATACTCATCTAAAACCTGAATATAAACCAGTCTGTGTTCATCATTTTCAGGTTCAATATCAATCGAAGAACGATAAGATGCAATAGCCTTTTGGATATCACCGTCAAGATAATGAGCATTACCCAACAACATATAAGTTTCAGCATCGTTAGGAACAACTCTTAATGCCTCTTTATACAAATCCATAGCCAAATCTATACGATTGTAATTTGTGTATAAATTTGCCAAAAGCAAATATGCATTCTTTTCTTTTGGATTTAATTCAATAGCTTTTTTATACATAGCTTCCGCCATATTGTATTCTTTAAATTCAGAAAGTGCAATGGCATAACATATATAAGCTTTATAATTGTCACCTTCCATTTTTAAAGCTTTTTCAAAGTAGTTGTATGCCTGTTCACGCTCTTTCATCAAAGTAAGTGTATTACCGATACAAATAGCAACAACTTTATTGTCAGGATTGAGGACAAATACCTTTTTATAAAGTTCTAAAGCAGTTTGATAATCGAAAATTTTAAAGCAAACATTACCCATGTCAATTAAAGCCGTAAGATTTTCAGGATCTAAAGACAAGGCTTTTTCATAATAAGCTTTAGATTCAATATATTCTTCATTATCGGCATATAAAAGTGCAATTGCATTGTAAATTTCAGGATTAGTAGAATTTAAATCTATAGCACGGTTATAGTAAAAAAGAGCTTTCGGAAAATTTTTCCACTCAGCAAAAACATTACCTATATTGTAATATATAAGATAATTTTTCGGATTAATTTCCAAAGCTTTGTTATAATATGAAAGCGATTTTCTGAAATCTCTTTCATAAAACCACATTGTACCCATGCCTATTAAAGCACTCAAATCATTGGGATGAATTGCGAGTAAGCTTTCTAAAACCGACATAACCTTATCATAATTTTCCTGCTGTAAATATAAATCAGCAAGCTTATGATAACCTTCCGCATTTTGCGGATTTTTAGCCATTTCCATAATGGCATCATTTATTTGTTTATCTAAATTAATATCCATGCTTATATTGTAGCGTATAAGCAAGTATTTGTAAAATTATTTAGAAATATTAATAAATTTTTTAAAAATGCATATCAAAGCTCGGCGGCATACCGTTCATCTTTTCATCTTCCATACGCATAGCAGAACCTATGGTAAAGCTTTGTGCAGAAATTCTGTTTATTTGAAATGCCAAATCACCGTTAAATACCTGCTCATTTTCTTCCAAAAATTTGAAAAGCGGGTCTGCCGGAGCTTTTGCTAAATTCCCTAATGTTTCACCAGCCTGTTTCAGAGTTCTTTCAGGAACTTTTACATTCATTCCGAAAGGTTTATAAGGTCTGTTAAATGTAAATCCTGTGTCTGCCATTTTGCACCTCATATATATATTCGGTAACCTTCCGGCTAAAATTTAATGTTTTTTATTAAAAAGTAAAATATTTTTACATTAGTTAATATTATTCAATTTGGAAATATTTAGTTTGATGTGCCCTTCCTGTTCAATTGTTCGAATTTGAGCCAATGCATCATCTTTTTTCATTTTACCTGAA
Source organism: Candidatus Gastranaerophilales bacterium (assembly GCA_944325895.1). Lineage (GTDB taxonomy): Bacteria > Cyanobacteriota > Vampirovibrionia > Gastranaerophilales > Gastranaerophilaceae > SIG32. The sequence continues at coordinate 40,974 of CALVCA010000011.1, forward strand.
TTAACAAGTTTGATTAAATTATTTGCATATTTTTGCTGATTTTTCAAAGGATAATTTAACAATACCTGCCAAAGCGGCTGGCTTTGCCTTGCCGAATTTAAACCACGCTTTGCCAATGCACAATTTGCAATAGTATTACCGCCGCCTTCTGATGATGGCTTTAAATGCTCTATTGAAACAAGAGCCGGATCAAATAATTTATCACCTATTATGTTGGCATCAACATCATTTAATTTTAAAATTAATGCCTCCGGACTTTTCCTTGAAGTTGGTAAATGTGCTGCTACATCAAGCATTTTATCTTTCAAAGCTTTATCCGGCATCCCGTCTAAAACCTTATTCAAATCATACACAAAAGCTTTATTACTGAACGGAACACATATAGGCAGACCTTTTAACATATTTATGTTATTTTCACATAAAAGTTCAATTTTTTTATAGCCTTTCATCCTTGCCATATGAAGCATATCCTCTATAATCCGGATTTTCACAGCATCTTTATCTGTTTCTAAATGTTTTAAGTGCTTTTTATAAAAATCTGATTTTTTACCGTGTATTTTTAAATTAACAAAATTAAAAATTCGCTTTACAATTTTTTCAGGCAACGGTTTTTCATTATGAAACATTTCAGATGACAATATCTTTAAAAGCTTATCAATACGATTTTTAAAATTATAATCCTCCAATTTTTCGGTAGCACGTTTCATTTTAAATTGAAAATCGTTAAAACTGAATTTTTGTAATATAGGTTCATCATAAAGCTTTCTATCGGTTTGAACCATAAAATCAAAAAATGGTTTTTGATATTTTTCAGGAAGACAGGCACCGAGAGTTTTAATAGCGTCAAACTCAGGTTTTTGGAGTTTTCGCACTTTTGAACGGGTTTCTTTATACCAGCTTTTAAAAAGTTCCGGAGTCGTAATATCAGGAGAAGTTTCAGCAGCTTTTTCAATTCTTTTGAAAACTTCCAGTTCAACAGACTTCAGATATCTGTGTTTATATGGCTGTAATTTATGAACAAACTCAGACACAGTACCCTCGAAAAGTCCTCTGCTTTTCATTTTTTTTAATTGAGAATGAGAAAGCATTTTGTCACCGCTGTAAAGACAAGTCATATACCTGTTCAGTTTTTTCAAATCCCTGGCTGACATAGAAAGCTTTGCGGTAAAGTTGACCGTATCACAAGGCATGAAAAATATCCGTCTATTTTCTCTCTTGTATGACGTATTAGAATAAAATAGTGATATTGGTTGAATTCTCATGACACTAATATAAAAACTGTAATTATAAAACTTGCTAACAAATTATAAAAACTTAACAAGCCGGAGGCGGCTGGATATACAAAGGCTTCAATTCCGCCCAGTTACCGGCTGATGTTTCAATTTTTTGCTCAACCAAATGCAATAAAATTTCACCCAAAGGATAATTTTGAACTTCATAAGCTTTTCCGCCTATAATGCCCTGTAATCTTAAATCTGTTATAACATTATAATTTTTACTGATTTCTTTAACTTTTTCTAAATCAACAGCACCTTTAATTTCATTGTCACACCACAAATAAGCCATATTTTTCCTTGCATCCAATGCAACAAGATTATTGCCTTTTTCGGCACCGGCTAAAATTTCAAGTGATGAAACACCTACAGCTTTTATATTAAGCTGTTGAGCCATAACTCTTGCAACCGTTGTACATGCTCTTATTCCGGTAAAACTCCCGGGACCTATATTTATACCTATAACATCCAAATCCTTAGGGCTGATATTGTTATCAAACAAGACATCTCTGATTGTTGATATTAAAAATGCCGAATGATACTTAGTTTTTGAATTTTCAACAACTTTTGAGCTTAAAATTTTTCCATTCACACTCAAAACAACATACATTTTATCCAAACAGGTATCAAATACTAAAATATTCACTCTGCCAGTCCTTCCACAATTTTATTATTATAATCGCCAAAACCTTCAAAAGAATATTTGCGTAAATCATCATCAACATAAACAACATTAATTTTAATGTGATTGAACGGGATCTCATCATTTGAAAATTCAGCCCATTCAACAAATGTAGCCTGATGACCTTCCGAGTATTCTTTTAATTCATCCAAAATCGTTTTAACACCTTCATTTTCCAATCGATACAAATCAAAATGATATACAGGGATTTGAGCGGTATGATATTCATTAAGAATTACAAAACTCGGACTTGTTACTTTTTCTTTAACACCTAAAGCATCAGCTACAAGTTTCACAAAAGCTGTTTTACCGGCACCGATTTCACCGTAAAGAGTCACGAAGCAACCGTTATCCTTTATCAATTCTGCAAATTTTTCAGCTAAAACTTTTGTATCATCTATATTATTACAAATTTTTTCATACTTCATAAGCCACAATCCTGTTTCTGCCTGTTTCTTTCGCCTCATATAATGCTTTATCAACGTTTTTAATCAAAGTTTCTTCATTATCATCAGGGTTAATTTCATAAATTCCCATACTAATCGTAATACTAATAGTTTCAGTATCAGATATTTCAATATTAGCCTGCTCAACTTTTTTTCTCAAGCGTTCCGCAACCATTTTAGCTTCCCGTAATTTGGTAAACGGTAAAAGTATGACAAACTCCTCTCCTCCGTAACGACCGGCGGTATCATATTCTCTGAGCTGAGAACGCATGATTTTTGATACGGTTTTTAAAACCAAATCTCCTGCCAAATGTCCGTATTTGTCATTTACTTTTTTAAAATAATCAATATCAGTCATAATTACGCAAAGCGGAGTTTTTTGCCGTTTTGAACTTGATATTTCTTGTTTTACACGTTCTTCAAGCTGACCTCTGTTATAAAATCCCGTTAAAGCATCCAGCGTTGCATGTTTTAGAATTTCCGCATATGAGTTAGCTCTGTTGATTGTAGTCGCTGATTGGCTTGTAAGTTCTTCCATATACTCTATTTCTTTATATGTTAACTTGTTATCTAAATTTTTAGTAACTATATAACCCAACAATTTTTCTTCATAAACAAGAGGAAAAACTCCCAATTCTTCAGTAGTAACACGTTTTAGAGGCTCAGCATTTATAATATCAAAAATCTTAGTATCTTTACAAGAATTCGGCCACATCAATAAAAATTTATCATCTTTTTTTACAAATATATAAATCAAATGATCCTGAATAAATTTATCAATCATTTCCCCTAAAAGCGGAATTATATACTGTAGTTCATATTGAGTTTCAATTATTTTGGCAATATTTTTCATTACATTTTGAAACTCCAAACTTTTTTGCATTCTAGCTGTTAAAACAATATTTTGCACTTTTAAAGAAATTAAAGGCAATGCTGTTTCCAAAAATTCATTTAAATCAGAATTTACACAGTCAAATTCAACATATCCGATAATGCCGTTATGCTTGTATAACGGAAAAATCGGCTTATCCGAAGTATAATCCGTTTTTAGGATAATATTAAAACCTGAAGAATTAAATTCATGGGCAAAAAAATCCCCTAAACATGTTACAACTGTTTTTTCGTTGTAACTTTCATTAAGTATTTTAGAAAGTAATTTAATTTTTTCTATCATTTAACCTTCAAGCTTTTGCAAAATATCATCTGAAATATCAAAATTAGCATAGACATTTTGCACATCGTCATGTTCTTCTATTCTTTCCAAAAGCTTCATAATTTGAGATGCGGTATTTACATCCGTTACCTCAATGGTATTTTGCGGAATTCTTGTAAGCTCAGCCGTCTTACTTTTAAATCCTTGAGCCTCCAAACCTTCAGTAACTTTTTGGAAGTTTTCAACAGAGGTGATTACTTTATATTCATCATCTTCCTCGGTTATATCTTCGGCATCAAGGTTAATTGCCGCATCAAAAAGTTTTTCATAATCAACTGATTTATCAAAAGAAATAGAGCCTTTTTGATCAAACATCCACCCCACACAACCTGTAGCACCAAGGCTGCCGCCGAATTTCGTAAAATAGCTTCTAATATCTCCGGCAGTACGATTTCTGTTATCGGTCATTGCTTCAATAACAACGGCTACACCACCTGGTGCATACCCTTCATATATTAATTCTTCATAATTTTCAGCACCTGAAGTTCCGGCACCTTTTTCTATAGCACGTTTAATATTGTCATTAGGTAATCCGGCAGCTTTTGCTTTTTCAATAGCGGTTCTTAACCTGAAATTTCCAGCAGGATCAGGTCCGCCCAAACGAGCTGCGACTATTAATTCTCTTGAATACTTTTGAAACACAACCGCACGCTGCGAATCTACTTTTGCTTTTTTATGTTTTATGGTTGACCATTTTGAGTGTCCTGACATAATTTTCTCCTATAGGGTATTATCATTAAATTCCTGAATTGAAATCGATTCAATTCCTTTAAAATTATTAAATTCTTTGTATAAATCTTGAGATGATTTTTTTAATCTTACATCAGTAATAACTGTAATTTTTGTAACCTCATCTTTATCATCCTTTTTACTGATTTCTTTCAGATTTGGATATTTATTTATAAAATATTCATAAATTTCAACGGAAGCAGCCGTTGAACAATTAATAATAATCTTAAGACGTTTGGTATTTTTGGTGCTTAAGACATTTTTTTCAAAAAATCTTATGGAAACAAGTGTTATGATGGAAACAATTGTCGCAATAAGAGCCAAATCAAACATTCCGGCACCGCATGCCATACCGATGGCAGCTGACATAAACAAAGTAGCCGCAGTAGTCAAACCAAAAACCGTAGCACCATGTCTTAATACAGTTCCGCCGCCTATAAAACCGATACCTGTTACAACTTGAGCGGCAACACGTGCAGTATCACGTGTTCCGAATTCTGCATCAGTCACGGTAATTGCCGGAAAACCGTATATCGAAATAATAGTAAATACGCAAGCACCCAAACATACAAGTATATTGGTTCTTAAACCTGCATATTTATTTGTCATTTCTCGTTCTAAACCGATTGCAAAACCTAACAGCAATGCTGATATTACTCTTATAGCTATTGTTAATTCATAAATTCCCAATAAATTACCTCATTTTGCTTTTTGGATCAAGTATATCTCTTATTGTATCACCGATGAGGTTAAATGCCAATACTGCAACAAAAATTAAAAATCCGGGAGTCAAAAGCCAGGGTCTGTAAATTATATTAGTAAATTCCTGAGCTTCTTTCAGCATATTTCCCCAGCTGGCATCCGGCTGCTGTATTCCCAACCCCAAGAAACTCAAGCCTGATTCGGACAAAATATATGACGGAACGGATAAAGTCATTGCTACAATCACAAAACTGGCGGTTTGCGGTAAAATATGTTTTATAATTATTCCGATATTTGACTGTCCAATAGATTTGGCGGCTAAGACAAATTCTTGAGTTTTAATTGATAAGACCATGCCTCTTACGACACGGGCAAAACTTGCCCAGCCTATCAGTGCAAGAATAACTACAATCAATATAAATCTTTGAATACTTGTCATTCCTGAAGGCAAAATTGAAGCAAGAATAATCAATAAATAAAAACTCGGAATAGACATAACAGCTTCAGCAAATCTCATCATTATCATATCAACTTTACCGCCAAAATAACCTGACACACCGCCATACAAAAGCCCTATTGGAAAAAGCACAAATAATGCCAAAAAACCGATTGTCATTGATATTCGCCCGCCAAAAAGAAGCCTTGAAAATACATCCCGCCCGTTTATATCCGTCCCCAGTAAAAACAATCTGCCGTTTGGTTCAACTGTTACTAAATGAATATTTGCAGGAATAATCCCCAAAAATTTATAAGACATGCCTTTTGCAAAAAAATTCAAATAATATTTTTTAGAACGGTCAAGCCTATATTGCATTTCCAAAGTGTCCTGATTAAACTCACGGATATAATTGTACGTATAAGGTTTGGAAAATTTGCCGTTTTCATCAATAGTAAATATTTTTGAGGGAGGGACATATGCCATTGAACGATCAGAAAAATCCTTAGTATAAGGGGCAAGAAAATCTGCGAACAGCAGTGAAAAATAAATAACACCCAAAACAATCAGTGCAATTTTTGCGAATTTATCTTTTAATAATTGTATGAATATTTCTTTCATGCCTTAACCCTCGGATCCGTAATAATCAATAAAATATCAGCTGTTAAATTCCCTGCAATCAACATAACAGCCCCCATCATTAAAGATGCCATTACAAGGTTAATATCTGATTTTAAAACAGCTTCCAAAATCAGCCTGCCAAGCCCCGGATATTGAAACACGTATTCAGTCAATGCTGCACCGCTCAATAATCCGGCAAATTCAAACCCTAAAAGCGTAATTAACGGATTAACAGCATTTCTTAAAGCATGCTTAAATATAACCTTAAATTCACTCAATCCCTTTGCCCTTGCAAATTTCACATAATCACTTTCCAAAACATCAAGCATATTTGCCCTCATCTGCCTTTGCAATCCTGCAAGAGATATCGTAAACAAAACTGTTACCGGTAAAACCAAATGATGGGCAATATCTTTTATCTGTGCGAATAAGCCCATATCTGCAAAATTAGCACTTGTTAAACCACCGACAGGAAACCAGCCTGTTTTCACAGCGAATATCAAAAGCAAAACAGCAAAGAAAAATGACGGAATAGCCATACCGATACTTGTTAACACCGTCAATAATCTGTCAAAAGGAGCTTTCCAATTTATTGCAGCGAGCACACCAAGAGGTATGCCGGCAGCCCACGTCAAAAATATTACAACTACCGTCAGCAGTAAAGTGTTTGGTATTCTTTCTTTTAATTTAACACTAACCTTCTCTCCGTTTGAAGTTATACCTAAATCACCTTTTAGAAAAGATTTTGCCCACAGCCCGTACTGAACAATTACCGGCTTATCCAATCCCAATCTTTCAGATTCCTTTTGAAGTGTTTCCTGTGATACTGACGGATTAAGACGTAATTCCGCCAAAGGATCAACCGGCGAAAGCCTGATAATAAAGAAACTTATCAAAGACACAATTATCAAAAGCGGTATTGTTTGAAATATTCTTTTTAAAATGTAAGCTAAAAATTTCATATATAACTAATCCTCATAAATTTCTTCAATGTTATATGTAACACCGCCTAAAGATGTAGGAAATATATTTTTAAATTTCTTTCTTATTGCAACAATAACAGTGGGAGAATATAAATAAATAAATGGTTTTTGCTCGTAAATTATTTTTTGATATTCATCGTAATATTTTTTCCTGTCTTCAAATTTAGTAGCAAGAGCCCCCTGTATAAATAATTCGTCAATACGTTTTTCAAAATCATAACGGGGAGAATTTTTGTCTTTTTCTAATCTCATGTTATAAACATGCAAAGTCCCGTCAGACATCATAACATTTTTTCCGCCGTTCGGCTCAAGCGGTGAACCTGTAAAACCCATTATAACCATATCCCAATCAAGCGTATTGACAAGCTTATTTACTAAAGAATTAAATTCTATCGGCTTAAAATTAACTTTCATCCCCAAGTCTTCCAAATCCTGCTTTATCATAACACCAATAGCTTCTCTTTCGGTATTTCCGGCATTTGTCAGCAAATCAAATTCTACTCTGTTTTTTTTCTTATCAAAAAGTTTGCCGGTCTTATCCCAATAAAATCCTGATTGCTTTAAAAATGCACGTGACTTATTCAAATCTCTTTCATAAGGTTTCAAATCTTTATTTAAGAATATTGAATTAAG
>CALVCA010000012.1 GCA_944325895.1 Candidatus Gastranaerophilales bacterium
AACGCTTGATGTAAATCCCGGATTGGAATCAAGTTTCAGACTGTATTCAATAATATGTTTCTCGTTTTCGCCTGTTATTCCGCTTCTTAAAACAAATCCGCCGTGCGGTATGCCGCTGTGATTTTTCTTTAATTCTTCTTCTGTTATAAAGTGAACAGTTGTGTCATAATCAGAAAAATAATTCGGCATAGTGACTATTTCGTGTTCAACCTGTTTCGGGTCAGCACCGGGTTCCAACACAACATAACACTCTCTTGTATGTTTTTCTCGGGTTGTAAGTGTCGGGTTTTCTCCGTTTCTGACTGCCTGAACGGCTTTTTCAACAGGAACGGTATATTGTTTTGCATCTTTAACACCCTTAATGCGTCTTATTGCATCCGAATGTCCCTGACTTACTCCTCTGCCCCAAAATGTATAGTCTTTCCCTTCGGGTAGTATGGCATTTGCATACATTCTGTTTAGTGAAAATAACCCCGGATCCCAGCCTACTGAAATTATTGCAACTTTTCCGCCTTCTTTTGCGGATTTATCTACGTTATTGTAATGTTCCGGAATTTTAGCGTGTGTGTCAAAACTGTCAATGCAGTTAAACATTTTAGCATATTTCGGTGTCTGTTCCGGCAAATCCGTTGCACTTCCGCCGCATAATATCAGTACATCTATTTTGTCTTGCCATTTTTCTATTTCGTTTATACTGTATACGTTTTTTTCATCTATACTTGCAGGATTTCTCCGTGTAAATATCGCAGCAAGCTCCATATCAGGGTTTTGCCGTATTGAATTTACAACACCTCTGCCTAAATTTCCGTAACCTAAAATTCCGATTTTCATAGCTATACCTCTCTTTTTTTTGAATATAGCATAAAAAATCGGTGTTATTCAAAAATATTAAGAAAAATTACTCTTCAAGCAATATATTATTCGGATCTTGTGAAAATGCCGCCATTAATCCCAATACGTGTTGTTCTTCGCCTGTAAATTTTGTATTCGGTACATATTTATTACTGCTTGAACCGGTAAATACACTGTTAATACTCTCCGCTCCGGCAATATTTGCGGTTTTTTGTACTTCCTTTGTACTTAATATTTTGCCTATATTGTTTATACCAAAGTTCATAAATATGTCCTTTCAATTTATATATCGACATTTTTTCCAAATTCTTTAACAAAAAATTTAAAATATTTACATAAACTTTACAATTAATTGAAGGAATAATTATTTAAATGTATGATAAAAAAGTCAGAGGATATATAGGAGTTTTCAAATGAAGAAATTATTATTGTTATGCCTTTTTGCGGTATTAACCGTAACGGCGGCAAATGCGTTTCCGGATGTGTCGGATGATTACTGGGCAGCGTCGCAGATTAATCTTTTGGGTGAACAGGGTGTTATAGTCGGCTATCCCGACGGTACGTTCAAACCTGATGAAAATGTCACAAGAGCTGAATTTGCTTCTATGGCTATAAAGGCTTTGGGGCAGCAAAACACTAAAATTATTCAGCCTGTTGATTTTTCGGATATAACAAAAGATTTTTGGGCATATGATGCAATACAAAAAGCTTTGTATTTTGATTTAGTTTCAAAGCCTGCAAAAGGTGAACCTTTCAGACCTGATGATTCCGTATCAAGGGCTGAATCTTTGACAGTGGCTGTTAATGCATTGACTACGGAAGAAATAAGTGTACAAAAAGCCAGAGAAGTTCTTTCAAAAAAATATAAAGATACCGTACCTGAATGGTTTGTTATTCCGGCAGGCAAAGCAGAAATTTTAGGAATGATGGTAATTATGCCGGGTAAAGACGGAATAGAAGCGGAAAGACCGGCTACAAGAGCTGAGGTTGCGGCTATTCTTTTTAACATGATGGAACAGGCAAAGCTTAATCCGAACGCAAAACTTGCCGAAGCTATGAGAAAGAAAACCGGTGAAGGTTTTGTTGTAGAAAGTGCATTTGTTCAAGGCAGTGTCGGTACAATCCCCGCCGGTGCGGTGGTTCCTGTTGAGCTGACTAAATACATCAGTTCTCAAACTTCTGAACCCGGTGATTTATATTTGGCAAGAGCTGCCCAAAATTACGTGACTAAAGACAAGTTTATTCTTGTCAATGAAGGTGCTACGCTGCAGGGTCAGCTTGTAGATGTCAGACCCGGAAAATGGTTTGTCAGAAACGGTGTCTTAATCTTGGACAATGCCTTAATTACTACTAATAACGATCAAACAGTTAAATTCAGCGGTTTGGCTGACGTTAAAAAACACAGAAATTGGTTTATGAAATTCGTCAGATTCTGTTTTAAAGGCGAAAAATTGGAAGTACCGGCTGAAGGGTTTGTTGATATGCAGCTTTTAAAACCCGTATCAGTTGATTTGACAAACGGATGGATTATTGAAAATTAATCTTTTGTAAATCCTATTTGAATAATGTCTTTGCCGAATTTGCTTTCAAGCCGGTCAAAACATTTTGATAATTTATCAGCTTTGCTCGCGTTGTTATAAAACAGCACGAGCTGCTGTTCTTTGTTCGATTTAAGCCCGTCAAAAATTATTCCGCTGCTCCTGTAAATCGTTGACGGATTATATATGTTTTTAAGTAATTCAAATGCAATGTCCGAAATTTCCATCTCAAATGATGTCGGTGTTTGCAGAATTTTTTTATCATAATATACCCTGTAATCCTTTGTCCTCAGCATTACACCGATTACAGAGGCTTTGCAGTCGATTTTCCTCAGTTTACGGCAGGCAGTGTGTATATGATAGTTTAACTGGTTTTTGATAAAATCCAAATCAGATGTGAAAATTCCAAATGCACTTGTCTTTTGGATTGATTTCGGAAGCTTTTCTTCATTTTCAACCGGCGAAATTGTTTCTCCCAAAAGTTCGTGTTTCATCTGTACTGCATTTATCCCGACTGCTTTGTCAAGCCAGCTGTCCGTCTTTTTTACTAAATCCGATACTGACAAAATCCCTGATTTTTTAAACAAAACCGTAAGGTTTTTACCTATCCCCCAAACTTCTTCGATTTTAGTATTTTCCAGTTCCTTATCAATATCTTCTATTAAATACACGCCGGAATTGCATTTTTTAGCTTTGTCACTGGCGAGTTTAGCAAGCGTTTTTGAACTCGCTATCCCGATTGAAACAGGTATGTCAAGCCGCTCTTTTATTTGTTCCCGAATATGTTGTGCCAGTTCTTTAAAATCTTTCTTGTATAATTTCGTCAATCCGGTTAAATCTACAAAAGCTTCATCAACTGAATAAACTTGAACTTTCGGGCTGAATTCCCTTAATAAATTCATAACTTGAGTTGAAATTTCACCGTACAGGTCGTGATGACAGGAAACATATATTCCGTCAGGAAATTCAGTTTTAGCCAAAAAGTACGGCTGACCCATCCTTATCCCCATTTCTTTAGCTTCTTTTGAACGTGAAATTACACATCCGTCTTTGTTTGACAAAACGCAGACAGGTTTGTTTTTTAAATCGGGATTAACCTTCTGTTCACAAGATACAAAAAAAGAATCACAGTCTACTAATGCTATCATACCTGAATTATAATATATTTTTTATGGTGAGTAAAGGGAATGATTTGAAGGGAATAAGTAGTAGGTTTTGCATTACCGTCAACATGTCATCCTGAGGTGCTACGCAGCGGATTTGTACAAGAGTGAGCGAAGCGACACTCGTCCCAAAAACCACGCTTTTGCGAGCTGTACAAATCCAAGACACGTAGTCATACCGGATTTTGTATTACCTTCCGTACGTCATCCTGAGGTGCTACGCACGTAGGTACATTAGGGGTTGCATAGCCGCCAATACGTCATCCTGAGGCTTTAGCCGAAGGATCTCAATAAAAGCTTGATGAGATTCTTCGCTCAGAATGACGATAAAATTTATGCAAAACTGTCAACAGGTCTACGTGCGTAGCACCCTGAGGCTTTAGCCGAAGGATCTCATTTAATAATCACATGAGATTCTTCGCTTCGCTCAGAATGACGGGGATTTCTCTCAAAATGACGATAAAATTTATGCAAAACTGTCAGCAGGTCTACGTGCGTAGCACTGTGATTCTTCGCTCAGAATGGCGGGTGACAATAACAGGGGAATTAGACAGGTTGCCCAATAGTTATCTTTTGCTATAATAGTTTCAGGAGAAATTTTTATGGATATAATTAATGCAATTTTAGGTTTTTTAATAAAATTTATTGAACACGTTATTACAACTATGGGACCGTGGGGAATAAGCCTTTTAATGGCAATCGAATCTTGTAATATACCTTTACCGAGTGAAGCGGTATTGCCTTTTGCAGGTTATATTGTCAGCAAGGGTGAAATGAATTTTCATGTTGCGGCATTTGCCGGTGCTTTTGGTTGTGTCCTGGGCTCAATCCCTTCTTATTATTTCGGTTTTTTCGGCGGCAGAAAATTTATTGAAAAATACGGTAAATATTTCCTTATTTCCCACAAAGACCTTGAAGATGCCGATAAATGGGTCGAAAAATACGGTGACTGGGCTTTTTTTGTCTGCAGGATGCTGCCTGTTGTAAGAACATTTATTTCTCTGCCGGCAGGAATTTTAAGGGCAAGGAAACGGATATTTTTTACTTTAACTTTTTTAGGTTCTCTTGTGTGGAGTTATGCCCTTGTATATGTCGGATTAAAGATGGGGCAGAATATTGAAGCTTTCAAACACATTTGGCACAAATTTGATATTGCAATTGTTTTAATTATTGCAGTACTTGGTGCGTTTTATATATATAAACACATCAAGCATCTCAGGGAATCATAGCTTTAATTGCTTCAATCATGCCGGTTTCATCGGCGATATTTTTGCCTGCTATATCAAATGCTGTGCCGTGTCCCGGAGAAGTTCTTATGACATCAAGTCCGATTGTCATATTAACCGTTTTTGCTCCTGCAACGGTTTTTATCGGAATTAGTCCCTGATCGTGGTAATTGGCTATAATGCAGTCATAATCTTTTGCTTTTATAAATAGTGTATCGGCAGGCAGCGGGTTTGTAATATTTATTCCTTGTTTTTTCAATATATCAACTGCAGGCTGAAGAATTTCTATTTCTTCACGTCCCAAAATCCCGCCTTCGCCTGCGTGAGGATTAAAACCGCATAATGCAAATCTCGGATTTGGTATCAATAATTTTTCGGTGAAAAATTTTGCAAGATTTAACACTTTTTCAACTACCATATCACGTGTTAAATTTATATCTTTTAAGGCACAGTGCCTTGTCAAAAGCAATACCCTGAATTTTCCCGCCGTAAAAAGCATTTCGGCATGCATATTATCGTGAGCCAAAAATTTTTCTAAAATCTCGGTTTGTCCGTTAAAATTGTAACCGGCAAGATGTAATGCCTTTTTTGCAACCGGTGCTGTCACAATCCCTCTGCCTTTTAGTTCGCACGCTTTTTTTAACGACCGGTAACAGAATTCACCTGCTTCTTTGCATATTTCACCGGGGGTTACATCCCCGTACGGAATTTCTATTAATTCATAGTCCCTTTTTAATTTCCCGTAAAAATCCAAAACTTTTTTATTGGAAATTAAAACTACATCTGACAACTCAAGCTTATTTAAAGCTTTTATTGTGATCTCAGCCCCTATACCATTCGGGTCGCCTGTTGTAATTATAATTTTATTCATGATTTTCAAAGTATTTTAATATATCAATTAAAGTGTTAACTCCGCCGAGGTTACCGGATTTTGTAACTATCCAATGAGCTTCGTGATCCATGCACAGTGCTATTGCCGGTGCTACTTCATCTATTAATTGTAATTGAAATGCTCCTAATTCGGCACAACATTTATACGAAGTTTCTCCCCCTAAAGAAATTAATATAAATTCCTTCTTCTCTGCAACCTGTCGTACAAGTTCCGATAAAAAGTCCGTTATAACACTTGCAAGTTCTGCCTTTGTCAGTTCTGCTCTTAATGATTCATCGGAAAATCCGTCAAAATTCTTGATTAAATTTGACGTATGTACTGCCACAATATTCTTATCGCCTAAATTTGATACAATTCTTTGCACCAAATCTTCTTTAACTCCCCCTAAAACAGTTTCCAAATCAAGGCTGATTACAAGCAGATTTTCATCAAATTCATCACCTTTTTCCAAACGTTCAATTTGGTTAGCTGTAATTTGGGTTGCACTGCCGGATACAATAAATTTCGGCAATGCCGGAAGGCTTTGTTGTATATGATTAACCTCAATATCGGGAAACCAAACATTGCTGAATGCTTTTGCCGCTGCCGCCGTCCCTGCCGGTAATATTTTGTATTCCGATTTGTTTATTGCCAAAACTAATTGCTCAATATCTGTTGTAGAAACTGAGTCTGCTACTATCAATTTTTTACCTGATTTTATTAAATCGTTTATTTCCTTTAATACCGGACCTGCACCTTTCATCACTGTCGAAAGCTCTATTGAACCGACTAAATCGTGAAATTCTTCGGGTAATTGCGATTTTAAAAGTGTAGGTATGTGCGACTCAAATATCGGAGAATGCGGATCCCTTGCCATTTCGGTTCTTTCTATGGGTACTCCCTTTAAAAGATGATATCCTCCGACGGTTACTCTCCCTTCAGCAGGAAACGCAGGTATTACAACAACTGCATCCCAGCCTAAAACCTCCAACACCGCAAGCGTTTCAACTGCTATATGCCCTCTTAATGTTGAATCTATTTTTTTGTAAAAATAATCCGGCTTTAATTTTTCTTCAAACATCTGTGCCGTCTTTTTTACGTTTATGTAAGCGTCGTGCGGTGTTATATTACGGGTTTCTGTCGAAATTGCCCAGGTCTGCGTCCCTGCAGTGTTTAACGGCTCTATTTCATCACTTAATAATATCTGTGTGTTTGCTCCTTTAAACTGCAGTGCGGTGTCGTTTGCTCCCGTTAAGTCGTCCGCTATTATTCCTACAACATTAACTATCATAAAGCGTCTTTTTTAGATCCCAATAACCTTATACTGTTTGCAATTATTAAAAAATTTTCTTTATCTTCGCCGGTAGCTTTGTCTACCCATTTGTTCTGTGCTATTCTGCCGTCTATTGCTACTTGAATTCCCTTTTTTACGTATTCTCCGGCAAATTCAGCCTGTTTGTCCCATACATCAATATTAAACCAATCAGCTACTTCAGCTTTGGTCTTGGCATCCCATCTGTTTACCGCTACAGAAAAATTTGCTTTTACTTTCCCTGATTCAAAATATCTTACTTCGGCATCTCGTCCGACTCTGCCTACTATTACTGCTGTATTCATATTCTACCTCTTTTCATGACTATATTGTACTATAAAATTTTGAGGAAGAAATACCAAATGTTAATAAATGTTAAACATCCAGCGGTATAAGCTTATCAACGGTAATCCCTAATGCTAAGGCAAGTTTTGCGATTACAACCAGTGACGGGCTGTATTTTTCGTGCTCTACACGTGCTAAATATTCAGGCGTGATATCGGCTTTTTCCGCCAATTTCTCTTGTGAATATCTCTTTCTTGCCCTTTCTGCTCTTAAATTCTCCGCAAAAATTTTAATGATTTTTTCTCTATCCATAATGTTTACCCTGTTCTTTTTTTATATTACCTTATTTTTTTTTATATTATAATGATTTATAATTATATCAATATGATTTAAAAATCAATTAGTCTTCTCGGTTAAACTTTTTTCGTGACTGTGTTAAAATAAAATTGTAGTAGTTTGGGGAGTCCGCCCCGTATAAGGACGAAAGGAAAGAAATGGAAAAAGACAATTTGAGTGTATTAAGACACTCCACATCACACATTATGGCACAGGCTGTACAGAAGTTGTTCCCGAATGCAAAGTTAGCAATCGGACCTGCTACTGACACCGGTTTTTATTATGATTTTGATTTGACGGACGGGCATGCTTTTACCGAAGAAGATTTGGCAAAAATTGAAGAAGAAATGAAAAATATCGTCAAGCAAAATCTTACATTTGAAAAATATGTAATACCTGATGTTGATAAACAAATTGAAGAATTTAAAAAAGAAGGTGAAATTTACAAAGCGGAACTTTTGGAAGAACACAGAAACGATAATCCTACACTTTATTTGACAAAAGATAAAGACGGAAATGTTTTGTTCAATGATCTTTGTGCAGGTCCGCACCTTTTGAATACGAGTTATATAAAGCCGAATGCGTTCAAATTACTCAAAGTAGCCGGAGCATACTGGAGAGGAAACGAAAAGAATAAGATGCTTCAAAGAATTTATGCCACGGCATTTTTGACAAAAGAGGATTTGAATGATTATTTGAACTTTTTGGAAGAAGCGGAAAAGCGTGATCACAGAAAGCTCGGAACAAAGCTTGATTTATTTTCGACAAGAGAAGAACTGGGCGGCGGGCTTGTTTTGTGGCATCCTAATCTCGCAGTTGTAAGAGAAGAAATTGAAAACTATTGGAGAACAGAACACAGAAAACGCGGTTATGTTATCGTTAATACGCCGCACATTGCAAAATCAAAACTTTGGGAAATTTCAGGTCATGCTGATCACTACAAAGATAATATGTTCTTTATAGAAAAGGACGAAGACAGTGAAGATCAGTTTATATTAAAGCCGATGAACTGTCCTTTCCATATTTTGATTTATCAGGCAAACCGTCATTCTTATCGTTCATTGCCGTTAAGGATGGCAGAACTCGGAACGGTTTACAGAAAAGAAAAATCAGGAGCACTTTCAGGTTTAACCCGTGTACAAGGTTTTACGCAGGATGATGCACACGTATTTTGCACACCGGAGCAGCTGGTTGACGAAATAAACGAAATTATCGACTTTGTGGCAGACACAATGGCATTATTCAATATGAGTTTTGAAGTAGAATTGTCTACCCGTCCCGAAAGCTTTGTCGGAGAAATTGAAAACTGGGACAGAGCAGAAGCCGGTTTGAAAGAAGCGATGGACAGACGAGGTATGAAATACGAAATAAATGAAGGCGACGGAGCTTTTTACGGTCCGAAGATTGACTTTAAAGTAAAGGATGCAATAGGCAGAACGTGGCAGTGTGCAACAATTCAGCTGGACTTCAATCTTCCCGAACGTTTCGGTATAAAATATCAGGACAAAGACGGTTCAATGAAAACTCCCGTAATGCTTCACCGTGTAATTTTCGGTTCAATGGAGCGTTTCCACGGAATTTTGATAGAACATTATGCCGGTGCTTTCCCGACATGGCTTGCTCCGGTTCAAGTTGCAATTGTTCCTATCTCAAACGAAAAACACGCTGATTTTGCGGAAAAAGTCTACAAAAAAATGCGTCAGGCAGGTTTGAGGGTAAAACTCGATGACAGATCCGAAAGTATGAATTATAAAATAAGAGAAAGTCTGCAGGATAAAAAGATTCCTTATGTCGTCGTAATCGGTGATAAAGAAATCGACTCAAATTCTCTTGCTGTTCGTGCCAGAGGAATAGGACAAATCGGAACAATGAAAATTGATGAATTTATTTTAAAAGTTGAGGAAGAAATTCATTCACGTTCATCAAAATCTTTTGCAAGTTAAGCAGGCATATTGCCTGCTTAATATTACCCGATTGTGGTTATTGCCTTTTTCCTTTTTTGGTTATTCTAAAGAAAAGGAGTTTTATCATGAAAAAAAATCTTATTGTTATTCTGCTTATTTTGTTAGTACCGATTGCTGCGTATATGACACTGGCAAAATCGACTGCAAAAACCTCAGATATTTCCTCAACTAACAAGCCTCAGGTGTTAAAATTTACATCGTCAATGTGTTTGGACTGCCAAAAAATGAACGGGATTTTTAAAGAAATTTTCCCGAAATATGAAGGCAAGATAATTTTGGTGGAAATTCCGGTACAAGATAGCTCGTCTTTTTCCAATTCGCAAATTGAAAAATATAATGTAACACTGGTTCCAACAATAATACTCTTGAATTCTGACGGGAATTTGGTAAAACGTATAGAAGGTGCCATTGAAAAAGAAGAAATGGATAAATATTTAGAAGGTCTTGAATAATATGGATTATGCAGACATTTTTTCATCACATAACAGTGTTTTAATATTATTTATTTTGTCGTTTGCAGGTGGTATTGTAGCCTCGATTTCGCCGTGTTCGCTTTCCATGCTGCCAATAATTATAGGTTATATAGGCGGATATTCGGAAGCAAAACCTTCCGTGACATTTTTGCAGATGATGTTTTTCGTGCTGGGAACAGCTGTTGTATTTTCAATAATCGGTATAATATGTGCATTGACGGGAAAAGTATTTGTTTCAAATGTTTATTTTGCCCTGATTTTGGCTTCTTTAATTATGATAATGGGGTTGAAACTGGTCGGAATTTTGGATTTTGAGATGCCGGTATTAATTAAAGAAATGCCGAAAAACAATGCACGCCACACTTTTTTATATCCGCTGCTTTTGGGCGGAGTGTTTGCATTAATCGGAACTCCATGTTCAACACCGATTTTAGCAGGCATAATGGCTTTTGCATCGCTTTCCGCTAATATAATAAACGCACTTATTATGCTGTTTTTATTTTCGCTCGGGCAGGGAATGATATTGATTTTGGCAGGAGTCTTAACTTCAAGACTAAAAAGCTGGCAGAATTTTTATAAAATATCTGATATTTTAATGAAGATTTGCGGCGGATTGCTTATTTTAGCGGCTCTTTATATTTATTACAAAATATTTTCACCGTTCGTTATATAAAAAGTTAATGTACACTTTTGTCTTTAATAATCGTTACGTTTGGTTGTCAATTTGTGTCAGATGATGTACAATATATGCAAAGGAGTATAAGAGATGAAAATTTATGAAGGGCAGCTAACAACTCAAAACGAGAGATTTTGTATAATAATATCAAGGTTCAACGATTTTATAGGCTCAAAATTATTGTCGGGAGCGGTAGATGAATTAAAGCGGCACGGTGTAGCCGATGAAAATATTGATATAGTAAAAGTTCCCGGAGCATTTGAAATTCCGCTTGCAGCACAAAAATTTGCATCGACAGGAAAGTATAATGCATTAATTACATTAGGTGCCGTAATAAAAGGTTCGACACCGCATTTTGATTATGTAAGTGCAGAAGTATCAAAAGGTGTTGCACAAGTAGGGTTAAAAACCGGCATACCTGTAATTTTCGGTGTTTTAACCACGGATAATTTGGAGCAGGCAATAGAAAGAGCCGGTACAAAATCAGGTAATAAAGGAGCGGATGCCGCAAAAACCGCAATAGAAATGGCAAATTTAGTCAGGGGGTTAAATGAGTGAAGTAATTACCGAATACAGAAATGAAAACACCAAAGACATAGATCTTCTCTCTACCGTTGATATGGTAAAGAAAATGAACGAAGAAGATAAACTTGTTGCGTTGGCTGTGGAAGATGAAACAGAACATATTGCAGAAGCAATAGATTTGATTGCAAAACAGTTTTTAAAAGGCGGAAGGTTATTTTATTTCGGAGCGGGTACATCCGGCAGATTAGGGATACTGGATGCTTCCGAATGCCCTCCGACATTCAGTGTTCCGCACGATATGGTACAAGGAATAATCGCAGGCGGCAAAGATGCATTTTTGTATTCTGTAGAAGGTGCTGAAGACAGTTTTGAAACAGGTGTTCAAGATGCAAAAGTTTTGACGGATAAAGACGTTTGCGTCGTAATATCGGCAAGCGGAAATCCTAAATATTTACTGGGAGTTTTACATCAGGCAGATGAAGCCGGTGCCAAAACAATAGCTGTTACTTGCAATTCCAAAGGCAGAGTTGCCGAAGAAGCAGGGTTGGTTATATGTGTTGAAGTAGGACCTGAGGTAATTGCAGGCTCAAGCAGATTAAAAGCAGGTACTGCTCAAAAAATGGTTTTAAATATGCTCTCAACGGGTTCAATGATAAAAATCGGCAAAACTTACGAAAATTTTATGATTGATTTACAAGCCGTAAATGAAAAATTGAAAGATCGTGCCATAAGAATAGTGGCTCAAATAGCCAATGTGAATTTGAGCGAGGCTTTGGCTGCACTTTTGAAATGCAATTGGGAAATTAAAACCGCAATTGTTTCAATCAGACTCGGGCTAAGTATAGAAGAAGCACGTACTGAATTAAAAAAACACGGCGGAGTTTTAAGAAAAATAATTTATCATAAGGAGCTTGTATGAAATTAACGGTAATCGGAGCAGGATGCTGGGGGCTGACGTTAGCCTGGCTTTTGACAAACAACTTTGACGAAGTGGTTGTGTGGGGCAGAGAACAGGATTTAAGTGAAGATTTAATAAAAAACAGGCATGCCGCAAA
Organism: Candidatus Gastranaerophilales bacterium; assembly: GCA_944325895.1. GTDB lineage: Bacteria > Cyanobacteriota > Vampirovibrionia > Gastranaerophilales > Gastranaerophilaceae > SIG32. The sequence goes on from CALVCA010000012.1 coordinate 12,277, forward strand.
ACCGCTCGAGGTTCAGCTTGATAAAAAAGTGGAAATAACTTCCGATATGCCGTATGCAATTAAAAATGCCGATATAATATTGAATGTTGTATCAACGTCAGGTACACGTGATGTGTGTGAGAATTTAAAGCGTTCTAAAATCATGCCCGAGCAGATTTTGGTAAATGCATCCAAAGGCATTGAACTTCCGTCATTGATGCGTATGAGTGAAGTTATAAGGGATGTTTTGCCGAAGCAAAAATTGGCGATTTTATCAGGTCCGACTCTTGCAAAAGAGGTATTACAAGGAAAACCGACGGCAGCATCAGTGGCAAGTTATGATATGAAGGTTGCGGAATTTGTTCAAAAAACGCTTAATGTTCCCGGAAAATTCAGATTATACACAAACAGTGACGTAATAGGTGTAGAATTAGGCGGAAGTTTGAAAAATGTTATAGCAATCGCATCAGGCTTTGCACACGCAATGAATTTAGGCGATAACTGTGCCGGGACGCTTTTGACAAGAGGAATGGCGGAAATCGTTCGTGTCAGCATACGTTTGGGGGCAAATCCGTCAACGTTATACGGACTTTCAGGCATGGGGGATTTGATTGCCACCTGTTCAAGCCCGATGTCACGGAATTATACCGTAGGCTCGCTTTTAGGACAAGGAAAAAAAATAGATGATATTTTAAAAGAACTCGGTTCAGTTGCAGAAGGTGTTAAAACTTCTAAAGCTATCTGCGAACTTGCAAAAAAACTTGAACTTGATGTTCCGGTTTCAAATGCGATTTATGAAGCTGTTTATACGGACATAACACCTCAGGAGCTATTAAATAAGTTAATGAACAGAAAGTTAAAAGAAGAAGAAAAATATGTATAAATTTGCAGTACGTTACTTAAAAAATACATTTTACCCGATAATCGTTCCTGATACGATTACACTTCACGACGGGCAGATGGTTATTGTCAGAACGGAAAAAGGCGAGGAAGCTTTAAAAGTTTTTGCTGTAAATAAAGAAGTTTCTAAAGCCTGGGAAAATACCAAAACAGAACCTCTTACCGTTATAAGAGTGCTTTCGCAGAGAGATTTACAAACTCTTGATGACATAAAAAAAGAAGAAGTAACATCGTTTTTTAAATGTCAGGAACTGGTTAAGCAGCACGGGCTTGTGATGAATTTGGTACAGTGCAGGATAACTTTTGACAGAAAAAAAATAACTTTTTACTATACCGCTCCCGAGAGAGTTGATTTTAGAGCGTTATTAAAGGATTTAACGCACGTATTTACACGTGTAAGAATAGATTTAAGACATATTGGCGTAAGAGATGAAACCTCTATTTTGGACGGAGTCGGGTTATGCGGCAGACCGTTTTGCTGTTCGTCTTTTTTGAGGAAATTTGCAACAATTAATTTGAAATTAGCAAAAGATCAGGGCATGCCAATAGCTCCCGGAAAGATTTCGGGTACATGCGGACGGCTTTTGTGTTGTCTTACTTATGAATATGAAAATTATATTGATGCTGCCAAAGACATGCCGCCTGTCGGATCATCCGTAATGACTCCCGAAGGTTTGGGTAAAGTTTGTTATCTGCAGTTTTTAAACGGTACAGTCGCTGTTAAAACTGAAGATGGTAAAGTTAAAGAGTTTCCAAAAGGCGATATAGAGATGGTTGATGCGGATGTAAACGTAGAAATTGACGTTCAGCCGTTGAATGCTTCATATGTTGAAGAAGTAGACATCGACATAAAACAGCTTGAAGATGATAAAAACAGTTCGACAGGTAATGTTTAAAATTTGGAATAAATGTAATATACATCACCGTCAACAAGCTTAACGGCATATTTGTCGTAGTTTTTACGTTTCGGGTCAGGACCTTCAAATGAAATATTTTGAACGTATTCATTGTCAACAAATTTTCTTATATCATTTATTGAAAAAAGTTCTTTGCTGAGAAGTTTTATAAATTTTTCATATTCTTTATCATCGTCACGCATATTTTAATTATACCCATATTTTAAAAAAATACAACATTATTTACACTATTTAATATTTTTAAAAAATTCATCGGCGATAAGCTGCGAATATTTTTCGGATGCGGAAATAAGCAGCTTTTCGTTGCCTTTAGAATCTTTTGCAACGGCAATAATACCTGACACATCGTTTATCGGTAATTTTTTAATTTTTGCTTCAAATTTAATATAAGGGCAGGATTTGCCGTAAGAGTTTATGGTTCCCCGTTTGGTTATTTTTAAATAATCAACGGAAACAGCCTGATATTTAACATTTTCTATTAAGTTTTTTAATCTTTGTTCCACATCGGGGGATTTTAAATCTTCTTCCGTTAAAATAGGTTTAGAGCCTGAATCTACGACAATCATCTTTTGCCCTGTGGCGGTGTGTTCTGCAATTACCGCATTATATCCTAAAATTCCGGTTGCATTTTCTATTTCAAATTCTTCATTAATATTTGAAAAATCACCTACTTTTTGTGCTTTCTCAAGTATAACGTCACGTGACGGATGGAGGTAATTTTGAATTAATCCGTTAATCCACTCTCTTCCGCCTAATGATAAAAAACCGATTATTGCCAGCGTCAGAATAACTGCTCTTAATATATTTTTCAAACAACCCATTGAATTCCTCACATGTCCTTGCTATAATATTTTATAATAATTATAGTTATGACACAACAAGAAATCAATAATATTAATAGCTGGGAAGTTGATCCTGAAGATACAACTCCTGTAATGAAACAATATTTGGATATTAAAAAAGATAATCCAAAAATGCTTTTACTGTATAGGTTAGGAGATTTTTACGAAACATTTTTTGAAGATGCTCTGACTCTTTCAAAAGTTTTGGAAATAGCATTAACAAGCCGTGATGCGGGACCTTTGGGCAGAATACCTTTAGCCGGAATTCCGGTCAAAGCTGCAGATACATATTTGGAAAAACTTGTTCAAAAAAATATCAAAGTTGCGATATGCGAACAGCTTGAGGATCCAAAAACCACAAAACAATTGGTAAAACGTGGTGTTACACGGATAATTACAGCCGGAACACTTACGGAAACAAATTTTTTAAAGAATAATACAAATAATTATATTTGTTCAATATTCCATAGCAAGGACATGTACGGACTTGCATATACCGATATTTCGACAGGTGAGTTTAAAGCGACTGAAGCCTCTTTAGAATTGATTAAGAATGAACTGGCAAGGATAAAACCTGTTGAAATTATCGCTCCGGCAATAAGGGATGAAATTAAGCCGTTCCAAATTGTTCCTGATGAAAGAATAGATTTGCCTGAAGATATTGTGCAGAATTACTATTGTACTAAAATTCCCGCCTCCGTATTTGAACAGGAATTTGCAGAAAATAATATTAAGGCTGTGTTTGAGGCTTCAAGTGTTGAGGCTTACAAAAGTGAAGGCTGTAAATTAGGTTTCAGAGCAAGCGGAGCATTGCTGGCATATATATGGGAAACACAAAAAGGCAATATGCCGAAATTCGAAAGAATTCAGTATTATGAACTTACCGAGTACATGATAATTGACGGGAACACAAGAAGAAATTTGGAGTTAACCGAAACATTAAGAGAAAAAAATAAGTACGGTTCTCTTTTGTGGGCGATTGATAAAACCAAAACAAATATGGGAGCAAGGCTTTTACGTAACTGGATTTGTCAGCCGCTTAAAAATGTCGGTGATATTATGATACGTCAAAATGCAGTCAGCGAGCTTGTGGAAAATGAAGTCATAAGACGTGAGCTTTTTGAATTATTGGAAAGGGTTTATGATATACAAAGACTTTCAACACGTATAAGCAACACAACAGTTACCCCAAGAGATTTTATAAGTTTAAAATTGTCATTGCAAGTTTTTCCCGAGCTTTTGGATGCCGGAAAAAATTTGGAAAATAATCCGTTTAAAGAATTGGAACAATACAGGGATGAAATAGTTGAATTTACTGATTTGATAGACAGAACAATTATTGATAATCCGCCGATACAGTTAAAAGACGGTGGTTATATAAAAGAAAACGTCAGCGGTGAACTTGATTATTTGAGAGATCTTTTAACCGGCGGCGAAAAATGGATTTCGGAATTTGAAGAAAAAGAACGCCAAAAAACCGGGATTAAAAATTTAAAGGTAAGGTTTAACAAAATTTTCGGGTATTATATTGAGATTACTAATTCAAATATTGAACTTGTTCCGGAACATTATATAAGAAAACAAACTCTGACTTCTGCGGAAAGATATATTACTGAAGAATTAAAAAAACACGAAGACGATGTATTATCAGCTCAATTTAAATCTACTGAGCTGGAATATAAGCTTTACAGTGATTTTAGAGAGTATTCAAAAGAATATGTTACAAAATTACGTGAAATAGCGGAAGCCGTTGCTGTTTCGGATGTGTATGTATCGTTAGCTCAAACTGCTGTGGAAAATAATTATACTAAACCTATTGTTGATGAGTCTGATGATTTAATAGTAAGAAACGGCAGGCATGCTGTTTTGGAAAAAATCTTGCCTTTAGGCGAATACGTTGCAAACGATTTGGATTTAAAAAGCAATTCGGTTGATACTACTCAATTTATGATACTGACAGGTCCTAATATGGCAGGTAAATCAACCTATATGCGTCAAAATGCACTCATTATAATTTTAGCCCAAATAGGTTCCTGGATACCCGCAGATTATGCCAAAATAGGCATAGCAGATAAAATCTTTACCCGTGTCGGAGCATCTGATGATTTGACATTGGGTCAGTCAACGTTTATGGTTGAGATGATTGAAACTGCCAGTATATTAAATTCCGCCACGGAAAAAAGTTTTATTCTGCTGGATGAAATCGGACGTGGCACAAGTACGTATGACGGAGTTGCAATAGCCTGGTCTGTTGCGGAATTTATTGCGGCAAAAATTAAAGCAAGGACTATTTTTGCAACTCATTACCACGAGTTAAACGTAATGACGCAAAATTATCCGCAGATAAAGAATTACAGGATTACGGTTGCGGAAGAAAACGGTGAGATAGAATTTTTACGCAAAATCGTCCCAGGAGGTACCAGCAAAAGCTATGGTATTCAAGTAGCTAAAATGGCAGGTTTGCCAAAAAGTGTTATTAAACGCTCAGAAGATTTAATGACTAAAATGCAGCGGGATTTTTCAAATAATCTTTCCTCCAGGAAAAAGTCCGACATGATTGATGTGCCGCAGTTAAATCTTTTTAATTAATATTTGTAAATTTTTGCGGTAAATATATCAAAAAATTTTTATTACGAGTTTTAATATTATTAAGGAGTGTAACATGGTAGTGAATTTAAATCCGGCTGTTAAGCCTTACTATAATAATTATAATAATTATAACAGGCAGGTGTGTTTCGGGAATAATCTTACAAAGCCTGAAGAAAAAGGCGGCTTCAGAGAAGATTTGAGTAAAATTGCAAAATTCTTTACTACTTTAAGCGAAATGACAAAAGCTACGGTAAAAGGAGCCGGATACGGAGCTTTGACAGGTACTGTTTTTGCATCAGGTTTTTGGCTGTTTAAAGCATTGCCGAAAGGTTTCAAAAAAGGTCAGTCCTTGAAAAACGTGTTTAAACACCCCTTAAAAAGTATAGGTACAAAAGGTAAAATCATAAGCGGAGCAGCTGCATTGCTCGTTGCTGCAGGTCATATTATAAACGGAAAATTAAAATCAAATCAACGCACAGCAAATGTTGACCATCAATTGAAAACAGGTCACAGGACTGCTTAAAACTGTTAAAAATATGTAATAAAAATTAAAAATTATGAAAAAAATAAAAATATGCTATAATTATGCATGAGAGAGTATTCAATGAAGTACGAAAGATTAGACAGTTTAATAGCATCCTACAAGTCATGCAAAGATGAGAAAAAAAAGCGTATGCTTGTTTTGAATATTGTTGAAGATGCAATGGTTTTAGTAAAAAGAATTGCAGGGACAATTTCAATGCAGTCGGGTGTCAGCAATGAAGATTTGGTTCAGGTCGGGTCTTTGGGATTAATTAAAGCAATTGATGCTTATAAAATGGATATGAATACCCGATTTAGAACTTATGCAACATATTTTATTAAAGGTGAAATAAAACATTATTTAAGGGACAAAGCAGCTATAATAAAAGCCCCCAGGGAACTTCAGGAACTTGTTTTTAAAATTTCCGAAACAGTAAAGAGATTTAACGAACACGGTGTTGAAACTCCGTCAGTACAAGATATAGCAGATACGCTCGGCATTTCAGTGCAAAAAGTCGAGGAAGTTTTAAATATAGATAAATTTAAAAATACGCTTTCATTAGATCAGTATTTCAAAAGTGATGACGAAGACATTTCTCTTATGGATAAAATACCGTCAGGGGATTATAAGGAGCTTGTAAGAGCTTATGAGAATAAATTAATGCTTGCGTCCGTAATTAAAAAACTAAAACCTGAATTAAGAGAGATAATCGAATTAAGTTATTATGAAGATTTAAACCAGCGTGAAATATCCGAAAAATTGAATATTTCACAGATGCAGGTTTCAAGAAGGCTAAAAAAAGCATTAAACAGAATGTATGAATTAATAACAAACAGTGAGGAAAAGGAGTAAAACATGCTGATAGCAATACTTTTATTTATATTTATTGTAGGACTGTGCATAGGCAGTTTTTTGAACGTAGTTATATTAAGGGCACTTCAAAGTGAATCAATAGTGTCGCCGGCTTCAAAATGTCCCAAATGCGGACACAAATTATTTTGGTGGCATAATATTCCGTTATTGTCATATATAATTTTAAGAGGCAAATGCGGATTTTGTAAAGAAAAAATAAGCCTTCAGTATCCGATAGTCGAATTTTTGACAGGTGTAATATTTGTATTGGCATTTTTAAAATATGGAATTACCTGGGATACAATATTTGCGTGTGTTATAGGCTCTTTATTGGTTGTAATAGCCGGAACAGATTGGAGAGAAAAAGTTGTATTTGATCTTCATACATATTTGTTGATTGCTGTCGGAATTTTATATGCATTGATTGTTACGGGGGTCGAAGTATTTTTAAGCTACAAATTATTAGGTACACTCACGATTTCAAGCAAATGGCTTTTGACAAACCCGATAACTAACACATTATTCGGAATAATTTTAGGTTATGTAATACTGGAAGGTGCAGCACGGCTCGGATATTTATTTGCCGGTACAAGAGCATTCGGTGAAGGAGATTCACTTATTGCGGCAGGACTCGGTGCAGTATTTGGATGGAAAACTCTTTTGTATGTACTGGTTTTGAGTTTAATAGTTCAAGCTGTTATAACAGTACCGGTATTTATAAAAAAAGAAATTTCAAATAAAAACTGGATGACAGTAATATCATTAGCGGCATTTTTGGTATATACGGCAGCATTTATTATGGCATTAAATTTTGGCTGGCTTTCTAACAAAATCGCCTACGGTGCAAGTGCAATTGTTCTTGCTGTAATAGGTATATTTACGTGTCGTGAAATATTATTGGGTATAAAAAATCCGGACAACAGAACTTACCTTCCGTTTGGTCCGGCATTAGTTTTGGCAGGCTTAATTATTTTATTGCTGTAATATTTATTCATAAATTATAAAAAAATTGCAATTTCCCGCACTAAAAATACTTTATTTATATAAGTAGTGTGGGAAAATGGGAATAGATTTAAAAGTTTCTCGGATTAGTGTGAATATGCCTTTATCCGGCTTGGGATTTAAGGGCAAAGTGCAGACGGACAGGTTTGAAAGTACGTCTGTAAGCCGTTTTACGTCTGAGAATTATATAAGAAGTTCCATAGAAACAAATCCCAAAATAAAATTAATATTAAAAGAAATGCATGCTCCCGCAAAACTAAATATCAAAGAACTTCAAGAGCTTAACGAAGGGCATGCAAAAGATACTCAAAATGTAGCGGCAGGAATAATATCAAACTTGCCGAAAGGTTTAAGAGTGCATGTTGATACAAAAGCTGTCAAAGATGCGGCTTATCTTCACGATATCGGAAAAGTTTTAATTCCTGCAGAGGTTTTAAATAAAAAAGGTTCATTAAGTGAAGCGGAAAAAGAAATTATGCACCGCCACAGTGAACTCGGATATGAAATATTAAAAAATTCAGGACTTGATTTAAAAACTTTGAGATTAATAAAATATCACCATCAAAACCCGTCCCACACAGGATATCCAAGCGTTCCGTCAGACTTTTTTGCTGATATAAATCTGCAAATTTTATCAGCGGCTGATAAATATTCCGCATTAACAGAACCCCGTGTCTACAAGGCGCCTATGGATAAAAATAAGGCTCTTGCATTGATATATCGGGATGTCCAAAAAGGCAACCTGCATCCGTTTGTATTTAAAGCATTAAAAGATTATGCCGGGCAAAATGTTTGTAGTATAATCTAAGAATGAATTTAGACAACCTTATTGACGGTTTATTATCACCTGTTGCCGATAAAATATCAGGTATAATTTTTTACTCGGTCACAATAAACAGCGTAAAAATTGAATTATTGGTTGTATTGCTGATGTTTGCGGCATTATATTTTACGCTGAGAACAAGATTTATCGGATTTTGGGGGTTTAAACACGGTCTGAAGCTTATTTTAAATAAATACAAACACAACGACAGCTTAAAAAAAGAAAAAAAAGGAGAAGTGTCGTCATTTCAGGCACTGACAGCAACGATTTCAGCTTCGGCAGGTATAGGAAACGTTGCGGGTTCCGCTGCTGCCGTATCAATAGGCGGTCCCGGGGTAATATTTTGGATGATTATTGCCGGAATTTTTTCGATGGCATTAAAATTTGCAGAAGTGCTTTTGGGAATAAAATTCAGACAAATAAATAAAGACGGCACGGTAAACGGCGGACCTATGTATTATATTGAAAAAGGCTTGAAAGCTCCGTGGATAAAACCTTTTGCTCCTTATTTGTCAAAAATTTATGCAGTTTGCTGTATTTTTGCAATGATAGGCGGATGGAATTTATTTCAGATTAATGCCATGACAGTACAGATAACGGAAGTAACCGGCGGCAGTGAGAGTTTTTTTGCTCATCAAAGCTGGGTTTTGGGGGTAATTGTTGCGATAATTACATATATGACAATAATTGGCGGAATAAAATCAATCGGAAAATTCACATCGAAAGTTACCCCCGTAATGTGTACTCTATATGTGTTTTCAGCATTTTTAATATGTTTGGCGAATTTTGGACATATAGCAGATACGGTAATTCTTATAATAAAAGAGGCATTTCATCCTCAGGCGGTTGCGGGAGGGATGTTCGGGTGCATGCTTTGGGGGTTCAGACGTGCAATGTTTGCAAATGAAGCAGGGCTGGGTACTGCACCTATTGCGTTTTCCGCAGTAAAAACAAACAAGCCGGCTGCTCAAGCCTTTATCGCCATGCTGCAGCCGTTTGTGGATACGGTTATTGTCGGCTCTGCCACGGCTTTTATTATTGTTGTTTCCGGTGTGTATAAGTATTCAAACGGGTTGGCGGGAATTGAACTTACGTCAAAAGCTTTTGAAACTGTTTGTCCGTTTTTTCCGGTACTTTTAACATTGATGGCAAGTTGTTTTGTATTATCAACAATGCTTTGCGGTTCCTATTACGGAACTAAGAGCTGGAGTTTTTTATTCGGCAATTCCCCATTGACAACAAGAGTTTTTCAGGTAATATATTGTTTATTCATAGTCATCGGTTCTGCCATGAACTTTAAAAGTATAATAAATCTTTCAGATGCATTTACATTGTTTTTAGCGGTTCCGAATTTGATAGCGGTGTTTTTGCTTTCAAATGTGATTATGAAAGAGCTTAAACGTTATTGTAAAAAGTATAAAGTTGGAACAATATTTGAAGAGGAGAAAGTGAAATGAAAAAAGAATGTCTGAGCATTGTGGAATCAAAATGCAGAGCCTGCAGGGCATGCGGGTTAGCAAAGACACGCCATAATGTTGTATTTGCAGACGGCAACCCTGAAACAGCCGAAATAGTATTTATCGGTGAAGCTCCGGGAGAAACTGAAGATTTGGAAGGCAGACCGTTTGTCGGACGTGCCGGTGATTTGTTGAATGAATTTCTTGAGCAGGCAGGTATTTCAAGAGAAGATGATTTGTACATAATAAACACAGTTAAATGCAGACCGCCTGAAAATCGTATTCCGACTGATGAAGAAAAAACAGCTTGCGAAAAATTTTTGAATGCTCAAATTGATATTATGAACCCGAAAGCTATAGTATTTTGCGGAGCTACTGCTTTGAAATCTTTTTGGCCTGATCCGAAGGTTCAAATCTCTAAAATAAGAGGTAATTGGTTTGATGTTACAATAAACGGTAAAGAATACAAAGCAATGGCTATTTTCCATCCGTCTTATCTTTTAAGAAACCATTCTATGCAGGAAGGTTCTCCGAGAAGACTTATGCAGCAGGATTTAAAAGAAATAAGAAATTTAATCCTGACTGACAGAGTCGCAGATTACGCTGCTGTTTAGAAAATTTTTTGAGCCTCAAACTTATTGTTTGGGGCTTTTTATACCCAATTTTTCTTTATCATCTTTGGTTAAATTATTTGCCATATTATCAAAAAAATCAGCTAAAAATTTATCTTCCAATTCGCATTTTTTGCCGCTCCATTTGGGGTTAAATCTGCTATTCAACGCAAGAATATTCGGTGTTCTGTATTCACCGTATTGACAGCTGATATAAAACGAGCCTTCGTTAAGCTTTTTGGTTAAATCAATAAATTTATCCATAAATTCACGGCGTTGTTTTGTTATTTCTTTTTTATAAAGTATCATTTCATTTTCAAATTCTTTTGCGGTAAATGATTTTTTAGAAAGCTCCAGTATTTTATCTGCAATTAATTCGGAATTTGAATGAAAAATAGGGTTTTGCCAAAAATCGTTTCCGACCTTGTAGCAGTAGTAATCTATATTTTTTTCTTTGCAGGCATTTTCTAAAGCCCTGTAACCTTCAAGGTCAATCACCGTATTTACTCCGCTATTTTTCAAGGTGTCTAAATATTTAAGATTCATTGCAAGGGTTGCACCTTTATATGAATTATTGCCTATATCCGCAAAATTAGGGATGTAAACATCTTGAAGCTTAGAATTTTTATATATGTCGGATGAATAATCAGGCAGAATTTTTGAAAGCATGCGGCTTCTTAATGCTTCTCTTATCGCAGCCCCGTCAATGTAATCATTGCCAAAATTTCTGCAATCATCACTTAAATTATTAATTTTTTCTGACGTAAAATTTAAAATTTTTACAGGCATGGATGACAGAATTTTCATAGATTTTATAAAACACCTGAATAAATTTTTTTGCTAGATTAATCCGGGTTCATATTTAGAACCTGTTACAAGTTCTCTGAAAAGGAATTGGGCTTTTGGCAGACAGTATGCAAGAAGAAAACTGCTCAATCCTATATTTGCCAAAATAGTAAAACACCGGAGTTTTATGGATTTTGAGGCGGCATGTTTAACGTTATTTTTTGCGTAAATTTGGAATTTTTCTATATATTTTTTAAATTTTGCAAGTTCTTTAACATCAACAAATGCTCTCGGGTCACGCACATTGTTTTTTAAAAGTTTTACTTTGTTATATTTCCCTGCAAGTTTAGTAAATAATTCATCGGGATTGTTGTCGATAAATTCAATTAAATCCTTAGCAGAGTCAGATTTTGGAAGTTTGAGGTGTTTGTATTTTATTGAAGCTAAAAATCTTTTATCTGCAAGCATTTTGGGATCAAGATTTACATCGGTTATTTTATTAAATAATTTTTCAAGCTGGGACGGGGCAACAAAATTCAAATACATCATGCCTGCCATTTTAAACGCAATATCTATAGCCTCATTTTTTTTGCGGGCTGTTATAATCCTTCCCGCAGCATAACCACCGTCTGTTACAGCCATTTTTTGAACGGTTGTGAAATTGTTTATAACTGATGTCATGTTCCCGCTGAAGGTAAGATCTTTGGATTTTTTTCTTTTAAATTCATCAAATGATTTTACTCCGAAATTCGGATATGACTTATATTTTTGCATCTTTTTTGCTGTTGAGGCAAAAATTAATTTAGGAATTACAAATCCCATTAAAGCTATTGGTATTACTATTGATGAAATAAATTTAGTATTCATCATCCGTTCAAATATTTTTCTGTTATTTTTAGCCTTTATCAAATCCTGCACTGCCTCAGGTGCTTTTTGTGCAAAATCTTTAATATTTTTGTCAATATTTTGAAATTCGTCAGTTCCGAATAATTTCATGTTAATGTCGGAATTTAAGCCTTTTGATTTTTTTATTAAAAATTTGCCGATTTTATCGATTAAAGGTATACCGCCAAGCCATACTGCAGACACTGAATACTCATCAATAAATCTTTCTCTTGCACCGAGCCATGCTATTTTTTTATCGTTTTTATTTTGATTATAAGTCATCAAAACTTTTGCGGGAATTTCTATGCCGCAATCTCTTACGATAAGGGGGTATATACTTTTATTATTTCCTATTGCAGATATTATATTTAACATTAAAAAGACTCCTTGAATAAAAAAAAGCGACTTCTTGCAGGAAGCCGCTGGTATCAGACCAAATCACATAGCTACCTGCTAAGTGAATGGTCATGATGGATTTTTACAATTTCGATAGTCTTTTTCATAAAATTATTATATAACAAAAATTTTTTTTTTGCAAGTCTAAGCATAATAAATTTTTTTCTTTTGTTTCAAAATCTTAACTTCATTTAACAAATTACGCTGAGCGTTAATAATATCGTCTTCTTTCAGGTTTAAGAATTGAGATAAAATATCTTTATTTTTTTTAACATTTAATTTACTTGTCTTAAAATTTGACAGATGGAAGTTTTCTAAAACAAGTTCATCACGCATTTGACCTCTTGATTTTGCAATAAAAGATTTTGGGCTGCCCCAAGATTTAACGTTTTTAACCTGTTCCATGAATTCCATAAGGCAGTCTGCTTTTCTTGCCTTTAAAATAAGTTCCTGTTCAACAACGGGGATAATGTTTGCTTTGAAGCTGGGGGTTGAATAATTTGTTGATATTTGCATAAATTTTCTCCTATGGATTAATATAAATATCGTAAAAATATTTTTTGCTATTAAGAAAAATATTTTTTTACAAATAGTATTTTTTCACTGTCAAATGTTTTTATACAGATTACTTTTTCTTTTGAAGATAAACCTTTTACAATGCAAATAGAGGTTTTAGGAATTTTAAGTTCTTTTGACAGAAATTCAATCAAAGCTTTATTAGCTTTACCGTCAACCGGCTGGGCGGTAAGTTTAATTTTAATTATTCCGTCAGAGGCGGTAAGCTCATTTTTTGATGAATTAGGTGTAATTTTAATGTTTACAATTAAGCCGTCTTTTGTTTCTTTAATCATAATAATCTTTCTGAATGAAATTATTGAATTGTACTTGAAAAAAACGTAAAAAATTTGTATTATTATTATACCATGTCCGATGTAGAACTTTTTGAAGAAATAAAACAAAAATTAACAGAGCAAAACAGAAGCAATGAAGATATTGCGTTAGTAGAGAAAGCATATCATTTTGCAAAAAAACTACACGAAGGACAATACAGAATATCAGAAGAACCGTATATAATCCATCCCGTAGAAGTTGCCAAAATTTTAGTTGATTTAAAAGCGGACACCCATACTCTGATAGCGGCATTTTTGCATGACATACTTGAAGATACCGAAACAAAGCCCGAAGAAATTCAAAAACTTTTCGGTGATGACGTTTTAACACTTGTTCAGGGAGTTACCAAATTAAGCAAACTTCAATTTAAATCCAATGAAGAAAGGCAGGCTGAAAACTTCCGGCGTTTATTCATTGCAATGGCAAACGATATAAGGGTAATATTTTTAAAACTGGCGGACAGATTGCATAATATGCGGACGCTAAACTTTATGGCGGTTAATAAGCAAAAGAAAATAGCCCGTGAAACACTTGATATATTTGCACCATTGGCAAACAGACTCGGGATGGGGAAAATCAAAGCCGAGCTTGAAGATTTATCATTAAGATATTTAGAGCCTGATAAATATTTTGAAATAGCACAGCTTGTTTCGCAAAAAAAAGCTGAGCGGGAAATGACAGTCAAACTTTTAATCGATAAAATATCAAAAGACGTCAAAGCAGCCGGAATAAACGCACAGATAACAGGCAGGGCAAAACACTATTACAGCATATACTGTAAAATGAAACGTCAAAATATAGCATTTCACGATTTATATGACATAACGGCAGTGAGAGTAATAGTAGATACGGAAAAAGAATGTTATGAAGTTTTGGGGCTTATACATTCACAATTCAAGCCTATTCCGGGACGTTTTAAAGATTATATAGCCATGCCCAAAGGTAATTTGTATCAATCTTTGCATACATCAGTTATAGGACCGAGGTCAAAACCTTTGGAAGTTCAAATACGAACCTGGGAAATGCATGAAGTTGCGGAATACGGTGTTGCGGCACACTGGCGTTATAAAGAAAAAGGGTCTGAAAAAGCGAATAATGCATCAGATTTGCAGTTTTCGTGGATGCGTAAAATGGTCGAATACGACAAAGAAATGTCAAATGCAAAAGATTTTGTAAATTCGGTAAAACTTGATTTGTTTTCAGATCAAGTATTTGCCTTTACCCCCAACGGTGATGTTTTAGATTTACCGAAAGACGCAACCCCTGTTGATTTTGCATACCGTATTCACAGTGATGTCGGGCACAGAACAATAGGTGCAAAAGTAAACGGCAGAATAGCACAATTGGATACAAAACTCGTAAACGGTGATATAGTTGAGATTTTAACTTCAAAAACACCTGCTCCCAGGCTTGATTGGCTGAATTTTGTTGTAACAAAACAGGCAGCCCAAAAAATTAAACAGTGGTTTAAAAAGAATAACCGTGAAGAACACATCGAAATCGGCAAGTCTAATCTCGAACACGAACTGACTAAAACAGTTTTTGATGAATACGTAAAACAGGGCGAATTTGAAAAAATAGCCAAACAAATGAATTATTTGTCCGCAGAGGATCTTTTTGCGGCACTGGGTTACGGCGAAACTACGCTTAATAAAATTATAAATAAAATCCAAAAACCGAAAGAAAAATCAGTTGAAGATAAATTCCATTCAGTCAATAAAAAGAAATCCGAAAAAGATATAATCGGTTTGGAAGGATTGATGTATTCTTTTGCCCGCTGCTGTTCGCCAATCCCCGGAGAGCCGATAGTAGGTGTTGTAACCCGTTCAAAAGGTGTTTCCGTCCACAGAATTGACTGTAAAACGCTGGAAAACATTGAGCCTGAAAGGCTTATGGATATTAAGTGGGCAGGCAATAATACAAATAAAACTTATACAACCACAATAAGAATTGAAACAGCCGACAAACTCGGCATGCTTAAAGATATTATTGCTGCTGTATCGGATAATAATACAAATATTATTAATGCAAACGTAAAATCACGTAATAATGTCGGGATAATTGAAATCGGACTTGAATTGGATAATATTGAAACTTTGAAAAAAGTAATTAATTCACTGCAGGCTCTGCCTGATGTCTATAGTGTAAAACGTATTCAAACCTCAGCCCAAACAGCTTTTAAAAAGTCAAATGTTAATAAGAAGCCCCCGAAGAAAAAACGCTGAGTTCATATAAAATAATTGCACAAGATACGCTTAAATTAAGCGATTCAACGTTTTTTTGCATTTCGATTTTAACGCTTTCCTTTGCAAAATCAACCATTTGACGGCTTAAACCGTCTGCTTCGGAGCCGAACATAATAAGACAAGGGTATTTTACCTTAAAATCTTTTAAATTTTTATCTGCATGCGGCAGTGTTGCAATTGTGCAGAAATCCCCAAAGATTTTTTTTATTTTTTCAAAATCATTTATTTCAAAAACAGGTATTTTCCATAAATTACCAACAGATGATCTTACACATTTGGGATTGTATAAATCAACGCTTTCGCCGGTTAAAACAACAGCATCAATTCCGAAAGCAGCAGATGTCCTTAAAATGGTGCCTAAATTCCCGGCATCTTTTATGCCCTCCAGCAGAACAACTTTTTGAGCTTTATCCAGCAGAGATAAATCATAAGTTTTTTTGTAAGCTACTGCGACAATTTCAGGAGCTGACTCCGTTGTGGAAATCTTTTTTAAAACTGTATCGTTTGCTAAAATAATTTTATCTTTTAAAAATCCGTAACGTTCGGCTTTATTTTCCGAAACAAATGCGTATTCAATTTCAATTCCTGCATCAAAGGCTTCTTTTGTGCATTTATAACCTTCAAGCAGAAATTTTTCACTGCGGTATTTTTTTTGCTGAAGCTTGACTGTATCTTTTACCAAATCATTGTTTACACTTGTAATTTTCATCATATAACCCCGAATTCCTCCAGCCATTGTTTTTCTGTATCGTTCATCAAAGAGTAATCAATCAATTTTTGTTCGTAAGGCATATGAACAAACGAATGAATGGTGCCGTTTTGCATATAACACGAATTTTCAAGTCTTACACCGAAGTGGTTTTGATTATATAATCCCGGTTCAATAGTGAAACACATGTTATCTTTCAATAAAACTTTTGCGGCATCGCTTTGGTTTAAAGCCGGCGGAGCCTCGTGAACATTTATTCCGATACCGTGCCCTAATCCGTGATTAAACACAAATCCGTCTATACTGTTTTCTTTGAAGAAATTTCTTATGTCAAAATCAATGTCAAACCCCGAACAGACAGGATTTGTGTTGTATGCATGCAAAAAAGCTCTTAAAACGGTTGTATAAACTTTTTTTTGCAGTTTGTTTGGAGCACCTTTTACAAAAACCCTTGTGATATCCGTTGCCAAACCTCCTTCAAAATATGCTCCGCAATCGATTAGAATAAGACTTCCGTCTTTTATGATTTCATCGGGCGAAGATTTTGAATAATGTGCCAAAGCCGAATTTTTATCTTTTGCAACAATTGAATTAAAACTCAAACCTTTTGCCCCGTTTTGTAAAAATTCTTCCTCAAGTTTCCGTGCTATATCAAATTCCGAAATATTATCAAACTGCTCTATGTAATCTCTGACAGCTCTTATTACCTTGTCAGTTTTGTTGAAAGCTTCTTTATAATGTAAAATTTCAGCATCGGTTTTAATCGATTTCATAAGTTTTAACGGGCTCGGCTTGACTGTCCTGTCCTTTAATAACGAATAATCATAAGCGTTTATTGATGATTTATCAGTATAGAATTTTTTGTTTGAAGTTTTTATAAAATTTTCAAACTCATCAAGTTTATCAGCCTCAAACAATAATGCTCTGTCATCTAAGATTATAGCTTTTGCCTGAATTTTGGAAGAATACGGCATTGAATAATCCCTCATGTTAAACAAATAGGAAACTTCTTCCAAATTGGTTATAACGTAGGCTTCGTCGGGCATGACTTTGATTTTTTTAATTTTGTCATCACTGCTTAAACCGGTTAATTTGATGTCCAAATACTCAACCTGATTGGATTTTTGGGGTTTTAAAACGTCCAGCGGATCGGATTTCAGCAGTTTTATTTTAACGTGTTTTTGCATTAAATCAACGTCAGCTTGTGAGTTTTTTTTTGAAAATAAACCTAAAACAGCATCTTTTGGTATTTTTTTTAACATTTCATCAAAAAAACGCTGACCTGTCTGAAGTTTTACGACAGTGACGGAAGTTTTATCGGCTTCCAAATCAGCTTGGATATGGTATCTGCCGTCAACGAAAAGAAAAATGCCGGACATAGAAACCAGTGCATCGCCTGTTGAGCCTGTAAATCCCGTCAGGTGATATCTTGAATTTTCATTCAAAGAATTATATTCCACTAAAAACTGATTAGTGGAATTGACAAGTAAAAAATCGATTTTTTCATCGATCATAAATTGTCTGTATATATCTAAAACTTCATTCATTTCTGTAAATCAGATGCCAGCCGAATTGTGTTTGAACGGGTTTTGACATTTCACCGACATTAAGAGAGAATGCAGCGTCTTCAAACGGTTTGACCATCATTCCCCGTGAAAAATACCCTAAATCCCCGCCGCTGTAACCTGACGGGCACAGTGAATATTTTTTTGCAGCATCTTCAAAAGAAGAACCTGCTTTGATTTCTTGATATAATTTTTCAGCTTCTTCTTCTGTTTTAACTAAAATGTGGCTTGCTTTAATTTCTTCAGTCATAGTAATTCTCCTAAGAGAATTATAACTCAAAACAAACCTTCATGCAATAACCTTCCATATAAAAGAAGTAAGCTCAAATATTTTAAACCAGACCGCTAAAGAAAAAAATCTTGTCGCAACCCCGAAAAAAGTGCCTGGATACATTGAGCTTACGTAATCATGATAACGTTTTTGCGGTAAATTTTCACCCTCCCGGAGAGTGGATTTTAGCGATAAAAAATAAATAGTAATAATTAATTCTGCAGAATTAGTATTGCAAAAAAAAATTTTTTATAATAGAATAAGAGAGCACAATGCGGAAGTAACTCAATGGTAGAGTCCCTGCCTTCCAAGCAGGTTGTTGCGAGTTCGAATCTCGTCTTCCGCTTTTTTTGTTTTTTGCTAAGAGATTATTTTGATATGAGTGCTGTGCCCCCACCAATTAACGAACTTAATCCCTTAATCCCGTCAGAATGACGTGCTATGTAGCACCACGCTCACTTTAGATACGAACTTAATCCCTTATTCCCTTCCAAAACATAGAACTTATTCCCTTCAATCTCCTACCATTGAATGACTTGCACTAATTCCTTTTTGATGTATAATTTAGTTAGGTTACATGTAAAAGGAAACAGAAATGAAAACTAGTATTACAAAAGGAAAAGAAAACATTGTAGAGTTAGAAATTGTAATTCCTGCAAAAGAGGCAGCGGATGCATATAACAGAGCCGTCAGCAAAATTTCGCAGTACGTGAATATAGACGGATTTAGAAAAGGTAAGGCTCCGAGAGGAATTGTCGAAAAACATGTCGGCACTGAAAGGATTAAAGTTGAAGCAATTGAAAGCTTAATGCCGAAAGCTATTTCTGAAGCTGTTAAAGAAAACGATTTGGATATTATAACCCAGCCGTCAATTACTTCTTATGATTTTGAAATAGGTAAAGATTTGACGGTAAAGGTTCATGTAGAAACTCGTCCTGAGGTAATATTAGGCGGATATAAAGAACTGAAATTAAAAGTGGAAGATTCACCAGTTCCGGAAGATGCGGAGCAAAAATCTTTAGATAATCTTTTAAGCCAGCACAGTTCATTTGAGCTTGTTGTAGACAGAGCTGCCAGTGCAAGTGATACGGTAGTTATTGACTTTGAAGGATTTTTGAACGGTGAAAAAATCGCAGGCGGCGAAGGTAAAAATTATTCACTTGATTTAGGTCATTCAAATTTCATCCCCGGTTTTGCGGAACAAATTGTCGGCAAAAGCCTTAATGATGAATTTGAAATAAACGTCACATTCCCTAAAGATTATCACGACGAAAAACTAAAAGGTCAGCCGGCAGTTTTCAAGATTAAAATTCACGAAATAAAAGAGAAAGTTTTGCCGGAACTGAATGATGAATTTGCACAAAAAGTCGGACCTTTTAAAACAGTTGATGATTTAAAGGCTGATATCAGAAAGTATTTAGAAACGCAGCATGAGCGTACCAATAAGCAAAATATAGAAAATGAAATTTTTAAATCAGTTATAGATGCGGCACAGGTGGAAATACCTCAGGCAATGATAGCAAGAGAAGTTGAGTCTTTAAAAGCTGATTATCAGCAGAGATTGGCTTATCAAGGTATTGATTGGGAAACACTTGTGAAATCCCAAGGAGGAGTTGACCATTTGGAAGAAACTTTAACTGAAGATGCAAAACACAGAATTAAAAATTCGTTAGTAATAGATAAGATTGCAAAGGCTGAAAATATTAAACTTGAGCCAAAAGATTTGGAAAAGAAATTTGCTGAGCTTGCTGCGGTTTACGGAATGCAGCAGCAGGATGTGTTAAAAGAATTAGGACACAATCCAAACGCTTTAGGTTCAATTTCACAGCAGGCATTGAATGATAAAGTGAGAGATTTTTTGGTTGCTAACAATACGGTTGAAGTTGTGGCACCTGAAAAAGTTGAAGCTAAATAATAAGAAAGGAATATAATCATGAGTTTTGTACCTGTAGTAATAGAGCAATCAAGCAGAGGTGAACGTTCTTTTGATATTTTTTCAAGACTGTTGAGAGAACGCATTATATTTTTAGGTACTCCGATAGATGATATGGTTGCGAATTTAATAGTAGCTCAAATGCTATTATTGGACAGTGAAAATCCGGAAAAGGATATAATGCTGTACATTAACAGCCCCGGCGGAAGTGTTACGGCAGGTTTTGCAATATATGATACAATGCAGCATATAAGAGCGGATGTATCGACAATATGCTTAGGACAGGCAGCTTCTATGGGTGCATTTTTACTCGCAGCCGGAGCAAAAGGCAAAAGAATGGCACTGCCGCATTCAAGAGTGTTAATTCACCAGCCGTTAGGCGGTGCTCAAGGTCAGGCAACCGATATTGAAATTCAAGCGGCTGAAATCATCAGAATTAAGAAGAGCTTGAATGAGATTTTAGCGGCAAATACGGGGCAATCTTTGAAAAAAATAGAAAAAGATACTGATCGTGATTATATAATGACACCTCAGGAAGCTTTAGAGTACGGTATGATAGACAAAGTCGTATCCCGCAGTTAAGGAGAGTATAATGCCTAAACATGATGACAGCAGATTAAAATGTTCATTTTGCGGAAAATCGCAGGATCAGGTAAAAAAGCTTATAGCAGGTCCTGATGTTTATATTTGTGATGAATGCGTAGAACTTTGTAATGAGATTTTGGATGAAGAATTTTTCGAGTCCAAAGACAAAGAAGGTGCTGAAATAAAGGATAAAGAAGAAAAACCTATTCCAAAACCTCATGAAATCAAAGCATATTTAGATGAATATATAGTAGGTCAAGATGAAGCCAAAAAGATATTGGCAGTAGCTGTTTATAATCATTATAAGCGTTTGAAACATAACAAATCCAAATCATCCGAGGATAATGTAGAAATCCAAAAATCAAATATACTTTTAGTAGGTCCGACAGGTTCGGGTAAAACTCTTTTGGCACAAACGCTTGCCAAAATGCTTGATGTACCGTTTGCGGTTGCTGACGCAACGACTTTAACGGAAGCCGGATATGTAGGCGATGATGTTGAGAACATTCTTTTAAGACTTTATCAAAATGCTGAATTTGATTCATCAAAGGCGGAAAGAGGAATTATTTATATTGATGAAATCGACAAAATTGCAAGGAAATCCGAAAACACATCGATAACTCGTGATGTATCAGGAGAGGGTGTACAGCAAGCATTGTTAAAAATGATTGAAGGTACTGTAGCCCACGTTCCGCCACAAGGCGGAAGGAAACATCCGCATCAGGAATTTATCGAAATTGATACAAGCAATATATTGTTTATTGTAGGCGGAGCGTTTGTTGGCTTGGAAAAAATCGTTGAACGCCGTGCCGGCGACAGCAATACGGTAGGTTTTGGGGCAAAAGCTCCAATGTCGCAGGCAGAAAAAGAAGCTAATGCCAACAGGATGCTTAAAAAACTTCAGCCGGAAGATTTGTTAAAATTCGGGCTTATTCCTGAATTTATCGGACGTATTCCGACATATGCAGTTTTGGATCAGTTAAATGAAAAAACATTAAAAATGATTTTGACAGAGCCTAAAAATGCAATAGTTAAGCAATACCAGTGTCTGCTTAAAATGGACGGTGTAGATTTGGAATTTGAACCGGAAGCTATTGATTTGATAGCTCAGGAAGCTATGAAACGTAAAACAGGTGCAAGAGCTTTGCGTTCTATTGTCGAAGAAATTATGCTGGATGTTATGTATGATGTTCCGACCAAGGAGAATATGGATAAATACGTTGTTACGGCAGAAGCAGTTAAAAACCGTAACACGGGTGAATTAATAAAACTTCCTACAAAGTTAAATGAGGGAGAAATAATAGCTTAATTTATGGAAAATAAAAAAACACTTATACTTATTGATGGTCATGCACTTGCATTCCGACAATTTTATGCATTGGAACGTTCAAACATGAAAACATCCGACGGTACTCCTACCTGGGCTGTTTATGGCTTTTTTAAAGCTATTTTTGATTTATTAAAAAACAGAAATCTTCATCCTGATGCGGTTTGTGTTGCATTTGACGTAAGTCATAAAACATTCCGTGTGGAAAAATACAGTGAATACAAAGCAAACAGGCAGGCGATGCCTGATAATATGCAATCTCAAATGGAGCTTATTTATGAAGGTTTAAAGGCTTTTAATATTCCTGTTTATACAAAAGAGGGCTATGAAGCAGATGATGTTATCGGGACAATATCTAAGCATGCCTGTGAACTTGGGCACAGGGTATTGATTTTGACAGGTGATCAAGATGCATTTCAGCTGGTAGATAAAGACGGTTGTGTTAAAGTTATAATTCCAACCAAAGGAGAGTTAAAGGAATATGATTGGCAGGGGGTATATGAAAAATTTGGAGTATATCCTGATCAAATTGTTGATTATAAAAGCCTGAGCGGTGATTCATCAGACAATATACCCGGAGTAAAAGGTATTGGTGATAAGACGGCTATTAATCTTTTAAAAGAATACGGGCATTTGAAAAACATATTGGAAAATATTAATAATATTAAGCAAAATAAAGTCAGAGAAAACCTTATTGCAGGTCGAGAAATGGCTGAAATAAGTTATTATTTGGCAACAATAGTAAGAGATGTTGATATAGATTTTGATTTTTCGGGTACAAAAATTGTATTGCCTGATTTGACAGCAGTAACTGCATTTTTGACGAAATTACAATTTCACGGATTTTTAAAGAGCATAGATTCCATTTTGGCGGCATTTAACAGAGAAAGTATGCAGCTTGGATTGTTTTCGGATGCGGTAAAAGCGGAGATTAACAAAGTTACTTTTGACTGTTACGCAAAAATAATTACGGATTTTGAAGATTTTGCGGATTTAATAAAAGCATTAAAGTCACAAACATTATTTGCATTCAGGACAGAAGGCGAATTATCAGAGGCGGTTATAGGCAAACTTTTTGGTATAGAAGTTGCATATTGTGATAATTATTCGTATTCTGATAAAATTGTTATAAAAGATGAGTTCAAAGATTGTTTTAAATCATATTACATTCCGATAGGACATTATATAGACAGTAAAATAAGTGAAGAAGAAATTTTAAGAGAGTTAAAACCGATTTTTGAAGACAAAAATATAAAAAAAATTACTCATGATGTAAAAACCGAAAGAAATTTACTAAGGACAAAGGGTATTATAACAGACGGATTTGTATTTGATACTTTACTGGCAAGCTATGTACACGATCCGGGAAGAACACATGATTTAAATGTGCAATCCGTAGAAAACATTTCGCACATAATGGATGATTCTATTCCGTATATAAAAAACGGCAAGACAAATATAAATATTACAAACTTGTCTTTAAAATCAGCATTGAATTTTACATCAGATGTTCTTGCAACTATTTTTACATTGACAAAGTACTGGCTGGGTAAATTAAATGAGAAAGAATATAAATTATTGTCAGAAATAGAGTTGCCGTTATCGGTTGTTTTGGCGGATATGGAGTATGACGGAGTATCTGTTGACAGAATATATTTGGAAGATTTATCAAAACAGATGGCGGATACAATACGTTCTGTAGAGTTTCAAATATATAAAATAGCCGGCGAGGCATTTAATATAAGTTCTCCTAAACAGGTTTCCGAGATGTTATTTAATAAATTACAGCTAAAAACCAAGAAAAAGCATACTAAAACAAAATATTCAACGGGAGCAGAAGTATTGGAGGAGCTTGCTCAGGAACATGAAATAGCGAAATTAATTCTTTTATTCAGGAAGTTTTCGAAGTTGAAATCGACATACACTGATGCATTGTCAGGTTTGATAAATCCTGTTGACGGCAGAATTCACACCACATACAATCAAACTGTAGCCGTGACAGGCAGGTTGTCATCATCAGGTCCAAATCTTCAAAATATACCGGTAAGGACGGAAGAAGGCAACAAAATCAGAAAGGCATTTGTACCGTCAGACAGAAAAAATTACGTTATATATTCGGCGGATTATTCACAGATTGAGTTAAGAATATTGGCACACGTTTGTCGGGATGAGAATTTAATAGAGGCTTTTAAATCAGGCGAGGATGTGCATAGTATTACCGCATCAAAAGTTTTTGATGTTCCGTTGTCAGAGGTTACGAAGGTTATGCGTTATAAAGCAAAAGCTGTTAATTTCGGTATTGTATACGGACAAAGTAAATACGGTTTGGCAAAGGCTTTAGGTATAACCGCCCAGGAAGCCGAAAGTTTTATGGATAAATATTTTGCAACTTATCCGAATGTAAAATTATATATGCAATCAATGGTGGAATTTGCACTGGAACACGGTTATGTGGAAACTGTTTTTGGCAGAAAGCGTTATTTAGCGTCAGAATTAAACAGTACAAACGGAACAATCAGAGAATTTGCCAAAAGAGCGGCGATAAATCAGCCTATGCAAGGAACTGCTGCTGATTTGATAAAAATGGCAATGGTTGATTTGAAGCGGAAAATGAAAGAGTTAAAACTTCAATCAAAGCTTATTATTCAGGTGCACGATGAGCTTGTGATAGAAGCTAAAAAAGATGAACTTGATATTCTGAATAAAATTGTAAAAGAATCAATGGAGTTAAATCAGCCGCTTTTAGTACCTTTGGTTATTGATATAAATACAGGTGAAACATGGCAAGAATAATAATTGTTATTTTAATGATGCTTATGATGCCGGTTGTATTTGCACAAGAACAGCCTTTAAGTACGCTTGTAACAATTCAGAACGTATCTTTTGAACAGTGTACAAAGATTTTTCCTATAAATTCAGAAAATCTTTTTTATCTTACAATAGCCGGGATTAATGCAAACAGGTTTAAAATAGATGAAATTCAGTCAAAAACCGGTTATATATTGTTTAATGCCGTAAATAAAGATTTTTTGGCAGCAATTGTTCCGTTAGATTCAAAAAATTCTTTGTTAAGGGTTACTCCTACCAATAATATTTATTATTTTCAGCCCGGAATTGTGTTAAATTTATTCAGGTATATTGATTTAAACAGCACTGTGCGTCCTGTAAATCTGCCTGTTAAGTAAGGTTTTCAAAAGCTTGATTTACGGTTTGTTCCGTATTATAAAGGTCATTACCATTTGTTGAAAGCCATATTAAATATTCAATATTTCCTGAAGGTCCTTTTATAGATGAATATGTCAGTCCGTTAATAAAATAGCCGAGCTGCTTTGCACAATCAGCAACACTTTTAATCACTTCTATATGGACTTTTTTGTCTTTTACAACTCCGCCTTTTTCAACTTTATCTTTTCCTGCTTCAAATTGAGGTTTTATAAGACAAATCATTTCGTGAAAATCGGGTTTTAAAAGCGTTTTAAGATTTTTAAGAACTTTAGTTAAGGAAATAAAAGATAAATCGCTTACCAAAAAGTCAGGGATTTCATCATCGACATTATAAATATCGTTAAAACCGCATATTTTCAGATTGGTTTTTTCAAGGACTTTAACTCTTTTATCAGAGCGGATTTTCCAGTCAAGCTGCCCGTATCCGACATCGACCGAGTATACAAATTTAGCCCCGTGCTGTAAAAGGCAATCGGTAAAACCGCCGGTCGAGGCACCGGCATCAAGGCATACTCTGCCTTCTGTTTTTACGGGAAATGTATCCAGTGCTTTTTTCAGCTTAAATCCGCCCCTGGAAACATATGGCATTGATTTTACCTGTATATCATATTCTTTTTCGGGATTAATCTGAAAACCGGCTTTTGTAATGTATTCATCGTCAATTTTTACCTGACCCGCCAAAATTGCAGAAGATGCTTTGCTTTTATTTTCAAAATATCCTAAATCCGTCAGGTATTTGTCCAATCGCTCTTTTTTCATATGTTATAAACCTTTTCTGCGTTTCGGGTAGTAATTTCAGCAATTTCATCAACCGGTATTGACCTTAACAGTGCTATTTTTTCTGCAACGAATTTTACATATGCCGGTGTATTTTCTTTGCCTCTGTATGGTTCAGGGGTAAGATAGGGACAGTCTGTTTCAAGCAGCAATTTATCAAGCGGGATTTTCGATGCAACTTCTTTCATTTTTACGGCATTTTTAAATGTTACGACTCCGCCGATTGCAATATACCATCCTTCTTTTATACATTCTAAAGCAAATTCAACACTGCCTGAAAAACAATGAAGCACTATTTTTGAATTTTTGTTGTGTTTTTTTAAGATATCAAAGGTGTCTTTGTGAGCTTCCCTATCGTGAACGCATACCGGTAAATCAAGTTCATTTGCAAGTTTTATTTGTTTTATGAAAATTTCTTTTTGTTTTTCAATAAAACTTTTATCCCAGTAGTAGTCGAGTCCGATTTCTCCGACACCGACGATTTTATTGTTTTGAGAAAGAGTTTTTATTTTATCAATTAATTCATCATTCCAGTCGTTTGCTTCTGAAGGATGCACACCCAAAAGGCCGTATACATTATTGTATTTTGCAGCAATTTCGGATATTTTTTCCAAATCTTTCGGGTAAGCACAGGGCAGGATTATTTTTTTGACATTATTTTGCCCTGCAAGTTTTATTGCCGTGTCAATATCAGAAAGCATATCTATATGAGCATGTGTATCAATTAAATATTTTTCCATATGTAACTAATCTAGCAGGAATACGAATGATAATCAACAGTTTGTGATATAATAAATGTGAGGTGAAAATGACTATAATTATATTTTCGGGCAAACAGTATTCGGGAAAAGACACAGCGGCAAAAATTATGCTGGATAAAATGCCTGATTTCAAGCGTTGTGCCATGGGCGATATTATAAAATTAACATACGGCAAAGAAAAAGGACTTACATACGAAGAAATTGAAAAAAATAAAGCCATATACCGTCAGGATTTGATAAATTTGGGCAATTGGGGCAGAAAGCAAGATCCGGATTATTGGCTAAAAAAAATTCTTGAACAAAAAGGAAATATTATAGTAACCGATGTTCGAGTATTGCATGAATATGAAGTATTTAAAAATGCAGGAGCAGTAGCAATAAGGGTGGAAGCTTCCCGTGAAACACGTCAAAAACGTGGAAATCTTGTCGGCGAAAACGATATTACCGAAACAGGACTTGATAATATTAAAGATTGGGATTATGTTATTGACAACAATTCTGATTATGAAAATCTTATAATTCAGGTTAATAAAATAGTTGAGGACATCCGTGGATTATAAAAAACTTTTAAAGAAAAAGAAAAAAGCTTATTGTGATATAAAAACAATGGGTGTAAATATAGATAAAAACGAGTATTACGAAATAATTTTGTCGAATTCGGCACATCCCGAAGATGTTAATTCAAAGAAAAAATTTGCCCATGACTGATTTTACGGGTATTATAATAATATGATTAAACAGCTGAGGTTAAAGAATTACATATTAATAGATGATTTGACCGCTAATTTTGATAAGGGTTTAAATATAATAACCGGTGAAACCGGAGCCGGAAAAAGTATTTTGATAAATGCAATCGATTTGGCTTTTGCCCCGAGGGTATCAAAAGAGGTGATAAAAACCGGCTGTGAAAAAGCGGTTATTGAACTTGTTATTGATAATAAAAATCACGATTTGACCGGTTTTTACGAAGAAAACGGGATTGATAATTTGGGTGATGAAATAATAATTTCCAGAGAAATAACCCAAAATGCGGTACGTTCAAGGATAAACGGCACACTTGTAAATACCGAAATATTAAAAATATTGAGAGCAATTTTTATAGATATTCATTCTCAGCATCAAACTTATACTTTTATGCAGCCTAAATATCACATAAAACTTTTGGATTCATACGGCAAGAATTTTTACGGAGCAAAACTGGATGAATATAAAAATCTGTATTCAAAATATCAGACAGCACTTTCGGATTTGGAAAAAGCCCGCAATGCGGCTGATGCAACGGAAGCCCAAATTGATTTTTTAAAATTCCAAATAAACGAAATTGAAGCTGCCGAAATAAAACCTGAAGATGAAGATTTACAGAATGAACTTACGGTTTTGGAAAACGCAGAAAAGTTGAAAGAATTAACAGGCTCTGCTTCATGGTGTTTGAACGGGGATGAAGGCTCTATTTTGGAAGCTTTGAATAAAATTAAACAGGATATTTCAAAGGCGGAATCTTATGATGCAAAATTGACTGATTTCAGCCAAAATATTATTGAAGCTTATGAAATTTTAAAAGAAACTGCAAGCAATCTTAATTCTTACAGCCAAAATTTGGAAAATGATACCCAAAGATTAAACGAAATACAGGAGCGGATTTATCTTTTAGATAAATTAAAGCGTAAATATGGTTCAAGTTTGCAGGACGTGTTAGACGAATATGAAAAATTAAAAAAAGAATTGGATACAATAGAATTTTCTGCGGAAAAAGTAAGAGAACTGGAAGAACTTTCAAATAAATTAAAATCGGAGCTTGAGGAAAAAGCGTCTGTAATCAGCGAATGCAGAAAAGAATATGCACAGGTTTTATCGGTTCAGGTTCAAGATAAGCTTGAATTTTTAGAGCTTCCCAAATCAAAATTTAAAATAGATGTAACCCCGAAAGAACTTTCAAAAGACGGAGCGGACAATGTTGAATTTTTACTGACGACAAATGTGTCGGAAGATTTAAAACCGCTTGCAAAAGTAGCTTCGGGAGGCGAAATTTCCCGTGTTATGCTCGCCATAAAATCAATATTCAGCGACGACATTGATACGGTTGTGTTTGATGAAATTGATACGGGTATTTCAGGCAAAGCCTCTCAAAGCGTTGCCGATGAAATGGTTAAATTGTCTAAATCTCATCAAATTATATTGATTACCCATCAGCCGATTATTGCCTCAAAAGCTGATAAGCATTTTTATGTAAGAAAATCCCAAACTGATTTGACTAAAATTGAAGTTTATGTCCTGACAGGCGACAACAGAATAAAAGCATTGGCAGAACTTGCAGCCGGAGAGATAAATGATAAATCAGTCGAGTTTGCAAAGGCTCTTTTGGCTACCTGAGCACTTGCATTTTTACGTTGAGTACGTAAAATTAGTATATGAGGGTATTTTATGATTACGTTGAACTATAAATTCGCTGACAGTGCCGTTGTAGGTGCTGATAACGGATTGGATATTCAAAAAGAATTTGATACTTATAAAGATACTATTGCGAATATAATATTAGATTTGAACAAAAAGAAAGATAAACCGGGACAGTGGCTTCAATGGATGAATTTGGGCTACAGTGAGGAAACAGTTTGGTATGTAAAAGAGTATGCGGCACTTGTAGAGGGCAGATTTGATAATATTTTGGTGCTGGGTATTGGCGGCTCTGCACTGGGGGGATTAGCTGTTACTGAAGCTCTTTTAAAACCCTGTTGGAATTTTTTGACAAAAGAACAAAGAAATAATTTCCCGAGGGTTTTCTTTTTGGACAATATTGATCCTGATTATATTTTAGGTCTTTTGGATGTGCTTGATTTGAAAAAGACACTTGTAAACGTAATAACCAAATCAGGTTCGACTGCAGAAACAATGTCGCAGTTTATGATTATAAAAGACAGGCTGGAAAAAGAACTCGGTGAAGAATACAGAAAAAATATCGTTGCAACGACGGATAAAAATACCGGTGTTTTAAAACAAATCGCTGATCAAGAAGGATATAAAACTTTTATAATCCCGAATGATGTCGGCGGAAGATTTTCGGTATTTTCGGCTGTCGGATTGTTGCCGTTTGCACTTTTGGGACTTGATATTGATGAAATAATTAACGGTGTTAAGGATATGGATTTAATCCTTAAAAATACCGATATAAACGAAAATATTGCCGCACAAAACGCATTAATTCATTATCTTTTGGATACGCAAAAAGGTAAAAATATTACGGTTATGATGCCGTATTCGCAGAGATTGCGATATATATCGGACTGGTTTGTGCAGTTATGGGCAGAATCTTTGGGAAAAGAAAAAAACCTGAACGGCGAAATTGTTCATGTCGGTCCTACTCCTGTTAAAGCTTTAGGGGCTACAGATCAGCATTCTCAAATCCAGCTGTTTAATGAAGGACCAAATAACAAAATTATCAATTTTATAAGAGTAAAAGAATTTGATAATGTTTTGACAATCCCGAAGATATTCGAATATACAGGGATAGGCTATTTGGGCGGAAAAAGCATAAACGATTTGATGAGTGCGGAAGCTGATTCAACACGGGTTGCATTGAGTGATTATAACAAACCGACAATAACCGTTACTTTGCCGAAGGTAAACGGCTATTACGTGGCACAGCTTTTGTATATGTTTGAAATTCAAACAGCTATTGCCGGTGCACTTTATAATATAGATGCATTTACGCAGCCTGGGGTTGAACAGGCAAAAAATTATACTTATGCTCTAATGGGCAGAGTCGGGTATGAAGAGTCTGCAAATGAACTTTACAG
This sequence comes from Candidatus Gastranaerophilales bacterium, assembly GCA_944325895.1. Lineage (GTDB taxonomy): Bacteria > Cyanobacteriota > Vampirovibrionia > Gastranaerophilales > Gastranaerophilaceae > SIG32. The sequence goes on from CALVCA010000012.1 coordinate 42,920, forward strand.
AAAAATGAGTGCTATATAATGCGTTTTCATATTTTAAAAATTTTTATATCAGCTGTGTTTCTACTTATTTTTTCCGTTAACGTTTCAGGAGAAGAAAATTATAATGGAAAAATGTTAAAAACAGGAATTTCTTTAACCGAACAAATCCCGTCAGGTTTTTTTGGCACGTGGCGGGTAAAATCTTTTTTGAAACAAACAAACAGCCCCGAAAGTTTCAAAAAAGAAAATATTGATATTTGGAACTTATCAAAATCAGGTGACGTCATTAATTTAAGTAACCCGTTTACCGGAGCAAGTGCTTCAGTATCAGTAGGTTATGTTGAAGGAACAAATATTAAATTTTCAAGAAAAGGAAATTATGACGGAAGAATTTTGACAGATACAGTGGAATTAAAGCTTTCAAAAGACAAATTCACGGGAGTTAATACGCTTGTATTGGAAGTGTTATCAGGCAATTCAGTTATAAAAACATCAAAAGCAGTATATATTTTAGAGGGTGAAAAAATAGCAGGAGGAAGTGAATGAAGGAATTTGATACAATAATTTTAGGCGGCGGTCCGGCAGGATTTTCAGCAGGGATATATGCAGCCCGCAGTGCTTTAAAAACAGCAATTATTGATATAAATATGATGGGCGGTCAGCCTTCAAATTATTTGGAGTTGGAAAATTATCCGGGATTTTCACACATAGGCGGGTTTGAGCTAATGGAAAAATTTGAAGAACACGCAGATAAATTTGGTATTGAAAAATTCCCGATGCAGGAAATAGAAAAAATAGATTTGATATCAAATCCGAAAGTTATTTTGACAAAAGAAGACGAATTCAGAGCAAAAACGGTTATAATAGCAACCGGAGCTCAGCCCATGAAACTGGGAATTGAAGGTGAAAAAGAATTTGTCGGACGGGGCGTAAGTTATTGTGCTGTATGCGACGGTGCTTTTTATAAGGAAAAAACAGTTGCAGTTGTCGGCGGAGGTAATTCTGCAGTTGAAGAAGCCTGTTATTTAACTAAATTTGCCGATAAAGTGTATATAATTCACAGACGTGATGCTTTAAGAGCTGATAAAATCGTTCAGCAAAGAGCTTTTAATAATCCTAAAATAGAATTTGTTTGGGACAGCGTGGTTAAAGAAATTAAAGGTTCTCAGCTTGTTGAAAAACTTGTTATTGAAAACGTTAAAACCCATGACGTTTTTGAACTTGCGGTTAACGGTGTTTTCCCTTATATCGGCATTGTACCGAACATTGATTTTATCAACGGTCAGCTTGAGCAGGATAAAGGCGGTTTTATAATGACAGATGAAACAATGAAAACATCTCTTGACGGTGTATATGCGGTGGGCGATGTAAGACATACTCCTTTACGTCAGGTAATAACAGCCGCATCTGACGGTGCTGTCGGGGCTGTTTATGCCGCTAAGTACGTAGAAGAAACAAAATCCGTTGAATTTATCAAGTAATTATTAAAAATTTATGTTATAATAGTAGCAAAAGTTTTTATGTTTGTGTTTTATGTATCTATGGAGGTTAATGTATGAGAGTAAATGGTGTAAATTTATTTAATAATTACAGAAAAAACTTTTTAGGTACCATCAGGTTTAAAGATTCAAACGGTAATTTAGTCGGCGAACAAGTTGTTGAAAACGGCAAAACCAAATCCACAACGTCATATTTTTATGATGACGAAAATAAACTTATGCTTGTTGTGAACAAATCTTTTGAAGAACCTGATGTTGTTACAACGACTGTTGATTATTCTAATTTGTATGATGTCGATGTAAAAAAATCTTAGCTATAGTTAATGAAGTGAATAAGGGAATAAGTTCGTATCTAAAATGAGTATGGAGCCACGCACCACCACACATTACTTGATAAAATCCATGCAAAACCCGGTGTGTCTACGTGCGTAGCACTGTCATCCTGAACTTGTTT